>NZ_JBFTID010000010.1:0-195990 GCF_056394605.1 Rhizobium sp. 10N427 | reverse complement strand
ATCTTGTGCTGGTCCATCAGCTGGCCGACGCGCAGCGAGCCCTGCAGTCCAAGGGCGATCTCGGTCTGCATGTCGGCGAGCTTCTTCTGGTAGAGCTGCATGCCGGCGAGCGGCTTGCCGAACTGCTTGCGGTCGAGGCCGTATTGGCGGGCGCGGAACCAGCAGTCTTCGGCCGCACCCATCACACCCCAGGAAATGCCGTAGCGGGCGCGGTTGAGGCAGCCGAAGGGGCCTTTGAGACCCGAGACGCCGGGCAGGATCGCGTCTTCGCTCACTTCGACGCTGTCCAGCACGATCTCGCCGGTGATCGAGGCGCGCAAAGACAGCTTGCCGCCGATTTTTGGGGCTGAGAGGCCCTTCATGCCCTTTTCAAGCACGAAGCCGCGGATCTCATTGTTGTGGGCTTCGGATTTCGCCCAGACGACGAAGACATCGGCGATCGGGGCGTTTGAGATCCACATCTTGGAGCCGCGCAGGCGATAACCGCCCTCGATCTTCTCGGCACGGGTCTTCATGCCACCCGGATCGGAGCCTGCATCCGGCTCGGTCAGACCGAAACAGCCGATCAGCTCGCCGGAAACGAGGCCCGGTAGATATTTCTTCTTCTGTGCGTCGGAGCCGTAGGCATAGATCGGGTAAATGACCAGCGAGGACTGGACGCTCATCATCGAGCGATAGCCGCTATCGATGCGCTCGATCTCGCGGGCGACGAGGCCGTAGGCGACGTAGGAGGCGTTGGCAGCGCCATATTCTTCCGGCAGCGTGACGCCGAGCAGGCCGGTCTGGCCCATCAGCTTGAAGAGGCCCTTGTCGGTTTGCTCGTCGAGATAGGCTTCCTGGACGCGGGGCAGCAGCTCGGCCTTGGCGAAGGCAGCCGCCGAGTCGCGGATCATCCGCTCGTCTTCGCTCAGTTGCTCGTCCAGCAGGAATGGATCGTTCCAGGCAAATGCGCTCGACGATGGTTTGGAAACTGTGTTGGCAGAGTTTGACAAGCGATCCTCACGGCAAAGACATAGGTTTTATCGGGAATTATGCGTCTATCGATTGCCTGATGTCTATGGAAACTGTATTTGCGAATGAGTTGATGTATGCCATGCATAGGTTGCAGATGCGCCAGAGACGATTTCTTCCTCATATCAGCCATCTCTCGGCCTTCGAGGCAGTCCTGCGCAATGGCTCCACGGCGGCGGCTGCGCGCGAGCTCAACCTGACGCAAAGCACGGTCAGCCGGCTGATCCAGACGCTGGAACAGCAGCTCGGCCGCCCGCTTTTCGACAGGTACAGGCAGCGGCTGGTGCCGACCGAGGCGGCGCAGGCCTATGGCCGCGATATCAGCCGGGCACTCGATCTCATCCAGCGCGGCAGCATGGAATTCTCTGCCAATCCCGGCGGCGGCACGCTCGCCCTCGCCATCCTACCCGCCTTCGGCACACGATGGCTGGCGCCGCGGCTCGGAGATTTCCTCAAGGACCATCCCGGGATCAATGTCAGCCTGGCGACCCGCCTGAAGCGCTTCAATTTCGCGGCCGAAGGGTTCGACGCGGCAATCCATTTCGGCGCTGCCGATTGGCGCGATGCCGATCATCTCGAGCTCTTCGAGGAGCGCCTGACGGCCTGCATCTCACCGGCGCTGCTGAGAGAAAAGCCTGTCGACGATGCGGGCGACGTGCTGGACCTGCCGCTGCTGCAGCTCGAAACGCGGACGAAGGCCTGGGCAATCTGGTTCGAAGCCCAGGGGATCAAACCGAAAAACGTCACCGGCATGCTTTTCGATCAGTTCGCGACGATGACCCAGGCTGCGATCGCCGGACTGGGCGTGGCGCTGCTGCCCGACTATCTGGCTAGGGATGAAATCCAGCAGGGGCGGCTTCTTTCGCTGCTGAAACCGTCGGTAACCGGCAGCGGAACCTACTGGCTCGCCTGGCCGCAATCGCGCGCAAACTATCCGCCACTCGTCTCTTTTCGCAGCTGGCTGCAAAAGCTGGTGGCGGAGAGCCCATGGAGTATGGAGGCAGGCAGCGATCAATAGGCCGCTGCTGTTCAGCCGCCAAGCGAGTCGATTGCTGCCGTGACGCCGTCGCGGCCGGGTTTTACGGGCCGGTACTCCATTCCCACGACACCCTCATAGCCTTTCGCGTAGAGCCAATCGAGTCGATGCCTGAGGTCGATCGTTCCTGTGCCGGGATCGTTGCGGCCGGGGTGGTCGGCAATGTGGAGGTGGACGACGCGGGAGACCCGCCCGCCGATGACATCTTCGGTTTTCTCGTCCATCACTGCGGAATGGTAGATATCGTAGACGATGCCAATCTCCCTCCGATCGACGTCATCGACGATATCGAGCGCTTCCGTCGTCGAGCTTAGGAAATAGCCGATATGGTCGATGCGCGTGTTGAGGGGCTCGACGCCAAGGCGGACGCCGGTGCCTTTCAGGATATCGGCGGCGGCGCGCAATGTTTCTGTCAGCGCGGCACGCTGCTCGTCGCGCGATAATCCGGGCAGGTCGTCTCCGGCTTGCGCGATCAGTACCGGGGCGCCGAGCCGCTTTGCGACCGCGACGGACTGCTTCAGGCCTTCGAGCCAAACTTCGCGATTGGCGATGTCTGTCAGTGGGATCATCGGTTCGGCAACGAGGCTCGAAACCTTGAGGCCAGTGCTCTTCAGCGTGCGCTCGATGGCGTCGAGATCCTTGTCGGTCCAGCGCCAGAATTCGATGAAATGCAGACCGGCCTCTGCGGCGCTATCGATGCGGCTTGAGAATTCGTCGCCCGGTTCGGCAAACAGCCATTCGATGCAGGCTGAGTAGTTTCGCATGCGGCATCCTCCCTGATTCTATCCAAGGCATGCGGGAAATGCATCGGCTCGGCAAGGCCATGATCGCCGCGATCCGGCAGCAACGCTCCGCAGAGCTATAATTTTTGTTCGGTGTCCGGGAACTGCAGCGGCGTTTCGCACGTTGAGGCACGCATCGAAAAAGCGTGGGGCACCGGCACAGGATGATGGATTTTCAAGCGGCCGGCGATAGCCGCAAGACGGCAAATGCAATCGATCTGATAGCCGGAGCGGCCCGGCGCACGATGAAGGCCGCGGTGACGGCCATGCCGGGTGGCATCATTCGCACTGGCCGCAATGCCTGGCGCGCCGGGAAAGCCGACAAAGTGGCGTTTCTGGTGGATGGATCCGCCTATTTCTCGGCACTTAATCAGGCACTCAGGAAAGCCCGCCGGACGATCTGGATCGTCGGCTGGGATTTCAATCCCGATATCCGTCTCCGGCCAAAGCAGAGTTCCGAAACGCTCGGCGAATTGCTGCTGTCGCTTGCCGATGAGCATCCGGGATTGCAAATCCGGATTCTGGTCTGGGGCATGGGGCCGATCTATTCGGGAAAGTCGTTGCGGCTCTTTCGCGAGAGCGGGTTCTCGTCTCATCCGCAGATCACCATGCGTTTCGATCTGCGCCATCCGCTGCGCGGTTGTCATCACCAGAAACTGGTTTCGATCGACGACAGCCTGGGTTTCCTGGGCGGCATCGACCTCACGGCACGGCGCTGGGACGAGCCGGATCACCGGATCGGCAATCCGCTGCGCAAGGCGCCTGACGGCACGCCCTATGAACCGGTTCATGACATGCAGTCGATGGTTTCAGGTGAGGCCGCAGGCCTGATCGGCGATGTCGCCCGCCGCAGGTGGCGGAAGGCGACCGGCGAGCGGATAGAGCCCGCCGCTGCCAGCGATACCGAATGGCCGTTGGCTGTCCCGGCAGAAATGACCAATGCGACGGCCGCGATCGCGTTGACAGAACCCGGACTGATCGGCAAGCGCGGCCATTACGAAGCTTTCCGGCTGACGCGGGATGCGATCCGGGCGGCGCGCAAGCATATCTATATCGAAACCCAATATCTGGCCTCTTTCGGTGTGGCGCGCGAGATCGCCAAGCGGCTGAAGGAGATCGAAGGTCCTGAAATCGCGGTTCTCGTTACCCGCAGCTCGCACGGCTTCATCGAGAAACTGACGATGGGCAACAATCGCGATCGCCTGATCCGCCGGCTAAAGCGGATCGACCGTTATGATCGGCTGCGTGTCATGTATGCCGTGGTGCCTGACGAGAAGGGCGGCGAGCAGGAAATTGTCATCCACTCCAAGCTGATGATCGTCGATGATGCATTTATCCGCATCGGCTCGTCGAACCTGAACAACCGCTCCGAGGGCTTGGATACGGAATGCGATCTGGCGATCGAGGCGGAGACTGATGGTCACCGCCAGGCGATCACCGCGCTTCGCCACCGGCTGATGGCTGAGCATCTCGATGCGCAGCCCGAAGAGGTGCAGCGGATGGAGAGTGAAAAGCGATCGGTGCTAGATACTATAAAGGCGCTGAACCGCGGCCCACGCGGGTTGCGCGAATTCGCCGTCGATATCGCCCATGGCGGAACGAGCCCGCTGCCGGGGACAGGGATCGTCGATCCGCGCAGGCCGTACTGGCCGTTACAGCGGTTGCGCCTGCGCGTCGGCCGTCTGGTCAGCGTGTTTTTCTGAGTTTGCCGTTTTCCGCTTGCGGATGACGATTTCGCTGATGGCGAAGACCGGCAGGCCGATCAGCAGGGGCAGAATGAAATAGATCACCCTGAAGGCCACCAGCGCGCCGATCGATGCGTCGCCCGGAAGAACGTGGCTGACGGTTGCCTCCAGCACGCCCAGCCCGCCCGGAACATGGGTGAGGAGGATGGCGATATTGGCGAGCACGAAGGCGGTTGCCGTCTGCACGAAGCTGGCTTCGCCCTGCGCCGCCAGCATCTGATGCAGACAGGCGGAAACGCAGATGAAGTTCAGCGTTCCGATCACCACCTGCCCGGCGGCCAGCTTAACCTCCGGCATCTGGAACTGCCATTTCCACAATTTGAGCGGCGCGCGAACGGTGGCAGCCAGAAGAACGTAGACCGCGGGAATGCCCAAGCACGCGAGGCCGAGAAAGAACAAGCTGGACGAACTGAGGTGCAACAGATTGGCTGCATCGCCGGGATTGACGAGAAGCGCGATACCGGCGAGGGCCGAGAGGCCGATGCCGACGGTGACGCCGCAGAAGAGGATCACCTTGGCGACTTCCTCGGTGTTTAGTCCCCAGCGGGCGTAGTAGCGGTAACGGACGGCGCCGCTGCTCAGGGCGGCGATGCCGAGATTGTGGCCGATTGAAAGGCCGGTAAAGGAGGCGATCGCCGCCTTCGGGTAGCTCAGCGGTTTGCCGGCATAGCGCAGGCCCATCCAGTCGAAGCCGGTAAGGCAGAGATAGGAGAGTGCCGCAAAGCCCGTCCCGGCGGCGAGTCTGGACACTGGGATCGCCGCGATCGACTGCATCACCTCGTCCAGCGAGTAGCGGCTGAAGACCTTGTAGAGAAGATAGGCGGCCAGCAGCAGGCCGAGAATGAGGGTGACATTGATGATGAGGCGTTTGCCCGGCATGAGTTTTCCGTCTTGCGTTGCAGTTTCCAGTTTATGGAACGAAACAAGCGGAATGCGGGTTCCCCCAGCATGAGCACATTCTCTGGTATTTCACCTCTGCAGGGCGGCCGATCGATCAGGATCCTGACCTACAACGTGCATAGCTGCGTCGGTATCGACCGGCGGATCGATCCGCACAGGGTTGCCGATGTCATCGCCCAGTCGGGCGCCGATATCATTGCGCTGCAGGAGCTGGACGTTGGCCGCAAGCGGACGGGAGGCGTCGATCAGGCGCATCTCATCGCGGGCCTTTTGAAGATGGAGTCGCATTTCCATCCGGCTTTGCATGTCGAGGAGGAGAAGTATGGTGACGCCATCCTGACGGCGCTACCGACCAGGCTGATGCGGGCAGGGCCGTTGCCTTCGGTCGGCGAGACCCGCGGGGCGATCTGGGTGCAGGTCGATGTCAACGGCCTGACGCTCAACGTTCTCAACACGCATCTTGGCCTGCGGGGCGTGGACAGGGCACGGCAGGTAGCGGCGTTGCTCGGCAGCGACTGGATCGGGTCGTCGGCATTTCAGGCTGCGCCGTCGATCATCTGCGGTGATCTCAACGCCATTCCGCTATCGCCCGCATACCGGACGCTTGCCCGGCAGTTTCGAGACGCCCAGCTTCTGGCCGGTGGTAAGCCGCGGCCGACCTATCCGTCGCGACTTCCGGTGCTGCGGATCGACCATGTCTTCGTCTCGGAAGGACTTGGTGTCAGGCGGGTGACGGCGATCGCCGATCCGCTGGCACGCCGCGCGTCCGATCATCTGCCGCTGCTTGCGGAGATCGAGCCGTCGGCAGCGCTTACAAGGGCGGAAACACGATCTGTGGCGTCTGGATGAGCTGGCGGTTGCCTGCTGCTTCCGGGTCGTTGATGCGCTCGATCAGCATCCGGCCGAGCAATTCTCCGGCGGCAACGAGGTCTTCGTAAATCGTCTCGACCTTTGGCTGCAGCTGGGTCAGCAGGCGCGAATGCTCCTTGGCGACGATATCGTAGTCCTCGGCCAGTTGAAGCCCGGCGTCGCTCATGCCGGTGATCGTCGCAAGGGCCGACACCTCGCCAGGACAGATGAAGCCATCCGGGGCATCGGGGGCGGCAGCGCGCGTGCGGACATAATCGCGGATTGCGCTTGCCGGTGAATCGAGCGTGATTTCCTCGGAAATCTCATAGCTGGCGCCCGCCTCGCGCACGGCGGTCATGAAGCCGTGCAGCAGGTGCTGGTAGAATGTCAGCCGCCGTGGTGGCAGCAGGAGCGTCACCTTCTTGCGGCCCTTGGTGATCAGGCGGCGCGTCGCCTCATAGGCAAAGGCATAATTGTCGTAATCGACATAGGGATGCTGTGTCGAAAATTCGGTGCGGCCGTGGCTGACGAACGGAAAGCCGGTTTCGATCAGCATACGGACGCGGGCATCGAAGGGTTCGGTGCGGGTGAAGATGACGCCATCGGCGAAGCTGTTGCGGACGATGTATTCGGCCGCCTCGAGCTCGGTGGTCGAGAGGAAGTTCGGCGCCACCACCAGATGGTAAGAGGTCTCTTTCAGAGCCTTGGCAATGCCGTACATGATCGAGGTGCCGAAGCCGACGACTTCCTGGTGCGAGTCGAGCAGTATGCTGATGACATTGGTGCGGCCGGTCTTCAGGCGCTGTGCTGCGCGATCCGGGAGATAGCCAATTTCGCGGGCGATCTTGTGCACCCGCTCGCGGGTTTCCAGCGAGATTTGCGGTGCGTCGCTGAGGGCGCGCGACACCGTCGTCACAGCCAAACCGGTCAGGTTGGCGATCGTGCGCAGCGTCGGCTTGCCACGTCTCAGAAGATTGTCTTGGTTTTCGCCGCGGGGCGGCTTCATCGGATCGGTCAACTTGGCCTTCCTGGGCTGCGGCAATCAACATAACGGGCAGATGCATTGCAAGCAATAAAGTTATGAAAACGTTTTAAATTTTTGCGATTTCAGCGCTACAATACGTATTGTATAGAAATTTCAGTAGCTTGAGTCATTAATAATCTTTTTTCTCGGAAGTCGAGAAAGACTTGACGCCGCGTAATTTATATCGTTTTAAATTGTCAACCGCAGCCGGGAGGCGGCGGCATGTTTGCTCACTCGGCGAGTGGGAAGCATCAGGGTGGCGGAAAAGGCTTTCGCTGCCGACTTGCAAACGGGAGGAAGACTATGCGCAAGTTTTTGGGCTCGGTGGCTGCTGCTGCCGTGATGATGGCTGCGTTCGGCGCCCATGCGGCCGACGTCAAGGAAGTGCAGATGCTGCACTGGTGGACCTCGGGCGGTGAAGCTGCGGCTCTCAACGTCTTGAAGGGAGACCTTTCCAAGGAAGGTTACGCCTGGAAGGATGTACCGGTTGCTGGTGGTGGTGGCGATGCTGCAATGACCGCGCTGAAGGCAATGGTTGCTGCCGGCACCTACCCGACCGCATCGCAGATGCTCGGCTACACCGTTCTCGACTACGCTCAGGCCGGCGTCATGGGCGACCTGACCGAGACCGCCAAGAAGGAAGGCTGGGACAAGTCGGTTCCGGCGGCTCTGCAGAAGTTCTCCGTCTATGACGGCAAGTGGGTCGCTGCTCCTGTCAACGTTCACTCGGTCAACTGGCTTTGGATCAACAAGGCCGTCATGGACAAGATCGGCGGCACCGAGCCGAAGACCTTCGACGACCTGATCGCGCTTCTCGACAAGGCGAAGGCAGCTGGCGTCGTTCCGCTCGCCCTCGGCGGTCAGAACTGGCAGGAAGCCACGATGTTCGACTCGATCGTCCTGTCGACCGGCGGTCCTGAATTCTACAAGAAGGCCTTCAACGATCTCGACGAAGACTCTCTGAAGTCCGACACGATGAAGAAGTCCTTCGACAACCTCGCCAAGATCATCAAGTATGTCGACCCGAACTTCTCGGGCCGCGACTGGAACCTGGCAACCGCCATGGTCATCAAGGGTGATGCTCTGGTTCAGGTCATGGGCGACTGGGCGAAGGGCGAATTCGTTGCCGCCAAGAAGACCCCGGATAAGGACTTCCTGTGCTACCGCTTCCCGGGCACCGATGGCAGCGTGATCTACAACTCCGACATGTTCGGCATGTTCAACGTTCCTGAAGACCGCAAGGCCGCTCAGGTGGCGCTCGCAACGGCAACACTGTCGAAGAGCTTCCAGTCTGCGTTCAACGTCGTCAAGGGTTCGGTTCCGGCCCGTACCGACGTTCCGGATACGGCTTTCGACGCTTGCGGCAAGAAGGGCATCGCCGACCTGAAGAAGGCAAACGATGGCGGTACGCTGTTCGGTTCGCTCGCTCAGGGTTACGGCGCGCCTCCGGCAATCGCCAACGCCTATAAGGACGTCGTTTCCAAGTTCGTTCACGGCCAGATCAAGACCTCCGACGAAGCTGTGACCCAGCTCGTCCAGGCGATCGACGACGCTCGCTAATACCTGTTCGACATCCGGCCTCCCCGCGCAGTGCGGGGAGGCCTTTGCGCCCTGCGGATATGCTGCAGGGAGGAGATTGATTTCATGAGCACTGTTGCGACCACCGATCCGGTCCTGACCTCCAGTCCTTCGACCCGCGCGTCCATTCGCGGCCGGTTGCAGGATGCCCTGCCGAAGATCGTGCTGGCGCCGAGCTTCCTTATCACGATCGTTTTCGTCTATGGCTTCATCGTCTGGACGGCGTATCTTTCCTTCACCAATTCCAAGACCTTTCCGTCTTACGACCTGACGGGGCCGCGCGCCTATCAGCGCCTGTGGCGCTGGACGTTCGAGAGCGATCCGCCGTCGTCCTGGTACACGTCGATCACCAATATGGGGATTTTCGGGTTCCTCTATATCGGCATCTGCCTGGGGCTCGGCCTGCTGCTGGCGATCCTGCTTGACCAGAAGATCCGCGGCGAGGGCGTGCTGCGCCCGATTTTCCTCTATCCGATGGCGCTGTCCTTCATCGTCACCGGCGTCGCCTGGAAGTGGTTCCTCGATCCGGGCCTCGGCCTGGAGCAGACGCTGCACCAGTTCGGCTGGACAAGCTTCCATTTCGACTGGATCAAGAACAAGGATTTCGTGATCTATACCGTCGTCATCGCCGGTGTCTGGCAGGCGTCCGGTTTCGTCATGGCGATGTTCCTGGCGGGTCTGCGCGGGATCGATGGCGAGATCATCAAGGCGGCGCAGATCGACGGCGCTTCAACGTTGCAGCTCTACCGCCGCATCATCATTCCGATGCTGCGCCCGGTGTTCCTGTCTGCCTTTATCGTGCTCGCCCACATGGCGATCAAGTCCTACGACCTGGTGGTCGCGCTGACGTCGGGCGGTCCCGGCGGTTCGGCCTGGCTGCCGTCGAACTTCATGTATGAGTACACCTTCAAGCGGAACGAGATGGCGGTCGGCTCGGCCAGCGCGATCATCATGCTGATGACGATCTCGGCGATCATCGTTCCCTATCTCTATTCCGAACTGAGGGAGAAATCCCGATGAGCAGCGTCGTCTCTCCCGCCGTTTCCAATGGCAACAACAATCGCTGGATCGGCCGCACGGTGATCTATGGTCTGCTGATCATCTTCGCGGTCCTCTATCTGATGCCGCTTTTCGTGATGCTCGTCACCTCGTTCAAGACGATGGACGAGATCCAGAACGGCAACATGCTGTCGCTGCCGCAATCGCCGACGCTCGATCCCTGGTTCAAGGCCTGGGGCGAGACCTGCGTCGGCCTGACCTGCGCCGGGATCAAGGGTTACTTCTGGAACTCGATCAAGATGGTCGTGCCCGCAGTGGCGATCTCCACGGTGCTCGGTGCGCTGAACGGCTACGTGCTGACGAAGTGGCGCTTCCCGGGTCATACGCTGGTTTTCGGCCTGATGCTATTTGCCTGCTTCATCCCGTTCCAGTCGGTGCTGCTGCCGATGGCGACGATCCTCGGTATGTTCGGCCGTTTCGGCATGACGCTGCAGAACGCGACGGGCATGAACTTCGGTTTCGGCAACCCCACGGTCAATCTGGTTTTCGTGCATGTCGTCTACGGTCTCGGCTTCACGACGCTGTTCTTCCGGAATTTCTATGAGGCATTCCCGACCGAACTGGTGCGCGCTGCACAGGTCGATGGCGCCAGCTTCTTCCAGATCTTCCGGCGCATCATGCTGCCGAACTCGCTGCCGATCATCGTGGTGACCGTCATCTACCAGTTCACCAACATCTGGAACGACTTCCTGTTTGCCTCGGCTTACGCAGGCACGGGCGAGTCCATGCCGATGACGGTGGCGTTGAACAACGTCGTCAACACCTCGACCGGCGTGGTCGAATACAATGTCAACATGGCCGCGGCGATGATCGCCGCCGTGCCGACGCTCTTCGTTTACATTCTCGCCGGCCGCTATTTCGTGCGCGGTCTCATGGCGGGCGCCGTCAAAGGATAATCCATGGCTTTCCTTGAAATTTCCGGTCTCAAGAAGCGCTTCGGCGCCGTCGATATCCTCAAGGGGATCGATCTCGAGCTCGAAGAGGGCGGCTTCCTCGTGCTCGTCGGCCCGTCCGGCTGCGGCAAGTCCACGCTGCTCAACACCATTGCCGGTCTTGAGACGATCACCGAAGGCGAAATCCGCGTCAACGGCCGGGCGATCAACGATCTGCATCCGTCGAAACGCGATATCGCCATGGTGTTCCAGAGCTACGCGCTCTACCCGAACATGACGGTGGCGGGAAACATCGCCTTCGGCATGGAGATCCGCGGCGTTCCGAAGGAGGAGCGCGAAAAGGCGATCAAGCAGGTCTCCGAGATGCTGCAGATCGGCCATCTGCTGGATCGCAAGCCCAGCCAGCTTTCCGGCGGCCAGCGCCAGCGCGTTGCCATGGGCCGTGCCCTGGTGCGCAACCCGCAGGTCTTCCTGTTCGACGAGCCGCTGTCCAACCTGGATGCCAAGCTGCGCGTCGACATGCGCACCGAAATCAAGCGTCTGCACCAGCGCATGGGCACGACGATCGTTTACGTGACGCACGACCAGATCGAGGCCATGACGCTGGCAACCAAGATTGCCGTCCTGCGCGATGGCGTCCTGCAGCAGTTCGGCACGCCTGCCGAAATCTACAACAGCCCGGCCAACGTTTTCGTCGCCGATTTCATGGGGTCGCCGGCAATGAACCTGCTGAACGCGACCGTTGAGAACGGCGCTGGCGGTCTGCAGGTCTCGCTCGACCGTCCGAATGCCGAGCCGCTGAAGCTGCCGGTGCCCTCGGGCAACAACAGCCTGACGAGCTACAATGGCAAGCCTGTGATCTTCGGCATTCGCCCGGAAGCGCTGACCGATCTCGATGGTGTCGACCGCAAGGCGAAATCGGTGTCGCACGGTGATTGCATGATCGAAGTTGTCGAGCCCGCGGGCGCGGATACGTTCGCCGTCACCAAGCTCGGCGGCAAATCCGTCGTCGCGCGCCTCGGCGCCGATGCTGGCATCGAGGCAGGCACGAACACCCGCCTTGCCTTCAATCTCGACAAGGCGGTGTTCTTCGATCCGCAGAGCCAGCTGCGGATCGCCTGATCCGTCACTGTGCGGTTACAGTGAAACTGACGGGCGGGAAGCGGTTTGAGGTCGCTTCCACGGTGATCGTGCCTGTCAGTCCCGTTGCTTCCAGCCAGAAGCCAGCCGTGCCGCCCTGCAGCGGTACGTTGTTCGGGCCGACGATCTTCGCCGGTCCTTCGACGCGCAGCGTGACGCTGTCATCCATGAAGGGCAGGCGCTGATCGCGCTGGTCGAGTGCGCGAATGATGACGCGGGTGCTGTCGCGCTCCCGGGCCTTCAAGGCGATCGCGTCAGGTGCGAGCTGCAGCCTTGCAGGCAGCGGATCCGCCGCCAGCGTCAGATGCGCGACCGGCTCGCCATCGATGAAGCCGGTGAACTCGCCGTCAATCCATTCCAGACCCCAGGTGCCGAGCTCATCAGCGGTGAAGTGCCGGTGGTCGAGAACGACAGGGGGGTGCGGCAGATGCGGATAGTTCTCGCGGTCGGGGCCGATCCGCTTGGTCAGCGTTCCGTATTTCAATTCGACTTCGTCGCAATTGGTGAGGATGATCAGCGGCAGCACGCCGCCGATGCTGCGCTCGCCACGCGCCCAGAAGGTCACCGGCTTCATGATGACTTCATCTGAAGGCTCGCATTGGCTGGCGTAGACGTAGGCCGCGAATTTCGGTTCGCGGAACATGTCCATGACGCCGTGGTAGCAGATGCGGTCGCCGGAGCCGAAATCCTTGTGGGTGTTGTAGTCGAACATGCACCAGCCGATCGCGCCTGAGATGTCAGGATCGCCATAGGCGGCGTTCAGCACTTCCAGATGGCGGCGGACGTGTTCGGCCTGGCGCTGTTCCGGATCGTGCATCTTGGTCGGATGCATGTGGCCGTTATACTCGGTGATCAGGTAGGGCACCTTGTGCGCAAGGCCGGTATTTTCCTGCTGCGGGCGCAGCGCGGTGCGCGGGCGATTGGCGCCCGGCAGTTCCTCGTTGCCGAGGATGAAGTCGTTCATCGTGTAGACGTCTTCCAGCAACTCACTTTCCGTCAGGTACCGGACACCGCCGGTCTGGCGGGTCGGGTCGAGTTCGCGGGCGAGACGGTTGGTCTCGGCGTAGAAGTCGTGGCTGTCGAGCGACTCGTTGATGCGCACGCCCCAGATGATGATCGAGGGGTGGTTCCAGTCGCGCTCGATCATGCGACGGACGTTCTCGATCGACTCCTTCTGCCACTCGAGATCGCCGATATGCTGCCAGCCGGGGATTTCTTCGAAAACCAGCAGGCCGAGGCGGTCGCACTGGTCGAGGAACCATTTGGACTGCGGATAGTGTGAGGTGCGGACGATATTGCACTTCAGCACCGTCTTCATGATGGTGGCGTCGAGTTCCTGCGCCGAGCGCCCGGCGGCATAGCCGACATAGGGATAGGCCTGGTGGCGGTTGAGGCCGCGCAGCTTCAGCGGCTTGCCGTTCAGAAGGAAACCTTCGGGCGTGAACTCGGCGGTGCGGAAGCCGAAATTCGAGGTGAGGCGATCCGACCCATGGCTGGTCTTGAGGTCGACTGTGAGCTCGTAGAGAGCCGGATTGGCGATATCCCAGAGGGCGATGCCGGTCAGATCGCTGAAGCCGAGCGTCACGTCCTCGCCGGTGGTCTCAGCCGTTGCCGTGGCGATGACGATGCCCGAGGCATCGCGGATCGTGCCGGATATCGTGCCGAGGAACGTCGCGTCCTGCGGATTGGAGAGCTTGCAATGAACGGTCGCCGACTTCGTTTCGGCAAGGACGTTCTGCGTCTCGATCTTGATGTTGCTGAGCGAGACGGCGCCGGTGACCTTCAGCCAGACCTCGCGGTAGATGCCGGCATAGGTCAGGTAGTCGATGCGGCCACCGAACGGCGGGATGGCAGGGTTCTCGCTGCCGTCGATCTTGACTGTGATCAGGTTGTCGCCCTTGATAAGCTTGCCTGTCAGGCGGGCTTCGAAGGGCGTGTAGCCGTCCTTGTGCGCAATGATCTCTTCGCCGTTCAGGTAGACGACGCTGTCGGCCATGGCGCCGTCGAAGACGATAGAGACTTCGCGGCCCTCGAATTCGGGCATCCAGCGCAGCAGCTTCTGATAGGTGAATGGCCGCTGATAGCTCTTCTCGTCGAAATAATTGAACGGCAGTTCGACGGCCGTATGCGGCAGGCTGACGGTCGTGCTGCCGTCGAAGGCGTCGAGCAGGCGCTGGCCGAAGCCCTCGTGGAAGCTCCAGGATTCATTTAAGGAGACGACGGAACGCATATCAGGCTTCCTTGCTGCAGGCGCGGGCAATGATGCGGCGCGAGGCGCGCGCGCGTGAAATCATGGTCATGGAAATTCCTCCTCGATGCAATGAAAAGCGCTGCCTTACGCGGTGGAGCCCCAGCGGGGCGTGCAGGCAAGCGTGATGTTGTGCGGGCCTTCGATATCCTGCTCGTGGCGTTCGATCACCTCGACCACGGCATCCATGAAAGCGGCATGGTCAAGGCTCAACGTTGTCAGGTCGTTGCAGTCCCAGGTGGCCATGGCGATGCCGTCCTGGCCGACGATGGCGATATCGCCGGGCGTCTGCTTGCCGAGGACGCGCCGGGCCGCGTCGCGCGCGCCGATCGCCATCACGTCGTTGCCGCAGATGATCGCATCCACCTTCGAGCGGTGCAGCAGCATGACGGCTTCTTTGAAGCCGGAATCGTAGGAATAGTCGCCGAAGGCCTCTGCCTCGAAAGCCAAGCCATGCTTGGCAAGACCGTCGGCAAACCATTTGCGGCGCAGCTTGTCGATCCAGCTGGACTTCGTTCCGGAAAGATAGGCGAAGCGTTTTTTTCCATCCTTGACGATCTTGTCGATGATCTCGGCAGCGCCGACGGCGCCATCGATGCGGATGCTGGAGACATTCTCGTTCTCCAACGGCTCGAAGGAGACGATGATCGGTTTCGTCGTATGGAAGATGTCGACGGCATCCTGCATTGACACCATGTCGGAGAAAACGACGACGTGATCGACCTGATAGGTCGAGGCCAGCCGCATCAGCTGCAGCCGGTCGGAATGATCGGCGCAGCAGAGAATGATTGGCAGAAGCTGGCGTGCCTGAAGGCGATGAACGAGCAGCTGCTGCTCTTCCGCCTCGCAAGGATTGCCGATCGCGTTGACCACCAGGGCAACCAGACGGGAGCGCTGATTGTTCAGCGAGCGGGCGATGGCGTTCGGCTGGTAGCCGTGCTCGCGGGCGACAGCGAGGATACGGTCACGCGTGGCGCTGCCGATGCGGGAATCGGGTGAGAAGGCGCGCGAGATCGTCGCCGAGGACACACCGGCGAGCTTCGCCAGCTCCTTGGATGTGATGCGTTTCCTGCTCATGCTGCTTCCACCCCGTCTAGACCCATTCCGCTCTTCTCCGTATCGCGGAGCGGGTCTACCTTTGTTGTTACGCAATTCCGGAAGCAAAACCGCTGCGCAGTTTTGCTTCCGGAATTGCTTAGACGGCGATCCTGGCGGGCACTCCCTCCGCCGCCGCCGATTCCTTGATTGCGTCCCAGAGCCTAGCGAATCGCAAGCCCATTTCAACGGAGCCGGAGTTTTCCATGCTTCCGGCGCGGATGGCGAGGAAGTTCTTCATGGGATTGCCGAGAATCTCGGCTTCTTCGCGTGGCTCGCTGGTCCGGCCGAAGCTGATCTCGCGCCAGCCGCCCCAGGCGTCGATGCGCACGATCGCCTTGGAATAGAAGAAGGTGATGTAGGAGGCGCAGCCGGGAGGGCCTTCGCCGGCTGCCGTCAGTGTCGCCAGCGCGCCGTTCTTCAGCCGTGCGGAAACGGCTGTGGCGATATCCACCTTGCGGCTGTGATTGTGCATGTAGGCGGAAACGCTCTCGAAGTCCGAATTGGCAAGCAGGCAGACGGTGTTCATCATGTGAGCGCCGGTGTCGAACATGAAGCCGCCGCCGGATATTTCCGGCCGCTGCTTCCAGTGGCCTTCGTAATTGGCGGCCCAGCTTTCCCAGATCATGCCCGATATAGCGATCAGGTCGCCGAACTCGCCCGATAGCGCACGCTTGCGGGTGTCGAGCACCAGCGGCGAGAGGCCGCCTTGGAAGGCGGTGACGATGGTGACGCCGGTCTTCTTCTGCGCCGCGATCAGCCGTTCAGCTTCGGGGACGGTGGTGACCATCGGCTTTTCCAGGAAGAGGTCGAGCCCAGCCTCGGCGACGGCGACGGCCTGTTCGCCATGGAATGCATGCGGGGTGGAGATGTAGATGATATCCAGCGTATCGTGGCGCTTCGCCAGCATGTCGCGATAGTCTTCAAAGGCTTCCGGTTCGGGTGCGCCGGCTTCCTTGCAGACGTCGATCAGCCGCTGACGCGAACCCGGGATGGTATCGGCAAGCGCGGCAAATTCGATTTCCGGCATCTTGGCCCAGCTATGGGCATATTCGGCCGCCTTCAGCCCGGCGCCAATCACGCCGAGGCGCAGTTTCTGTATCATGCAAAATCCTCCCGAATGCGATTGTGCAAACGATTACACAAACGATGTATTTGTTGCAAGCTATAAATAATAACATAAAAACAACAACTTAAATTTTGCATTGGGAACGATTGCAAAATCATCTTGTCAGGCATGGGAATGCGTGTACATTTTCGACGGGTGCTGGAGGGCGCCATTGTGAACAAGAGGGAGGACTTCCGTTGAAGAAGACGGTTATCGGTGGCCTTTGCGCCATATTGCTCAGCGCAGTATCGACGCTGGCTCATGCTGAAACGATCCGGATTGCGAACCATGGCCAGTCGGGTATCGACGCCATGAAGTCGACGGTCGAGCGCATCGAGAAGAAATACGGTGTCACGGTCGAGGTTGTCGAATACCCGGCGCCGGACAGGGACTATCTGACGAAGCTGCTGACCGAGCTCGGCGCAGGCAATGCGCCCGACCTGTTCTCCATCCCGACTGCATCTGCCGTCGCCGATATGGTGGAAGCCGGTTACCTCGCTCCTGTCACCAAGGAATTCAAGGCCTGGGAAGGCTATAACGGCCTCTACGATGTGGCCAAGCAGCTGGCCGTCAGCCCCGATGGCGAGACCTATGTGATGCCCTTCATGCTGGGTATCCAGGAAATCTACTATCGCAAGGATGTGCTCGATAAGGCCGGTATTTCGACCGAACAGCCAAAGAGCTGGAAAGACTTGCTCGACCGTGCAGCCGAGATCAAGACGAAGACCGGCGCCTATGGCCTACTCTTCCCGGCCGGTGTGGCCTGGGGCGGCGGCGCGTTCGACGAGGGCTTCCAGCATCTGATCGTCGGCTCGAAGACGCCGCAGATCGTCGATGCGGATGGCAAGTTCGATCTCAACGGCGAAGGCGTCAAGGATGTCTTCGATGTCTACAAGCAGCTGATCGACAACGATCTGATGCCGGTTCAGCCGCTGCTCGGCCCTGAGCCGTGGGTCGTGCCGAAGTATGAAATGTTCCCGCAGGGCAAGCTCGCCGCCACCACATGCGGCTCCTGGTGCTACATTTTCGACTGGGGCCGCGAGAGTAAGAACCCGATCCCTGACGTGACCAAGATCGTCGGCACCTGGACGGTTCCCGGCCAGAACGGCGGCCAGTACGTGCTCGCCAACCTGGCGGCTCCGTGGGCCGTCAATGCCAAGTCGGCCAATGCCGAACTCGCCATCAAGGCGCTGATGGAAATCGGCTCCGTCGAAACGCAGGTCTCCTATGCGGCCCGCATCGGCAATATTCCGGCCAGCAAGGATGCGGCTTCGAATGCCGACTTCCAGAAGCTGACGGAACTGGTGCCGATCCATGCGGCTGCCGGAAACGGCGTGTTCCTGAAGCAGGCTTCCGGCTTCGGCACCGTTTCGGAAGGTGTTGCCCGCGCCACCGAAGCGCTGCTGCGCAAGGAAACCGATGCAGCCGGCGCCCAGAAGATCCTGGTCGACTACGTCAAGGAAACGCTCGGCGACGATGCCGTGAAATAAGCTTGGGTACTTTCTCCCGCCCAAGATTGGGAGGCGCGGCAAGTCTGCCGCGTCTTCCGCTTCATTCGATAAGGTTGTGAGCTTCGATGATCAGAAACTCTCATGAACGCCGCGCCGAGCGCCAGCTTCTCATCATCCTGCTGCCGTCGCTGGTTCTGCTGCTTGCCTTCGTCATCTACCCGGCACTGTACTCGGTTTATCTGAGCTTCACCAACGAGGCGCTGACCGGTGCGGCTGCGCTGCGGCCCCGCTTCGTCGGGCTGCGCAACTACGCGCGGCTGTTCAATGATGCGAAGTTCTGGAACTCTTTGCTCGTCACCTTCTTCTTCGTGGTCGGCTCGGCCGTCATCGGCCAGTTCGTGCTCGGTCTCGTATCCGCCATGGCGCTCCGCCGCGAAATCCGGTTCCGGCAGATCTTCTCGTCGATCATCCTCTTGCCGAATGCCGCCCCTGAGGTCGTCGCCGGCTTCATGTGGATCTCGATGCTGGCGGGCGGCGAGCATGCGACGCTGTCGCGCATCGTCAGCTTCTTCGGCATTGCGCCGGCTGACTGGCTGAACACCTTTCCGCTGGCGATGATCATCATCGTCAACACCTGGCGCGGTATCGCAACGGCGATGATCCTGCTGACCGCCGGGCTTAGCACCATTCCCACCGAAATCTACGAGGCCGCCCGCATGGATGGTGCTACCCCATCGCAGATGTTCCGCCGCATCACGCTGCCGCTGATGATGCCGACGATCCTGCTCTACATGCTGATCTCCGCCGTCTCGACGATCGCCGTGTTCGGTCTCGTCTATGCCCTGACGCGCGGCGGCCCCGGTGGGGCGACCGAACTCGTCAGCATCTATATCTACAACCAGTCCTTCACGGCGTTCCAGCTGGGTTACGGCGCTGCTGTCGCGGTCGTCGCGTTGATCATCTCGCTGATCCTTGGCATCGGCTATGTCCGCGCCATGAAGGTGGAGATCTGATATGGCGGTGATCTCTCCGAGCGAAAGCGCCAACAAGACGCGCTCCGACCTGATGGCCTATGCCACGCTGTCGGTGATCTCGATCTTTTGCGCCGTGCCGTTCTTCTGGGTGCTGCTTGCCTCCCTCGATGGCAATGCCCAGCTCTTCCTGCGCTGGCCGGAGCAGTGGAGCCTTGGGAATTATGCCCGCGTCTTCATCAAGGAAGATGGCGGCCGGTGGCTGTTCAACTCGCTGTTCATCGTTGGCGGCGCGACCCTTATCGTCATGGTGCTGGCAGGGCTTGGCGGCTATGCGCTGTCGCGGACCCGCGCCTGGTGGAAACTGCCGTTCCTCTATACGATCCTGCTGATCCGCGTGCTGCCGCCAACGGCGCTGGTGGTGCCCCTCTACAAGTTCCTGCTGACGCTCAACAATGCCGAAGGCGCGATTCTCCGGCCGATCTTCGGCAGCTATGCGCGTGACATTATGCGCTGGACGGGCTTCATCGACGGCTATCTCGGTATCATGCTGGTGCTCGCCACCATGCAGCTGCCGTTGGCGCTCTGGATCATGAAGACCTTCTTCGACGGTCTGCCGCGGGATTATGAAGAGGCTGCCGTCATGGACGGCGCCACGATGGTGCAGCGCATCCGCCGGGTGCTGATTCCGCTGGCGCTGCCTGGTCTTGCCGCAGCCGGCCTCTTCACCTTCATGTCGGCCTGGGGCGATTTCCTGCTGCCGCTGATCTTCCTGTCGTCGCCGGAGCTGCAGACGCTGCCGCTCGGTCTCTTCCGCGCCTTCCTGCGCATCAACGAGATCGATTACGGCCTGCTCGCCGCCCTTGCCTTCATCTACCTCCTGCCTGCCGTCATTGCCTTCGGCTTCGCGCGGCGCTTCCTCGTCCAGACATTCTCTGGCGGTGTGAAGGGCTGAGACAAGAAAGAGAAACCGAATGATCAATCTGAAGAACGTCCGCAAATTCTACGGTTCGCTCGAAGTCATCAAGGGCGTCGACATCACCGTCAACGATGGCGAATTCGCCGTCTTTGTCGGCCCGTCCGGCTGCGGCAAGTCGACCTTGCTGCGGATGATCGCCGGTCTGGAGGGCATCGATGACGGTGATCTCATCCTCAACGGCCAGCGCATCAACGACGTGCCGCCAGACAAGCGCGGCATCGCCATGGTGTTCCAGTCCTATGCACTCTATCCGCATATGACGGTCGCCGAGAATATCGGCTTTTCGCTCAGCCTGAAGAAGGTGCCGGAGGCGGAGATCCGCAAGCAGGTTGAAGGCGTCGCCGAAATCCTGCAACTGACCGATTACCTCAACCGCCGCCCGGCCGCCCTTTCCGGTGGTCAGCGCCAGCGTGTCGCTATCGGCCGGGCGATCATCAAGAAGCCGTCGCTGATCCTGTTCGATGAGCCGCTGTCGAACCTCGATTCCGCACTACGCGTACAGATGCGTGCCGAGCTGCAGCGCCTGCACCGGGAGCTGAAGGCGACTGTCGTCTACGTCACCCACGATCAGGTGGAGGCGATGACGATGGCCGACCGGATCGTCGTGCTGAACAAGGGAACGGTGGCCCAGCAGGGCGCGCCGATGGATCTGTACCACAAGCCTGAGAACGAATTCGTCGCCACTTTCATCGGCTCGCCGAAGATGAACGTCATACCGATGACCGCGACACGGCAGGGCGGAAATCTGCGTCTCGAAAGCGCGATCGGCCTGGCGATGGACATGTCCGGTGCGGCCGATATTCCCCAGGGCGAGGTGCGCCTTGGCGTGCGGCCCGAGCATCTGAAAATCGCGGCCGATGGGCAGGGCAACTTCAATGCCGAGGTGGGGATCGTCGAACGCCTCGGCGTCGAGACCTACATCACCGTCGGCACCACCAAGGATCCGATCGTCATCCGCTCGGATGGCGATGTTGCGGTCCGGCCCGGTGACCGCGTTTCGCTCTCGGCCGATCCTGCGGCCTGCCATCTCTTCGACGCGTCGGGACGGGTCATCCGTCCGGCTCAAGCATCATAACATTCGAGGATATCATGACGATCAAGGTTACGATCTGGAACGAAGGCCGCCACGAGCAGGTGCACAAGGAAGTGCAGGATATCTATCCCGACCGCATCGATGGCGCGATTGCGGCCGGCATCAAGCATGCCGACTTCGAGATCCGCCGCGGCACGCTCGATGACCCCGACGAAGGTTTGCCGGATTCCCTGCTTGAGGATACCGACGTGCTGCTCTGGTGGGGCCACATGGCGCATGAAGAGGTCAGCGACGGGTTGATCGACCGCATCCAGCAGCGGGTACTGAAAGGCATGGGCCTCGTCATCCTGCATTCCGGCCATCACTCGAAGCTGTTTCGCCGCCTGATGGGCACCAATGCCAACCTCTCCTGGCGTGAGTCGCCGGCCGGTGATCTGGAGCGCGTCTGGGTCATCAATCCCTCGCATCCGATCGCAGAGGGTCTGCCGCCCTATTTCGAGGTCAACGCCTCGGAAATGTACGGCGAGCCCTTCGATATCCCGCAGCCGGACGAGCTGGTCTTCATCTCCTGGTACTCGGGCGGCGAAGTCTTCCGCAGCGGCTGCACCTGGCAGCGCGGGCGCGGGCGCATCTTCTTCTTCAGCCCAGGCCATGAGACCTATCCCATCTATCACGACAAGATCATCCACCAAGTCATTTCGAACGGTATTCGCTGGGCGCAGCAGAAGCACAGGGATGGCCGGACCCTGGAAAACTGGCATCGCGCCGAGGCGCTTCACGGCCGCCCCGACGGAAAAGTCTGAGCTTCCTCCCGTGGGGGCTGGGGCGGTTCCGCTCCGGCCTTCGCGGGCGGTTCCTTCAAGGAGAGAGACGATGCAGCTGATATCGCTGAAGGCCGAAAGCGACGTTCACGAGTTTCTCATCAGCAAGACGTTCTGGGCTGCCGTCTATCGAAACGTGCCGGAGCGGCTGGCAGCGCTTGCCCGGCTGGCTGCCGAGCGGCCCGACGTTTTCGCTTTCGAAAGCAGCCAGAAGATCGCCGAGCGCTGCAATGTCTCGCAGACAAGCGTCGTCCGCTTCGCCCAGCATCTTGGCTTTGACGGGTTTGCCGAGATGAAGCAGGTGTTTCAGCGGGGGCTCCGCCAATCCGCCCGCCGCGCCTCGTGATCAGTTACGGGTACTGTGCACCGTTGACGGTCGTGTAGATCGAATAGAGCGACTGGGTCGCGGTGATGAACAGGCGGTTCTTCTTGATGCCGCCGAAGCAGATGTTCGAGACCGTCTGCGGCACCAGGATCTTGCCGAGGAGAGTGCCATCGGGCGCAAAGCAGTGGACGCCGTCGGCGGCACTGCTCCAGAGATTGCCAGAAACGTCGAACCGGAAACCGTCGGGCACGCCCTTGTCGATCGAGCAGAAGTAGCGGCTGTTTGCCAGCGTCTTGCCATCGATAACGTCGAAGACGCGGATGTGGCGGGGTACGTCATGGTTCGATGAACCTGAATCGGCGATATAGAGCTGTTTTTCATCGGGCGAGAAGGCAAGGCCGTTCGGCTGGATGAAGTCGGTGACGACGGCATCGATTTTGCCGCTTTGCGGATCGATGCGATAGACGTTGCGGGTTTGCTGCTCGGGTTCGGCCTTGTGGCCTTCATAGTCCGACATGATGCCGTAACTCGGATCGGTGAACCAGATCGAGCCATCGGATTTGACGACGACGTCGTTGGGAGAGTTCAGCCGCTTGCCTTCGTAGCTGTCGGCGAGGACCGTAATGCGGCCATCCGGCTCGGTGCGCGTCACCCGCCGTCCGCCATGCTCGCAGGAGACCAGCCGTCCCTGGTGGTCGCGGGTGTTGCCGTTCACGTAGTTCGAAGGCGAACGGAAGACGGAGACCGTGCCATCAGGAACCCAGCGCATCATCCGTTCGTTCGGAATGTCGCTCCAAAGCAGGCAGTTCCAATCGGAGAACCAGACGGGACCCTCCGCCCAGCGGCAGCCGCTATAGAGCTCCTCCAGCCGGGCACTGCCGGCGATCAGCCCATGGAAGCGTTCGTCACGGATGTCGTAGAGCGGGTTTTCGGACACGGATATGCTCCTCCCAAAGCAATGGATGCGTCTTTCGTAGCGATAAACGGCGAGGCGTGCCAGAGCCCGGCGCTGAAAATTACCGGGCTCCGGCAGTCACTTAGAGAGCGGCGACCGGATGCGGGGAGCCGTCATAGGCACCCCAGATCGATTGGTCGAAGCAGATAACTGAGCCAGTCATGAGGCCGGATTCCCCAGACGAGAGATAAGCGCAGGCGCGTGCCACTTCCTCGGGATCGACGAGTCGGCCAAAGGGCTGGCTTGCGGCTGCCTTTGCCAGCCAGTCCTCGGCGGCGCCATGGTATTCTCGCTGGATCCGGTCCTCGCCCTCCGACGACATCCAGCCGATGTTCAGGCCGTTGACGCGGATGCGGTTGCGCAGCAGCGCATAGGCGGTGTTTTTGGTCAGCGTTTCCAGCGCGCCCTTGGAGGCGCAGTAGGCGGCAATGAAGGGCTGACCGGCTTTCGCCGACATCGAGCCGATATTGACGATCGTGCCTTCGATCTTCTCACGGCGCATCACCTTGACTGCCTCCTGGATCAGGAAGAACGGTGCCTTGACGTTGACGGCGAACATCTGGTCGAAGAGCTCCGGGCTCGTGTCGAGGATGGTGCCGCGGTCGGTGATCGCAGCGGCGTTGACCAGCGCATCGACGCGGCCGAAGGTCTGGTCGCAGGTGCGCACGACATTCTGCGCGTCCTCGACCTTGCCGAGATCGGCCTTGACATAGACGACCTTGGCGCCGGTTTCGGCCGAGAGTTCCTCCGCCTTGGCCTTGCCCTTCGCTTCATTGCGGCCGCAGATGACGATGCCCTTGGCGCCGCGCTCGGCAAACAGCCGGGCGATGGTGGCGCCGAGGCCCTGGGTGCCGCCGGTGACGATAGCGATCTTGCCGTCGAGGCGGCTCAAGTCGGTGCTCATGTGGTTCCTCCGTTGATTGATGTGCAAATAGCCCCTCGCGGGTGCGAGAGGCGGGTTGGTTCGTGCGTATGGCCCCCTCATCCGGCTGCCGCCACCTTCTCCCCGAGAGGAGAAGGGATTTGCCGCGCCGTCTCGTGTCCCCTTCTCCCCAGCGGGGAGAAGGTGCCCAAGGGCGGATGAGGGGGCTCCTGCTCTTACGTCAGCTTCTTTTCCGCCTGATCCGCAAGCGCCTTGGCAAAGGCTTCATCGCTCCAGCCTTCCTTCAGCGCCTCATGCATCAGCTGCGCCTGCGTCTTCGGCGCCAGGCCACCGACCGGCGGGTCGCGGTCGAGGTTGGTCGGGAAGGAATAGCCCTCGGCGCAGGAGGCGACGGCGTTGACGATATCTGTTTCCGAAAGCTGCCCCTTCAGTTTCTTCAGCGCCGGGAACAGCTTGGCGCTCATGCGCTCGCGGTTGACCGTTTCCATGGCCCGGCCGAAGGCGGAGGAGACCTGCAGGAGGTTTGCAACGCGCTTGATATCGGCGGAGCGGTTGGTGCCGGCGGCGTGGAAAAGGGCCGGGTTGAAGAAGACCAGGTCGCCTTTCTGCAGCGGCAGCTGGATATGGTGCTTGTCGAAGTAATCCTTGAATTCCTGGCGCTTGAGCGCGAGGTAGCCCGACACATAGGTCTGGCTATGCGGCAGGAAGAGTGTCGGTCCGCTTTCGAGCGGCATGTCGCAATGGGCGACAGCGCCCTGCAGCGTCAGCACCGGCGAGAGCTTGTGGACGTGGGCGGGAAACTGCTCGATGACCTTGGAAGACTGGAAGCCGAGGTGATAGTCGCGATGCGCCGATTGTGCCGCGCCGCCCGGATTGACGCGGTTGACCTGCGCCGTCATCTGATAGCTCGGCCCGAGCCAGGCTTCGCTGGCGATCGCAATGATCGGATTGGCATAGTAGCGGGCGAAGTTCTCGGGGTCGGCCAGGCAGTGCTTTTCCAGCGAATTCCAGATGCGATCATTGGCACCCGGCTTGGCGAAATGGTCGCCGCCACCGGTCGAACTGCGGTGCTGCTCCTCGATGATCTCGTCGAAGATCTTGCTGGCGCGGTCGATGATCGAGGTATTCTCATAGGCACCTTTGAAGACGACCACGCCAGGGCCTTCGCCGAAGGCTTCACAGATTTCCGCCAGCACAGCGCGGCGGCCTTCGGGATCGGCGATCGCCGCGACGACCTTACGGCTGTCATAGATCAGCACGTTCTTCTCGACGCTATCGGCATTTGGGTAGTCTGCGAGCAAGGTCGTCTTCTCGGCCAGATCGCGAAAATCGCCGAGATCGCAAGCGTCTTCGGTCAGCCAGACGCGGTCGGCTCGCAGTTTCTGCAGGTTGTCGGTTTTCATCAGGTGCTCCTCCAATCGCTGATGGAGGGCACTATACGCCGCAGCATTTGCTGATATAGATCAGCGATCCATCAAAAAACCATCAGAACTGTGCCGATGCCTCACCATTTCCTCGTCAAGGATATCGCCTTCCAGGCCGGGCTCAGCACGGCGACCGTCGATCGGGTGCTGAACGGGCGGCCCGGAGTGCGCCGCCAGACCGAGCAGCGCGTCAAGGCGGCGATTGCCGAACTGGAAAAGCAGCAGGCGGGTGCCGAGGCAGCCAGCCGGAAGCTATCGATCGATATCGTCATGGAAACGCCGGAGCGGTTCAGCGATGCTGTCCGGGCCGCCTTCGAGGCGGAGGTCGCGACGCTGCTGCCGACCGTGTTCCGCTGCCGGTTCCACTTCGCCGAAGTCATGAGGCCGGCCGAGCTGGTGCAGCTGATCGATCGCATCCGGCTTCGCGGAACGCACGGCATCGTGCTGAAAGCGCCCGATGTGCCCGATGTCATTGCCGCCGTGCGGCGTGCCGACGAGGCAAAGATTCCTGTCGTCACGCTGGTCACCGATCTGCCGAACTCGCCGCGCGCGGCCTATGCCGGCGCCGACAACCGGGCGGCCGGGGAGACGGCTGCCTATCTGATCGGCTCGCAGATGGGAGAGCGGCCGGGCCATGTGCTGGTAACGCTGTCAAGCGGACGGTTCAGGGGGGAGGAAGAGCGCGAAATCGGCTTTCGCCGCATCATCCGCGAGCGCTATCCGTCGATCGGGATCACCGAAATCAGCGAGGGACATGGGACGGATGCGGCGACGGGGACGCTGGCGGCCGAGGCGCTCGCAGCGAACCGGGCGATCGATGCCGTGTACTCGATCGGTGGCGGCAACCGGGCGGTGCTTGCCGCCTTCGAGGCGTCGGGGCGGCCGTTGCGGGTGTTTGTGGCGCATGATCTCGATGCCGATAATCGCACGCTGCTGGCAGCGGGCAAGATCAATTTCGTCCTGCACCATGATTTGCGCACCGATGCGCGCTCGGCTTTTCGCGCCATCCTCGACCGCTCCTCGAAGGCGCAGCGAAACGGCCACGGGCCGCTTTCGGCCGTCGAGATTATCACGCCGTTCAACATGCCATCCGGCGGGTGACCGCCACTCTCTTGTTTTTCTTTCTCATGGGACGAAATCCGGATAGTTGTTGGCCGAACAGGGAGGTGGATGGCATGGAATACAGCGACATTGGAACCATCGCGACCTGGCTGACGGAACAGGGCTTGAAGGGCGCGACGGAGTCCGAGCTGCTCGACGGCTTCTGCATCGCCTGCCGTGACAAGGGTCTGCAGATCGACCGCGGCATGGCGCTGATGGATACGCTGCATCCAGTTCACGAGGGACGCGCCTTTCGCTTTGACAGCGAGCAGGAGATCGAATCCGAATTCGAATATGGACCGACCGGTGAGGGGGAAGCGCTGGAAAGCTGGAAGCGGTCCGCCTTCTATTATCTCTGGGCCGGCACCGAAAACGAGGTTCGCCGCCGTATTGGCTTCGGCGATCCCGCCGATTTCCAGATGCTGGAGAAGATGGCCGAGCTCGGCCATACCGATTACGTCGCGTTGATCCACCGCTTCGAGAAGGAAGGCACCATCGGCGAGATGGACTGTTTCTTCTCACATTTCTCGACGCGTCACCCGGAAGGCTTTTCGGACCATGATCTCGTCATCCTGCGCAAGCTGGTGCCGGTATTGGCGCTAGCGATCAAATGCATCGCGCTCGGCCGCATCGCCCGCACCATTGCCGAGGTCTATCTCGGGGAAGACGCGGCGCGTCAGGTGATGGAAGGCAAGATCAGCCGGGGCAAGTCGGAGCGGATTTCGGCGGCTCTCTGGTTCTCGGATCTGCTGAACTATACGAAGATTTCCGACAACGCTTCGCCGGAAGAGATCCTGCCGTTTCTGAACGAGTACAGCGAAGTGGTGATTTCGGCGATCCACGAGTCCGGCGGCAACGTTTTGAAGCTGATCGGCGATGGCGTGCTGGCGATCTTCAAGGGCGAGGATCCCTCGGAAGCCTGTTGCGCGGCGCTGAAGGCCGAACGGCTGCTTCGCGAAAAGCTCGCCAAGCTCAATGCGGCGCGCACGATCGATAGCCGGCCAACGACCGATGTCTATCTCGGCCTGCATATTGGCGATGTGTTCTACGGCAATATCGGCAGCCAGGAGCGGCTCGACTTCACCGTCATCGGCCCTGCCGTCAACGAGGTCAGCCGCATCGCCTCGATGTGCCGGTCGGTGGATTTTAACGTGCTGATCTCGTCAGAATTCGCCGATACGATCCCGAGCGAGGATCGCGCCGAACTCGCCTGCATCGGGCGATATGCGTTGCGCGGCGTCAAGCGCCCGCAGGCTCTTTATACGCTGGAGACTGCCTGGCTGGGCGCAGGCAACTAACGGCGCAATTTTGGCGCCGTTGCCTGGCACCTGTCACCGTTCCGGAAAGCAGAAGGGCCGCTTTCGCGGCCCTTGCCATCTTACCATTCAGCGAAGCTGCCATCTTCGTGGCGCCAGATCGGGTTGCGCCAGCGGTGGCCTTCCTTGGCGCGCTCGATGACGTAGGCTTCGTCCACCTCGATGCCGAGGCCCGGTCCCTGCGGGATGGACACGAAACCATCGGCATACTGGAACACCTCCTTGTTGGCGATGTAATCGAGAATGTCGTTGCCCTTGTTGTAGTGGATGCCGAGGCTTTGTTCCTGGATGAAGGCGTTGTAGCTGATCGCATCGACCTGCAGGCAGGCGGCAAGTGCGATCGGGCCGAGCGGGCAATGCGGGGCGAGCGCCACGTCATAGGCTTCGGCCATCGAGGCGATCTTGCGGCATTCGGTGATGCCGCCGGCATGGGAGAGATCCGGCTGGATGATATCGACATAGCCGTCTGTCAGAACCGACTTGAAGTCCCAGCGCGAATAGAGCCGCTCGCCGAGCGCGATCGGCGTCGAGCAATGGTTGGCGATTTCCTTCAGCGTTTCGCGGTGTTCCGAGAGCACCGGTTCCTCGATGAACATCAGCTTGTAGGGCTCGAGTTCCTTGGCGAGCACCTTGGCCATCGGCTTGTGGACGCGGCCGTGGAAATCGACGCCGATGCCGATATGCGGGCCTATCGCTTCGCGGATAGTGGCGATGGTCTCGACGGCGCGATCGATCTTTTCGTTGGAATCGACGATCTGCATTTCCTCGCAGCCGTTGAGCTTGATCGCTTTGAAGCCACGGGCGACGACGTCCTTGGCGTTGCGGGCAACGTCGGAGGGGCGGTCGCCGCCGATCCAGGAATAGACCTTGATGCGGTCGCGCACCTGGCCGCCGAGGAGCGAGTGGATGGGCTGGCCGAGCGCCTTGCCCTTGATGTCCCACAGCGCCTGGTCGATGCCCGAAATCGCGCTCATGTGGACGGCGCCGCCGCGGTAGAAGCCGCCGCGATACATGACCGTCCAGTGATCTTCGATCAAAAAAGGATCCTTGCCGACGAGATAATCGGCCAGCTCGTGGACGGCGGCCTCGACCGTCAGCGCGCGTCCTTCGACCACCGGTTCGCCCCAGCCGACGACACCCTCATCCGTCTCGATCTTCAGAAACAGCCAGCGCGGCGGAACGATGTAGGTCGTGAGCTTGGTGATCTTCATGGAGTCGGGCTTTCATTCTTCTCGTGTTGCGTCTGCGGCGGTGCCGCCTGTCTGTTTACTTGGTCCGGCCGATCGCCTTTTCGGCGGCAGCGAGATCGCGCACGGCCAGATCCAGCATGCGATTGGCGCATTCACGTGCCTTGGCGCGGTTGCGCAGCCTCAGCGCCTCGACAAGCTCGCCATGCACGGCAACGGCGTCCTCGCGGCTTTCGACGGCAATGTTCGAGGCATGCAGCGCATATTTCAGCGCGGCATGGATGGCGCTGAGCAGGCGGCGGAAGACCTGGTTATGGCTCGCCTTGAGAAGCACGGCATGGAAGGTCACGTCGGCGTCGGTGAAGGCTTCGGGATCGCCGGCGGAATCCCGCATCTGGCGCCAGGCGCTGTCGAGATCGGCGATTTCCTGGGTGGTTGCCCGTTCGGCGGCATATTCCGCGGCTGCCGGTTCGATCGTGCGGCGCGCTTCCAGAATGCAGCCGAGCAGATCGAAGTCCTTGATATAGGGACCCATCCATTCGAGCACTTCGGCGTCGATGATATTCCAGTCGTCGCGGTCGCAAACCGAGGTGCCGATCCGCGGCTTGCCGCGCACCAGCCCCTTGGATTCCAGCACCTTGAGGGATTCGCGAATCACGGTGCGGCTGACGCCATAGAGCTCGCAGAGATCGTTTTCGCGCGGCAAAGGCGATCCGGCCGGATAGCGCTCGGAGAAGATGTCCTCGGCCATGGCAGCTGTCACATTCTTGCGGACGCGCGGACGGCTTCCGATGCGCGGATTTGCATCCCCACTCTGCTGCTCGATGGAATCCAAATGACTTCTCCGCTTTCCCTTGCCCGCGAAGCAAACCGAACCGTCTTAGCCGAATTCGATTTCCTTTGCGACGGCTCCTCCCGGCACGCTTGATATTATCTTATTATTCCAATCATCATACAAAGGCAATTGACTGGTATGATGATTTAATTTAATTCTAGCGCACTGCCTGGGAGGCAGATGCTCATTTTTGAGAGTTAGGGAGAGAGACATGCGCTTGTTCAAAGCAGCCATCCTGGCTGGCACATTTGCCATTCTGGCCGCCGGCTCCGCCTTTGCCGAAGACGTCAAGATCGGCTTCATCGTCAAGCAGCCGGAAGAGCCGTGGTTCCAGGACGAATGGAAGTTCGCCGACCAGGCTGCCAAGGAAAAGGGCTTCACGGTCGTCAAGATCGGCGCCGAAGATGGTGAGAAGGTTCAGTCGGCGATCGACAATCTTGGCGCCCAGGGCGCTCAGGGCTTCATCGTCTGCACGCCTGACGTCAAGCTCGGCCCCGGCATCGTCGCCAAGGCTGCCGCCAACCAGCTCAAGGTCATGACCGTCGACGACCGCCTGGTCGATGCCGATGGCAAGCCGCTGGAAGATGTTCCGCATATGGGTATCTCAGCCACCAAGATCGGCGAGACTGTCGGTCAGGCTCTGGTCGATGAGATCAAGAAGCGCGGCTGGGACATGAAGAATGTCGGCGCAATCCGCGTTTCCTACGACCAGCTGCCGACCGCTGTTGACCGCGTCGAAGGCGCGATTTCGGTTCTGAAGACCGCCGGCTTCCCGGCTGAAAACATCTTCGATGCGCCGCAGGCCAAGACTGATACGGAAGCTGCTCTGAACGCGGCGACGACCGTTCTCAACAAGCATGCCGACGTGAAGTACTGGGTCGCGTTCGGTCTCAATGACGAAGCCGTTCTAGGCGCGGTCCGCGCATCGGAATCGGTCGGTATCGCTGCCGACCACGTGATCGGGGTTGGCATCGGTGGCGCAGACTCGGCGATCAACGAGTTCAAGAAGCCTGCCGCAACCGGCTTCTTCGGCACCGTCATCATCTCGCCGAAGCGTCATGGCTACGAAACCGCCATGAACATGTACGACTGGATCGCCAACGGCAAGGAACCGGCCAAGCTGACGCTGACCTCCGGTTCGCTGGCACTGCGCGGCGACTATGAAAAGGTTCGCAAGGACCTCGGCATCGAATAATCATCCTCCCAAGGTGATTTTAATCCCGGCGGCGCATGTCTGCCGCCGGGCTCTTTCTCGATGGAGCGATGATGGCTTTCCTCGAATTCAAGACCATTTCCAAAGGCTATCCGGGCGTGCAGGCGCTCTCCAATGTCTCGTTCGGTGTCGAAAAGGGCGCTGTCCATGGGCTGATGGGTGAGAACGGCGCCGGCAAGTCGACGTTGATCCGGATCCTCTCGGGCGATCAGTCGGCCGATGAGGGCACGATCGTCATCGATGGTGAGGAGCAGAAATACAGCTCCGTCCGCGATGCCTTTAACGCCGGCGTTATCGTCATCCACCAGGAACTTCAGCTCGTTCCCGAACTGACTGTTGCCGAAAACCTATGGCTCGGACGCTTCCCGGGCAAGGCCGGGGTCATCGACAGCAAGACGCTGATCGAGACGGTGCGCGCCAGGCTCGATGATATCGGCATCGATGTCGATCCTTCGGCAAAGGTTGCGACGCTGTCGATTGGTGCCCGCCAGATGGTGGAGATCGCCAAGGCTGTGATGCTCGACGCGCGGGTAATCGCGCTCGATGAGCCGACATCTTCGCTGTCGTCGCGTGAAAGCGAGATCCTCTTTTCGCTGATCGAGAAGCTGAAGTCCAAAGGCACTGTCATTCTCTATGTCTCGCACCGGCTGGACGAAATCTTCCGGCTTTGCGACAGCCTGACCGTTTTGCGTGACGGCAAGCTCGCGGCCCATCATCCAAAAGTCGCCGATACGACGCGCGACCAGATCATCGCCGAGATGGTCGGGCGCGAGATCAGCAATATCTGGGGCTGGCGCGAGAGGCTACTTGGCGACGTCAGGCTGGAGGTCAAGAACCTCTCCGGCTCGAAGCTACGCAACCCGATCAGCTTCTCTGTCCGTCAGGGCGAGATCCTCGGCTTTTTCGGCCTTATTGGGGCGGGGCGTAGTGAAATGGCGCGGTTACTCTATGGCGCCGACCACCGGCATCAGGGCGCGGTGACGATCGACGGCGTTGCCGTCTCGCCCAACAATCCCAAGGCGGCGATCAATGCCGGCATGGTTCTCTGCCCTGAGGATCGCAAGTTCGACGGGATCATCCAGGGACGGTCGATCCAGGAAAATATCGCGATTTCCTCGCGCCGCCACTTCTCGCCCTTCGGTGTGCTGAACCCGAAGAAGGAAGCGTCGGTCGCCGATCAATTCATCGCCAAGCTTCGGGTGCGCACGCCGTCGCGCAAGCAGGACATCATCAATCTGTCGGGTGGCAACCAGCAGAAGGTCATCCTTGGCCGCTGGCTTTCGGAACAGGGCGTCAAGGTCCTCGTCATCGACGAGCCGACACGCGGCATCGATGTCGGCGCCAAGTCCGAGATCTACGAAATCCTCTATGAGCTTGCGGCCGGTGGCATGGCGATCGTCGTCATCTCCAGCGAATTGCCTGAGGTGATGGGTATTTCGGATCGCATCATGGTCATGTGCCAGGGCCGCGTTGCCGCCAATGTCGCACGCGCCGATTTCGACGAACGCAGCATTCTGACCGCGGCCCTGCCCGACAAGAATGCCGCCGGCACAATCTAATTCAGGAACAGCACGATGAACTCGTTGAAAAAAATCCTTCTCGGCGAACAGGGCCTCGTGGTGATCTTCGCCATTGCCTTCGTCATCGTCTCGATCTTTGTTCCGAGCTTCCTGACGGAACGCAACATGCTCGGCCTGCTGCAGTCGGTGGTCACCATCGGCATCGTTGCCTGCACGATGATGTTCTGCCTGGCGTCGCGCGACTTCGATCTGTCCGTCGGCTCAACGGTCGCCTTCTCCGGCATGATCGCGGTCATGGTGTCGAATTCGACCGGCTCGATCCCGCTCGGCCTGCTGGCGGCGCTGATCTGCGGCAGCATCGTCGGGGTCATCAATGGCGTGGTCATCGCCAAGTTCCGCATCAATGCGCTGATCACCACGCTGGCAACGATGCAGATCGTTCGCGGCTTCGCGCTGATTGCGTCGGATGGCCGTGCTGTTGGGATCAACGATCCTTCTTTCTACCAGCTGGCGCTGTCGCGTTTCCTGACGGTGCCGACGCCGATCTGGATCATGATCGCGCTGTTCATCGTCTTCGGCTTCGTGCTGAACCGCACGGTCTTCGGCAAGAACACGCTCGCCATCGGCGGCAATCCGGAAGCCTCACGCCTTGCCGGCGTCAACGTCGTCAACATGCGCATCTGGATCTTTGCGCTGCAGGGTCTGGTCTGCGCCATCGCCGGTATTCTGCTTGCCTCACGCATCACCTCCGGTCAGCCGAACGCGGCGACCGGGCTTGAGCTTTCGGTCATCTCCGCCTGCGTCCTCGGCGGCGTGTCGCTGGCCGGTGGGCGTGCGGCGATGACCGGTGTCATTGTCGGCGTGCTGATCATGGGGATTGCCGAAAACGTCATGAACCTGCTGAACATTCAGGCCTTCTACCAGTATGTCGTGCGCGGCCTGATCCTGCTGATTGCCGTGCTGCTCGATAATCTGAGATCGTCGGCGGCCGGACGGCGCGGGTGAGCGGGTCTGCGGACATGGAGGAGATCCGGATCGCCGATGGCGATCTTCAAATCTCCCTGTCCCGTCTTGGCGGCGCGATCCACAGCGCCAGTTTTCGCGGCCGTGCCTTCATGGTGGCCGCTGGCGGTGCCGATGGCGGCGCCGCCAGTTTCCCTCTGGTGCCCTTCGGCAACCGGGTCGGCGACAACGTTATGACCGTTGGCGGCCGCGATTATTGCTTCCGCCCCAACATGGCCGACCCGCTCTATCTGCATGGCGATGGCTGGCTCGGGCTTTGGGATATCGTCTCCCACAGCCGCCAGAAGGCGGAAATGACCTTCCGCCACGCTGCCGATCATCTTTCGCCGTATCGCTATCAGGCGTCGCAGCGTTTTTCGATTTCCGGAAATTGCCTGGTGAATACGCTCAGCGTGACGAACAGCGGTGATGCGCCGATGCCGTTCGGTCTCGGCTTTCACCCCTATTTCCTGCTGACGCCGCAGATGACTTTGACCGCTCCAGCGCAGCATTTCTGGACGGAGCGGGAGGGCCATCTGCCGGAAAAGCGGGGAGTGGTGCCCGAACTGCTCGGCTTTTCGCGGCCCCGAACCATTCCGCCGCAGTGGGTCAACAATGCCTTCGAAGGCTGGGATGGCCGTGCCCGGATCGTCTGGCCGGAGCTGAAGCTCGTGGCTGATATCGAAGCCGATCCGGTCTTCGGCAACTACATGATCTATACGCCCGGCGGCGAGGCGGATTTCTTCTGCTTCGAGCCGATGACCCACTTGCCGAATGGCCATCATATGCCCGAGTTTGGCGGCCTTGTCGTGCTGCAGCCCGGCGAGAGCCTTGCGGGGCAAATGGCGATCAGCCTTTCGGCCCTGGAAATCTGACGGAGGACATTTTGGTGGAGCGTCTCAAGGGAAAGCGCGTACTGATCACAGGTGCGGCGCAGGGCATCGGTCTGGCGATTGCCGAGGCCTTCGTGCGCGAGGATGCTGCCGTCTTTCTCATCGATACCGACGAGGCGCGGCTTGCGGCTGCTGCAGCTGGGCTTCGTGCAAAGGGCGGCCGCGTTGGGTATATGCGCGCCGATATTACCGATGTTCCGGCGATCGCGGCTGCCGTTTCACAGGCTGTCTCGGAAATCGGGCCGATCAACGCGCTGGTCAATAATGCCGGCGTCAATGTCTTTGCCGAGCCGCTCGAGACGAGCGATGCGGAATGGGACCGCTGCTTCGACATCAACCTCAAGGGCGCCTGGAACTGCACGAAATCCGTGCTGCCGGGATTGATCGAGCAGGGCGGCGGCGTGATCCTCAATATCGCCTCTACGCATGCCTTCACCATCATCCAGCATACATTTCCCTATCCGCTTGCAAAGCATGCGCTACTCGGCATGACCAAGTCGCTGGGGCTTGAATATGCGGCGAAGAACATCCGCGTGAACGCGCTGGCGCCGGGCTATGTCGCGACCCAGAAGGTCATTGATTACTGGAACGGTTTTCCCGATCCGGAGGCGGCCAAGGCCGAAACGATGAAGCTTCATCCCGGCGGGCGGATCGCCACGCCGGAGGAGATCGCCATGGCCGCCGTCTTCATGATCTCTGACGAATGCCCGTTCATGAATGCCACCTGCCTGACTGTTGATGGCGGTTTGAGCGTGCAGCAGCATCCGGCCTGAATGATTTTCGCGTGGTGGTCGCCAACGCGAGATCGAGCCTTATATTGCGCCAAGGAAGGTGATGCCTTCCGCGGTGGCGGCATTGGCCACTTCAGGTTTCAATCGCAACGGAGGACGGCATGCAGATCAATCGCACAGCATCGGCCCAATGGTCCGGCGGGCTCAAGGATGGCAAGGGCAAGATTTCGACCCAGAGCGGCGCTCTCAAGGAGCAGCCCTATGGTTTTGCAACGCGTTTCGAAGGCGTTCCCGGCACAAACCCGGAAGAGCTGATCGGCGCGGCGCATGCCGGTTGCTTCACGATGGCGCTTTCACTGATCCTCGGTGAAGCCGGGCTGACGGCCGAGCGCATGGAGACGACGGCGAAGGTGACGCTGGAAAGCGTCGAAGGCGGCTTTGCGATCACCGCCATCCATCTTTCGCTGTCCGGCAAGGTACCGGGCGCCGATCAGGCGAAGTTCACCGAGCTTGCCAACAAGGCCAAGGCCGGGTGCCCGGTTTCCAAGGCGCTGTCGGCCGTGCCGATCACGCTCGACGTCACGCTTTCCTGATCCATTTGAAAACATTCATACAATGCCGCGCGCCAAATGGCCGCGGCATTTTTACGTTTGATTCACTGATTGACATGTGATGGCTGATATCTTACGACTGACGAAATTCAAAATTCGTCAGTCGTAAGTGAGGCCACTCGAAGCATGGGCGAAATTGCAGAAGCCACGATCGAAAGCAGCCGTCAGGAGAATGTGACGCGCATTCTGGATTCGGCGGAAAAGCTTTTCCGTCACTACGGTTATGCCAAGACGACCGTTGCCGACGTTGCCCGTGATCTGGGCATGTCGCCTGCCAACATCTACCGCTTCTTTGCATCCAAGGTGGAAATCCACCAGGCGATCTGCGGACGCATGCTGGCCGCAGGCTACAAGCAGGCCTATGACGCCTGCCATTTGCCGCTCAGCGCTTCGGAGCGGCTGCGGCTTTTCGTGCATGGCCAGTATCAGATGACGGTCGACACCATGCTCGATCGCGAAAAGGTTCACGAAATGGTGGTCGTCGCGATCGAGCGCGACTGGCACGTGATCGACAAGCATATCGACAGCATTCATGCATTGCTTGCCGACGTGATCCGCGAGGGGATTGCGGCCGGTGAGTTTGCCGAACAGGACGCGGATGCGGCTTCGCGTTGTTTCGGTGCGGCGACGGTCACCCTGTGCCATCCGCAAATCGTTGCTCAGTGTCTTGCCAAGACTAATCGGGCGACGATTGACGAGCTCGTCGAATTCTCTCTGAAAGCATTGAAATAACAGGCGGTTCAGCCGCCGTATAACATTCGAAAGATCGGGAGCGCGAAGATGATTTCGCTCAATAGCCGCCTCATGCCGTCCATTTTCAGCCTTGCGCTCGCCGGCGCTCTCAGTCTCGGCCTTTCCGGCTGCAGCGACGAGAAGAAGGCCGAAGCCCCGCAAGTGTTGCGGCCCGTGAAGGTCGTCGAGATCACCAAGGCCGGCGACACGCGGGCGCTTGATTATTCCGGCGCCGTCAAGGCGCGCACCGAGATGAATCTCGGCTTCCGCGTTGCCGGCAAGATCACCGAACGCGCCGTCAATATCGGCGACCGGGTGAAGCCCGGCGACCTTCTGGCGCGCGTCGATGCGACCGACTACGAGCTTGCCGTGAAGAGTGCTGAAGCCAATCTGGCTGCGGCCGAGAAGGGCGTACAGACCGCCGATCTGGCCAACAAGCGCGCCATCCAGCTCTTCGACAAGAGCGTCGCCTCGAAATCGCAACTTGAGCAAGCGTCGCTGACCTACGATCAGGCGGTATCGACGCGCGATGCCGCTCTGTCGTCGCTCGACCAGGCGAAAAACCAGGTGAGCTACGCTGCGCTGCAGGCCGATCAGAACGGTATCGTGACCGCAATCAATGCCGATACCGGGCAGGTCGTGGCTTCTGGTACGCCGGTCGTCGCGGTAGCCGTCGATGGCGAGAAAGAAGTGCAGATCGCCGTGCCGGAGAACGATATTGCCGAGTTCAAGCCTGGCAAGCCCGTCAAGGCAAGCTTCTGGTCCGATGACAAGCTGGTTCTGCAGGGCAAGGTTCGCGAAGTCTCGGGTGCCGCCGATCCGCAGTCGCGGACCTTCTCTGTCCGGGTCAGCCTGCCGAATGATCCGCGCGTGCTTCTTGGCATGACCGCGACCGTCGAGGCCAATGTCACCAATACCAATCCTGATGTCGCCGTGCCGCTGACGGCGTTGGCGGAAAAGGATGGCAAGAAGATCGTCTGGATCGTCGACCGCAATGCTGCGACTGTCCATGCCCGCGAGATCAAGATTGCCGATTTCACCGGCGATGGCGTCAGCGTCACCGAAGGCCTGCAGAGCGGCGATATCGTCGTTGCTGCCGGCACGCAGTTCATGACCGAGAACCTCAAGGTCAAGCTGCCCGATCAGCAGGCCGCTTCCACCGAAGCGACCAGCGCCGTCGAGTAAGGCGTAGCGAGAGGGACACAGGTCATGGACAGCAACGACACCACCGAGAAGCGCCCGTTCAATCTGTCGCGCTGGGCAATCGGCCATCCGAGCATCGCCCGCTTCCTCTTTGGCCTCATCCTGATCACCGGGGTGCTCGGGCTGATGCGCATGGGCCAGAAGGAAGACCCGGATTTCACCTTCCGCGTGATGGTCGTGCAGGCCGTCTGGCCGGGCTCCTCCATTCAAGAGATGGAAGACCAGGTCACCAACAAGATCGAGCGCAAGCTGCAGGAAACCCCGCATCTCGACTGGGTGAAATCCTATACCCGTGCCGGCAGCTCAATCATCACCGTTCAGGTGAAGGGCGACACCAGTTCGGCCGACGTCGCCGACGCTTTCTACCAGGTTCGCAAGAAGGTCGGCGATATCGCCAGCGAGCTGCCGCAGGGCCTGCTCGGCCCCTATTTCAACGACGAATTCGGCGATACCTTCATCACCCTGCATTCGATCAGTGGCGACGGTTATTCCTATCCGGAGCTGAAGAAATTCGCGATCCAGGCGCGTGACATGCTGCTGACGACGCCGGGCGTCGAGAAGGCTGTCATCATCGGCGATCAGCCGGAGAAGATTTATATCGACGTCTCCTCCAAGGCGCTGGCCGAGCGCGGCCTGACCGTCATCGATCTACAGAACGCGATTAAGGGCCAGAACAATGTCGATCCGGCAGGTTCGGTTGATACCGGTCTGCGGTCCGTGCGCATCTCGGTCGAAGGCGATGTCCGCAAGGTCGAGGATATCCGGGAACTGCGGCTGCGCTCCGGCAATCAGGTGACCCGCCTCGGCGATATCGCCACCGTCTATTCGGGTCTCGAGGATCCCTATCAGCGCAAGTACCGCTTCAACGGTCATGAGAGCGTCCAGGTCGGCGTCGTCATGGCCAAGGGCTTCAAGGTCACCGATGTCGGCAAGGATGTCGAAGCGACCTACGAGCGCTTCGAGAAGGCGCTGCCCTATGGCGTGGCTGTCGATCAGATCTCCAACCAGCCCGATGTCGTGACAGATGCGATCAGCGAGTTCATGCATGCGCTGGGCGAAGCGCTGGTGATCGTGCTTATCGTCTCGTTCCTGTCGATCGGCTGGCGCTCCGGCCTGGTGATCGCGATCGCGATCCCCTTGGTACTCGCGGCCACATTCGCCATCATGTACGAGCTCGGCATCGACCTGCAGCGCATCTCGCTCGGCGCGCTGATCATCGCGCTCGGTCTTCTCGTCGATGATGCAATGATCGTCGTCGAGATGATGGAGCGAAAGCTCGAAGAGGGACTGGTGAAGGTCGAGGCGGCAAGTTTCGCCTATTCATCGACAGCCTTCCCGATGCTGACCGGCACGCTGATCACCACGGCCGGGTTCATTCCCGTCGGTTTTGCGGCATCGACGGCGGGTGAATATGTCCGTTCGCTCTTCTATGTTGTCGGTATCGCGCTTATCGTTTCATGGTTCGTGGCGGTCTATTTCACGCCATGGCTCGGCTACATGATCCTGAAGCAGCGGCATCACACCGGCGAGCATCACGATGTCTTCGACACGCGCTTCTATCGCGGCCTGCGCAACAGCGTCGGCTGGGCGGTGCGCCATCGCGCCATCGTGCTCCTGATCACCGTCGGTGCCTTTGTCACCAGTCTCTGGAGCTTCCAGTTCATTCCGCAGAACTTCTTCCCGCAGTCCTCGCGTCCCGAAATCCTTGTCGATCTCTGGCTGCCCGAGGGCACCAGCATCAAGGACGTCGAGACCAAGGCGAAGGCTCTCGAAGCCAAGATGATGGCGGATACCGACAAGAAGTTCATCGCCACCTATATCGGCGAAGGCGCGCCGCGGTTCTTCCTGCCGCTCGATCAGCAGCTTGCCAATCCGAACTTTGCCCAGCTCCTGATCATGGCGAATGATGAACCGGCGCGTGAGCGTCTGATCGTCAAGCTCAGGACGATCCTGGCCGAAGACTTCCCCGATATCCGCGGCAAGGTCGATCGCCTGTTCCTGGGACCGCCGACCGGCTGGCCCGTGCAGATGCGCGTCATGGGGCCCGACCGCCAGGAAGTGCGCCGGATTGCCGACGAGGTGAAGGCCAAGTTTGCCGAGAACCCCGAACTCGGTGCCATCCACGACGACTGGCTGGAACCGGTACCGGCGATGAAGCTCGTCATCGACCAGGATCGCGCCCGTTCGCTGGGTGTTACCTCGCAGCGCGTCCGGCAGATGCTGCAGACCGCGATGTCCGGGGCGCCGCTCGATGACTTCCGTGATGGCGAAGAGACGGTCTCGATCGTTGCCCGGGAGCCGGAGACGAGCCGTTCGCTGCTCTCGGCCGTCAACTCGGTCTATGTGCCGACCGATTTCGGCGGCTTCGTGCCGGTGTCGCAAATCGCCAAGGTGGTTCCAGTGATGGAGCAGGGCATCGAATGGCGCCGCAACCGCCTGCCGACGATCAGCGTGCGTGCCACATTGCCTGACGGCGTGCAGCCGAACGACGTTGCCATGAAGATGTATGCCGACATGAAGGGTCTGCGCGACAGCTTGCCCGCCGGCTACCAGGTGCAGATCCAGGGCGGTGCTGAAGATGCTGCCGAGAGCCAGGATTCGATTGCCGCCAAGGCGCCGATCATGCTCGTCGTCATCATGATCCTGCTGATGGCGCAGCTGCAGCACTTCGGCAAGGCGATGCTGGTCTTCGCGACCGGTCCGCTCGGCATCATCGGCGCGGCTAGCGCCTTGCTGATCAGCGGTGCGCCGTTCGGCTTCGTGGCGATCCTTGGCGTCATCGCGCTGCTTGGGATCATCATCCGCAACTCGATCATCCTCGTCGACCAGATCGACCAGGATATCAAGGCGGGGATGCATCGGCAGGAGGCGATCGTCGGTGCTGCTGTCCGCCGCTTCAGGCCGATCATGCTGACGGCGCTGACGGCCGTTCTGGCGCTGATCCCGATCTCACGTGGCGTTTTCTGGGGTCCGCTTGCCTACGCCATGATGGGCGGCATTCTGGTTGCCACCCTGCTGACGATCTTCGTTCTGCCCGCCGGCTATGCGCTGTTCTTCGGCCGTGAGCCGAAGGATGCGACGGGCGGGCAGGCCAGCGCCGACCAGGAAGACGCGGATGAGCATCATCCGCCGGCGATGGCCGCAGAGTGAGGATGGCGCGGCTCCGGCCGCGCCGTTTTCGCTTTCAGATCAGGTGTGTTCAGGCTGCCTCGGCCTTGAGGCCGAGGATGGCGGCGCCGATCAGGCCGGGCTCGACGCGGCATTCGCTGCGAACGACCAGCGGCCGGTCGAACTTGCGCAAGATTCGCTGACGGACCGCCTTGTCGAGTTCGGCAAGCAGCTGTTCGACATTCGACAGGCCGCCGCCGACCGGGACGATCGTTGCGCCCGTGATGTTGACTGTCAGGGCCAGCGGTGAGGCCACGAGATCGGTATAGACGTCGATCGTGCGCGTCGCCTTTTCATCGCCCTGCTGCCATTGCGCAATGATCTCCTCGCTGGAGAAATCCAGGTCATGCAGCGTCTTGTGCAGTCGCTCGAGGCCGCGGGCGCCGCCAACGGTGTCGACACAGCCCTTCTGACCGCAGCCACAGGGATAGGCCGGGATTTTGGCGGGCGGGTTTCCTGCTTCCGAGGCGATGACCGGGCCGTGGCCCCATTCACCGGCAAAGCCGCCCGAGGCATTGATCAATCGCCCGTCGGAGACAAGGCCGCCACCGACGCCGGTGCCGAGAATGGCACCAAGTACGATGCGGTGGCCGCGTCCGGCTCCGAGTTCGGCCTCTGCCATGGCGAAACAATCGGCATCATTGGCGATCAGCACCGGCAGGCCGAGTTCCGCCTCCAGTTCGGCTGCGAGATCGCGGCCGTGGATACAGGGAATGTTGGCGCAGGTGAGCCGCTGAGTATCCGGATCGACGACACCGGCAATCGAAAGCGCAACGCGCGAGGGCTGTTCGTCGCTTTCCGTGATGAAACTGCGGATGGTTTCGACGAAGGCCGCAAAGTCGTCCTTGGGCGTCGGCTTGCGGCCCATGGGAGTGATGTCCGCTTCGGAGCGGGCGATGCCGCCCTTGATGGCCGAGCCGCCGATGTCGAAGGAAATGATCATGTCTTGCCGCCTCGCGATTACCGGCGTCTGCTCGCATCGTTTGAGTGGATTTGCAAGCCCTATGCAGGGAGCGTGACCCGTGCTTCGAAACCGGATTGCCTGCCGCTTGCCGGTGACAGCAGTTCCAGCGTCCCGCCCATCTGGGTGGTGATGCGGTCGGCAATCGCCAGACCGAGACCAGATCCCGGCGCGTTGGTCGCCCCCCGGCGGAAGCGCCGCTTGAGATTGCCGAGGTCTGCCGCAGAAATCACCGGACTGTCGTTGACCACGCGAATGGTGCCTTCCCCATCCAGTGAGACCGAAACCTCCTGCCCGGGGTCTCCATGAGAGAGGGCGTTTTCGACCAGATTGCGGATAACGATGCCGAAGGCATCGACGTCGGCGTTGCGCACAAGCGTTGCGCCGTTTCGGGCCTCATAGGCGATGCGGCCCTCGGTGCGGCTGTCGCGGGCATAGTCGGTCATCAGCATGTCGAGCACCGGCTTCAGGTCGGAGGCTACATCGCTCTTGCCGATCCCGGCTTCGGCGCGGGAGAGCTGCAGCAGCTTCTCCGCCAGCCGGCTGAGATTGACCAATGAAGTCTCAACCTGCTTGGCCCGCTGCCGCACCGGGCCGGGCGGAAGCTCTTCTGCAAGTCGCTGCGTCTGCGCCAGAGCACCGGCGATCGGGGTGCGCAGCTCGTGCGCGCTGTTGGCTGTAAATTCTCGCTCGGCTTCCAGCGCCGACCGCAGCCGGGCCAGCAGCAGATTGACGGAACGGCCGATCGGTTTGATCTCGCGGGGCAGGCTGCCGCTCTCGATCGGCGCCATGTTGCCACCGTCCTTGGTGGCAATGTCCTGGCGCAGTGTTTCGATCGGTTTCAACGCGCGGCCGACCACGAACCAGACGGCGAAGATGCTGGCCGGGATGAGGACGATGAGCGGCCAGAGCAGGGTGGCGGCACTTTCGCGCACGGCCTCGCGGCGATTGCCGAAGCGGTCGGCCACCTGCATGAACAGCGTGCCATCCGTCGTTGCCTCGGTGTAGATCCGATGCGTCTGGGTGTCATGAAAGCCGTGGACGAGTGGCGCATTGAAGGGCTCGGCCGGCGCGTCGTTGGAGCGGAGCACGACCTTGCCGGTTTTATCCCGCAGTTGATAGGTCAGATATTCGCGGCTGGCGGCGGTGTTCAGCATCGCAACGCTGCGCGGGTCGGTAACGGTGCGCTGGTCGAGATCGTCGACGATCAGTGCCAGCAGCCGCTGCGTCGTTTCTTCCTGAGCGCTGTCGAATATCTCCGAGAACTCGTGCTGCATGACGCGGATGCTGAGGCCGATGGCAATCAGCCAGAAGAGCACGACGATACTGGTCAGCGCCAGGATCAGCGGCCGGGTGATGCTCGGTTCGCGTCTCATGCTTCGCCCAGCGTGTAGCCGATGCCGCGGGCGGTGCGGATGCGGTCCTTGCCGATCTTCTTGCGCAGCCGGCTGACATAGACCTCGACGGTGTTGCTCTCGATTTCCGATCCGAAAGCGTAGAGCGCCTCTTCGATCCGATCCTTGGGCACGATCGCGCCGGGCCGGGCAACCAGCAGATCGAGCACGGCCCATTCACGGCTGGTCAGGACGATCGACTCACCAGCGACCGCAAGCTTGTGCTGGGGGCGATCGATCTCGATATCGGCGATCTTGATGATGGGGTGCGGATTGGCGCCGTAGCGGCGGGCCACCGCCATGATCCGGGCTTCGAGTTCTCCGAGATTGAACGGCTTGACGAGATAATCGTCGGCACCGGCATTCAGCCCCTCAATGCGGTCGGATATCTGGTCGCGCGCCGTGAGGATGATGACGGGCACGGTCTTGCCGCGCCCCCTCAGCGCTTTCAGGAATTCGATGCCTGTACCGTCAGGCAGCTGCAGGTCGAGCAGGATCAGCCCGTAATCGACCGATTTTTCCGCCGCCTGCGCATCGCCGATCGTGCGCATCCAGTCGATGGCGTGGCCAGCGGCGGCCACATGGTCGCGCACCGCTTCGCCAATCATTCCATCGTCTTCAACCAACAGAATTCGCACGCAATTTCTCCCTGGGGAATGAGTAGCGCCTGGCGCTGGCGGGGGTCAAGCATGGCGTGACGGCGAAAAATGGCCTTGCAATGGCCGCGATCGGGAACCGGCGCCGTCATGATGGCGGCACATTCAGCAGAGAAGGTTCATATTTGGATGGTATCAAGCACACGAAATCGAGTTTCTGGGGTTTTATGACGATCGAAAGCATGGATATGGCGCGGGGGCGCCTGCCGCGTAATCCACGGCCGAGGGCGCGCCGCCTGTCTGCAATTCTCAGGCAGATGGCCAGTGACCGCTCGCGCGAGCGCATCTCCATCCGGGATATTTTCGAAACGATGGGCGACCGGGCGATCGGCGCTCTGATGCTGGTTTTCGCGCTGCCGAACCTCGTGCCGACGCCGCCCGGCACCTCGGCGATCCTCGGGGCGCCGCTGCTCTTTCTTGCCGCCCAGTTGACCTTCGGCCTCAGACCATGGCTGCCGAAGGTGATTGCCGACCGGTCGATGCGCCGCGAGGATTTCGAGGCGATCATTTCGCGTATCCATCGGAAGCTTGCTTTCGCCGAGCGGATGCTGAAGCCGCGGCTTTCGGTGCTTGTCGAGCCGCCGGCAGAATATCTTGCCGGCTTCCTCTGTCTGGTGATGGCGATCATCCTGACGCTGCCGATTCCGCTTGGGAATATGCTGCCGGCGCTGGCGATCTGCCTGTTCTCCTTCGGTATTCTCGGCCGCGACGGCTTGTTCGTAATCCTCGGCGTGATCGCTGCCGGACTGTCGGCGACCGTCGTCGGCGGGATGGTCTATGGGATCATCAAGGCGGCAGCTTTCGTCATCGCCAACTGGTTTGCCTGACAGGTCGCCAAGACGAAATCTGTCACGCATTTCTTCAACACACTCGACATTTGCCCATTTTTGTTTTGATCTGGCGCATTAGAGATTCATGGTCATATTCACCCGGTAGAACGCCGGCTTATTTTGCGCGGTAGAAGCTAGATGGCAAAGAGAACCGATACTCCGGGACGGCTGGATGACGCGGCGCGAGCAGGGTGGCTCTATTATGTTGCGGGCCGGACGCAGGATGAGATTGCTTCGACGATGGGCATCTCGCGCCAGTCGGCACAGCGTCTCGTTTCGCTTGCCGTTGCCGAGAAGCTGATCAAGGTGCGGCTCGATCATCCGATCGCCGCCTGTCTCGAACTCGGCAATCAGCTGCGCAAGAAATTCGACCTGCGTTCCGTGGAAATCGTGCCCAGCGATCCAGGCTCTTCTTCAACGACGATCGGCATTGCCGAGGCGGCGGCTGCGGAAATCGAGCGTTGGCTGAAGCGGCCCGAACCGATCGTGCTTGCCGTCGGTACCGGCCGTACGTTGAAAGCGGCCGTCGATCAGCTGCCGCAGCTCGAATGTCCCGAACACCGCATCGTCTCCCTGACCGGAAACATCACGCCCGATGGGTCGGCAGCCTATTACAACGTCATCTTCAGCATGGCCGATGCGGTCAAGGCGCGGCATTTCCCGATGCCGCTACCGGTTCTCGTCACGTCGGCAGAAGAGCGTGAAATGCTGCACAGCCAGCAGCTGGTGCGCTCGACGCTGGAGATCAGCTCGCAGTCGGATGTCACCTTCGTCGGTATCGGGGAACTGGGCATCGACGGGCCGCTCTGCGTCGACGGTTTCCTCGAGAAGGACGAGATGATGGAGCTGATGCGCAATGGCGCCGTCGGCGAGATCTGTGGCTGGATTTTCGACGGTGACGGCAAGCTTCTCGACAACCCGATCAACGAGCGCGTTGCCTCGGCGCCAATTCCGCCGCGCGACTCATCGACCGTGATCGGAATCGCCAAGGGAAAGCGCAAATTCAAGGCGATACGAGCCGCCATCGTCGGCCGCCAGATCAACGCTTTGATCACCGATGAGGCAACTGCCGAGTTTTTGCTCACAGTCTGAGCAAAAATTATTTTGTTTTAAATCAACGCCATAAGTGTCCCTTTCGCTACCGCAGCAACGAATGCGGATTGACATTCTGTGACCTCCTATGAGTAATTGCCCATGAGCAAAGCGAATGCTCACACTCATCTTCTGGGAGGAAGATATGACATTGAGAACTCTTCTGCTGGGCGCTTGCTCGGCACTGGCGTTTGCGGGCATGGCTTCGGCTGAAACGCTCACAATCGCGACCGTGAACAACGGCGACATGATCCGTATGCAGAAGCTGACGGATGACTTCAAAAAATCCAATCCCGACATCGACCTGGAATGGGTCACGCTCGAAGAGAACGTGCTCCGCCAGAAGGTCACCACTGACATCGCCACCAAGGGCGGTCAGTATGACGTTCTGACGATCGGCACTTACGAAGTTCCGATATGGGCAAAGCAGGGCTGGCTTCTGCCGCTCGACAATCTCGGCGCCGACTACGATGCCGACGACCTGCTGCCGGCAATCCGCAGCGGTCTGACTGCAGACGGCAAGCTCTATGCAGCGCCGTTCTACGGCGAAAGCTCGATGGTCATGTACCGCAAGGACCTGTTCGAAGCTGCCGGTCTCAAGATGCCCGACGCTCCGACCTGGGATTTCATCGCAGACGCTGCGAAGAAGATCACCAACAAGGACAAGGAAGTCTACGGCATTTGCCTTCGCGGCAAGGCCGGCTGGGGCGAAAACATGGCGTTCCTGACGGCCATGTCGAATTCCTTCGGCGCACGCTGGTTCGATGAGCAGTGGAAGCCGCAGTTCGACCAGCCCGAGTGGAAGGACACGCTGAACTTCTACGTCAACCTGATGAAGGAAGCCGGCCCTCCGGGTGCTTCTTCCAACGGCTTCAACGAAAACCTGGCGCTCTTCCAGACCGGCAAGTGCGGCATGTGGATCGATGCCACCGTGGCAGCATCCTTCGTCAGCAACCCGAAGGAATCGCAGGTTGCCGACAAGGTCGGTTTCGCTCTGGCTCCGGACAAGGGCCTCGGCAAGCGCGGCAACTGGCTCTGGGCCTGGAACCTCGCCATCCCGGCAGGCTCGCAGAAGGTCGAAGCGGCTGAAAAGTTCGTCGCCTGGGCTACCAGCAAGCACTACACCGAGCTGGTCGCTGCAAAGGAAGGCTGGCTGAATGCACCTCCCGGTACCCGTTCTTCGCTCTATGCGAATGCCGATTACCAGAAGGCAGCACCTTTCGCGAAGATGACGCTTGATAGCATCAACTCGGCTGACCCGACCAAGCCGACCGTCAAGCCGGTCCCTTATGTCGGCGTCCAGTTCGTGGCGATCCCGGAATTCCAGGGCATCGGTACGGCCGTTGGGCAGCAGTTCTCCGCAGCGCTTGCCGGCCAGCTTTCGGTCGACCAGGCTCTTCAGAGCGCACAGCAGCTGACCACCCGCGAAATGACCAAGGCTGGTTACATCAAGTAATAACCTCCTGAGAACGAGTTGGAATGCTTGACATTCCACTCAACTGGGCCGCCGAATTGCCCGAACTGCATCGGCGGCCCCCTTTTTTTCTTTGCTGCCCTGCAGCCGTTCGCCACTCCAGACATGATCGGTAATTGCCATGGCAACGTTACACACCCGCTCAGCCGCGCGCATGATGATGGCACCTTCGGTCATTCTTCTGCTGCTGTGGTCGCTCATCCCGCTGGCGATGACGATCTACTTCTCGCTGCTGAACTACAATCTGCTCAGCCCAGGCATGGAAAGCTTTGTCGGCTTCCTGAACTATCAGTACTTCCTGACGGATCCAGCCTTCTTCTCCGCTCTGGCAAATACGCTGCTGCTGGTGCTCGGCGTCCTGTTGATCACGGTCGTCGGCGGTATCGCCTTCGCGATCCTGCTGAACCAGGACATCTACGGGCAGGGCATCGTTCGCATCCTGGTCATCGCGCCCTTCTTCGTCATGCCGACGGTGGCTGCGCTTGTCTGGAAGAACATGTTCATGAACCCGGTCAACGGGCTCTTCGCGCATCTCGCCAAGGCGCTAGGTTTGCAGCCTTACGACTGGCTGGCCAATGCGCCGCTTTTCTCGATCATCCTGATCGTCGCCTGGCAGTGGCTGCCGTTTGCCACGCTGATCATGCTGACGGCACTGCAGTCGCTCGATGAGGAACAGCAGGAAGCCGCCGAAATGGATGGCGCGGGTGTCGTTTCGAAATTCATCTATATCGTTCTGCCGCATATGGCGCGCGCCATTACCGTGGTCATCCTGATCCAGACGATCTTCCTGCTTTCGGTCTTCGCCGAAATCCTGGTCACCACCAATGGCGGCCCCGGCACGCAGAGCACCAACCTGACCTATCTGGTCTATGTCCAGGCGCTCCTGCAGTTCGATATCGGCGGTGCTTCGGCAGGCGGTATCGTCGCTGTCATCCTCGCCAATATCGTCGCGATCTTCCTTGTCCGCCTCGTCGGCAAGAACCTGGAGGCGTAAGATGGCCCGTAAAGTCACCACCCAACGCAAGGTCATCATGACCGCGATCGCCTGGACGCTCGGGATACTGATCTTCTTCCCGATCCTCTGGACGTTCCTGACCAGCTTCAAGTCCGAAGCCGATGCGATCGCCTCGCCGCCGCAGTTCCTGTTCTTCCACTGGACGACGGAGAATTATGCGGAAGTGCAGAGCCGGTCGAACTATCTCGGCCACTTCATGAACTCAGTGATCATCTCCTTCGGCTCGACGCTGCTCGGCCTGATCATCGCCATTCCGGCCGCCTGGGCCATGGCGTTTTCGCCGACCAAGCGGACCAAGGACGTTCTGATGTGGATGCTGTCGACGAAGATGATGCCGCCGGTCGGCGCGCTCATCCCGATCTACCTGATGTTCCGCAACACCGGACTGCTGGACAGCCGCATGGGCCTGGTGATCGTGCTGACGCTCATCAACCTGCCGATCATCGTCTGGATGCTCTATACCTATTTCAAGGAAATCCCTGGCGAAATTCTCGAGGCCGCCCGCATGGACGGTGCATCGCTCGCCAAGGAAATCATCTATGTGCTGACGCCGATGGCCATTCCCGGAATTGCCTCGACGCTGCTGCTCAACATCATCCTGGCCTGGAACGAAGCCTTCTGGACCCTCAACCTCTCTGCCTCGAAGGCAGCGCCGCTGACGGCCTTCATCGCTTCCTATTCCAGCCCCGAGGGCCTGTTCTACGCCAAGCTCTCGGCAGCTTCGACCATGGCGATTGCCCCGATCCTGATCCTCGGCTGGTTCTCGCAGAAACAACTCGTCCGCGGCCTGACCTTCGGCGCGGTGAAATAAGACGACAGGGAGAGAAACATGGGCAGCATTACCCTTCAGAAAGTCTCGAAGGTCTTCGGCGAAGCCAAGGTCATCCCTTCGATCGACCTTGAGATCAAGGACGGCGAGTTCGTCGTCTTCGTCGGACCATCGGGCTGCGGCAAGTCCACGCTGCTGCGGCTGATCGCCGGGCTCGAGGATGTCAGCGGCGGCAAGATCGTCATCGACGGCAAGGACGCGACCGAACAGGCGCCGTCCGAACGCCGCCTGGCGATGGTGTTCCAGTCCTATGCGCTTTATCCGCATATGAGCGTGCGCAACAACATCGCCTTCCCGCTGAAGATGGCAGGGATGGACAAGGCTGAGATCGACCGCAAGGTCGGCGATGCCGCGCGCGTGCTGAACCTCACCGACTATCTGGAGCGCAAGCCGCGCCAGCTTTCGGGTGGTCAGCGCCAGCGTGTCGCCATCGGCCGCGCCATTGTTCGCCAGCCGTCGGCCTTCCTGTTCGACGAGCCGTTGTCGAACCTCGATGCGGCGCTGCGCGTCAACATGCGTCTGGAGATCAGCGAACTGCACCAGCAGCTGAAGACGACGATGATCTATGTCACCCACGACCAGGTGGAAGCCATGACCATGGCCGACAAGATCGTCGTTCTCAACCGCGGCAATATCGAGCAGGTGGGCTCGCCGCTGGAGCTCTACAAGAACCCGCGCAACCTCTTCGTCGCCGGTTTCATCGGTTCGCCGAAGATGAATTTCGTCAAGGGCCAGCTCGCCGCTCAGCTCGGCGCGCATACGATCGGCGTTCGCCCCGAACATGTGCTGCTGTCGCTGGAAAGCGGCGACTGGAAGGGCCGGGTCACGGTTGCCGAACATCTCGGCTCCGACACGTTCCTGCATATCGATGTCGAGGGCATCGGTGCGGTGACCGCGCGTGCCGGCGGCGACTTCGCTGCCAAGGCGGGCGACACCGTCTATATGACGCCCGACAAGGCGCGTATCCACAAATTCAACGAGGGCGGCCTCGCCATCTAAGGCGGGACCGGGCCGGGGTGGCCATGCGGAGCGGGCGCGGTGCCCGGTCCGCCGAGACCTGGAGCGGGAGGCCGCTCCGGAAGACCTCAAGAGGACTGTATCATGACGTGCAAACTATCGCTGGCAACGCTTGCCGAGGCGGCCAAGACGGCCACGGTTCCGGCCTATGACCGGGCGTCGCTCTCAGCCGGCATCGTGCACTTCGGCGTCGGCAATTTTCATCGCGCCCACCAGGCGATCTATCTCGACGATCTCTTTAACGAGGGGCAGGATCACGACTGGGCGCTTGTCGGCGCCGGCATGCTGCCGTCGGATGCGTCGATGCGCGAAAAGCTCGCGGCGCAGGATTTCCTGACGACGGTGGTCGAGCAGGATAACAACAAGACGGCGGCCCGGGTCACCGGACCGATGATCGACATCCTGCCGGTCGGCGATTCCAAGGCGATCATCGCCAAGCTTGCGGATCCCTCCATCCGCATCGTCTCGATGACGATTACCGAGGGTGGCTATTTCATCGACGCTTCCGGCAAGTTCAATCCTGAGCATCCGGCGATCGCCGCCGACGGCAAGAACCCGTCCGAGCCGAAGACCGTGTTCGGCCTGATCGTCGCCGGTCTGAAGGCGCGCAAGAACAAGGGCATTATTCCCTTCACGGTGATGTCCTGCGACAACATTCCGCATAACGGCGTGGTCACCACCAACGCCGTTGTCGGTACGGCGAAGCTGTCGGATCCGGCCTTCGCCGATTGGATCAAGGCCAACGTTGCCTTCCCGAATGCCATGGTCGACCGCATCACGCCGGCAACCGGCCAGCGCGAGATCGACCTGCTGAAGGATCAGTTCGGCATCGAGGACAACTGGCCCGTCTACTGCGAAGAATTCAAGCAGTGGGTGCTGGAAGACAAGTTCACCGCAGGCCGTCCGGCGCTCGAAAAGGTCGGCGTCACCTTCGTGCCTGATGTCACGCCTTACGAGCATATGAAGATCCGCATCCTGAACGGTGGGCATGCGGCGATTGCCTATCCGGCAGCGCTGATGGACATCCACTTCGTTCACGATTCGATGGAAGACCCGCTGATCCGCGCCTTCCTGGCGAAGCTCGAAAAGGACGAGATCATTCCGATCGTGCCGCCGGTGCCAAATACCTCGCTGCAGGACTATTTCGAGCTGATCGAGCGCCGCCTGYTGAACCCGAAGATCGCCGACACCATCCCGCGTCTGGCGCAGGACGGCTCCAACCGGCAGCCGAAATTCATCCTGCCCTCGACGCTCGACAATCTCAGCCAGGGCAGGGACGTGGTGGGTCTGTCGCTGGTCTCGGCGCTCTGGTGCCGCTACTTCGCCGGCAAGACAGACAGCGGCAAGGAGATCGTCTTCAACGATGCCAGCGCCGACCGTCTGCACGCGGCTGCGGTCAAGGCCAAGGACGATCCGGCGGCCTTCCTCGCCTTTGACGATATCTTCGGCGAAGTCGCGAAATCGGAGCTCTTCCGCAAGCGCTTCGCCCATGCCCTGAAAACGCTGTGGGAAAAGGGCACTCGCGAGACGCTGCAGCTCTATCTCGACGGCAAGCTTGCAGTGTAAGCAGATATGACGGCGGCACATGCCGCCGTTGCCGCCTGGCGGGATGCAGGACGGTCATGCGTCCTAGAACGATGGTTGGTCTTCCATGACTGATGCTGAGACACGGCTGGTCATATTCGATTGCGACGGCGTGCTTGTCGATAGCGAGCCGATCTCGGTCAATGTCCTCGTCGCGGCGATGAACGGTCTTGGCGTGCCGATCACCGAAGAGGAGGTCTATGGCCGCTTCCTCGGCAAGAGCCTGGCGACCGTCATCGAAACGATGAAGAGCGACTACCACGTTCATGCCGGCGAGGAATTTCTCGAGCGGATGCGGATCGATCTCTACAGCCGCTTCCGCAACGAGCTGAAACCGATCGACGGTATCGGCGAGACCATCGATGCGCTCGACATTCCCTGTTGCGTTGCGTCCTCCAGTCAGGTCGAACGCATCGAGCTGTCGCTGTCGGTCACCGGTCTCATCAGCAAGCTGCCGCATATTTTCAGCGCCAGCATGGTGAAGAACGGCAAGCCCGCGCCGGACCTTTTTCTGCATGCCGCGCGTGAAATGCAGGTCGAGCCGAAGAATTGCGTGGTCGTCGAGGACAGCCCGGCGGGCATCGAGGCGGCGAAGGCCGCCGGCATGCGCGTCTTTGCCTTTACCGGCGGTTCGCATGCGAATTTCGAAGGCTATCGTGCTGAACTTGACCGGCTTTCGCCCGAAGCCGTGTTTGACGTGATGCCTGAATTGATACACCTTATCCAGAAACAAAAGCTGGATGGGATGCACCCCTGATGCATGATCACGTGGTTGCGGTGGATGTTGGCACCGGCAGTGCGCGCGCCGGCGTCTTCGATGCCGGCGGCCGGTTGCTGGGCAAGGCCGAGCATCCAATCATCATGAACAGGCCGCGGGAAAACCACGCCGAGCACGATTCCGAAAATATCTGGTCCGCCGTCTGCATCTCGGTGCGCAAGGCCGTTGAGCAATCGGGCGTGGCGCCTGCTTCAATCGGTGCGATCGGCTTTGACGGGACGTGCTCGCTCGTCGTGCGCGATGTCGAGGGCAGGCAGATTTCTGTTTCGACCGGCGGCGAGAAGCGCTTTGACACCATCGTCTGGCTGGATCACCGGGCGCTGCAGGAAGCGGATTTCTGCACGGCGACGCAGCATGCCGTTCTCGAACATTCCGGGCATTTCATGTCTCCCGAGATGGAGATGCCGAAGCTGATGTGGCTGAAGACGAAGCTTCCGGGCACCTGGATGAATGCCGGCTACTTCTTCGATCTTGCCGACTTCATGACCTGGAAGGCCACGGGATCCCTCAGCCGCTCGCGCTGCACGCTGACGGCGAAATGGAACTATCTTTCCCATGAGAAAGACGGCTGGCGTAAGGACTTCCTGGCGCAGATCGGTCTCGACGATCTGCTGGAGCGGGGGCACCTGCCTGACGAGACGGTGCCGGTCGGCTCCAGCGTCGGGACGTTGACGCAGGAGGCTGCCTCGGCGCTGGGGCTGACGACCGCCTGCCATGTTGCAGCCGGGATGGTCGATGCCTATGCCGGTGCGCTTGGCACACTCGGCGGCTATGCGGCCGACCCGCGCGAGCTTGAACGCCAGCTGGCGCTGATTGCAGGCACATCAAGCTGCATCGTTTCGTTTTCGCGCGAACGGCGGCCGAGCCACGGCATGTGGGGGCCATATTACGAAGCGGTGTTTCCGCAGTCCTGGCTTGTCGAAGGCGGCCAGTCGGCGACCGGCGCCCTGCTTGATCATATCGTGCGCATGCATGCGGCCGGCGGCGAGCCGACGGCGGCGTTGCATCAGAAGATCGCAGCCCGTGTCGCTCAGCTCCGTGCTGAAGAAGGCGACGATGCGCTTGGCGCCAGGATCTTCGTACTGCCTGACTTTCATGGCAACCGCTCGCCGCTTGCAGATCCCCACGCCGTCGGCGTTGTCAGCGGGCTGACGCTCGATACCTCCTTCGACGGTCTTTGCGCGCTCTATTGGCGGACTGCCGTCGGGATTGCGCTTGGTATCCGCCATATCCTCGAGACGATGAAAGAGTACGGCTACGTTCCGGATACGCTACATGTGGCCGGCGGCCACGTGAAGAACCCGGTGTTGATGGAGCTTTATTCCGACGCGACGGGATGTAAGGTTGTGGTGCCGAAAATGAACGAAGCCGTCCTGCTCGGTACGGCGATCGCGGCTTCCGCCGCCTGCGGATTACACAAGGATCTGGCAGCGGCCGGGACCGCAATGTATCCCGGCGGCGACGAACGCAGCCCGAACGCGGCCAAGCGGGCGATGTACGACCGCGAATACCGGCGGCTGCTGGCCATGTACCGGCATCGCGCCGAGCTGGAAGCGATGGATTAGCCGCCGCCGCGGCCTTCGCCGAGGATGGCGCCGAATTCCGCCATGCGGCGTTCGCGCTGGAAGGCCTCGTCGCCGGCCGCGGCAATCACCGTTTCCGACAGGCAATCGAGCAGTGCCATCAGCGGCGGCAGGTTGTCTTCGTCCGGCACGCGTGACGGAGGCAGTGTCAGCATGATGTTCGACTGCTCCGGCATCCAGTCATTGTTTTCCGCAGTGATCAGCACCACCCGGTAGCCGTAGCGCCTTGCTGTTCTGGCAAGTAGCCTGGCGCGGGCAAAGCGCCGGCAATCGATGATGACGAGCAGTGCGCCTTCGCCGGTCTGTCGGGCGAAGAGTTCGGCAAAGCGGCTCCCCGATCCATCGAGCGCGCGAACGCCATCGCGGGCGTGGGTAAGGCGCTGGGCAAAATGCGAAGCGAAACCGGTCAGGCGTACATGGGTGGCGATGAAGACTTCGCGGGCGCTTGAAATCATTGACGCCGCCTCAGCCCATTGGGGCTGCGCGGTCAGGTGGTAGATATGGTGCATCGCCTGGATCTGTTCGGTAACCAGCAGCGCTAGCGGCTTGCCGCTCGATGCGTCGGTCTGCAGCTCGTTGAGCGAGGTCTGCAACTGAACCGGCGATGTGACCGCCGTTTCGCGGATATGGATCTTGACGCTGTCGAGGCCCTGATAGCCGAGCGCGCGCAGGAAGCGCCCGACCGTCATTGGGCTGAGATCCAGCCGGTCGGCCACCGAGGCCGCGGTTTCAAAGGGCAGGTCGTTCAGATGCTCGGTGAAATACTTCGCGATCCGGCGCTCCGCTGGCGTGCCGGACTTCACGTAATGCCTGAGCTTCTGGACGAAGTCTTCCACGCAACGGGCCCCTCACTGGCGAAAACGCGTCTTGCGGATGCGCGCGGGCGAGACTTGCCGTTTGCAACTATTTCCGGAAGCTGCGTCTCAGGCTCAAGTTTAGATCGAATATTTTCCAGTATATATTAGTGTTCAATTGCAGACAAGTTTTCCATTGCTGCATGTACTTTTATTTCCGCTTGCCGTTCTGCGCGGGGATTCCTACATCCTGGGTCAAACCACGGAGACGCCACGCATGATCCTTGACGCCGCCCGCCTGTCCTTCCGCAACCTGCTTGCTCCCGAGACACGCTCAGTGTTCTGGAAGGTGCTGGGTTTGACGCTTCTGGTGCTGGTCGGGCTGTGGTTCGTGCTGCGCAGCCTGTTTGCGACGCTGCTCTTTCCCTGGATTGCTGGTTTCTTTCCACAGATGCCCGAATGGGCGGGGTGGCTGAGCTTCGTCTTAGCCATTCTCGCCGGTCTTGGGTTGGCGCTCGGCCTTGCCCTTCTTCTGTCTCCGGTGACGGCGCTGATTGCCGGTCTGTTTCTGGATGACGTTGCAGAGGTTGTGGAGAAGCGCGATTATCCGAACGACCGGCCGGGCACGGCAATGCCGCTCGGACCGGCGTTGACGAGTTCGATCAAGTTCCTCGGAGTGGTGGTTCTCGGCAATATCATCGCGCTGCTTCTGCTCTTCATCCCCGGCGTCAATCTGATCGCCTTCTTCGTGGTGAACGGTTATCTGCTCGGGCGGGAATTCTTCGAGTTTGCAGCGATGCGCTTCCGGCCGCCCGAGGAGGCCCGCGCCTTCCGGGCAAAGCACGGATCGACGGTCTTCCTGGGCGGCCTTGTCATCGCGGCCTTCCTTGCTGTGCCGTTTCTCAACCTTCTGACGCCGCTCTTTGCCGCCGGCATGATGGTGCACCTGCACAAGCTGGTCTCGCAGAAGGATCCAGCCTTCAGAGGCTAGGTCAAGCTGGCAGTGCCGAAGCGTCGTACATGGCGGCGAATTCGGCGCTCGGCGGGATCGGCTTGATGATGTCGATCAGCACGCCGTTGGGGTCGGCGGTGATGAAGTGCCGCTGGCCGAAATCCTCGTCACGCAAATCGCGCATGATCGGCAATCCCGCGGCCTTGCAGGCCGCGTAAATGGTATCGACATCCTCGACCTCGAAATTCAGAAGCAGGCCGGAGACCCTGCCGCGCGCCTGCTCGGGGATGGTCTCGTGGCTGCCGTCCAGGATCGCGAGGTTGATCCGCTCGTCTTCGGCGGATTGCAGGTGGACATACCAGTCACTTTCAAACAGCGCCTGAAAGCGGAAATGCGTCATGTAGAAAGCCGCCGTTGCCGCCACATCGCCGGTCATGATGACCGGATAATAGCTCGTCGATTTCATTTCATCGCTCCTTTTTAATTTACGTACAGTTTGTATGTTTTTTCGTTTAACATACATGCGGTGTGTATGTAAATAGGTGATATGACCAGGACCAATCGCGAACGAACCGAACAGACGCAGCAGGCACTGATCGCGGCTGCACGGCGCCTCTTTGTCGACAAAGGCTATGCCGAGACCGCGACGCCGGACATCGTCTCGGCGGCGGGCGTGACGCGCGGCGCGCTCTATCACCATTTCGAAGACAAGCGAGCGCTGTTCCGGGCGGTCATCGAGCTGGAGGCGGGAAAGGTGGCGGAGGAGATCGAGAGCCGCTCGGCGGATGCGCAATCTCCAAGGGATGCACTGCTCACGGGTGCATCGGCCTATTTCGATGCGATGGCGGCTGAGGGACGTACACGGCTGCTGCTGCTGGAGGCGCCAGCGGTTCTCGGCGCCGAGGCTTCGGCGATCGACCGGGAGAATGCGGAGGAAAGCCTGCGCCGGGGCTTKGCGGCGATGCTGCCCGCCGGAACGATGCAGCTGGGAGCACTGACGGCATTGTTGTCGGCCGCCTTCGATCGTGCTGCGATCGAGATCGAGCAGGGTGGGGTGCGGGCAGATTACGAGCAGGCGATTGCCAGCTTAGTCGATGGCCTCGCCGATCATCTGCGGCGGTAGCTCGACGAGCGGCGCGGGGATGTCCCACGTCTTCTCGGCAGACTTGCAGATATCGGCGATGACGCAGCGCTCGCATTCGGGGCGTCTTGCCTTGCAGGTGTAGCGGCCATGCAGGATCAGCCAGTGGTGAGCGTGGTAGAGATACTGCTTCGGCACCACCTTCATCATCCGCTCTTCGACTTCATCGGGCGTCTTGCCGGGCGCGAGCCTGATGCGATTGGCGATGCGGAAGATGTGGGTATCGACGGCCATCGTCGCCTGGCCGAATGCCATGGAGAGCACGACATTCGCGGTCTTGCGGCCGACGCCGGGCAGGCGGATCAGCTCTTCGCGCGTCTGCGGCACGACACCGCCGAATTCATCGACCAGCATCTGCGACAACGCAATGACGTTCTTCGCCTTGTTGCGATAGAGGCCGATCGTCTTGATGTAATCGCGAACCTTTTCCTCGCCGAGGGCAAGCATCTTTTCCGGCGTATCGGCGGCCTTGAAAAGCGCCCGTGTCGCCTTGTTGACGCCGGCGTCGGTCGCCTGCGCCGAGAGCGCCACGGCAACCACCAAGGTGAAGGGGTTGCTGTGTTCCAGCTCGCCCTTCGGTTCTGGCCGCTGGATCGAGAAGCGGCGGAAAATCTCCTCCCGCTCGGCTTCGGAATAGGCGCTTCGGACCGCCGCCGTCTTGCGGCGGGCGATCACTTTTGAGTTTTGCGAAATGCGGGAAGCGGATTTGAGTTTCGGTTCGGCCATCGACAATCTATACTCATCAGCCATGACGGAAAGCAACGCCGACAGCGCGGTCGAACAGCCTGTTTTCGCCGCCGAACTCTTCCCCTACCGGTCGCTCGGCCGCAAGGGGTTTCGTGTGCTGCTCGCGCTTTCCGGTGCCGTCTGCCTGATGTACGGAATGTTCTTCGTCGTGACGGGTGCCTGGCCGATCGGCTTTTTCTTCGGTCTCGATTTCGCGCTTCTCTACGGTGCCTTCTGGCTGAACTACCGCTCCGGACGTGCGCGGGAAGAGGTCACCGTTTCGCGAAGCGACGTGGCGATCCGCAAGTTTGCGCCGTCGGGCAAGATGATCGAGCACCATTTTAATCCGTTCTGGACGCGCTTCCTGGTGCGGCGGCATGAGGAGATCGGCATTCTCTCCATGCATGTTGCGGGTGAGGGGCGGCGCACGGATATCGGCTCATTCCTCAATCCCGATGATCGCGAAAGTTTCGCCAAGGCCTTCAAGGGCGCGCTGGCGACGGTGAAGCGGCGGATCTGAAAGCCGCGCAAGAAACGGGTGGTTTCGCAGATCCCGCTTGATTATCTCCTTGATACAAGGAGAAATACGATGAACATGATCGCAAATCTGAACAGAGACATCACGCCTGATGGTCCCGATTACGAGACCGTTCGGCGGGTCATCGAATTGATCACCGAGGATTATCGCGACCAGCCTTCGCTGGAAGACATCGCCGCGCGCCTCAACCAATCGCCGACGCAATTGCAGAAGACCTTCACGCGCTGGGCCGGGCTTTCGCCCAAGGCCTTCCTGCAGGCGGTGACGCTCGATCACGCCAAGCGCCTGTTGCGCCAGGAAGAGCTGCCTTTGCTGGAGACGTCTTTCGAGGTCGGTCTCTCCGGCCCCAGCCGTCTGCACGATCTGTTCGTCACCCATGAGGCCATGTCTCCGGGCGAGTGGAAGGCAAGGGGCGGCGGGCTGACCATTCGCTACGGTTTCCACACCTCGCCCTTCGGCGTCGCGCTGGTGATGGCCACCGATCGCGGGCTGGCCGGGCTCGCCTTCAGCGATCTCGGCGACGAGGCGGCCTGCCTGGAGGATATGACCTGCCGTTGGCCGAATGCCGACTATGTCGAAGACCGGCAGGCGACGGCGCCTTATGCCGAGCGGATCTTCCAGCCCGGCAAATGGTCGTCCGAGCAGCCGCTTCGCGTCGTGCTGATCGGTACCGATTTTCAGGTGCGCGTCTGGGAAAGCCTGCTGAAGATCCCCTTCGGCAAGGCCGTGACCTATAGCGACATCGCCAGCGACATTGGTAGCCCGAAAGCCATGCGTGCCGTCGGTGCGGCTGTCGGCGCCAACCCGATCTCATTCGTGGTGCCGTGTCACCGCGCGCTCGGCAAGAGCGGAGCGCTGACGGGATATCACTGGGGTTTGACGCGCAAGCGCGCCATGCTTGGCTGGGAGTCGGCGCACGCCTGAAAAGTTTGCGCGAGCGGCCCCCTCATCCGGCTGCCGCCACCTTCTCCCAGAGGGGAGAAGCGACTCGTGGCGGCGTGCCGTTCCGTCTCAGATTTCGGGGTAGGCGGTTCTTTTCCCTTCTTCCCCGGGGAGAAGGTGCCCAAAGGGCGGATGAGGGCGCCAAGTCCGCGAGCTAGCCTTCGGCCAATTCCAACAATGCTTTCGCCGCGCTCTCATCCGTGATCAGCGTATTGCAGCCGATCCGCTTGATCGTGGCGCGAATAGCGGTGGCGCGGTGTGCGCCGCCGGAGGAGAGCACGATGTGCTTTGCCTTTTTCAACGTGTCGAGATCGACCGACATGACGCGGCTGTTGATCGAGTGATCGACGGTGTTTCCGTCCTTGTCGAGGAAGTTGAACATCGTGTCGCAGACGCAGCCGGCGTCGATCAGCTCTTGCAGCTCGGCCTTCGAAATCCATCCCTCGGAGAGCGACGTCGAATGCGGACCGATATCGCCGCAGGAGACGATTGCCAGGTCAAGATTCTCGGCAAGCCGGTAGATCGAGTCAAGGCCGCATTTATCGATCAGGTTGCGTTTGGTCTCGATGGAATCGACCAGCAGCGGCGCCAGGAACATGTAGCACTCGGCGCCGAGCTGACTCGCCAGGCGCCAGGTGTAGTCGATTGGATTGGTCTGGTGCACGGCAACGACGCCACCGAGCAGCGAGACGACCTTGCAATTGTCGCGCCGGGGCGAGCGGAAGCTTGAGAGCGAGGCTGTCATCGTGCGGCCCCAGCCGACGCCGATCGTGTAGTTGTCGGGGATGGCTTCGGAGAGAAACTGGCCGAGCGCCAGGCCGACGCTTTTCGCCAGCGCATTAACGTCGCTGTTTGCGGGGGAGGGGACGACAATTGCCTCATCAAGGCCGTAGGCGCGCTCGAGCTTGACCGAAAGCTCGACACAGTCGCCGATCGAATCGTTGATCCAGATCTGCACTTCGCTGCGCTTCATCGCTTCGTCGAGAAGGCGGATGACGGTGGTGCGGCTGATGCCGAGTTGCTCGGCAACGTCCTTCTGCGTGAGGCCCTGATTGTAGTAGAGCCACGCCGCCCTGAGCCTCAGCGAGGAAGCTTCGGAATAAGCGGTGTGCGTGCCGCGCTTCAGCTTGACCACATCTTCTCCCGCGAGAATTTCACCCTAATTGCCTGCAGCAAGCGAAAGGCGCTCGGGCATCGCATTGTTCCCGCCGATAATGACGGGTGTGACACTTATGTCAATTGAAATGCACAAATGTCCTTGACTTTCGATGAACGGAATTGCGATATTATCCGCGACAGACGTCGTTCTTGTCCGTCCGAGGAGGACAGTGTGCGGGCATACGGAAAGTCAGGACCGGCCTTGGTGCCGCAGGCATTGCCTGCGCCGAATTATCGCGCCATTCTTTCGGCTCCGGCCCGGAACATTGCCGGTGCAACTCCCGTTAGCTCAACAGCCGTGATGGAGCCGCGCTTCTTCGCCTGCAACACGAACGTCAGCATTCCGTAGATCACCTCTTTTCCGGGCGAAGGTCGCGCCGGTTCGCAGCTCAGTCACAAAGGATTTTGACCATGACATCCAAGCTTGACCAACTCCGCGAGATAACCACGGTGGTTGCCGATACCGGCGACATCGAGGCCGTGGCGCGCCTGAAGCCCGTCGATTGCACGACTAACCCGAGCATCGTTCTGAAGGCACTCGGCACGCCTATGTTTGCCGATGCGATCAAGGAAGGTGTTGCCTGGGGCAAGAAGCAGGGCGGCAATGCCGAGGCTGTTTCGGCCGCCGTTGCCGATCGCCTGGCGATCTCCGTTGGTGCCGCGCTCTCGAAGCTGGTGCCTGGCCGCGTCTCGACGGAAGTCGATGCCGACCTTTCCTTCGATACCAAGGCTTCGATCGACAAGGCTCACAGCATCATCGCCGGCTACAAGGAACGTGGCATCGAGAAGGACCGTATCCTGATCAAGCTCGCATCCACCTGGGAAGGCATCCGCGCTGCCGAAGTGCTGCAGAAGGAAGGCATCGACTGCAACCTGACGCTGCTCTTCTCGAAGGCACAGGCCGTCGCCTGCGCTGACGCCAAGGTGTTCCTGATCTCGCCCTTCGTCGGCCGTATTCTCGACTGGTACAAGAAGTCGACGGGCAAGGATTACACGCCTGAGGAAGATCCGGGCGTGGTCTCCGTTCGCGATATCTACAACTACTACAAGGCCAACGACATCAAGACGATCGTCATGGGTGCCTCGTTCCGCAGCGCCGGTGAAATCGAAGCGCTGGCCGGTTGCGATCGCCTGACGATTGCGCCGAACCTGCTCGATGAACTGTCGAACGACCAGGGCAAGCTCGAGCGCAAGCTGTCGCCGGAGACGGTGAAGCCGGCTGCGAAGATCAGCGTCGATGAAAAGACGTTCCGCTGGATGATGAACGAAGATGCGATGGCGACCGAAAAGCTCGCCGAAGGCATCCGCGCGTTCGCCAAGGATCTCGGCACGCTGCGCGGCATGGTGCAGAAGGAACTGCAGCTCGCTGCTGCCTAAGGCCTTTACACAAGTCCTTGAAAAGGCCCGGACGCCGATGGTGTCCGGGCCTTTTTCATGTTTCATATCATCAGCTGAGACGGGAGAAGCGGAATGGCAGGCGGGAAGCGCTCCGGGTTTATGAGCTACGCAATCAGGCATGGCAGTTTCATCATCGCTTTCGCTGCCGGGTTTGCTGTGTTCCTGCTGCTGACGTCCCGCGACGTGAATGCCAAGAATGTGCTGGTCGGCTGGAATGTGACAGCGATCGTCTTCATCGTGATAAGCTGGCGCAAGATGCTGCGGGCGACCGTTTCCGATATTCGCCGCCGCTCCGAAGACCTCGATTTTTCCGATACGTTCGTACTGTTCCTGTCGATCGCCGCCGCCGTTGCGAGCATTGCCGGTATCGGTCTCGAGCTGCATTCAGTCAAGGACGCGCCGGCCGATGTGGCGCTGGGACGGGCCATGGCGGCGATCGTCACCATCCTGATTTCCTGGGTTTTCCTGCACACGCTCTTCACGATCCACTATGCCCACCGTTTTTATGGCGGGCGGGACAAGGCTGAAGGTCTGGTTTTTCCAGACAAGATAGAGGAGCCCATCTATTGGGACTTCCTCTATTTCTCCTTCACCATCGGTGTCGCCGCACAGACGGCCGATATCGGCCTGTCGTCGCGCACGATGCGCAAGATCGCGCTGCTGCATGCCGTGCTGTCGTTTCTCTTCAACACGACAATCCTGGCGCTGGCGATCAATGTCGGGGCGAGCCTGCTCTGAGGCTCGCCGCTTTTTGCGCTAGAGGATCGCCTGTCCCGCCATCAGTGCAAGGACGAGGAAGATCAGGAAGATCACCAGGGCGATGCCGAAGAGGACGCGCGCGATCGTCGCGGTCGCAGCGGATATGCCCGAGAAGCCGAAGAAGCCGGCGATCAGCGAAATGACGAAAAATATGAGAGCCCACTTAAGCATGGAGGTTTCCTCTGTGTTGGACGCAGAAGAAGACGCGGAAGACGGCAATTTGTTCCCGTCGCATAATAAAATCGATTGAAATAACAGGCGATTTTCCAATCTGCCTTCATCGGCCGGTCGCAGGGCTTTTCAACCGGGCCTTGATCTGTTTCAAACTTTTTCTAGGAAGAGCCCCCAATTCCTAAGGGTCACGATCTGCCGCGTATCTGCGCTGCAGGCGCGCTGAAGGCGTGGGGATTTTCTCATCGATTTGCCCCATCGACGAAAGTGCCTTGATGTCCTCCTTCTTTGATCCCGCCGTCATTTCCATCTATCTCGAAGTCATCATGATCAACATCATCCTCTCCGGGGATAATGTGATTGTCATCGGCATGGCGGCGGCGGGTCTGGCGCCGGAGCTGCGCGGCAAGGCGATCGTCGCAGGCATTGCCGCAGCTGCGGTGATCCGCATCGTCTTCGCCGTCATCGCCGCCGAACTGCTCGTCATCAAGGGGATCAACCTGATCGGCGGCTTCCTGCTGCTCTGGATCTGCTGGACGATGTTCAAGGAACTTCGGGAGGCGGGCGAAGAAGAGGGTGGAGATGACGCGGCCGGGCATCATGCGCACAAGCCGAAGCTTCTGCGTCAGGCGATCGGGCAGATCATCTTCGCCGATCTCTCGATGTCGCTCGATAACGTTCTGGCGGTGGCGGGTGCCGCGAAATCGAACATGACGGCGCTGGTTTTCGGCCTCATTCTCTCGGTCGTTCTCATGGGCGTCGCCTCGAATTTCGTCGCCAAGCTGCTCAGCCGCTTCCGCTGGATCGGCTGGATCGGTCTTGCCATCATCGTCTATGTGGCGCTCGACATGATCTGGGAAGGCGGCTGGGAGCTATGGGCGCTCTATGGTGCCCAGGTGGTCACCTAAGACTTCAGACCTGAGAGCAGGGCGATCAGCTGCGCCTGCCTTTGAGTGCCCGTCTTGGCGAGTACGCGTTTGACGTAGCCGCGCGCCGTTTCATATTGCAGTCCGCAAATGGTGGCGATTTCTCGCGGCGAGGAGCCGTCAAGCAGCAGCTTTGCCACCGTGCCTTCCTGCGGCGTCAGCGCAAAGGTGCTGCGCAGCAGCTCAATGCTCGGCCCTTCGCGTTCTGCGAGGTCGGTGATCAGGACGACAACGCTGGAATGGGCAAAGAGGTCTGCGGCGAGACCCTGAAGCTTCTGGACGCGGGCGACCAGCGGCGGCTTTCCGGTTCGGGATATGCGGACAGACGGAAGATCGATGAACAGCGCGCCATCGGCCGCCGACAGGACCTGCCGCTGCAGCTGCGCCGCCTCGCTCTGTTTTACCGAGAAGAACTCGCCGCCTGCGACGCGGACTTCGTCATCGAGCAGCTTTTCGGCTCGGCTGTTGAGATAGGTGATCCGGCCCTTGCGGTCGAAGAAGATTGCTGCGGCGGCAGTGAGGTCGAAGGCGTCTCCCATGCCGCCGACCTTTGCCGCATCAAGGGTCCGGACGATCTCCGCGGCGGCCGAGAGCCGTGATTGCATGGCGAGCAGCAGCGGTTCATCAGAGCGGTCGAAGGGCGTGTCGTTCATGCCCCGCTGCAGATTGATGCTGAGGGTGCTGCCCCTGATTTCGAAGAGGACCATCGCGGAATAGCGCATGCCGAAGCGCGCCAGAAAATCGGTATAAAAGGCCTGGCGCTCGAAATCGGCGCTGTCTGCGATGTCGTGCTCGATCACCACGCCCTTGCTGAGGCCGATCGGCAGACCGCGCTCGCGAAAGTCGCGCTTGTACCAGCCTTCGGCGAAATAGACGTCGAAGGCCTCCAGAAAATTGGGGGTGGTCAGCACGCCAGCTTCGAATTTTCCGCGCACGGGCATGATGTGCGCGCCGGCCGAACCGGTCGCGCGGCTGATCGCCTCCAGCGTGCCGGCCCAAGTCTCCGGCATCAATGCGGAATCCATCAAACCGGCAAGTGCGCGCTCGAGTTCTGCAATATTAATTACCGATGCCATTGAAACTTATCAGCCTTCGTAGCCCCCCGCGGCCATTGCCAAGGCTTTGCTCAAATATGGAGCAGATGTTCGTTCAACGCAATATTGAAATATATCAACAAAAAGACCGCCGTAGTTGTTCACGGCGGCCTCGTATCACAGATATGTTATTGCAATAACCCCTTCGGGTTATTTCATCCGTGGTTGATCATTACGTGGCGGACCGCCGTGTAGTCTTCCAAAGCATAGACCGACATGTCCTTGCCGTAGCCGGATTGCTTGACGCCACCATGCGGCATCTCGTTGACCAGCATGAAATGCGTGTTGATCCAGGTGCAGCCATATTGCAGGCGGGCGGCCGTCTTCATGCCGCGGCCGATATCCTTGGTCCAGACGGAAGAGGCCAGGCCGTAGTCGCTGTCATTCGCCCAGGTCACGGCATCCTCGACATCGCTGAAGCGGGTGACCGAGACGACGGGGCCGAAGACTTCGCGGCGGACGATCTCATCGTCCTGCGTCGCGCCGGCAATGACGGTCGGGGTGAAGAAGAAGCCCTTGTCGCCGGAGGCCTTGCCACCGGTGGTGACTTCCATGTGCTTGTGCTCGGATGCCCGGGCGACGAAACTTTCCACGCGGTCGCGCTGGCGCTTGGAGATCAGCGGGCCGATCTCGTTTTCGGTGTCTTCGGCCTGATTGAACTTGATCGAGGAGACGGCGGAGGAGAGGTCGGCGACGAATTTGTCGTAGACCTTGGCGTCGGCATAGATGCGGCAGGCGGCGGTGCAGTCCTGACCGGCATTGTAATAGCCGAAGGTGCGGATGCCGGCGACGACGGCGTCGATATCGGCATCGTCGAAGACGATGACCGGCGCCTTGCCGCCGAGTTCCAGATGGGTGCGCTTGACGGTCTTGGCGGCGGCCTGCAACACCTTCTTGCCGGTGGCGACATCGCCGGTGATCGACACCATGCCGATCTTCGGATGGTTGATCAGCGCGTTGCCGACGCTCTCGCCGCGGCCGAGGATGACGTTGACGACGCCTTCGGGCAGGATTTCGGAGAGCAGCTTCGCCATCTTCAGCGCCGTTAGCGGCGTCTGTTCAGAGGGCTTGAAGACAACCGTGTTGCCGCCGGCGATCGCCGGTGCCAGCTTCCAGGCCATCATCATCAGCGGATAGTTCCAGGGCGCGATCGAGCCGACGATGCCGATCGGATCGCGGCGGATCATCGAGGTGTGACCGGGCAGGTATTCGCCGGCGGCTGGGGCATGCAGATTGCGCACGGCGCCCGCAAAGAAGCGGTAGCAATCGACGATCGCCGGGATTTCATCGTTGAGGACGGCGTTGATCGGCTTGCCGCAGTTCAGCGCTTCCAGCGCCGCGAAACCCTGCGCATCCCGCTCGATCGCGTCGGCGATCTTCAGGAGGTAGGAGGAGCGCTCGCCGGGCGTCGTCTGCGACCAGCTCTTGAAGGCCTTATCGGCGGAATCTACGGCGGCGTCGACCTGGCCGAGCGACGCTTCCGGCAGATCCAGCACCTTTTCGCCCGTCTTCGGGTTCAGGACGTGTTCTTCCGTTTCCGTGCCCGCTTCGAAGCGCGAGCCGATCAGCATTTGGGTGTCCATGATGTTCTCCCTTTTGTTCATCGAGCGGATGGGGGCATCCCACTCTGGTTATTTTCCGGCGCCGGCAATCTGGTCGCCGTCGCGGGTGAGGTAATAGGCTGCGAGGATTGGCAGGAAGGTAACCAGCACGACCACCATGGCGACCACGTTGGTGACGGGGCGCTGGCGCGGGCGGATCAGCTCTTCCAGCATCCAGATCGGCAGCGTTGATTGCTGCCCGCCGGTGAAGGTGGTGACGATGACTTCGTCGAAGGACAGCGCGAATGCCAGCATGCCGCCGGCCAAGAGCGCCGTGCCGATATTCGGCAACACGACATGGCGGAAGGTCTGGAAGCCATCTGCGCCGAGGTCCATCGAGGCCTCGATCAGCGAGCCCGACGTTCGCCGGAAGCGGGCGACGGCGTTGTTATAGACGACGACGACGCAGAAGGTGGCGTGACCGAGCACGATCGTCCAGACCGAGAACGGGATATCGAACAGGCTGAAGGCCGAGCGCAGCGCAATGCCGGTGATGATCCCGGGAAGGGCGATCGGCAGGATGACGAGCAGCGAGATCGCCTCACGGCCGAAGAATTTCGTCTGGCTGACGGCGGCGGCGCAGAGCGTGCCCAGCACGAGCGCGATCGCGGTGGCGATGCAGGCGACCTGAACGGACAGCCCCAATGCGGACCAGACGTCCGGGCGGTTCCAGGCAATGCCGAACCACTGCAGGGTCAGGCCGGGCGGCGGCCACTGGTAGCTCTTCTCTTCCGTCGTGAAGGCATAGACGAAGATCAGCAGGATCGGCAGATGCAGGAAGAGCAGCCCGCCTGCGGCGGCGATCTTGAGGATCAGAGGGGATCGTTGTCCGCGATCAGAGCGCATCGAAAGCTCCCTGTTTTTTGGCAAGCCAGAGATAGATGGCCATGATGACGATCGGCACGACGGAGAAGGCGGCGGCGAGCGGCACGTTTCCGGCCGTGCCCTGCTGCGTATAGACCGCCTGGCCGATGAAAAGACGCGAGGAACCGATGATCTGCGGGATGATGTAGTCGCCGAGCGTCAACGAGAAGGTGAAGATCGAACCGGCGACGATGCCCGGCAGTGCCAGCGGGAAGAGCACGGTGCGGAAGGTCTGGCGCGGGGTGGCGCCGAGATCCGAAGAGGCCTCGATCAGGTTACCGGGCACGCGCTCGAGGGCGGCCTGCGTCGGCAGGATCATGTAGGGCAGCCAGATATAGACGAAGACGATGAAAGTGCCGAGGTAGCTGACGGAGAGCGAATTGCCGCCGATGACGGGCAGGTTCAGGATGCCGTCGAGCAGCCAGGAGAGATAGAGCTTGTCGAAGAACCAGGTGAGGATGCCTTCCTTAGCGAGGATCAGCTTCCAGGCGTAGATCTTCACCAGATAGCTCGACCAGAGCGGCAGCATGATGCCGAGATAGAAGAGCGCCTTCCATTTTCCCTGCGCATAGCGCGCCGCATAATAGGCGATCGGGAAGGCGATGAAGGCGGAGGCGACGGTGACGAGCGCCGCCATGACCACCGTGCGGACGATGATGTCGAAATTGGTCGGGTTCAGCAGCTGCGCATAGGTGGACAGCGTGAACTCGTAGCTGATCATCCCCGAGAAATCGTCGATCGAGAAGAAGCTCTGCAGCAAAAGAGCGATCAGCGAGCCGATATAGATGATGCCAAGCCAGAGCAGCGGCGGTGTCAGCATCAGGAACAGCAGCAGTTTCGGGTGCCGCCAGAAGGCGTCGGAGAGGCTGCCGAAAAACCCGCCTCGGCCGGGCAGGATCGACGTGTCCTTGCCTGTCATCGCAATGGCGCTCATGCCGCGTCATCCATGTAGTGGACGTCGCCCGGCTGCCAGCCGAGGCGGACGCTGGAGCCAACGTCGGGCACATCGGCGCCGGCGGGCAGCATCACATGCAGGCGGGTGCCGCGGATATCGACGGTGAGCCGCGTTGCGGCGCCAAGGAAGCTGGCGTTCTCGACCTTTGCTTCTGCGCCATCGCCGAGGCGGATTGCCTCGGGGCGAAGGCTCGCCCAGCGCTTTTCGCCACCGAGAGAGGCCATGAATTCCGGGGCGATGACGTTCGACGAGCCGACGAAATCGGCGACGAACCGGGTTTTCGGGCGACGGTAGATATCGTGCGGCGTGCCTTCCTGAACGATGCCGCCATCGTTGAAGACGGCAACACGGTCGGCCATGGACAGCGCCTCCCCCTGATCGTGGGTGACGAAGACGAAGGTGATGCCGAGGGCGCGCTGCAGGCTCTTCAGTTCCTCCTGCATCTGTTCGCGGAGTTTGAGATCGAGCGCGCCGAGCGGCTCGTCGAGGAGCAGCACCTTCGGTTTGTTGACGAGGGCGCGCGCCAGCGCCACGCGTTGGCGCTGGCCGCCCGAGAGCTGGCCGGGCCGGCGGGTGCCGTAGCCGGGGAGCTTGACCAGCTCCAGCGCCTTCTCGGCTTCCCGCAGGCGCTCAGCCTTGCCGACGCCCTTGACCATCAGGCCATAGGCGACATTGTCGAGAATGTTGAGATGCGGGAAGAGCGCGTAGTCCTGGAAGACGGTGTTGACGTTGCGGCGATAGGGCGGAACGCCCTCGGCGGTTTCGCCGAAAATCTGGATATGCCCGCTGGTCGGCTGCTCGAAGCCGGCAATCAGCCGGAGGCAGGTGGTCTTGCCGGAGCCGGAGGGGCCGAGCATGGCGAAGAACTCGCCCGGCGCGATCTCGAGATCGACGCCATCGACGGCGCGGACCTGGCCGAAGTGACGCGAGACCTTCTGGAAACGGACGGCGGGTGTCATGTGGGGGCTCCGGGCGTGTCTAAGTGATGCTTCAATCTTGGCAAAATACCCCGCCCCAAAGGGGCTTAACCCCGCCATTCCCTCTTGGCGAACTCAGACGTTGAGATTGGAGCGGAGCGGTGCATCGAGTAGCCCCTCCCCCTTGTGGGGAGGGGTTGGGGAGGGGACTTACCGCCCGCCGATCACGCCGACATAGTCGGAGACCCAGCGATGGTACGGCACGCATTCGCTCTGCGTCGTGCACTTGGCAACCGGGGTCTTCCAGAACTTGATCTTGTCGAAGTGGTCGAAGCCGTTGGTGGCGCAACCGGTGTCGGTCATCAGCTCGTTGCCCTTGCAGGCTGCCGGAACCGAGGGAACGGCGCCGAACCAGGCGGCGGCGTCGCCCTGAACCTTGGCGGACAGCGAGTGTTCCATCCACATATAGGCGCAGTTCGGGTGGTCGGCGTCGGCATGCAGCATCGTCGTATCGGCCCAGCCGGTGACGCCTTCCTCGGGGAAGGTCGAGGCAATCTTCTGCTTGTCTGCCTGCATCAGGTTGACCTGGAACGGCCAGGAGCCGGAAGCGACGACGCCTTCGTTCTTGAAGTCGTCGATCTGGATCATCGCATCGTGCCAGTAACGGGAGACGAGCTTGCGCTGGCCGCGCAGCAGGTCGAGCGCTGCCTTGTACTGATCTTCGTTCAGTTCGTAGGGATCCTTGATGCCGAGCTCCGGCTTGTGGGCCATGAGATACATGGCGGCATCGGCGATATAGATCGCGCCGTCATAGGCCTGGACGCGGCCCTTGTTGGACTTGCCGTCCGGCAGGGTTTCTTCCTCGAAGACCACCTTCCAGCTGGTCGGCGCCTTATCCTTGAAGGCGTCGGTGTTGTACATCAGCACGTTCGGTCCCCAGAGGTAGGGAACGCCGTAATGCACGCCGCCGACCGTGTACCACGGACCCTGCTGCAGGCGCGGATCGACATTCTTGAAGCTCGGGATCAGATCGGTGTTGATCGGCTGGACGCGCTTGCCGGCGATGAGGCGAAGCGAAGCGTCGCCGGAGGCGGTGACGAGGTCGAAGCCGCCTTCGTTCATCAGCGAGACCATTTCGTCTGATGTCGCGGCGGTCTTTACGGTGACCTTGCAGCCGGTGTCCTTTTCGAAGCCGGTGACCCAGTCGTAATTCTTGTCGGTTTCGCCGCGCTCGATATAGCCGGCCCAGGCGACGATGCTGACAGCACCTTCACCCTTGCCCAACGTCTTCAGCGGTTCTGCGGCAATAACCTGCGTTGCGAAACTCAGGCACGCGAGTGCGGCCGTGCAGGATTTCAAGAGATTCGTCATCGTCTGTCTCCCGGTTTGAGCCGCTTGTTGCGGCATTTTGTTCCCGGTTGAAAAGTTGCGATGAAAAATCCGCTTTCGCAAATTCATTTATCAGAAAGGTGATATCGGAAATTCCGATAGATCAGGAGCGTATGCGGCCGGAGCGCATGCTTTCAGCGATGCCGACGAAATCCCGCGCCGCCTGCGGCAGGCTCGATCCCTTGCGCCAGACCATGCCGACCTGCACCACCGGCAGAGAACCCGAGACATCGCGGCTCTCGATACGGTCGCCTTCCAGCGACCAGGGCCGATAGACGAGGTCGGGCAGCAGCGCGACACCGGCGCCGGTCGCAACCAGGCTTCGTACCGCTTCGACGGAGCGTGTGCGGAAGGCGACGTGCGGGCGGGCGCCGAGCGCCGAGAGCAGCTTGCCGGTATTCTCCTCGATTTCATCGACCGTCAGCATGATCAGCGGCTCGCGGGCGATATCGGCAACCGAGATGATGTCGGCGGAGACGAGCGGATGGCCCATCGGCAGCCAGAGGCGGTAGGGCGAGGTCTCAAGAATTTCCGCCTGAAGCGCCATGCGGTCGCGCAGATTAGAGATCACCATGACGGCGACATCGAGCTCGCCGCCGACGAGAAGATGTTCGAGATAGCCGCCATTGTCCTCAATGGCGCTGACATCGACACCCGGGCAGGCGCGGCGATAACGGGCCAGCAGATCGGAGAGCACATAGCCGGCGACAAGCGAGGTCACACCAATATTGAGTGTTCCCGACAGCGCGCTTTGCTGACCAGAAAAACTGGTGCGGGCATCCGAGACCGTTGCCAGGATTTTCGTCGCATGGCGGAGAAACTGATGGCCATTATGCGTGATGGTCAGTCCACGCGGGTGGCGATCGAAGAGCGTGACGCCGAGATCCGTTTCCAGCTCTTTCAGGGCTTCGGTGACCGACGATTGCGAGATCGAAAGGTTCTGCGCGGCGCGCGTCACCGAACCCTGTTCGGCAACGGCGACAAAATATTGGAGCTGACGAAGCGTGAAGGCCATGCGGCTTTAGAGCATGCCGAAATACAGCCTGACAAGTCTGTGAATATCCGGACCTTTTTTGGTGTTTTATTCTCACCGATGCGTTTTTACTGATGCCACTTAAGCATTCCGAAACGTCGTTTCACTAGCTTTCCGAACATGTATCGAGTTGGAGTCTTGTCGATGGCGGAGCAGTTGGCGTGAAGGCCTTACTGCGCATATTCCGGCCTTCCCGGAAGCTGGCAATCGTTATCGGCGGCATGGCGCTTTTCGCGGGCGCTTCCGGCGGCGCAGCGCTTTATATTGGCAAGGACAAGATTCTTGGCCCTCCGGCAGAGGAGGTCAACGGCGTTTCCTGTACCGATGTCACGCTGGTGACGATCAAGAAACAGGACCATGTCTGGCTCCGCAAATACATCAAGACCGAACCGACCGATGGCGTGACGCGTGTCCGCACCGCGCTTCGCGTGGCGCAGGCACTCTATAACGACAGCAAGCCCGATCTGGTGCAGGTCGTGGTGCTGGATCAGAACGGCCCGACCGTGCGTTCGGATATCCGCGGCCGGGCGATCGGCGCCGATGTCGTCTATATTCCGCATCCGGAAAAGATGATCGAGGGTATCGACGACAAGCCGTTCACGGCGCGCTACTACGACGGCCAGGCAAGTGCCAACGGGCTGTTCTTCGGCGAGCGCGTCGATCTTCCCGAAACCGAAATCCAGGCGCTGAACGCCTCGTTTAACGAGCATTCCGATTGCATCGACCCGACCGCTGTCGCCTCGACCGAAGGCGGAGAGGGTGGCGGCAAGAAGGGCGGCAAGGGCCAGAAGGCCAAGGGCGGCGAGGGCGAGGGCGAAGCACCTGCGGCCGAGGGCAAGGAAGGCGAAGCGCCAGCAGCCGAAGGTGGCGGCGAAGGCAGCGAGGCCGCGCCTGCCAAAAGCGGGCACTGAGATTTTCAACAGTTTAGCCGGTGACGGCAAAGAAAAAGCGGAGCGTCCTTTCGGGCGCTCCGCTTTTGTCGTTTAGGATGGCTGTTCTCAGTCTGCCTTGGCGCGGCGGGCCGGGAAGAGAATGACGTCGCGGATCGATGGTGCGTTGGTGAGCAGCATGATCAGGCGATCGATTCCGATGCCAAGACCACCCGCGGGCGGCATGCCCTGGTCGATGGCATCAAGGAATTCGTCGTCGAGTTGCTTGTCCTTTTCGCCGCGTGCGTGGGCCTGCTCCAGCTGCTCGACCATGCGGCGGCGCTGTTCTTCGGGATCGTTGAGCTCCGAGAAGGCATTGCCGAGTTCCCAGGCGTTGCAATAGGTCTCGAAGCGTTCGACGAGGCGCGGTTCGCCCGGCACTTCCTTGGCGAAGGGCGAGATGTCCTTCGGGAAGTGGGTGACGTGGCTCGGCTGGATCAGCGTGGCCTCGACCTTCTCTTCGAAGATGAAGGCCAGGCATTCGCCCCAGGTCCAATCCTTCTCGACTTCGAAACCGGCAGCCTTGGCGGCAGCGCGTGCTTCTTCGTCGGTCTTCATCGCCAGGAAATCGATGCCGGTCACTTCCTTAACGGCATCCGGCATCGGCACGCGCTTGAACGGACCCTTGAAGGACAGCGTCTTGTCGCCGAACGGGAATTCGGTCGCGCCGTGGATCTGCAGTGCGAGGGTTTCGAACAGCCGCTCGACGAGGTCCATGATGTCCTCGTAGTCGGCATAGGCCCAGTAGCACTCCATCATCGTGAATTCAGGATTGTGCCGGGTGGAAACGCCTTCGTTGCGGAAGTTGCGGTTGATTTCGAAGACCTTGTCGGTGAGGCCCGAAACCAGCGTGCGCTTCAGGAAAAGTTCCGGCGCAATGCGCAGGTACATGTCGAGCTTCAGCGTGTTGTGATGCGTTTTGAACGGCTCGGCTGTGGCGCCGCCATAGACCGAATGCAGCATCGGCGTCTCGATTTCCATGAAGCCGTCATTTTCCATGAAGCGGCGCACGCCCGAAACGATCTTCGAGCGCTGCTGGAAGCGGAGCTTGGACTCCTCATTGGTCATGATGTCGAGATGGCGCTTGCGATAGCGGATCTCGATGTCGGAAATGCCGTGCCACTTCTCCGGCATGGGGAGAAGCGACTTCGTCAGCATGGTGATTTCGCGGGCGTTGATCGACAGCTCGCCGCGCTTGGTGCGGCGCACGGTGCCGGTGACGCCGATGATGTCGCCCATATCGATCATGCCAAGCATGTTGCGGGCTGCTTCCGGCGTCACGTCCTTGTGGCTGAAGATCTGGATCTTGCCGCCGGCGTCATGGATATCCATGAACATGCCCGAGTTGCGCGAGGAATAGACACGGCCTGCGACGGTGACGACATCCTGCGTCTCGACGTCGGATTCCAGATCCTTGTACTTTTCCGACAGCTCGGCGTTGGTCATCGTCCGGTGGAAATGCGCCGGATAGACGTCGCCGATCTGCTCGCGTAGCAGCTTGAGCTTCTGGGCGCGCACTTCAGTGGCGTCGGAGGAAAGGGTCGCTGTTTCGGTCTTTTCGGTCATGGTGCAAATGTCCGGTTCAGTTCTTCGGGCCGACGAGAGAGGCGACTGCCTGCGAGGCGAGCTTGAGACGCTGGCGCACGACCGAGCGGCCGAGGATCGCCATGGAATCGAAGAGCGGCAGCGAGCGTGACGAGCCGGAGACGGCAACGAAGAGCGGCGCTACCACGACCTTCAGCTTCTTGCCCATGCGGTCGGCAATCGCGCGCAGTTCGGCTTCGATCGTCTCGACATTCCATTCGAGGATCTTTTCGAGATCCGGCTGAACGGTGTTGAGGATCTCGAGGATCTCTTCCGGCGGCGACTTGATCTTGGCAAAGGCCGAGGGATCGAGGCCGAGATCAGACTTCAGCAGGAAGCCGGCGAGCTCCGGCAGTTCGCCGAGCTTGGAAATGCGCGACTGCGACAGGCGAAGACCGGCCTTCAGGCGGTCGTTTTCCATGGCCCAGGTCAGGACGCGGGCCTGGAATTCCTCTTCCGACATCTTCTCGCGGATCCAGCGGCCGTTCAGCCAGTCGAGCTTCTGAATGTCAAAAATGGCGCCGGCCTTGGAAAGGTTCTCCGGGTCGAACTTGGCGGCGAGCTCCTCGATATCGAGCAGCTCCTCGCCTTCGGCGATCTGCACGAAGAACAGGCCGAGGAAGTTCATCAGCGCTTCCGGGATGTAGCCGAGAGCGGAGTAATAGGAGATGGAGGTCGGGTTCTTGCGCTTCGAAAGCTTCGACTTGTCGGCATTTCGCATCAGCGACAGATGCATGAAGACGGGCGCTTCCCAACCGAAATAACGGTACAGCAGGATGTGCTTCGGCACCGAAGCCAGCCACTCCTCGCCGCGGGCGACGTAGGTGATCTTCATCAGGTGATCGTCGATGACGTTTGCCATGTGATAGGTCGGCATGCCGTCGCCCTTGATGAGGACCTGCATGTCGACGCTGTCCCACGGGATCGACACGTCGCCATAGACGCCGTCGTTGAAGTCGCAGGAGCCCTCAGCAGGGATCTTCATGCGGATGACCGAGCTTTCGCCGGCAGCCATCTTGGCGCTGACTTCTTCGGCCGAGTATTTCAGGCAGAGACCATCGTATTTCGGCGCCTTGCCGGCGGCGCGCTGGGCTTCGCGCATCTGCTCCAGACGCTCGGGGGTGCAGAAACAGCGGAAGGCATGGCCCTTGTCGAGCAGTTCCTGGCCGTAGGGCGTGTACATGTCCTTGCGGTCGGACTGGCGGTAAGGGCCGTAGGGGCCGCCGACGTCAGGACCTTCCGACCATTCGAGACCGCACCACTTCAGCGCGTCCAGCACCTTCTGCTCGAATTCCGGGGTCGAGCGGGTGGCATCGGTATCTTCGATGCGCAGGATGAACTCGCCGCCGTTCTTCTTGGCGAAGAGATAGTTGAAGAGTGCAATATATGCGGTGCCGACATGCGGCTCGCCGGTCGGCGAGGGAGCAATGCGGACGCGGACGCCGGAAGCTGTCATTTGTTTTGTGCCCGTCAAATGAATGCCGACGGCTTTTGCTGTGAAAAGCGGCGCGCGGCAGGAAGAATGCAGATAACTGGATCAGGAAACCGGCCGGATAAGGGCAAGTTGCGCACTTCGCCCGGCGATTGTCCGTTTGGCTGGCCTTAAGGCCATATTCGACCGCTGACGTCAAGAAAAATGGGCGCTCCGGCTCATTGCAGCGGCCAGACATAGAGCAGCATGGGAACGCTGACGAGGATGATGATGAAGGAAAGCGGCAGGCCGAGACGGGGGTAATCGCTGAAGCGATAACCGCCCGGGCCGAAGACCAACGTGTTGCACTGGTGGCCGATCGGGGTGAGGAAATCGCAGCCGGCGCCGATCGCCACCGCCATCAGGAAGGCCTCCGGCTTGTAACCGAGCGTCTGAGCGAAGCTGGCGGCAATCGGCGCCATCACCAGCACGGTGGCGGCGTTGTTGAGGAAGGGCGTCACCGCCATCGCGGTGATCAGGATGAGTGCCAGCGCGCCGAATGGCGGCATCTGTGCGGCGAAGTGGCCGAGCCAGCCGGCAATCAGCTCGCTGCCGCCGGTGGTGCGCAGCGAGTCCGAGACCGGGATCAGGGCGGCAAGCATGATCAGGATAGGGCCGTCAAACGCTTTGTAGACATCGGCCAGCGGGATGACGCGGAAGACGATCATGGCCAATGCGGCGCAGAAGAAGGCGGTTGCGACCGGCGCAAGGCCTGCTGCCGTGGCGCCCATGGCGGCCGCGAGGATCAGCAGCGGCACATAGGCGCGGCGCTGGGTGCCGAGCAGGATATCGCGCTGGGCAAGCGGCAGGCAGGCAAACTCTTGGAGGAACGCCGGAAGGCTCTTGCGGCTGCCCTGGAGGACGAGGACGTCGCCGGATTTGAGCGTGACTTCGCTCAGCCGTTCGGTGAGCCGGTGACCCTGGCGGCTGACGGCCAGCAGATTGATGCGCCGGCGATTGAAAAGCGAAAGCTGGCGCGCCGACCAGCCGATGAGAGTCGATTCCGACGACACGACGGCTTCGATGGAGGTAACGTCGCCTTCTTCTTTCGCTGCCGGTATCTGCTTGCCTGACAGTTTGAGCTTGGCGTTGGAAACCACACGGTCGAGTGCCTCCGGGCCGCCTTCGAGCAGGATCGTGTCGCCTAATTTCAGCGTCACATCGGGAAAAGGCGACAAGCGGGAATGCCCGCGCAGGATGGCTGTCGCCACCACCTCGCCATCGCCGAGCTGGAGGATATCGCGGAGCTTCTTGCCATCGAAGCCGGAGTCATCGACGACGGTGGCTTCCGAGAAATAGGTCTTCAAACCCAGCGCTTCTTCCAGCGACGGGTTTTCGTTTTCCCGCTCCGGGACCAGCCAGTGAAAGAAGATCAGGAAGAGCACGCCGACGACGGCCAGTGTCGCGCCGACGGGGGTGAAATCGAACATGGTGAAGGATGTGCCGGTGATTTCCTCCCGCAGCCGCGAGACGACGATGTTCGGCGAGGTGCCGATCTGCGTCATCAGGCCGCCGAGCAGGGCCGCAAAACTCATCGGCATCAGATAGAGCGAGGGCGATTTCCCTGTCTTCTTCGAGAACTGGAAGGCGACCGGGATCATGATCGCCAATGCGCCGATATTCTTGATGAAAGCGGAGAGCACGGCGACAACGATCAACAGCAGCGCCAGCTGCGTATGCAGCGAATTGAGGTTCGGGAAGAAGCGTTTGATGGCGCTGTCGACGATGCCGGAGCGGGCGACGCCTGCGCTCACCACCAGGGCGCTGCCGACGATGATGACGATGTCATCGCTGAACCCCGAGAAGGCCTTGTCGAAGGGGACGATGCCGACACAGATCGCCAGCACCAGCGCGCAGCAGGCGACAAGATCATAACGGAAGCGGTCCCAGATGAAGACGGCCATCATCAGGCCAATGACGCCGAAGGCGAGAATCTGCGGGGTGGTCATGCTGCTCCAGAGGCTGGAATTCCGAACGCGAAGAAGCTCCGCGACAGGAGTAACTGTAACGCCGCCTGCGCTTATCAATCCCGCCCGTGCATCATTGCTGCAGTTCGGCGAGCGCCCGGCGAAGCGGCGCGTCGGAAATCTGGATCATGCCGGCAAAGGGGATATCCATATCGAGCACGAGGTAGATCGACGCGGAAATCAGAAAGGCAGCAATCAGGAACATCGACAGCACGATGATATTCTTGGGCGCCCGGAACCCGAAACTCGCGAAGATCAGCGTCAGCCAGGCCATCAGCATGAAGACCAGCGGCATCGGAATGACGCCTTCCGACTGCTCGACGATCACCCATCGCCGCTCGACGATGGTCTTGTATTGTTGCCGGGCGTCGGTCCAGAGCGCCATGTGATTGGGATCGGTCGGGTTCATGACGGCAATGTTGTTGCCGATGGCATTCAGTGCCATTTCCGATTTGCGATCGCTCTGGAGTACCGGATCCACGAGGCGCATCGGGCTGGCCAGCGCTTGCTCGACATAGTGGATCAGGCTGGCGCGGGTGTCGTCGGCTTCCAGGCCATAGGTTCGCAAGGTGCGGTCGAGCAGGATGATTTCGGTGGCGAAGGAATGGACGCTGTCGTCGATGCCGGCAAATGTGTTCTTCGAGGAATTGATCATCAGACCGAAGACCAGCGAGGTCATGACGACGAAGATGTTGGCGACGAGGCGGACAACGGTATTGGTTTCTTCTTCGCGGTGGCGCGCCGGCAGCCGCGGATAGGCGACCATGGTGCCGATCGAGGCGATAGTCAGGCAGACGAACACTGATCCCGCAACAATGATCTCACGCACCCGAGATTTCCCCTCTCTTCTCTCCGTGGGGCACGTTAGCGCATGCGGAAGATTTTGGCATCAGGGCGGTTTTGAAGGCTGGACAAAGCGCAGCACGGGTATAGCTTCACCGCCCGACGTGAATGGAGACTGATATGACCGAGATCCTCGACATCGCCGTAAAGCTCGCAGACGGCCGCGAGACAAGCCTCAACGAACATCGCGGCAAGGTTATGCTCGTCGTCAATGTTGCATCGAAATGCGGGCTGACGGCGCAGTATGAAGGTCTGGAAAAGCTCTACGAGGACAAGCGCGAGCGCGGCTTCGTCATTGCGGCCTTCCCGGCCAACAATTTCAAGGGTCAGGAGCCGGGAACCGATGCCGAGATCGTCGAGTTCTGCCAGCTGACCTATGATGTGAAATTCCCGATCTATTCGAAGATTTCCGTCAAGGGCGACGACAAGCATCCGCTCTACCGTCAGCTGACCGCCGCACCTTTGCCAACCACCGGCGAAGGACCGATGCGCGAGCGATTGCGCGGCAACGGCCTTGCAGGCGATGCTGACAGTGAAATTCTCTGGAATTTCGAGAAATTCCTGATCGGCCGCAACGGCGACATCGTTGCGCGTTTTGCGCCCGATGTGACCGCCGACGATCAGCGGCTGGTGACGGCGATCGACAAGGAATTGTCCAAGGCCTGATTACTGCCTGCGAAAGCGGCTGCGGAAAGCGGTCGGCGCCATGCCCTCGCGGTTCTGGAAGAGCCGCGAGAAATAAAAGGCATCAACGATGCCGATCTCCCGCGCGATCGCTTCGATCGGGAGATCGGAGGTGGTCAGCAATTGTTTGGCATGGTCGATCCGCAGCCGGAGCTGGAATGCTTTCGGCGAAAGTCCGGTTGCCGCCATGAAGCGGCGGCGGAACGTTGCCGGTGACATTGCGAATTCGGCGGCGAATTTCTGCATGTCGAGATCTTCGAAGGCGCGCCCGGCAAGGGCGGAAACGGCTGCCTCGATCCTGGCGCCATTCACAGTGTCGTTTGTGGCTGAATCCACCTGCCTTGCGGCCTGGATGACGATGCGGTGAAGCGTGGCGGCGGCCGAGCTCAGCGCCAATGTGCTGCCCTCGGTGAAATCCGCGCGGAGCGCCGCAAAGAGCTGCTGCATCTCGTGCAGATTGTTGAGTGCCACATGCGGTGCCGTCTCGGAGATCAGACGCTGGCGGATCAGGCTCGAAGCGAAAGGGCCTTCGAACAGCGCCCATTGCTCTTCCCAGCTTTCGCCCTCGGCCGGGCCATAGGAATGCCGGCTGCCCGGCGTCAGCCAGAAGAGCGCGGGCGCTTCGATTGCGAGCCTGCCTGCCTGTTCGGTTTCCAGCGTGCCGTGCCCCGACTCGACGAGCACCACCGCATGGCAAGGCAGGCGTCGCTCCCGGACGTGCACGGCGATCCGCTGCCGCCCGAAGCCCGTCACCGACAAGGCGGGCGGGTTGATCGATGGTGGCGAGCGGTAGAGCGCGAGCGGCGCGGATTTCATGAGCGAAAAGTCCAGCTGTGAATTCTGTCCATGGCCATCTGCGCTTCATCGCTGCAGCATTGTGGCCTGAATTCGGAGAGGAGGACGATCGAAATGTCAAGTTTGGCCATGAAGACCATTTCTGAGATGCCGGTGCTGAGGGCCGGTGGCAAGGTGCTCTCGACGGCCGGGAACAGGCTTAGCTATCTTGCTCCAACCGATCCAGCGATCGGCATCGCGGCGATCCGCGAGCGCCACGAAGAGCATGGTTATGTCTGGCTGAAGCGGTTTCTCGATCCTGATGCCGTCAATGCGTTTCGCGGCTGGGTGTTCGGGCATCTGGCAGGGGCGGGGCTGATCGAGCCAGGATCAGATCCGCGTCTTGGTCTGGCCGCCGCTGCAGAGAGCGATCCGCAGCAGGCCAACCGCATCCTCATGTCGCTCGTCCGCTCCGTCGCCTATGAAGGTTTTTGCGCCCAGCCGCGGCTTGCGGCTTTCATGGACGAATTCCTGTCTGGCATTTCCTATCTGCATAAGCGCAAGATCATGCGTCACACCCTGCCTGGTAGTTTTACTACGACGCCGGCGCATTACGATCTCGTCTATCTCAGAGGCGGGACAAGCCGCATCGTCACTGCCTGGATTCCGCTCGGCGATGTTCCCGTCAATATGGGCGGGCTCGTCTATCTCGAGGGATCGCATGCGATCGGCAGGCAGATGGAGAAGGAGTTTGCCGCCGGGAGTGCCGGGCTTTCGGCCGAAGAGCGGATCAGCGCCTATAATCGCAACATGACCGAAGGGGGCTGGGTATCGAAAGACCTTCCCGATATGGCCGAGCGCTTCGATACGCGCTGGCTGATCGCCGACTACGAGGCCGGCGATGTGATGCTGCACAGCCCCTACATGATCCATGCCTCGACGGCGAATGAAAGCCCCGGGCGGCTGATCCGTCTGTCGACCGATATCCGCTACCAGAATGTCGACGACGAGATCGATGCGCGCTGGGGCAATCATTGGAGCCTGGGGGACATGCTCTAGGACCGGATGTCTGCCGGGGTCCTAAGGCGCGGCCGGAGCCGCGCCTGTTGTAGAGCTAGTGGCTCTCGCCCTTCTTTCGTTTTCGGGCATTTCTCGCAAACATGTTCAGCACCTCGACCAGCGCCGAGAAGGCCATGGCGGCGTAGACGTAGCCCTTCGGAACATGGAAGCCCATGCCTTCGGCGATCAGCGTCGTGCCGATCATCATCAGGAAGGCAAGCGCCAGCATGACGATGGTCGGGTTCTTCTCGATGAAGTTTGCCAGCGGCGTTGCGGCAACAAGCATAACGGTGACGGCGGCCAGCACGGCGATGACCATGATCGGCAGATGCGGCGTCATGCCGACGGCGGTGATGATGCTGTCGACCGAGAAGACAAGGTCAAGGATCAGGATCTGCACGATCGCCGAGCTGAAGGTCGTCGTCGCAGAGTTTGCGATGAAATCCTCGTTGTGATCGGCGGGATCGACGCTGTGGTGAATTTCCTTCGTCGCCTTCCAGAGCAGGAAGAGACCACCGGCGATCAGAATCAGGTCCTTCCACGAGAAGCCGTGGCCGAAGACCTCGAAGACCGGCGTGGTGAGCTTGACGATCCAGGCGACGGTGCCGAGCAGCGCCAGACGCATGATCAGCGCCAGACCGATACCGACCTTGCGGGCCTTTTCACGGTGTTCGGGCGGCAGCTTGTTGGTGAGGATGGAGATGAAGATAAGGTTGTCGATACCCAGAACGACTTCCATGACGACCAGGGTCACCAGCGCCACCCAGGCGGCCGGATCCTGAACCAGGATCATGATATCTTGCATGAATTGTCTTTCCCTTGCGCCACAGACAGCTGACGCCGAAATCTAGAGTGAAGGCGCAGAGATGCAAGCGCCGCAAGGGGTATACGAAAGCTGGACGGTATTTATTCCGTCAGTGATATGAAGAATGACGCAGTTCCGATGCCGCGAGGCCCACTTCGTCAGGCGGGCTCGTTCTGCTTGGCGCCATAAGCGGCCATGAAGACGCGGATAGCACCGTCGATAACACGCTTCCTCTCGGCCTCGGATGGCGGCTCGGGCATGCTGCCGAACAGGCGGAACTTGAAGAAGCTGCCGCTGGCTAGATCGAGGAACTGTCCGGCGGCAAGATCGACGTCATCGATATTGAGCTCACCCGCCTTCACATATCGCGTGAGATAGTCGTGCAAGACCGTGCGCAGATTTTCCGGGCCATTGAAGAAGCGCTGACAGAGCACCGGCATCCGATCTCGAACGCCGAGAACCGTGCGCATGGCGCTAATCACCTTCTCGCTGGTCACGTGAGCAATGAAGCTCAGGCCGAAGTCGTAAAGGCCTTCCTCGATGTTATCATGGTGCTCGAGAGCGACACGCAGCGCGGCCACGAAGGCGGCGCGTTCGGTCTCGATCATTGCCGTGAAGAGCTCTTCCTTGTTGGCGAAGTAGACATAGAGAGTGCCTTTCGAGACGCCGGCTTCGCGGGTCACGTCGTTCATGCTCGCCGCGTCGAAGCCCATCTTCATGAAGACGCTCTTGGCGCCCTCGAGGATTTGCGTGCGCTTGGCCGGATCTTCTCCGGCTGCCCAGCGGCCAGTGGCTGCTGATGTTTCGGCGGCTGAAACCTTGGACACTTCTGTCATCTTCTCCTTAACCATTTTTCGCACTTGCGAAGATTCTTTACTAAAATCGAACCGCTCGGTTCGATATGACTTGATATGGATGTAAAAAGAGCCTATGTCAACTGAACCGAACCGTTCAGTTCGATTAAATCTACTCCATTATCCGGTGTCCGTCTATGTCCACTCAGAAAACCAATGTCGCACGCATTGTTAGCGATTCCGCCGAAGCCGAAGCGGCTAAGCCGGAAACTGCAGCCTCCGCGGACACCCCCACCGCGGAGGCTCGCAGTGCTCCTCAGCAGGCGCCCGCACCTGAAGTGAAGGCTGCCGAACAGGCGCCCGCGAAGAAGAAGCGCAGCCTCGTGCTGCCGATCGTGGCGCTCGCGATCCTCGCAGGCGGTGGCTGGTATGGCTACGAATGGTGGACCAACGGCCGCTTCATGGTCTCGACCGATGATGCCTATATCGAAGGCGATATCGCGACCATCTCGCCGAAGGTCACCGGCTATGTTGCCAAGGTCAATGTCGTTGCTAACCAGCTGGTCAAGGCCGGTGACGTTCTGGCAACCCTCGACAACGGCGACTATCAGAACGCTCTCGATCAGGCCGAAGCGCAGATCGCCACGGAAAAGCTGTCGCTGAGCCGTATCGATGCACAGGTTGACGGTGCCAAGGCGGCTCTCGCCCAGGCCCAGGCACAGAAGGTATCTCTCGATGCCGCCGTTCGCGGCGCCGAGATCACCCAGAAGCGCCAGAGCGACCTGCAGGCGAAGTCGGTCGGCACCGCTGCCGATCTCGATACCGCCAACATCGCGCTCGATCAGGCCAAGGCAAACCTCGTTGGCGGTGACGCCAACATCAAGTCGGCCGAAGCCAACATCACCATCCTGGAAGCGCAGCGCAAGGAAGCCGAAGGTTCTGTCCGGACGCTGGAACTGCAGCGCGACAAGGCCGCCCGCGACCTGTCCTTCACGATTCTGAAGGCGCCTTATGACGGCGTCGTGGGCAATCGCTCGGTTCAGGAAGGTGATCTTGTCTCGCCCGGTCAGCGCCTGATGGCGCTTGTCCCGACCCGCCAGCTCTATATCGACGCGAACTTCAAGGAAACGCAGATCCAGCATCTGGTTCCGGGTTCGAAGGTCAATGTCCATGTCGACGCTTATGACGATCATGCGATCGTCGGCACCGTCGAGTCGATCTCGCCGGCCTCCGGCTCGGTCTTCTCGCTGCTGCCGCCTGAAAATGCGACGGGCAACTTCACCAAGATCATCCAGCGTGTGCCGGTTCGTATCGCGCTCCCGCAGGATGCACTGGATACCGGCCGTCTGCGTGCAGGCCTGAGCGTCGTCGTCGATGTCGACACGCGCACGGCGCCGGACGCACAGCAGGCAAAGTAATCAGCCAGCCGGAGTAAGGCCAATGGCCGCAGCTACCACTGCAGGAACCGTTCCCGGCGTAGGTGCCGAGGAACGGATGGACCCCCGCAAGCTCATCGCATTCTTTGCGATGGTGCTCGGCATGTTTATGTCGATCCTCGACATTCAGATCGTCTCGGCTTCGCTTGCCGAAATCCAGGCCGGCCTTTCCGCCGGCTCGGATGAGATCGGCTGGGTGCAGACCTCCTACCTGATCGCGGAAGTCATCATGATTCCGCTGTCGGGCACGCTCGCCCGCATCGTCTCGACGCGCTATCTCTTCGCCGTTTCGGCAGCAGGTTTCACACTGTCGAGCGTGCTCTGCGCCACCGCGACGAATATCGACCAGATGATCGTCTACCGTGCGATCCAGGGCTTTATCGGCGGTGGCATGATCCCGTCGGTGTTTGCGGCTGCTTTCACCATCTTCCCGCCGTCGAAGCGCAGCGTCGTCTCGCCGATCATCGGCCTGATCGCCACGCTGGCGCCGACCATCGGCCCGACCGTCGGCGGTTATCTCAGCCACGCCTTCTCCTGGCACTGGCTGTTCCTCGTCAACGTCATTCCCGGCATCATCGTCGCCACCGTCACCTGGAACTTCATCGACTTCGACAAGCCTGAGCTTTCGCTGTTCAAGAAGTTCGACTGGTGGGGCCTGATCTCGATGGGCGTGTTTCTGGGCGCGCTGGAATATGTTCTCGAAGAGGGCAATTCGAACGACTGGTTCAACGACAATTATATCGTCATCGGCGCCATCGCCTCGGCGATCGCCTGTATCGTCTTCTTCTACCGCGCGTTCACCGTCGATTTTCCGGTGGTCGATCTCAGGGCCTTCGCCAATCGGAACTTCGCCTTCGGCTCGGTCTTCTCATTCGTCATGGGCATCGGTCTCTATGGCCTGACCTATATCTACCCGGTCTATCTCGGGCGCATCCGCGGCTATGACTCGCTGATGATCGGTGAGACGATGTTCGTCTCGGGTCTCGCGATGTTCTTCACTGCGCCGATCGCCGGCAAGCTTTCGACGAAGATGGACTTGCGCCTGATGATGGTCATTGGCTTCGTCAGCTTTGCGGCCGGTACCTATATCATGACCGGCCTGACCGACGACTGGGACTTCTACGAGCTTCTCGTGCCGCAGCTGTTCCGTGGTTTCGGGTTGATGATGTGCATGGTGCCGATCAACAATATCGCGCTCGGCACGATGCCGCCGGCCCGTATGCGCGGCGCCTCCGGCCTCTTCAACCTGACGCGTAACCTCGGCGGCGCCGTGGGTCTGGCAATCATCAACACCGTGCTCACCAACCGCCAGGACGTCCACTACGAGCGTCTGCGTGAAAACATGGACTGGGGTCATCCGGCCGCGATCGACCAGCTGAACAATCTGACCGCTAACTTCAATTCCTACGGGATGGATGGCGCGTCGGTGGCGATCAAGCAGATGGTCGGGCTGGCGACGAAGCAGGCGGTGATCCTGTCCTTCAGCGATATCTTCCTGATGCTGACGGTGCTGTTCCTTGCGATGGTTCTCGGCGTTGCGATGATTGCCAAGCCCGCACCGCAAGGCGGCGGTGGCGGTGGCGGAGGCCACTGACGTCTGAGTTTCAAAATAACGGCCGGCTTGGGAAACCAAAGCCGGCCGTTTTGCGTATAGGGCTGCATATCTCTCCAGCGGATGCCGCCTTATGTTTCAGTCTTCCGCCAGGGCAATTGCCTGGCTCTGCATCGTCCTGCCCCTGTTCGCATCCGCGCCTGCCAAGGCGGCCGTCAAGGAAGAGAGAATAGATGTCGGCGGCTACAAGCTGAACAGCGTCTTCATTCCGGCATCCGGCAAGCCGTCGCTTCCACCCATCGTCTTCATCCATGGCGCCAGCGCCAATCTCTATGACCCGATGTTTTCCTTCCGCGAAAAGCTGGAGGGCAAGGCGGATCTGCTGTTCGTCGATCGCCCGGGTCATGGCCACTCCGATCGGGGCGGGCCGCAGAATGCCTTCCCGGATGGGCAGGCGGATGCGATTGCGGCGTTGATGAAGAAGCGCGGTATCGGCCGCGCGATCATCGTCAGCCATTCCTTCGGCGGCGCCGTTGCTGCAGCTTTCGCGCTTGATCATCCCGATATGGTTGCCGGTCTGGTGTTCCTGTCGCCTGCCGTCTATCCGTGGCCGGGCGGGATCGCCTGGTATTACGACGCCGCGACGGCGCCGTTGACCGGTCCGTTGTTTAGTGCGCTGGTCGTGCCGCCGGTCGGGCTGGCGATGGTCAACGGTGCAACGAATAGTGTATTTGCGCCGAACAAGCGGCCGCCCGGCTATATTTCCAAGGCGCGAACGCTTCTGGCGCTCCGTCCGGCGGAGTTCTACAACAATGCCACGGATGTCGCGAACCTGCTGGAGTGGACCAAGAAGGCCTCGCTGCGCTACCGGCAGATCAAGGCGCCGACGATTATCATCACCGGCGATACCGATGGTGTCGTCTCGCCAACCATCCACTCCGCCCATCTGGCCAGGGATATCAAGGACGCGCGGCTGATTGTGGTCCATAATCTCGGGCACAAGTCCGATTATGTCGCCCGCGACCTTGCCGTGACTGCCATCGAAACGCTTGGCGGAAAGCGCCGGAATCTAGGGAAGATCGCCTTGGAGATCGAGGCGCGTATTGCCGCTGACGGCAAGAAATAGTCAAGCTTTTCAAAGGCCGGTATCGACGCCTCCACTTCGACGAGATTTTCTGATTTACGTACATCAAAATTGGCGCTAAAGGGTTTCGTCAGGAGGAGTGATGAAGCCTACTGTCCACGATATCGCCGCTCATGCGGGGGTCAGCCTTGCGACTGTCGATCGCGTGCTGAACCAGCGTCCGGGCGTGCGCCACGTGACCCGCGAGAAGGTGGAAAACGCCATCCGCGAGATCGGTTATGTCAGGGATGTCGCTGCCGCCAATCTCGCCAAGGGCCGGACCTATTCCTTCGTCTTCATCCTTCCTGCCTCCAACAATTCCTTCATGCATGGACTGACGGCGGAGATCCGTGATGCCGTTGCCCGTTCGCCGGTGGAGCGCACGCAGATCCGTACGGTCGAAGTTCCGGCGTTCGATCCAGATGCGCTGGTCAAGGCGCTGCAGGCGCTTGGCGCCGAGCGTCCGGCAGGCATCGCGCTGGTGGCGACTGATGCGCCCGAAGTCGTTGCTGCCGTCGATGCGCTGGTGCGCGACGGCATTCCTGTCGTCACCCTCGTTTCCGATCTGACGGGCTCCTTGCGTCACCACTATGCTGGTGTCGACAACATCGCAGCCGGGCGCACGGCGGCCCGTTTGCTTGGCCGCTTCCTTGGCGGCGCGAAGGGTGAGATCGCGGTGCTTGCCGGTTCCATGCTGGTGCGCGACCATCGCGAGCGGCTGGAGGGCTTTGCGGCGCTGATGGCGCAGGAATTCCCGGATCTTTCCATCCTGCCCGTCATCGAAGGGCGCGACGATCCGGAGATGGCGCATATGCTGGTCTCCGACGCGCTTTCGAAGAACGATCGCATCGTCGGCATCTACAGCCTCGGCGCCGGTAACCGTGGCCTGATCAAGGCTTTGAAGGCCAAGGGCGCGGGGCGGCAGGTGACTGTCGTGGCGCATGAGCTGACGCCGAATACGCGCGCCGCCCTTCTCGACGGAACGATTGACGCAATCTTGAACCAGGATGCCGGACATGAGGTGCGCAGCGCCATCCGTGTTCTGAAGGCAAAGGCGGACGGGCTTTCGCTGATCGATGCGCAGGAACGCATCCGCCTCGACATATTCTTGAAAGACAATCTGCCGTAACGGCAAAGGGAGAATGACATGTATCTGGGGCTCGATCTCGGAACCTCCGGCGTCAAGGCGATGCTGATCGACGGTGATCAGAAGATCATCGGTTCGGCCAATGGCGCACTCGATATCTCGCGTCCGCATTCCGGCTGGTCGGAGCAGGAGCCGTCGCACTGGATCCGCGCGACCGAAGAGGCGGTGGCCGGTCTGAAGGCCAAGCATCCGAAGGAGCTTGCCGCCGTCAAGGGCATCGGCCTCTCCGGCCAGATGCATGGCGCGACGCTGCTCGATGCCGACGACAAGGTGCTGCGCCCCTGCATCCTCTGGAACGATACCCGCAGCTATCATGAAGCCGCTGCACTCGATGCCGATCCGCGCTTCCGCAAGCTGACCGGCAACATCGTCTTCCCCGGTTTCACCGCGCCGAAGCTCGTCTGGGTCGCCAAGAACGAGCCGGAGATTTTCGCCAAGGTCGCCAAGGTTCTCTTGCCGAAGGACTATCTGCGCCTCTGGCTGACCGGTGAGCATATTTCCGAGATGTCGGACTCTGCCGGCACGTCCTGGCTCGATACCGGCAAGCGCGCCTGGTCGTCCGAGTTGCTTGCCGCAACCGGCCTCGATGAAAAGCAGATGCCGTCGCTGGTCGAAGGCACGGAACAAGCCGGCAAGCTGCGCGGCGAACTCGCCTCCAAGTGGGGCATTGCAGGTACCGTTGTCGTCGCCGGTGGGGCAGGGGACAATGCGGCCTCGGCCTGCGGCATGGGTACGGTCAGCCATGGTGCTGCCTTCGTGTCGCTCGGCACGTCGGGTGTGCTCTTTGCGGCCAACGGTTCCTATCTGCCGAAGCCGGAAAGTGCCGTTCACGCCTTTTGCCACGCGCTTCCGAACACCTGGCACCAGATGGGCGTCATTCTCTCGGCCACGGATGCGCTGAATTGGCATTCGCATGTGACTGGCAAGTCCGCCGCGGATCTGACCAGCGAGCTTGGCGATACGCTGAAGGGGCCGTCGGGTGTCACCTTCCTTCCCTATCTCTCCGGCGAGCGCACGCCGCATAACGATGCGGTCATCCGCGGTGCCTTCATCGGCCTCGAGCATGAGAGCAGCCGTGCTGTTCTCACCCAGGCCGTACTCGAAGGTGTGTCCTTCGCGATCCGCGACAATCTCGAAGCCCTGCGGTCTGCAGGCACCGATATTGCCCGGGTCACGGCGATCGGCGGGGGCTCGCGTTCGCGTTATTGGCTGGCCTCGATCGCGACGGCACTCGGCGTGCCGGTCGATCTGCCGGCGGATGGCGATTTCGGCGCGGCCTTCGGTGCTGCGCGTCTCGGCCTGATCGCAGCGACAGGGGCAGACCCGGTTGCCGTCTGCACGCCGCCGGAGACGGATGGCACGATCGAGCCTGATACGGCGCTGACGGGCGCCTACGAGGACGCCTACAAGCGCTACCGCGCGCTTTATCCGGCGATCAAGTCGCTGACGCATTGAAGCTCAGAGCCGGCGGCCCCCCCTCATCCGCCTGCCGGCACCTTCTCCCCGCTGGGGAGAAGAGACACGCAATTGCCGCCTCAGTTCCCTTCTTCCCTCGGGGAGAAGGTGGCCCCGAAGGGGTCGGATGAGGGGGGCCGCACGAAACAACAGACAAGACTGAAACAACCCAAGGAGGATCAAAATGAGCACCGGATTTTTCGGCGATATCCAGAAGATCAAGTATGAAGGCCCTGACAGCACCAATCCGCTGGCCTTCCGTTACTACCAGCCGGACGAAATCGTTCTCGGCAAGCGGATGGAAGACCATCTGCGCTTCGCCGTAGCCTATTGGCACACGTTTACCTGGCCGGGCGGCGACCCCTTCGGTGGTCAGACCTTCCTGCGTCCGTGGTTCGAAGACACGATGAAGGCTGCGAAGCTGAAGGCTGACGTTGCCTTCGAATTCTTCCAGCTGCTCGGCGCCCCCTATTACTGCTTCCACGACGCCGATGTGCGCCCGGAAGGCAATAACTTTGCCGAGAATACCAAGAACCTGAACGAGATCGTCGATTACTTCGCCGAAAAGCAGGCCGCGACCGGCACCAAGCTGCTCTGGGGCACGGCGAACCTGTTCTCGAACCGCCGCTACATGTCGGGTGCTGCGACCAACCCGGATCCCGAAGTGTTTGGCTTTGCCGCTGCAACGGTGAAGACCTGCCTTGACGCGACGCAGAAGCTCGGTGGCGAGAACTACGTTCTCTGGGGTGGCCGCGAAGGCTATGAGACGCTTCTCAACACCGACCTGAAGCGCGAGCTCGACCAGATGGGCCGCTTCCTCAACCTTGTGGTCGAGTACAAGCACAAGATCGGCTTCAAGGGCACGATCCTGATCGAGCCGAAGCCGCAGGAGCCGACCAAGCACCAGTACGACTATGACGTCGCGACGGTTTACGGCTTCCTGAAGAAGCATGGCCTCGAGAACGAAGTGAAGCTCAACATCGAGCAGGGTCACGCGATCCTTGCCGGCCACTCCTTCGAGCACGAGCTGGCACTGGCCAACGCGCTCGGCGTCTTCGGTTCGATCGACATGAACCGCAACGACTACCAGTCCGGCTGGGATACTGACCAGTTCCCGAACAACGTTCCGGAAATGGCGCTCGCCTACTACCAGGTTCTGCAGGCAGGCGGCTTCACGACCGGCGGCACGAATTTCGACGCCAAGCTGCGCCGACAGTCGCTCGACCCGGCAGACCTGCTGATCGGCCATATCGGCGGCATGGATTGCTGCGCCCGTGGCCTCAAGGCCGCTGCCAAGATGGTTGAGGAAAAGGCCCTCTCCAAGCCGCTCGCCGACCGCTATGCCGGTTGGGATTCGGCCGAGGGACAGAAGCTTTTCCGCGGCGAATACTCGCTGGAAGAGATCACCGGCTGGGTCGAGAGCAAGGACATCAACCCGCAGCCGCGTTCCGGCAAGCAGGAACTGCTCGAGAACGTCGTCAACCGTTACGTTTGATTGCGTCGATCGTCTAAACAGAAAGCCGGGAAGCAAAGGCTTCCCGGCTTTTTTCATGAGACAACAACAGACCGATCAGTGCGGTGCGCCGAACTCGACGAGTTTCTGCGTCACCCGGCGGGTATCGTAAGGCTTCGGGAAGAATACGCCGCGCACCGGAATGACCACTTCCTCTTCGCGGATATGGCCAGAGGTGATGATGATTTCGATCGGCGGCCAGCGATCGCGGATCGCGGCGGCCAGCATCATTCCGTCGATGCTTCCCGGCATGTCGATATCGGTGAAGACGATACGGATATCACTGCGCGCTTCCAGAATGCGCACCGCTTCCTCCGCATCGGCGGCGCCGATCGCCTCGAAACCGGCGTCTTCCACAAGGTCGATGGCCATCATCCGCTGCAGCGGCTCGTCTTCGACAACGAGAACGTGTAGTCTCGTGTCTGTGTGATCATCTCCCATAACTCAGTCGCTCCTTTGCATTTGCGAGAGCGACGCGGACATTTTGACCGAGTAGCCATCCGGGCTGTAACTGGTTTCCGTCCCGCCGGACCCTATGAGGCCCATTTTTATAAGCTTGGAACCGAAGCCCTTTTTGGTTGGTTCGAAGGCGGTCGGGCCGCCTTCTTCACGCCACGATAGGTGGAATGTAGCCTGTTCACCTCGACCTTCAATGGTCCAGTGCACATAAGCTGCGCCGCCTTCGGCCGAAAGAGAACCGTATTTGACAGCGTTGGTGGCGAGCTCGTGCAGAAGCAGGGAAATCGATAGCGAGCCCTTGGGGCCAACAGCGGTTTTCGGCCCGGCGATCGTGACACGATCGATGACGCCCAGCGATTCGATCGCCTTGACGACGAGGTCGTGGACATTGGCGCTCAGCCAGTTGTCCTGCAGCAGGATATCGTGGGCGCGGCTCAGCGCATGCAGGCGGCGCTCGAAATTCTCGACATGTTCCCGCTCGGCCACCGGTTTGAGGGTCTGGGTGGCAATGGCCTGGATCATCGCGAAGGTGTTCTTCAGTCGGTGATTGATCTCGCGGTTGAGAATATCCTGCTCGGCATCGGCCCTGACGCGGGCAATGGCGAGCTGAATGCGGTCGCCGAAGCTGCGGACGAAGGCGAGCTCCTCGTTCGACCAGTCGTAGGGGTGGTTATGATGAACGAAAACCACCAGGCTGAAATGTCCGTGGTCAAAGATCGGCACATTGACTAGGACCCGGATATCCAGATCCAGGAGCGCTGTGGCGTGATCGCTGGTTCGGGGATCCGACCTGACATCCTCGATGATCACGGTGTCACCAAGTTTCAGATCGTCGATAAAATTTCCGTAATCGCGGAAACTATGGATGCCTGCAAGCGAGGCTATGCCGGGTGCCTGCCATTCCGGTTGCACCGACACTGTCTCATTGCCTGCATCCACCAGACCGAAGCCGGCCCGCGTGGCATCCAGCGCCTTGGCCATCAGGTCTGCTGCGGCGATTGCCATCGATTCGATATCGTCGAGATTTCTCAGCCGGTCGCCAAGATCGAGCAGGGCCTGCGCGCGGGCGCTGGCGCGCTTCTCGGCGGTGACGTCCTGGACGGTTCCGCGAAGAGCAATCGGTTTGCCGTCCGCGTCGGTCGTGAAGGCGGCATGCCGCGATATCCAGCGCACGCTTCGATGCTTGGTGCTGATACGGTATTCCACATCCAGCAGCGCCGTGCCGTCCATCCGAGTCGAGGCACTCGTCTTGACGGACTGGTCGTCGGGAATCACCATGTCTTCGAATGTCGAAGCCGGATAGCTTTCGGCGATCGGCACGTCGAAGATCCTGCAGAATTCAGGTGACACGCGCATCTGGCTTGTGGCGATATCGAGATCGAACGTTCCGATACGGCCGGCTTCCTGCGCCGCCATGTTCTTGTTCACGGACGAGCGCATCGCCGAGCTGATGCTTTTCTGGCGGCGGAAGAGTTCGTCCTTGCGGCTCGAAATGCGCCGTGCCTCCAGCAGCGCCACCACCTGCCGGGAGAGTGCCTGGAGGATCTTCAGCTGATCCGGGGCCAAGCCTTCAGGGCGTGGAACCGTGTCGATGACGCAGAGCGTGCCGATGATCGTACCGTCAGCGGTCACCAGCGGTGCTCCGGCGTAGAAACGAATACCGGGCGGTGCTGTCACCAGCACATTGTCCCTGGTTCGCTCGTCTTTCGTCAGATCGGGGATAATGAGCGGCTGGGGACTCGATAGCGCATGAGCGCAGACGGACTGGTCGATCGGCGTCTCGCAGCTTTCAAGTCCGACTGCCGCCTTGAACCATTGCCGGTCGATCTCGACGAGGCTGATCAGCGCTACGGGCGTATGGCAAACCGAGGAGGCAACGAAGACAATGTCGTCGAATTCCGGTTCCGGAGCCGTGTCGAGAATGTCGAAGGCTTCAAGCACATCAAGTCGCTTCTGATTTTCGGCATGGTGTCGATCGGGTATCGGCGGCACAGAATTCCCAGGTCCTATGTGGCTGTTTCAATTCTTGAATGTAGGCGGGTGGCGGAATTTTCTAGCGGAAACATCCGAGAGTCCAAAAAAGATCTTTGGCCTCGATAGATTGCTACTCAATGGAAGTGAGCCGGAACGAGCGCCCGGCATTAAGGACAACGAATGCCTGACCGGCTTTCGCATTTTGATTGGACGCCAGCCGCTGGGTGCAAACCACAATATCGACTGATGCAGCCAGCGTCCGGGTCAGCAAACGGCTGAACCTCGCAATTGTTCCGGCGGCTTTCGCCGATTTCCGGATTTTGGCAGCAATGCTGCGCGATTATCGCCTCTGCCAGTTCTTCGGTGGCGATGACACGGAGTTGCGCACGACGAGATCCGGGCGCAGCAGGATTTCCGTCTCGGAGGGCTGGCCGTCGCCCAAGAGTTCGAGCAGCAGCGCCATCGCCTGCTTGCCGATCGCCGTTCGCGGCTGGCGGATGGTGGTCAGCGACGGGCTCATGAACACGGCCTGCGGCACGTCGTCGAAACCGGTCACCGAGAAGTCGCGCGGGATATCGTAGCCGCGCGCATTGAGGCCGATCATCACACCGATCGCCGTCTGGTCGTTGACGCACATGAAGGCCGTCGGCAGCGTATCGCGCATGAACAGCTGCTCGACAGCATGACGGCCGCTTTCTATCGTGCCGTCGCCTTCGAGAACGATGCGCGTTTCCTTCGGCACGCCTGCAGCGTCCAACCCTGCTTCATAGCCCTCGCGGCGGCGCGTGTAGGCAAGGCGGGTGCGGGAATCGCCGATGAAGGCGATCTTGCGGTGGCCCTCGGCCAGCAGGAGATCGACAGCCTTGCGCGCACCTTCGGTATCATCGACGCCGACATAGGGAATGCCGCCATTGAAGACAGGTTCGAAGACGCCGACGCTCGGCGGCAGCCGGGCGGTCATCGTCTGGTGGCCGAAGGGCAGGATGCCGGTGAACAGGATGAGACCTGCCGCCTGGTTCGAATTGAAGAACTTCAGATATTCGAGGCCGCGCTGGGCGTCGTTCTGCGTATGGCCGATCAGCACCCCGTAGCCATGGGCGCGCGCCTCGTTTTCAAGGCCGACGAGAATGTTGGAGAAATTCGGGTCGCCGATATCGGGCGCCACCACCAGAATCATGTTCGACCGGCCGAGGCGCAGGCTGCGCGCCATGGCATTCGTCGTATAGCCGGTGATGGCGATTGCCTGGTTGACCTTCAGGCGCGTCGAGTTCGCAACCTTCTCAGGCATATGGATCGCGCGCGATACGGTCGCGATGGAAACCTCGGCAATCCGGGCGACGTCTTCGATCGTTGCGGGCGTGGAATTCGACACTGGGGGCTCGCCATAGGCTGTCTTCGCCGCGACACTACACAGACTTGCCGACAGGTCAAAGGCAGCCAGTCACAGATCTGTGTAAATCAATGATGTAAACCTTTACATCCCATATGTAAAGGTTTACATCATTCTCAAGCGGTGGGGAGCCGCAGGGAGGAAATGATGGTTGTGGAGCCTGCAGAGGCCGCGCCTTTGGTGCTGTCCGCGAAGCGAATTTGCAAATCCTTCAATGGGGTACAGGTTCTCTTCAGCGTCAACTTCGATCTGCGCGCCGGCGAAGTCCATGCGCTGATGGGCGAGAATGGCGCGGGCAAGTCCACCCTCGTCAAAGTTCTTTCCGGTTTCGAGCAGCCGACTTCAGGCGAGATCCTTCTCGACGGTCAGCCGATCGTGCTGCCGCCCAATGGCGGCGCCGAGGCGCTCGGCATTGTCATCATTCACCAGGAATTCAATCTCGCCGACCATTTGACGGTCACCGAAAGCCTGTTTCTCGGCCGTGAAGTGACGCATTTCGGTGTGCTTGACCGGCGCTACATGCGCAAGGAAACGCGCCGTGTGCTCGATATGCTCGGTTCGCATGTCGATGAAGACGCGCTGATCAGCACGCTGTCGATCGCCGACAAGCAGATGGTCGAGATCGCCAAGGCGATCAGCCGCGATGCGCGCGTGGTGTTCATGGACGAGCCGACGGCGGTTCTGTCGCGCGAAGAAACCAACATTCTCTTCGAGCAAGTCCGCAAGCTGCGCGACAAGGGGACGAGCTTCGTGTTCGTCTCGCACAAGCTCGACGAAGTCATGGAGTTGACCGACCGGGTCACGGTTCTGCGTGACGGGCAGTGGGTCAAGACGGCGCCGACCTCTATTCTCGATGGGGAATCCATTGCGCAGCTGATGGTCGGCCGTGAGCTTTCCAGTCTCTACCCGACCAAGGTCGAGCCCAATGTCGATGAAGAAGTGGTGCTGAGCGTCAGCGGCGTTTCGACCGGTTACGTGCAGGATGCCAGTTTCGAGGTTCGCAAGGGCGAAGTCATCGGTTTCTCGGGCCTGATCGGCTCCGGGCGGACCGAGTTAATGGAAGCGATCGCCGGACTGCGTTCGCGCGTTTCCGGCGATGTCGTGATCAAGGGGCAAGAGGTTGCGTCTGGCGACGTGCATGCCGCCAATCGCGCCGGCCTTGCTTATATGACCAAGGACCGCAAGTCGAAGGGTCTGCTGCTGCGCTCCAACATGGTGACGAACCTGACGCTGCAGTCGCTTGGACAGCATGTGGCCCACGGTTATCTCAGCCCCAACAGCGAGGCTGCGGCGCTGGCCAAGGCAAAGCGCCGTTTCGATATCCGTGTACGCGACGCCAATATCGTTGCCGGCCGCATGTCGGGCGGCAACCAGCAGAAGCTGCTGCTCGCCAAGGTGATGGAGACCGAGCCCGACATCATCATCATCGACGAGCCGACGCGCGGTATCGATGTCGGCACCAAGCAGCAGATTTATCATTTCATTTCGGCGCTGGCCCGCGATGGCCGGTCGATCATTGTCGTCTCGTCGGAAATGCCGGAGGTTATCGGCCTCTGCACCCGGGTCTGTGTGATGCGCGAGGGGCGCATTGTCGGCGTGCTGGAGGGCGACGAAATCTCCGAACAGGAAATCATGCGATATGCCGCGGGCCTGAAGAGGAAGGCCGCCTGACAATCCGGCAGGCGCCGCTTCGGCACGCGTTTCAACGATAAGATACCCACAGGGTTTGGGTCGGGAGGTTGGTTTTGACAATGAGCATCAACGAGGAGACCAGAGAGATCCGGCGCCGCTCCTGGCGGGACGTCGATCTGCGCGCCGTGGCACCGTTCGCCGCGCTTTTCCTGCTTTTGATCGTCGGCGCCCTGGTCAATCCGAATTTCATCGGCATCACCAATCTTGCCAATGTCGCGACGCGCTGTGCGTTCATCGCGATCATCGCAGTCGGTGCCACCTTCGTCATTTCCGCCGGTGACCTCGATCTGTCCGTCGGCTCGATGGTGGCCTTCGTCGCGAGTCTGATGATCCTTTTGCTCAATTCCGGCGTCATCGCCGATCCGACGATGATGCTTGTCGTCGCCGTCGTGTTCGCTGTCGTTGCGGGGGCGCTCTGCGGCTTGGCAAACGGTCTGATCACCACGATGGGCAAGATCGAGCCGTTCATTGCAACGCTCGGCACGATGGGCATCTATCGCGGCCTGACGACGTGGCTGTCGCAGGGCGGCGCCATCACGCTGCGCTCGCCTGAAATCCAGACGCTCTACCGTCCGGCCTATTTCGGCAGTTTCCTCGGCGTGCCGGTTCCGATCGTCGTCATTCTGGCGGTCACCGCCGTTGCCGCCTTCATTCTCTACCGCACGCGCTACGGCCGCCATGTGGTTGCCGTCGGTTCGAACAGCGATGTCGCCCGCTACTCGGGTATCGCGGTCAACAAGGTGCGCACCATTGCCTTCGTCATCCAGGGGCTTTGCGTGGCGATCGCCGTTCTTCTTTACGTGCCACGTCTCGGTTCGACCTCGGCCACCACCGGCATTCTCTGGGAGCTGCAGGCAATCACGGCTGTCGTCGTCGGCGGTACGGCGCTGAAGGGTGGAGCAGGGCGCGTCTGGGGCACGATCTGCGGCGCCTTCATTCTCGAGCTCGTCGGCAACATCATGCTGCTGTCGAACTTCATCAGCGAATATCTCATCGGTGCGATCCAGGGTGCGATCATCATTATCGCCATGCTGGTGCAGCGCTCGCTGGTCCGGAAGGGATAACGGACCGCAACAGCCATTGGCCGGGCTCACAGGGCGTCCGGTTTACGGGTAGGAAAGTCCCTGAAGTTATGTTGGGAGGAGAATAGCATGCGCAAACTCATGTTGGGTCTTGCGGTTGCGGCCGTCGCAGTGGCGGGTTCCGCATACGCACAGGACAAGAAGTTCACCATCGGCGTGTCCATTCCGGCCGCAGACCACGGCTGGACCTCTGGTGTGGTGTTCCATGCCGAACGCGTCGCCAAGAAGCTGATGGAAGAGCATCCTGGCCTGAACGTCATCGTCAAGACCTCGCCGGACGCTGCCAGCCAGGCAAACGCCGTGCAGGACCTTGATACGCAGGGCATCGACGCCCTCGTCATCCTGCCGTCGGATCCGGATCCGCTGGTCAACGCCATCAAGGAAGTCAAGGGCAAGGGCAAGTATGTCGCTCTCGTCGACCGTGCTCCTTCGACCAACGACGATTCCGTCCGCGACCTCTATGTTGCCGGTAACAACCCGGCGCTCGGCGAGGTCGCCGGCAAGTACATTGCCGCTCAGACGCCGGACGCACAGGTCGTCGTTATCCGCGGTCTGCCGATCCCGATCGATCAGCAGCGCCAGGATGGCTTCGACAAGGGCATTGCAGGCTCTAACGTCAAGGTTCTCGACCGCCAGTACGGCAACTGGAACCGCGACGATGCCTTCAAGGTCATGCAGGACTACCTGACCAAGTACCAGAAGATCGACGTTGTATGGTGCCAGGACGACGACATGGCTGTCGGCGTTCTCCAGGCCATCGAGCAGGCCAAGCGCACCGACATCAAGTATGTCGTCGCCGGTGCAGGCTCCAAGGACATGATCAAGAAGGTCATGGACGGCGACAAGATGATCCCGGTCGACGTTCTCTATCCGCCGGCAATGGTCGGTACGGCCATGGAACTGACGGCTGCTGGTCTCTACGATCAGGTTCCGGTTCGCGGCACCTTCGTTCTTGATGCGACGCTCGTCACCAAGGACAACGCCAAGGACTTCTACTTCCCGGATTCTCCGTTCTGATCATTCGCCTTCAGATGCGCCCATTCGCAAGGATGGGCGCATTTTTCATGTTCCGATTTCGCATGCGGACGAATTTGCGGCACGTACCTCTTGCAGCTGCCGGTGAGGCGTGTTTAGTTCGCTCACCATTTGACTTCCGGCTATCCAGCCACATTTGCCGCAAGTGCGTGGAGGCGCCTTGCTCCCGCCAAAATGCGTGTGACAGATTATCATAAACGTTTACGGTCGCTAATCAGGGAGGATTTCTGACATGAAGACGATCAAGGGGCCGGGCCTGTTCCTCGGCCAGTTCGCAGGCGATACAGCGCCTTTCAACTCATGGGATGCGATCACCAAATGGGCGGCCGATACCGGTTATAAGGGCGTCCAGGTTCCGACCTGGGCAAGCCAGCTCATCGACCTCAAGAAGGCCGCATCCTCGAAGGATTACTGCGACGAGTTTGCCGGTGTGGCGCGCCAGAACGGCGTCGAGATCACCGAGCTTTCGACGCATCTGCAGGGCCAGCTGGTTGCCGTTCACCCGGCCTATGACGAAGCCTTCGATGGCTTTGCGGCGCCTGAAGTGCGCGGCAATCCGAAGGCACGCCAGGCATGGGCTGTCGAGCAGGTAAAGATGGCGCTGACGGCGTCCAAGCATCTTGGCATCAAGGCGCATGCGACCTTCTCGGGCGCGCTGGCCTGGCCGTTCATCTATCCGTGGCCGCAGCGCCCGGCCGGTCTGGTCGAAACCGCTTTCGACGAACTCGCCAAGCGCTGGACGCCGATCCTCGATCATGCCGATTCCTGCGGCGTCGATGTCTGCTACGAAATCCATCCGGGCGAAGACCTGCATGATGGCGTCACCTTCGAGATGTTCCTGGAGCGCGTGAAGAACCATCCGCGCGCCAACATGCTCTATGACCCGTCGCACTACGTCCTGCAGTGCCTGGACTACCTTGAGAACATCGACATCTACAAAGACCGGATCAAGATGTTCCACGTCAAGGATGCCGAGTTCAATCCGACCGGGCGCCAGGGCGTCTATGGCGGCTATCAGGGCTGGGTCGAGCGCGCGGGCCGCTTCCGTTCGCTGGGTGATGGCCAGGTCGATTTCGGCGCCGTCTTCTCGAAGATGACCGCCAACAATTTCGACGGCTGGGCCGTGGTCGAATGGGAATGCGCGCTGAAGCATCCGGAAGACGGTGCCCGCGAAGGCGCCGAATTCGTCAAGGCACATATCATCCGCGTCACCGAAAAGGCATTCGACGACTTTGCCGCGGGCGGCACAGATCAGGCCGCCAACCGGCGGATGCTGGGGATTTAAGCTTTGAAACTCCCTTCTCCCCAGCGGGGAGAAGATGCCCGTCAGGGCAGATGAGGGGGGTGAGGAGCGTCAGCGACGAATGCCTTGAGCGGGAAGCGAAAGGCGTTTCGCGGGTAGCCCCCTCATCCGACCCTCCGGGCCACCTTCTCCCCGCTGGGGAGAAGGGGAAATACTTTCGAGGAGGACACAATGGCAATCGAAGCATCAAACGAACAGACGCGCGAACCGCGCATTCGCCTCGGCATGGTCGGCGGCGGGGCTGGCGCATTCATCGGCGCCGTGCACCGCATGGCGGCCCGTCTGGACGACCAATACGAACTGATCGCCGGGGCGCTGTCCTCGACGCCGGAAAAGGCGCAGGCCTCCGGCCGCGATCTCGGTCTCGATCCGTCGCGCACCTATTCCAGCTATCGCGAGATGGCGATCCGCGAAGCGAAGCTGAAGAACGGCATCGAGGCGGTGTCGATCGTGACGCCGAACCATGTGCATTACGATGCGGCCAAGGAGTTTCTTCGCCGTGGCATCCACGTCATCTGCGACAAGCCGCTGACGTCGAACCTCGCCGACGCCAAGAAGCTGAAGAAGATCGCCGACGAGAGCGGTGCGCTCTTCATCCTGACGCATAATTACACCGGCTATCCGATGGTCCGCCAGGCGCGCGAGATGATCGCCAATGGCGAACTCGGCGATATCCGCCTGGTGCAGGCAGAGTATCCGCAGGACTGGCTGACGGAAGCTGTCGAGCAGCAGGGCGCCAAGCAGGCGGTCTGGCGCACCGATCCGGCCCAATCCGGCGCCGGCGGTTCGACCGGTGATATCGGCACGCATGCCTATAACCTCGGCTGCTTCGTCTCCGGCCTGGAGCTCGACAGCCTCGCTGCCGATCTCGACAGCTTTGTCGAAGGACGCCGTCTTGACGACAACGCCCATGTGATGCTGCGCTACAAGGCGAAGGGCAAGGAAAAGCCGGCCAAGGGCATGCTTTGGTGCAGCCAGGTAGCGCCGGGCCATGAGAACGGCTTGAAGGTTCGCGTCTATGGCACCAAGGGTGGTATCGAGTGGGTCCAGGCCGATCCGAACTATCTCTGGTTCACGCCGTTCGGCGAGCCGAAGCGGCTGATCACCCGCAATGGGGCCGGTTCGGGCGCTGCGGCTGCCCGCGTCTCGCGCGTCCCGTCCGGTCATCCGGAAGGCTATCTCGAAGCCTTTGCGACGATCTATACGGAAGCGGCCCATGCCATCAACGCTGCCAAGAAGGGCAAGCCCGTCGACAAGGCTGTGGTCTACCCGACCGTCGATGACGGCGTGAAGGGTGTGGCCTTCGTCGAAGCCTGCGTCGCGTCCTCCAAGAAGAACGGCGGCTGGGTCAAGGTCTGATCCGCGGCCGGTTCGTTTCGAATGAGCGCATTCCCTTAAATCTTAGGGAATGCGCTCATTCGCGTTTAAGGGGATTGTGAAAGAAGAAGGCCGCAACCATATGGGGAGGCCCGATGACATTCTCTTTCCGCATCATGACGTGCATTCTGGCGCTGGCAGCCGTTCCGGCATCGGCGCAACAGCTCATTCCTGGCGGGCAGCGCATGCCCGGAACCGTCAACGTTCAATCGACGATGTCGATGTCGGTTCCGGCCGATGCAACGCAAAATCCCTCCGAACAGATCGAACTGGCGCAGAAGACCTTCTATGCGATGGCCGGACGGCAGTGCTCGCTGGTTCTGGAGACGGTGGGCGAGAGCTGCCAGATCACCAATCTCAGCAACAATGCCGATCTTAATCGCGGCAATGGCAGTTTCATCACGGTGCGCGGTACCGTTACGATGGCCGTCAAGCTCAAGGGTCAGGCTGACAAGCCTTGAGATCGCATTCGGCTGAAGCGGATAACCGCTTCAGCCTTGCCGTTTGCTTCAGGCGGCTGTGGCCTGCTTGCGCTTCAGCAGCGCATCGACGCTGAAGGGGCCGGCGCCCGCGGCGACGAAATAGAGCATGACGAAGCAGAACAGGATAGCGGCGACGCCGCCGTTCTGCGCCGGATAGAAGCTCTTCGGCGCATGAGCGATGAAATAGGCGAAGGCCATCAGGCCCGAGAGAACGAAGGCGGCGGCCCGCGTCTTGAAGCCGATCAGCACCAGGAAACCGAGAACCAGTTCCAGCATGCCGGCAATCCATGACATGGAGCCAACCGGCGGCACGCTTGCCGCGGCAGGGAAATGCAGAATCTTCTGCGTCCCGTAGCTGAAGAGTACGAGCGACGAGACGATGCGCAGCAGGCTGAGAAGATGCGGCTGCAGCAGGTGGATGGAAGCGAGCATCGGGTTCCTTTCGTTGTTATCTCCCATTCCGCTCTCACCCGGCGCATCGCCGATCTCAAGTCACGACTTCTGACATCAGCGTTATCACGCTGCGACCGCGCCATCCGCATGCGCCTTGATTTGATCGCCTTGCCTGCCTAGATTGCCGTCATCCCGCAATACCAACAGGATGTGTGCCACCATGGATTTCACCCAGATCGCAATGCCGTCTCGCCTTGCCATCCGGGAGTTCTCTATCCATGCCTGCCTCCATCACTCTTTCCAATCTTTCGTGGTCGACGCCTGACGGGCGGCCGCTTCTTTCTGGTCTCGATCTGAGCTTCGGTGCCGAGCGCACAGGACTTGTCGGGCGCAATGGCGCCGGCAAGACGACGCTGCTGAAGTTGGTGACCGGCGAGCTGCAGCCGCTGTCCGGCAACATTGCCTTCGACGGGCGCCTCGGCGTTCTCCGCCAGTCGGTTCAGGTCGAAGCCGGGGCGACAATCGCCGATCTCTTCGACGTGCGTGATGCGCTCGCCATCCTGGTGAGGGCCGAGCGTGGCGAGGCGAGTGGCGAGGAGCTTGCCCACGCCGACTGGACGCTCGAGTCCCGCATGGCTTCGGCCCTCGAACGCGTCGGCCTCGATGCTCTGCCGGAAACGGTGCTGGCGTCGCTTTCCGGCGGTCAACGCACCCGAGCGGGTTTGGCGGCGCTGATTTTTGCCGAACCCGATTTTCTCATCCTTGATGAGCCGACCAACAATCTCGACCGCGAGGGCCGGGAAGCGGTGATCGCGTTGCTGCGCGATTGGCGCGGCGGCGCGCTTGTTGTTAGCCATGACCGCGAGTTGCTGGAGACGATGGATGCGATCGTCGAGCTGACGACGCTTGGCGCAAGGCGCTATGGCGGCGGCTGGAGCGCTTTTCAGGAGCGCAAGGCGCTTGAGCTTGCCGCCGCCGAACACGATCTCGCCGACGCCGAGAAGCGGATCGACGGAGTCAATCGGAGCGCCCAGCTGGTGGCCGAGCGGCAGGCGCGAAGCGACCGCGGCGGGCGGATCAAGGCGGCGCGTGGCGACATGCCCCGCATTGTCGCCGGCGGGCTGAAACGCAAGGCCGAGAATACCCGGGGTGAGAGAGTGCGGCTCGGCGAGAAACGGCGGGAGCACGCACTTGGCGCGGCTTCGGCGGCGCGCGGCAAGATCGAAGTCCTGCAGCCTTTCGCCGTCAGGCTGGAACCGACCGGCTTGCCGCTGTCGCGTGTGGTGCTGAGGCTCGAAGGCGTCACGGCCGGATATGCGCCGGGGCGGCCTGCCATCCGCAATCTGTCGCTGTCGCTGACAGGGCCGGAGCGTGTGGCGATCTCAGGCCCGAACGGCTCCGGCAAGACGACGCTTCTGGCGCTGATCACCGGTGTGCTTGACCCGTGGGGCGGCACGGTTTCGGTTCCTGCCGGGTATGCGTTCTTCGATCAGGGCGTCAGCCTGCTCGATCCCGGGCTCAGTGTCCGGGAGAATTTCCGTGCCCTTAATCCCGGCGCGGATGAGATTGCCTGCCGGGCGGCGCTGGCAAGGTTCATGTTCCGCGCGGACGCTGCCCTGCAGCAGGTCTCGACGCTGAGCGGTGGGCAGCTGCTGCGAGCCGGGCTTGCCTGCGTGCTCGGCGGACCGAAGCCGCCGCCGCTGCTCATCCTGGACGAGCCGACCAACCATCTGGACGTCGACTCGATCACGGCCGTAGAAGCCGGGCTCGCGGCCTATGACGGCGCGCTTCTGGTCGTCAGCCATGACGAAGTGTTTCTGGACAATATCGGGATCACGAGACGGGTTCTGATGCCGTCGGGTGCCACCGTGCTCTGATGGCGGGATGAAGCTGACCGGGAAGCCGGAATCTATCTGCAACGTTACAGTTTTGACATTCGAGGCCTGTACAAGACATTCCGGCTTGGCTAAACCGCCGCCAACGATGGCCGCGCCGGCCGACCTGAACAGCACTAAAGACGGAAAACATCATGATCGATCCGAAGCTTCTCGCAGCCCGCTTCCCGGGCGACTTCACCTTCGGCGTGGCGACAGCCGCCTTCCAGATCGAAGGCGCCTCCAAGGCCGATGGCCGCAAGCCCTCCATCTGGGATGCGTTCTGCAACATGCCCGGCCGCGTCTATAACCGGGACAACGGCGATGTCGCCTGCGATCACTATAACCGCCTCGACGAAGACCTCGACCTGATCAAGGAGATGGGCGTTTCGGCCTACCGCTTCTCGATCGCCTGGCCGCGCATCATCCCTGACGGTACCGGCCCGGTGAACGAGGCTGGTCTCGATTTTTACGACCGCCTCGTCGACGGCTGCAAGGCGCGCGGCATCAAGACCTTCGCGACGCTTTACCATTGGGATCTGCCGCTGCTGCTCGCCGGCGACGGCGGCTGGACGGCGCGCTCGACCGCCTATGCATTCCAGCGCTATGCGAAGACCGTCATGGCCCGCCTCGGCGACCGCCTCGATACGGTCGCAACCTTCAACGAGCCGTGGTGCATCGTTTGGCTCAGCCACCTCTACGGCATCCATGCTCCGGGCGAACGCAACATGCAGGCAGCGCTGCATGCGATGCATTACATGAACCTCGCCCATGGTCTCGGTGTCGAAGCGATCCGCTCCGAGGCGCCGAATGTTCCTGTCGGTCTGGTGCTCAACGCCTCGTCGATCATTCCGGGTTCCGACAGCCCGGCCGATCTGGCTGCTGCCGAGCGCGCCCATCAGTTTCATAACGGCGCCTTCTTCGATCCGGTTTTCAAGGGCGAGTATCCGAAGGAGTTCGTCGAGGCGCTCGGCGATCGCATGCCTGTCATCGAAGACGGTGACTTGAAGATCATCAACCAGAAGCTCGATTGGTGGGGCCTCAACTACTACAAGCCGGACCGCGTCCACGACGATGCCTCGAAGAAGGGTGATTTCCCCTGGACTGTCGAGGCGGCGCCGGCGAGCGACGTGAAGACCGATATCGGCTGGGAAGTCTATGCGCCCGGTCTCAAGCATCTGGTCGAGGATCTCTACCGCCGCTACGAACTGCCGGAATGCTACATCACCGAGAACGGTGCCTGCGACAATACCGATGTCGTCAATGGCCAGGTCGATGACACGATGCGCCTCGACTATGTCAGCGATCACCTCGATGTCGTCGCCAACCTGATCAAGGACGGTTATCCGATGCGCGGCTACTTCGCCTGGAGCCTGATGGACAATTTCGAATGGGCGGAAGGCTACAAGATGCGTTTCGGCCTCGTCCATGTCGATTATCAAACGCAGGTTCGTACGGTGAAGAAGAGCGGAAAGTGGTATGGCGAACTCGCCGGCCAGTTCCCCAAGGGCAACCATAAGACAGCCTGACCGAAGCCTTGGCTCTACTCTGGCGTTTAGCAAGAAATGCGGAAAATCGCCTCTTGGTTTTACGAGTGGTTTTGGCCACCGGAATGGGGTCCAGAAATCGGTTTCTGATCCGGTTTTTCCGCGTCACGGCGCTGAATAAGCAGCATGGTGCGGCCGCAAAATATGCAGCAAAGTCAGCCGCTTCCGGTGCTCCGGGGGCGGTTTTTGCATAGATAGCGAAATTTATCTTTAAAATACCCGCTGATTAATCGTTTTGCCGTGATTTTTAACAGTTTCTTGAACTCTTGACTGGCACAGTCCCTGCCATCGGGGAGCAATAAATGCCTAAGTTATTCGGGCAAAAAAATCAGGCCTTGGGGATAGGCCGGCACACGACCGTCACGGGCGTGTTGCTGACCTTCGCCGTCATCGTCGCGATCGTCACTGTGATGATCCTGACCGCAATTTCACGCGTCGCAGACAATGCCAACGTGCTCGACGACGAGCGCTCGCGGGAGACCACCGCTGGAGCGCTGAAGACCTTCGAAGAGCAGCTTGGCGCGACTCTCAACGATTATGCCGCATGGGACGATGCCGCAGCCAATGTCTATGCTGATGGCGGCATGGCATGGACGATCAGCAATTACGGCGAGATGTCCGTCAACAGTTCGCTGTTCGACATGGCCATTGTCATCGATGACAACAAGAAACCGCTGATGGCCTTTCGGGATGGCAAGGCGATGGAGGGCCGTCTCGACGACTTCTTCGCACCATCGCTCTGGACCCTGCTCGACAAGGTTCGAGCGGCAGATCTTACTGATCCGGAGGCTGTCGGTTTTGTCGGTACGAAGTCGGGCATCGCCGCTGCAGGCATCGCGCTGGTACGCGAGAAATCCGGCGCGTTGGACAAGCCAGCTGGCAGCCGCCGCTACCTGATTTTCGCGCGGCATCTCGATGATGCCAAGGTGACCGGTCTTGGCGACACCTATGTGATCCATGGCATGAAGCTCGTGCCCGCGGACTACGCCGCAAAATATTCCGTCAGGATCGATGATGCTGCGGGTGTCACACTCGGTAAGCTCGTCTGGACGTCGCGGTCGCCGGGAGACATCGGCTATGATCAGGTGCGGCCGACCGTGGTGAAAGCCTTGGGCCTAGTGGGCTTGTTCTTCGCCGTGCTTCTGGTGATCGGCTGGATGGCCGGACGGCGTCTCAAGGCGGAAGAAATCACCGCCCGCGAGGAGGCGCTTCGCGACCGGCTGAGTGGTCTCTGGAACCGCGAGGGGCTGGGGATCGCCATTGACGCCATGGTCGAGGAAGCCCAGCAGAACAAGAAGAACATCCTCATTCTCTACCTCGATCTCGATGGCTTCAAGGAAGTCAACGACAGCTACGGCCACGGCACTGGCGATCAGCTGATCCGTGCCGTCGCGGCCGGGTTGAAGGTTCTGATCCCACCGCATGCTGTTCTCGCGCGTATCGGTGGCGATGAGTTTGCCATTGCCTTCCATTCTGAAGGCGGCAATGCCGAAGCTCTGCAGCTCTCGGAACAGATTCTCGACTTCCTCGCCGAGCCGCTGGAAATCGGCCGCCGTGTCGTCGTCATCGGCGCTAGCATCGGCATCGCGATGTCGCCCGAAGGCGTTGCTGACCGCGAAGAGCTGGTGCGCCGCGCCGACCTCGCGATGTACAAGGCCAAGGAAGCCGGCCGTGCCCGGATGATGCTTTATGATCCGGAGATGGATGCAGACCGCGAAGAGCGCAACGCGCTGGAGATCGATCTGCGCGCTGCGATCGAGAGCGGCGATCTGACGCTTGCCTATCAGCCGCTGATCGATGCGGAGACCTATGAGATGAATGGCGTGGAAGCGCTGGTGCGCTGGAACCGTCCAGGCTTCGGTCCTATTTCGCCCGATGTCTTCATTCCGGTTGCCGAGACCAGCGGCCTGATCGAAGCGCTCGGCCTGTTCGTCTTGCGCAAGGCATGCGAGACCGCCAAGCAGTGGCCGGATCTGCGGATCTCGGTCAACGTCTCACCCGGCCAGTTCCGCAATCCGGCATTTACCGATTATGTGCGCTACGTTCTGAAGCAGACGGAGATCGAAGCGCGCCGGGTGACGCTCGAGATCACCGAAGGCTACATGATCCAGAATCCGCAGCGGACGCGCCAGTCGATCGAACGGCTGAAGACGCTCGGCGTGAAGATTGCGCTGGATGATTTCGGCTCGGGCTTCTCGTCGATCGGTTATCTGCGCCAGTTCGGTTTCGATCGCATCAAGATCGACCGTTCGCTTGTCGATGGCGTTACCGAGAGCGAGAGCCAGCGCGAGATGCTGCAGGCAACTGTCGCCCTTGCACGATCGCTCAATATTCCGGTGACGGCCGAGGGCATCGAGACGGAAGCCCAGGCGGTCGCCGTCCGTCTCTTCGGTTGCGACAGCCTGCAAGGCTATCACTTCAGCCGGCCGGTGACGGCCGACAAGATCACCGAAATGCTGGAGGAGCGGCGCGAGCAGCGCCGCCCGCCGCGCCGGACGAGTGCAGCCTAGGTTCCGATGTGCTTCTGGCCGCGTTTCCTGGCAAGCGCGATCTGGTGCTGGCGCTGCCGATAGCGCAGGCGATCTTCTTCACTACGCGTCCCGTAGCAATGGCTGCAGGAAACGCCTTCCTCATAGTGTGGTGAGGTGATCTCTTCCGCGGTGATCGGGTTGCGGCAGGCGTGGCAGAGCTTGTGCTCGCCTTCCTTCAGGCCGTGCTCGACCGAAACCCGCTCGTCGAAGACAAAGCAGGCGCCCTCCCACAAGCTTTCTTCCTGCGGCACTTCCTCAAGGTATTTCAGGATACCGCCCTTGAGGTGATAGACCTCTTCGAATCCCTGTTCCTTCATGAAGGCTGTCGCCTTTTCGCAGCGGATGCCGCCGGTGCAGTACATGGCGATCTTCGGCTTGTTGTGCAGGCCGGGATTGTTGCGCACCCAATCGGGAAATTCGCGGAAGGTCTTGGTTTGCGGATCGACGGCGCCGCGGAAGACGCCGATCGCCGTCTCGTAGTCGTTGCGGGTGTCGATCACGATGGTGTCGGGATCGGAAATCAATTCGTTCCAGTCCTTTGCCGCGACATAGGTACCAACCACCTTGTTCGGGTCGATGTTTTCGACGCCCATGGTGACGATCTCTTTTTTCAGCTTCACCTTCATGCGCAGGAACGGCATCTTCGATGCGCGGCTTTCCTTGTGCTCCAGTGTCGCGAATTCCGGCTGGTCTCGCAGATAGGCCAACACCGTCCTGACGCCTTCATCCGGTCCGCCGATCGTGCCGTTGATGCCCTCATGGGCAAGCAGCAGCGTGCCCTTCACGCCGTTTGCCTCACAGAGCGCCTGCAGCGGCTCACGCAGGCTTTCGAAGCGCGGCACGGAAACGAAATGATAGAGCGCCGCCACGAGGAACGAGCTTGAGCTATTGATGCTGTCGGTCATGGGCGGTGGAAATACAGCTTTCGGCCCGTCAGTGCAATTGCCTGTTGGCGAAGGCGATCAAGTCACTTTTCCGCTGCGCGCCAGAGGAGCTGGATGCGCCCTGCTTCTTCACGGGGATCGTCGGCAAAGATGGTCCCTGCGATGATCAACGCCTCGCGGCGGTCGTCCTGCTGGCGGTGGATGATCGCATCGAGCAGGCGCGCAAGATCGTCGTTGCGGGTAAAGAGCTGCGGCTCGGCCTCTACCAGATCGCTGAGCACGGACAGATCGTGGACGTGTCCCAGACGATCCACCAGTGCCTTGGCCGCATCGCGCTTGGCTTTCATGGCAGTAGGCCAGAGGGCGGTCAGGAGTTTATGGTTGGCGCGGTAATCCTGCGTTCGCTTGCGCAGTTCATGGAAGGCGCTGTCGGACGCCTCGCCATGGCAGGCGTCAAGTGCGGCTCGTGCTTTCGCCGCCGTCCGCTCCCATCCCTTGGCAATCAGTTTCGCAGTCTTGTCGCGTTTGCCCGGAAAAGAGAGACCGTCCAGCGCTGCGATCGCCTCTTTCAGAATGCCGCTGGTTTCCAGAAGCTTCGGCTCGATCCCCGCCTCTGCCTCTGTCATCCAGTTCCGACGGGTTTCGAGAATGACTGCTATCCGCTCGAGTGAGGCGCGCTCGTCTTCATCGCGCGCATGAGATTGCAGATAGCGGACGGTTTCGATCAGCGCTTCGGCATCGCGAATGGTGGAGAGCGCCCTGGCGGCATCCCTTAGCCGGATATTCTCGCGTTTCCGGATTGCGCCCATCTCGCGGGCCACCAGCCTGTAGAGCGAGCGCACCTTTTTCAGGTTCTTGCGGAAGGCATGAATCGCCTCGTGTGTGCCATCCGGCCGCTGTTCGAGCATGCGGATCGCTTCCAGCAGTTCGCCGGTCGCAGCATCCTTGAAGCTCTCGGTAAAATCCGCGTCAGGCCGAATGCGGAAGGGCATGGCGGTCGTACTGGTATTCGGTCGCCAGCGCCTGGTTCGAGTAGTGGAAATCGCCGGTGACCTCGCGGCCTAGCCACGAGGGCAGGGAGGGGCTGTCGGTTTCCGCCTTCAGTTCGACTTCCGCAATCACGAGGCCGCGATGGGGGCCGCCAAAGACATCGACTTCCCAGATGAAGCCTTCGTGGGGCACGCGGTAGCGGGTCTTCTCGATGACGATACCGATGGCGTTTTCCATCAGTTCCTCGGCATCGGGGACGGGGATATCATATTCGAATTCGTCGCGCGTCAGGGTGCTGCGGCCGATCTTCATTGTCAGCCGGGCGCTGCTGTCATCGAGGATACGCACCCGGACGGAACGGTCGTCCATCGAGGCGACGTAAGCCTGCTTGAGAATTGCCTTCGATACGGCCTTGGCGCGCCATCCATCGGTGCGTACCAGAAACTTCCGCTCGATTTCCTTCGCCATTGCCAGTGACCTTTCGTGACGAGGGGCTAAGCTAGCGCAAAAAAATAATGGTTCAAACCCATTTATGCCAAAGATCGGTTTGGTCTCGACAAAGTGTACCCTTGGGCGTATCTCGGAGCCCGAATTTCAATCGTTTCAAAGGATCTTGGCCATGGGCGAAAAGACACAGAAGCTCCTTTCCATCCTCAAGCTTCAGCCGGTCGTTCCGGTGCTCATCATCGACGACGTGAAGTCCGGCGTTTCTCTGGCGCGTGCGCTGGTCGCCGGCGGTCTGAAGGCCATCGAGATCACCATGCGGACCCCGGTCGCGCTCGAAGCCGTGCGCGCCGTTGCCGACGAAGTGGAAGGCGCTGAAGTTGGTGCCGGGACGATCCTTAATGCCGCCCATTGGGAAGCTGCCGTTGCCGCAGGCTCGAAGTTCATCGTCAGCCCCGGCGCGACGCAGGAACTGCTCGATGCCGCGGCCCAGTCTCCCGTTCCGCTGCTGCCGGGCGCAGCAACGGTGAGTGAAGTGATGGCACTTCGCGAAGAGGGCTACCAGGTCCTCAAGTTCTTCCCCGCCGAACAGGCAGGCGGCGCCGCCTATCTCAAGGCTCTGTCTTCGCCGCTCGCCGGCATGCTGTTTTGCCCGACCGGCGGCATCTCGCTGAAGAACGCCAATGATTACCTGTCGCTGCCGAACGTTGTCTGCGTCGGCGGCTCCTGGGTTGCGCCGAAGGAGCTGGTTGCCGCGGGCGACTGGGCAGGCATCACCAAGCTTGCAGCCGAAGCTGCAGCGCTGCAGGCCTGACATTTAAGTGATCGCTATTGATGCAGGCGCCTTGCGCCTGCATTTGTATTTACAGTTGCACTTCCTATCTTCATCCCAGCCTTAAAACAGGGAGACGACGGGGAATGTTCGACGCAAAGAAGCTTCTTGATCAGTTTTTGGGATCGCAGATCCCGGGTGTTGGCGGCAGTGTTCGCGATCGCGCGGGCGGTGCGGTGCAGCTTGCCAAGGACAATCCATGGAAGGCCGGAGCGCTGGCGACAGCCCTTCTCGGCACCAAGACCGGCCGCAGCATTGCCGGCAATGCGCTGACGATCGGCGGGCTGGCCGCTATCGCCGGCCTCGGCTATCAGGCCTACAAGAATTATCAGGCCGGGCAGACGCCTGCCGCTCCTGCGGCGCCCTCACAGCAACCATCGACGCCGCTTGTTCTTGCTCCGCCTGTCGATTCCGGTTTTGGCCCGCAGTCGCCTGCTGCCAGCAATGAGTTCGTGCTGGTGCTGATCCGTGCCATGATCGCCGCTGCCAAGGCCGACGGGCATATCGATGATGCCGAACGTGCACTGATCATGGGCAAGATGAAGGCCGCTGATGTCAGCGGCGAAGCTGCCGCTTTCATTGAGAAGGAATTGGCCTCGCCAACCGATCTCGACGCGCTTGTTGGCGCTGCCCGGACTGAGGAGCAGAAGGTGGAACTTTATACCGCCTCGCGCCTGACGATCGAGCCGGATTCCCGTGCCGAGCGCGGCTATCTCGATCTGCTGGCGGGCCGTCTCGGTCTTGCCGATGCGCTGGTCGATCATATCGAGGCAACTGTGTCTTCCGCGAAGGTGACGCTGTCACAGTGACAAAGGGGCCGGTTGCCTTTCCGGGGCGGCTGGCCTATCCACTCTTCCACCAGAGGAGTGACCATGCGCGATCTTTCCACCTACAAGGTTTCCGCCCCCGGCTATGTGACGCTGAAGGGCCGCTATGTGACGGTTGAGCCGTTCGTCCGCGAACAGCATCTGCAGGCCTTGTGGGATGGGCTTGGCGGCATGGGCATCAATCCGCTGCTTCTCTATTTCGCACAGGACGATTTCGGCGGTATCGAGGATTTCGGTACGTGGCTCGACAACGCCAAGAAAGGCGGCTGGCTGACGCATATCTTCCGTGACAATGCGACGGGCGAAATCGTCGGGATGGCGAACTATATGCGCGCCGATCCCGCGAATGGCGTTGTCGAAATCGGCGGTGTTGCTCATGGCGCCGCGATGAAGCGTTCACCGCTGTCCACCGAAGCGCATTACCTGATGGCCAAGCATGTGTTCGAGGACCTCGGCTACCGCCGCTACGAATGGAAGTGCGACAACAACAACGAGCCGAGCAAGACAACCGCGGCCCGCTATGGCTTCACCTTCGAAGGCGTCTTCCGCCAGCACATGATCTCGAAGCGCCGCAACCGCGATACCGCCTGGTTTTCGATGATCGACAGCGAGTGGCCGCTGCTCGACGATGCCTTCAAGGCATGGCTGTCGCCTGATAATTTCGATGGAAACGGAGACCAGAAGCGCAAGCTGCAGGACATTCGCGCCGATCTGGAAAAGGAACGGCTGGCATGAGCCCCGAAAGCCGTTCGCAGGCCGTTGCCGCAGCCGTCATTCTCCTGGTTGCAGGGCTGGTCATCTATTTCCTGCCAACCCTGGTTTTGTGGATCGGCCAGTATTCGCCGCCGCTCGCCTTCGCGGTCGGTGCGATCCTGCTGCTTGGTTTCTTCGCGATCTTCTGGTTGCGCGCCCGCTATCAGCGAAACAAGAGCCGCTGAGCGTCAGCCCTGCAGGGAGGCGCCGAGAAGCAGGGCGCCGAAGCAGATGACGAGTATGGCGCCGAGAATCTCGATCGCATTGCCGATCCAGACAGATGTCACCGAGCCCCGGCCGGCGATGCGAACGGCAGCACCCTTGGCTGTCACGGCAAGCGTTGCGAGGATCGCGACGGTGATCGCCGTGCCGAAGGACATGGCGAGCACGGAAAGCATGCCGCCGAGATAAAGCCCGTTCAGCAGCGAAAAAGTCATGACCAGCAACGCGCCGGAGCAGGGACGCAGTCCGACGGCGATGATCGCCGACCAGGCTTCGCGGATGCTGAACGTATCGGAGCCAAGCAATGACGGATCCGGTATATGCGACTGGCCACAGGTTTCGCAGGCCATGCCCGATATGAAATTATGGCCGGCGCTGCGAGCCTGGGTCTCGCCGAATGCGTAGGCGTTCTTTTCCGTCTCGTTATCTTTCCAGTCGAGCATCATGCTGACCGGCCCTTCCGGCGTCGCCACGACTTCGCGTTTCGGCATGCCTGAGATCATCGAGCGTAGCTTGCGGAAGAGAAGCCAGCCGCCGAAGGCAATCACCATGACGAAGCTGGCGATCTCCATGGCATGCGTTGCCTGAGTCAGCGTGATCCCGCTGCCGCGCAACACCAGCCACGCTCCGCCGACGAGCGCGACGGCGACGATGCCCTGGATGAAGGCCGAGATGAAGGAGATGACGACGCCGCGGCGAAGCTCGACTTCGTTGGCAATCATATAGGACGAGATGACCGCTTTGCCGTGACCGGGGCCGGCCGCGTGAAAGACGCCATAGGCAAAGGACAAGCCGATCAGTGACGTCAACTGCCAGGGATCCTGGCGCATCGCCTTCAGGGCGCCGGTCAGCGCCCGGTAGAAGGCCTGCTGTTCGTAATTCACATAGGCAAGAAGAGGTGCAAGCGGGCCGCCGATAGGCTGGAAGCTCGGCTCTGCGGTTCCAATCCCGAGTGGAGACTGCGCGTGCGCGGCGCTGACGGCCACGGCCATCATCAGGGCCGCCGCGGGCATGAGGAACGGGATGGATCGTTTCAGCATGAGATCTCAAGCCTGGTGGCAAAGAGTTTCGACATGTTGGTGCCGGTCGGGTCGTTAAAGAAGGCGTCGGTCAGGGATTGCTTGTTTTCTGAAATGACCTGGTCGGGGTCGGGGCGCAGAACGTCATGCTTGCAGCCMTTGAAGCCATCGCCGACCAGCACGAGTTCGTTGTCGGACGGAAAGTCGATCGAAGTGTAGAGCGTTGGATCGTAGACGCCGAAGGTCAACTTGCTTTTCAGCGGCATCGGCTGCGAAGGCTTGACTGCAAAGAACATCAGCAGCTGGCCCTCCTTGTAATCGACATGGATGATGTCGGGCTTCTCGACCGTGACGTTTTTCCCATCGACGGTCATGTTCATGTAGTAGTCGTAGTCGGCCAGCGAATCCCGCACTGTCTTGCCGACTTCGGCAAGTTCGTTCGGCTCAAGCTTCAGGTCGGTGTTCTTGTCGAAATCCATGACGACGGACGATGAGAAGACCTCGTCGAAGCGCCAGATGTTTCTCAGCTCCTGGATCGTGCCATCCGGTGCTGCGACCACCTCGAGCCGGGCTTCCACGAAGATGTGCGGATGCGCCATGGCTGCGACGGGCGCGAGTGCCAGCAGGCCGGCGATCGGAAGCGTGGATTTTTTCATGCGTCGGCTTATCGCTCTGCCCAAATCGGTTGGAGTTTTCTTGCCTGACAATGGGACGGAATTGGGACCGGTCTCAAGGTGGCAAAGTGAATCAGCCGTGGCTCAGCTATGCTTCTTGAACCAGCCGTGCAGGTAATCGACGAAGATGCGGACCTTGGCCGGGAGATAGCGCCGGTGCGGATAGACGGCGTAAATGCCGCGATCGGTGGGGATATAGTCGTTGAACAGCGTCACCAGACGGCCGTCCTCGATCGGCTTGCGGGCGATGAAATCAGGGATCAGCGCGATGCCGAGGCCTGACAGCGCTGCGCGTAATGTCGCATGCGGGCTGTTCACCTCCATTGGCCCGGAGACGGCGACGGTAAACGTCGTGCTGTCCGGATTGTAGAAGTGGATGCTCGCCTGTGTGCGCGAGTTCCGGTCGACGATGAACGGTACATTGGCGAGATCGGACGGATGCTCGATATCAGGATAGCGCTCCAGAAATTCCGGCGTCGCGCAGATATGGACGCGAAAATCGGAGATCTTGCGGGCGATCATCCCGGAGTCTTCGAGTTTGGTGACGCGGATCGCCAGATCGAAGCCTTCCTCGATCAGATCGACGAAGCGGTCATCGGCGGCGATCTCTAGCTGCAGATCCGGGTTCTCCTTGGCGAAATCAATCAGGCACTGGCCGACATCGGCATCGACGAAAGTGCGCGGGACCGAGATCTTCAGGCGCCCCTTCAGCTGCGCGTTATTCTCGCGGACGAGATCGGCGAGATTGTCGATCTCCTTCAGGATGTCTGATGCCGTCCGGTAATAGGTATGACCGGCCTCGGTCATCGAGAACTGGCGGGTGGTGCGGTTCAGCAGCAGAGCGCCGAGCTCGTCTTCCAGTTCCCGGACATATTTGGACAGCAGCGCCTTGGAGCGGCCGGTCCGGCGCGCGGCGGCGGAAAAGCCCTCGGCTTCGACGACATCGATGAAGGCACGTATGCGGGTGAGCGTGTCCATATGTCTTTTATCCAGGTTCTAGGAGGTCAATCTACGAGACCGAGAAGGAATGCAAGCGCGGCATCGAGCTGGCGCAGCTCGGTTTCGGTCATGTGTCCGATGATCTTTCCGACTTTCTCTCGCGGCACGCCGATAACCTTGTCGGTCATAATCTGAGAACGAATTCGCAAACCCGTTCCTTCGGCCACATCCAGAATCGGCCGGAAATCAGATTCCACGATTGTTGAACTGATCGGACAGACGACGACAGAGGCATGTTCCTGGGAAATGGCGTTGGTTTGCACAACGACAGCGGGCCTAGGCTTTCCATAATCGCCGGATATCGCGATCGTGACGATGTCGCCACGTTTCATTCCGGCCATGTCCAGCCACGGAGGTCGGCAGCTGCCTCAATCCACTCCAGAACTTCCCGCTCATCATCCTTGTTAAGAGCGGCGACCTGCTTTGCAATGCGCCTTCTCACTTCGGGAGAGCGGGCATCGAGCGCAACGATGCGCACTTCGCGAAGGTGGTTGGCCTTCCGCCGCTCTCTCATCGCCTTCATGCGTTCTGCGGCGGCCGACATTGGCACTTCCTCCGATTTTTCCAAGGATAAGTGTAACGCGTGACGTCTCGGCACGCAATTCGGCGCATTTTTCGCGGCTTTGATTTTTTGCGGCAGGGGTCAAAAAAATTCTTGATTATGACGACGAATATTCTTATCTCGTCCTCAGCCCAAAGTCGCACGTGCCCATGGGTGTCCGCCGAACCCTCGAATTGGTGAGGAAATCGGTAAGGTACCTGGAATTAACCCCTCCAGTCGCTATTCCGGCCAACCGGAAAATGCGAGGACGCCTGAAGCAACGACGGTGCGGGCCTTTTTGTTCTCTCCCTGCTTTCCATCAGCGGGGGTTACTGAAGAGGCACACCTTCATTGCCGGAAGTGCGGTAGGGAACCCCCTCCAATCCATGGCAGACAAAGCCGAATCCATGTCGCGTATGCGGCGTCGATTCATCATTTGCGCATCGAGCGCTTGCTATGGTTCCGGGGTCTCCACCGGCTGGTTCCAATGCGAGTTCCCGTATGCCCTTTGTCCTCCGGTTTTTACCGGAGCTCTGGAATTGAAAAGGGATTGACATGACCACTCAGCGCATCCGCGACTTTCTCGCAACCCGACGTCCCGACGGTCCCTGCCTCGTGGTCGACCTCGACGTCGTGCGTGACAACTTCTCCGCTTTCCGTCACGCCATGCCGGACAGCGCCATCTACTACGCCGTCAAGGCAAACCCGGCTCCTGAAGTCCTGAAGCTGCTCGCCGACATGGGCTCCAACTTCGATTGCGCGTCCGTCGCCGAAATCGAAATGGCGCTGAATGCCGGTGCGACCGCTGCCCGTATTTCCTACGGCAACACGATCAAGAAGGAACGCGACGTTGCCCGCGCGCATGCGCTCGGCGTCAGCCTCTTCGCCGTCGATAGCCATGAGGAAGTCGAGAAGATCTCGCGTGCCGCTCCCGGCGCCCGTGTTTTCTGCCGCGTTCTGACAGATGGCGAAGGCGCCGAATGGCCGCTGTCGCGCAAGTTCGGCTGCGTGCCGCAGATGGCCGTCGACGTTCTCGTCTACGCTCACCAGCTCGGCCTCGAGTCCTACGGTGTGTCGTTCCACGTCGGTTCGCAGATGACCAAGGTCGATGCCTGGGATTCGGCGCTCGCCGATGCCAAGCGCGTCTTCGTTCAGCTGGCCAAGCAGGGCATCCACCTGCAGATGGTCAACATGGGCGGCGGCTTCCCGACCAAGTACCTGCGTGACGTTCCGACGGCGGAAGCCTATGGCCGTGCGATCTACCAGAGCCTTCGTGACCACTTCGGCAACAACCTGCCGAAGACGATCATCGAGCCGGGCCGCGGCATGGTCGGCAATGCGGGTGTCATCAAGACCGAAGTCGTGCTGATCTCGAAGAAGTCGGACAACGATGCTGCCCGCTGGGTGTTCCTCGACATCGGCAAGTTCGGCGGTCTGGCCGAAACCATGGACGAAGCCATTCGTTACCCGATCCGCACCGAGCGCGACGGCGACGAAATGGAGCCATGCGTCATCGCCGGCCCGACCTGCGATTCCGCAGATGTGCTGTACGAGAAGAACCTGTATCCGCTGCCGCTCACTCTTTCGATCGGCGACGAGATCCTGATCGAAGGCACCGGCGCATACACGACGACCTATTCGGCTGTCGCGTTCAACGGCTTCGAGCCGCTGAAGGCCTACATTATCTGATCTAGCTCGCCCCGTGGCCAGCCGGGGCGGCAAACTCACAATTCCTTTTCATCGCCGCTAACTACGGTATTGGAGCCGCGCGCGGGCCGAGGCCCGCGCAAAGCTTGGCTCCAAAAACCTTTAGTGGCGCATGTTCGTACAATTCAGGCTTCGCCTGAATTCGACATGCACAGGTACGGGAGGCCACGATGGCCGCTGTTCTTGATTCTGTCCGCGCATTCTTTGCGCCCTCTGTTTTCACCATCGACGCCGAAAATCCCTCGGATGTCGTAGCCCGCGAGAATTTACTCGATCGTGCCATGGGTCCGAACCGCCGCAAGAAGTCGTCGGAAAAGATCCGTCGCGGCCGTATTCCGGCCGAAGGCCTGGCTCTCGTCGCCCGTGATGGCGACGGCCATGTCATCGGCACTGTCCGTCTCTGGAATGTCGAAGCCGGCGTCAACAGCGAAGGCACGCCGATCAATGCGCTTCTGCTCGGACCGCTCGCCGTCGATGCCGCCTTTGAAGGCAAGGGCATTGGTGCGGCGCTGATGCGCGCTGCGATTCTCGAAGCCAAGAACCGTCAGCACGGCGCAATCCTGCTGGTCGGCGATGCGGCCTATTACGAGCGCTTCGGCTTCTTTGCCGAAGGCGCCTGCCATCTCGTCATGCCCGGCCCGTTCGAACGTTCGCGCTTTCTGGCGCTTGAACTCGTCGAAGGCTGGCTTGACGGCGCAGCCGGCATGATCGTTCCCACGGGGCGCATGCTGACGAGCGCGCCGGTCCGGAAGGCGGCCTGACCGGTAACAAGCCTCTCTCCCGAAAGGAGAGGGGCTTTTTTGTTTCAGCCCTTGATCTTGCCCTTGTCGATCAGCCAGTCGACTGACTCCTGGACAGCTTCAAGCGAGCTGTAGCGCGGCCGGAAATCCAGGAGATGCCGGGCCTTCGCCATCGAGCAGTTCGGGCTGCGGGCGATGTGCTCCCACGTCGCCTTGGCATCCTCGGGCGTCTCATCTGCCTTCCACGCATCATACGGTTTGTAGGCCAGGTTCGGCTCATGGCCGAACCAGCGATACATCGCTTCGGCATAGCCGCGCAGTGTCAGCGCCTGTTCGGAAACGGCATGGAAAGCCTCGCCGGTCGAAGCGCGCCAGTTGCCGATCGCCGCCATGAAGAGTGCTGCGATATCATCGGCGTGAACATGGTGCACCGTTTCCAGGCCGAAATTGGCGAGCGTCAGCTGCTCGCCGCGGGCGATGGTCTCGAAGGCTGCGAGGTTGAAATGCCCGGCCGGATTGAGCGGCGCCCAGCCGCGGCCGACGATATGGCCCGGATGGATCAGTGTTACTGGCAGGCCGCGCAGCTTCGCGGCTTCCAGCAGATAGTCTTCGATCGCCTTCTTCTGGATGCCGTATTCGCCGAAGGGAGCTTTCGGCGCGTCTTCGCGTGTCGGCACGGCAAGCGAATGGCCATGCGTCCAGATCGTGCCGGTGTGCAGCAGATGGCCGACATGGCCGTTCAGCGCTTCGCCGAGTTCGCGGGCGCTATCAAGGGTGAAACAGATTTTGTCTATGACGATATCCGCCTTCAGCGCACGGATTGCCCGGCCGAAGCTGCCGTCGCGCTCAAGAGCGGCGCGGTCCATCTGCCTGGTCTCGATGCTCTTCCAGGCCGCGTGCGGCAAATACGGCTCTAAAGTGCCGCGGCTGACGGCGATGACCTGGTGGCCCGCCTCGACAAGCCGCGGCACCAGATAGGTGCCGACGTGACCCGTTGCTCCGATAACGACGACGCCTGCCATGACCTTCTCCTCCATCCATCCGGCCGCGACTATGTCGCGCCGGGCATGCTGGGGGCAAGGGGCTTCATAACGTTTCACGTCCACGTGAAACGGCTCGGCTCGGTGGTGATTTTCTGTCGCGATGGCCCTAGGTGAGGGGCATGCTAAGAATTATCGCCGCCGCCCTCTTTGTCATCGCCATGCCGCTTGCCGCTTTCGCGGAGGACAAGCAGCTGGCAGGATTGCTCAATAGCCTCGGTAACAGACAGGAACTGGTGCCGCTGAAGACCGTCGTTATTGCCAGGAATGGCGAGATCGTTGCCGAGCAGGGGTATCGTGGCCACACGACCTCTGAGTCCGCGAATATCAAATCGGCTTCGAAGTCGATCATCTCGGCTCTGGTCGGGATCGCCATCTCGAAGGGCCTGCTGGAAGGGCCGGATCAGAAGATCACGCCGATCCTCAAGGCCGATCTCCCTGATAATCCCGATCCGCGGCTCAATGACATCACAATCGGCAACCTGCTCTCGATGCAGGCAGGGCTTGGGCGCATGTCGGGGCCGAACTATGGACGATGGGTCTCCAGCCGAAACTGGGTCCGCTTCGCACTGGCCCAGCCTTTCGATGACGCGCCGGGCGGCCAGATGCTCTATTCCACGGCATCGACGCACCTGCTCTCGGCGATCCTCACCAAAGTCGGCGGCAAATCGACTTTAGCCTTGGCGCGCGAATGGCTGGAGCCCGTTCAAGGTTTCCGCATCGGCGCATGGGAGCGGGATCCGCAAGGCATCTATCTCGGCGGCAATCAGATGGCGATGAGCGCACGATCGCTGCTGGCCTTCGGCGAGCTTTACCGCAATGGCGGCAAGACGGCTGATGGTGTGCAGGTCGTGTCCGCGGACTGGATTGCCCAGTCGTGGCAGCAACGAACCAATTCGCGCTTTTCGGGAGACGGTTACGGCTATGGCTGGTTCGAGCGGCAGATCGGCGGTGAGACGGTCCATTTCGCCTGGGGCTATGGCGGGCAGATGCTTTACATCGTTCCGTCGCTGAACCTCACGGTGGCGATGACTTCCGCGGAAAGCGGCCCGTCAGCGCGCAACGGTTATCGTGACGCGCTGCATGAGCTGCTGGCGGATATTATCGAGACGGCGAAGACGTCGTGAAGGCGGCTGGCGCCGCCATCAACTCAGGCCGAGATATCGACCACGCCGCAATCGCCGGCTTCGGAGGCGAAGGCCAGCAGCTTGCCGTTCTTGCTCCAGCTCATGGCGGTGATCGAACCCTTGCCGGGGCGGCGGATCAGGGCTTCCTTGTTGTCGGCAAGGCGAACGGCAAGGATCATGCCGTCGATGAAGCCGATCGCCAGGATATCCTCTGCCGGATGAAACTTGACCGCAGTTGCCATGATGTTGGCGCGGGTGCCAAGTTCCAGCGGCGATTTCCCCATCGGGCCGTCCTTGCCCTGGAAGGGCCAGACAATGGCAGCGGGAGCACCTGACGAGGCGAGCCATTTGCCCTTGGCGGACCACGACAGCGACTTCACCTTGGCCGGATAGCCGGTCATGCGCATGTGGCGGGCCTCGGTGCCGGGCTTGATATCCAGCTTCCAGCCGTGCAGGGCGTTTTCCTGCATCGAGGTGACGAGGAAATTGCCATCGGGCGAGAAGGTGACACCCGTATGGGCGCCCTTCCATTCGAGGTCGACAGGCTTGGCTGCCGTCGAAACCCAGTGCAGCGACACACCATTGTAGCGGGCAGCGGCAATGCGCAGACCTTTCGGCGCGAAGGCCAGGCCTTCGACGGTGCGTTCTTCGGTGAATTCCTTGGTCTCACCATTGGCGAGGCGCACGAAGGCGCTCTTGCCATAGGAATAGGCAATGGCGCCCTGCGGGCCGGCGGCAAGCTGCGAGATCCACTTGCGCGGCGCGCTGGCGATCTCGGTCACGGAAGCATCGGCGCCGATGCGCAGCACCTTGCCGTCTTCGCCGCCTGAAATCAGGCTTTCGCTATAGGGATCGCGGATGCAGGTGAGCATGCCCTGGTGGGCTTCGGAAACCTTCTCGGCGCCATCCAGCCGGTGGAACGTGCCATTGGCATTGGCGAAGAAGGGGGTGTCACCTAAAAATTCGACGGCCAGGATGTGGCCGTCGAGATCAAGCGGAGCAACTGTTGGCATCAGGCCGCGGCCTCGCATGCCTTGAAGGAGGCTTCGAGCTTTTCGCGGTCGAGCTCACGGCCGATGAAGACGAGACGGGTCTCATGCTTCTCACCGTCCTTCCACGGACGCTGATGATCGCCTTCGACGATCATGTGCACGCCCTGAACGACATAGCGCTCGGCATCGTCCTTGAAGGCGATGATGCCCTTCAAGCGCAGGATATTCGGACCCTGCGTCTGGGTGATCTTCTGGATCCAGGGGAAGAAGCGTTCGGCAATCATTTCGCCGCCGCGCAGCGATACCGACTGCACCGTCACGTCATGGATCGGCGATACGGCGCCATGGTGATGATGGTCGTGTCCGTGGTCGTGATCATGGTGGTGATGATCGTGATCGCAGTCCGGGCCGCAGACGTGGTCGTCATGGCCATGCTCGAGGAAATGCGGGTCATTTTCCAGCGCACGCTCGAGATTGAAGGCGCCCTGATCGAGCACGCGGGCGAGATCGACGCCGGAGCGGTTGGTCTTGTAGACGCGGGCCGATGGGTTGATGGCGCGGACGATATCCTCGATCTGCGCCAGCTCTTCGGCGGTCACGAGGTCGGTCTTGTTGATGAGGATAACGTCGGCGAAGGCGATCTGGTCTTCGGCTTCGCGGCTGTCCTTCAGGCGCARCGGCAGATGCTTGGCATCGACTAGGGCGACCACGGCATCGAGCTCGGTCTTGGCGCGGACGTCGTCATCCATGAAGAAAGTCTGGGCGACCGGAACCGGATCAGCAAGGCCCGTCGTTTCGACGATGATGCCGTCGAAGCGGCCGGGGCGGCGCATCAGGCCTTCGACGACGCGGATCAGGTCACCGCGCACCGTGCAACAGACACAGCCGTTGTTCATCTCGTAGATTTCTTCGTCGGACTCGACGATCAGGTCGTTGTCGATGCCGATCTCGCCGAATTCGTTGACGATGACAGCATATTTCTTGCCATGATTTTCGGACAGGATGCGGTTCAGCAGCGTCGTCTTGCCGGCACCGAGATAACCGGTGAGCACGGTAACGGGAATGGGCTTCTGCTGGGTGGAGATTGCGTCGGTCATGAGAACCTCGAAGAAATGGGCGTGCGGCCGCAGGGGCTAAAAACGGTCGGTTTCATATAAGGAGTTGGGAGCGGCAGTTCAAAGGGTTTTATAATGTTATAAGATCACATTCTGCCGCTCTAGCGCCTTAGCCGAGTTCGGATGCGTCGAAGGCATCGATATCCCGCAGCAGCTCGATCAGGCCTTTGACGGAGTGGGCGATCAGTGCCTCGCCTTTTTCTGCCGTCGCGGCCGAAGCATTGCCCGCCACGCCTTTCGCGCTGAGATCGGACATCTTCCAGCCGAAAGCGTGCGGACCATAGGCGCGCAGATGCTTGAAACGTTCTGCGAATTCGCTTTGCCGCGACGGGAAATCGGCCGCTTTCTGCATCTTCACCTTGTCGGGGTAAAGCGCCAGCATAACCGATGTTTCGATATCGCCGCCATGAATGTCGATCGCCTTCGCCTCCGGCGCAATCACGCCATCGGGCACGCCGAAACGTGTCCAGCTGGTTGCCACCGTCAGCATGTTGAAGTGGACGCGGGCTTCGGTCGACACGATCGTCGTCAGCGGTGAGTTGCCGCCATGGGCGTTGAGCAGAACCAGCTTGCGGATGCCGAGATCATGCAACATCCCCGATATGCCGAGCCAGCGATGGATCGCCTCGCCATAGGTCAGCGTCTTCGTGCCCTCGACATCCATATGCTCGATCGAATAGCCGATCGGCTCTGCCGGAAGAAAGGTCACGGGCAGGCCCGCTGGCAGCGCCGTTTTCAGGCGTTCGACAATGCCCTCGGCGATCAGGGTATCAGTGTCGAAAGGCAGATGCGGGCCGTGCTGCTCATGGGCGCCGAGGGGCAACACGGCAATCCAGCCCTTTCTTTCGTCAGGCGTGAGCGACGGATCGTTTTCCGCGAAGTTTAGAGAGGGGACTGTCATGCGGTTTCAATGCCCCTTGTTTATGACGTGAAGCTGCGCAATGTCATAATGCAGAAGATCAAAGGGATGGCGATGGGCAAGAAGCACAAAGACGGTAAGAAAAACAAGTCCAAGAAGAAGGACCAGACCGAATATACGCTTGCTGATCTCTCGCCCGCCCTGACGCAGGCGGCGCGCTCGATGCGCACCGTGCTGTCCCGCAATCTGCTGGAGAGCGGTCTCTATGCCGGACAAGACGGCGTCATTCTGTCGCTTTCGGAAACGGATGGCATGACCGCCGGCGGGCTTGCCCAGCGCCTCGGCGTCAAGGCGCCGACGATGACGCGGACGATCGGGCGCATGGAGGCGCAGGGTTTTGTCGAACGCAAGCCGGATGCCGAGGACGCGCGTCTGACCAAGGTCTATCTGACGGAACTCGGCCGCGGCAGCGTCCAGTCGATCGAGACCGCCGCATCGCGTTGCGATGGGATGGCGACGCAGGCCTTTTCCGACAAGGAGATCCGCAATCTCGTACGGCTGCTGAAGGCGATCGACAGTAATCTGCAGGCCGAAGCCGCGCATTTCGAAGAGCCGGACGAAAACTGAGATCCATTGAAATTTAGGTTTGCCTCCCTGCGTTTAATCTTTTAATTAAATATTTTAAGGAGCGCGCCTACCCGTTCGCACAAGCGCTCCATATCTAGCGCGTTGCCTGGGGAGGATGCGTGGCTCAGAAGATCAAGCTTTCGACGATTGCCGAGACACTCGGTATTTCAACGGCAACCGTCTCTCTCGCCTTACGCGATAGCCCGCTTGTTGCGGGCAGCACCCGGGACAAGATCAAGGAACAGGCGCGAGCGCTCGGCTATATCTACAACCGCCGCGCCGCCAGCCTTCGCACCTCGCGATCGGGCATCATCGGTGTTGTCGTCCACGATATCATGAACCCGTTCTACGGGGAAATCCTGAAGGCGATCGAAAGCGAGCTCGACCGCAGCCGCCACACCTTCATTCTCTCCAATCACTATGACTCGGTAGAGAAGCAGCGCACCTTCATCGAGACGCTGCTGCAGCTTGGCGGCGATGGCGTCATCATGTCGCCGGCGATCGGCACGCCGCCCGAAGACCTGCAGCTGACCGAGGACAACGGCATGCCGGCGATCCTCGTTGCCCGTTCGATGGATGTGATGGACCTGCCGACCTATCGCGGCGACGACAGCTACGGCATCTCGCTTGCCACCAACCATCTGATCGGCCTTGGTCATCGTTCGATCGCGATGATCGGCGGCACGGACCAGACCTCGACCGGCCGCGACCGCTACCAGGGCTATGTCAACGCGCTGCGCAAGGCAGGGATCGAGGTCGATCCGAACCTGCGCATTCCAGGCCCGCGTTCGAAGCAGGGTGGCTTCGAAGCCGCCGTCCACTTCCTGTCGCTGCCGCAGAAGCCGACTGCTGCCGTCTGCTGGAACGACCTCGTCGCCATCGGCCTGATGAACGGCATCGCCCGCGCCGGCCTCGTGCCCGGCGGCGACATCTCGGTAACCGGCTACGATGATCTCGAGGAAGCATCGATTGCAACACCGGCGCTGACCACCGTCTGGAACGGCCAGGCCGAAGTCGGCCGGCTTGCGGCGCGCGCGCTGCTTGACCGTCTTGCCGGCAGCCACGAACCCGATGGCATCCATCTCATCAAGCCTGAGATGCGGATCCGCCAGTCGACCAGCCCCTACAGACCCCGCACGTAATCAAGAGGAAAAGCCATGTCCCGCATCGCCATTCTCGTTCCCGGGAAGATACACGAACGCGTTCCTGCCAGGCTGCGGGAGCATTTCGAGCTGATCACGGCCGAACGCGATGCGCATGGCGCGCTCGCGATCGATGCGGAGACGGCGGCGCGCATTCGCGGTGTGGCGGTATCGGGTTTGATCAAGGCTGAAGACATCGACCGGCTGCCTGCGGTCGAGGTGATCTCGAGCTTCGGCGTCGGCTATGATGGCGTCGATGTGAAGCACGCGGCGTCGAAGAATATCGTCGTGACCAACACGCCCGACGTGCTGAACGACGAAGTTGCCGATACGGCGCTGGCGCTGCTGCTCAACACCGCCCGCGAATTCCCGCGTGCCGAAAACTGGCTGCGCGACGGCAACTGGAAGCCCGGCGTGAACTATCCGCTATCGCGCTTTTCGCTGAAAGGCCGGCATGTCGGCATGTTCGGCCTTGGCCGCATCGGCCAGGAGATTGCCGCGCGGCTCGAGCCGTTCAAGGTCAAGATCAGCTACCATACACGTACGCGCAACCCCGACGTCGCCTATGATTATTACCCGTCGCTGAAGGAGCTGGCGTCTGCCGTCGATACGCTGATCGCCATCGTTCCGAAGACGCCTTCGACGCACAAGATCATTGATGCCGACATCCTTTCAGCGCTTGGGCCCGACGGGATCTTCATCAATGTCGGCCGCGGCTGGAGTGTGGATGAGGCGGCGCTGATCTCGGCGCTGAAGAACGGCACGATCGGCGCAGCCGGGCTCGATGTCTTCTACGACGAGCCGAATGTGCCGGCAGGACTGATCGCGCTGCCGAATACCGTGCTGCTGCCGCATCTGGCCTCGGGTTCGGTGCCGACGCGCAACGCCATGGCTGATCTGGTGGCCGACAACCTGATCAACTGGTTCCAGAAAGGTGCGCCGTTGACGCCGGTGCCGGAAACGCCCGTCAAATCCTAGGCGATTGCCTTTGAGGCGGTCCGCGCGGCGACATAGTCGCGCACCGCATCGCCGAAGGCCGCGAAGATCTGGTTCGAGGGCTTGTCGGTTTCGGCCCAATATTCCGGATGCCACTGAACGCCGACGGCAAAGGCCTTGGCATCGATGACGGAGACGGCTTCGACCGTGCCGTCTTCGGCCAATGCCTCGACCTGTAGCCGCGGCGCCGTCTTGGCGATCGCCTGGCGGTGCAGCGAGTTCACCTGAACCTCGCCGGAACCGATGATCCCTGCGATGCAGGAGCCTTCCTTGACGAAGACGCTCTGGCGGATCGCGTACATGCCGTCGCGATCGACGCCGTCTGGCTTGCGGTGATCCCAGATGCCCGGCTGTTCCTGGATCTCGCTGGCGAGAGAGCCGCCGAGCGCGACGTTCAGTTCCTGGATGCCGCGGCAGATGGCCAGCAGCGGGATGCCGCGGTCGATGGCGCGGCGGATCAGCGGCAGGCTGGTGGCATCGCGCGCCGGGTCGAACGGACCGTCGCTGTCTCTCGCCTCTGCGCCATAGAGCGAGGGGTGAACGTTGCTCGCCGAGCCGGAAACCAGCACGCCATCGACACGGTCGAGCACGGCGTCGATATCATAGCCCTTCTCGAAAGCCGGAACGATCAGCGACATCACGCCGGCTGCGTTCAGTGCGGCGCGGACATATTGATGCTGGGCGGCGTGCCAGACGGCGCCATCGAGAGTTCGGATGTCGGCGGGAACGGCAACGATCGGCTTGGTCATGGTCTGTCCGGAAAATCTCTTGGTTATGCCTATTTGAGAGCCGAGAACGGCTTCAAAGTCAACTTCTCGGCGCAATGGCTTGCCAAATTGGGGCAGTGGCCGATATCGGCCGCGAAGAATAGGCTAAACTGCTGATTTTGATGGAAAGGCCGGTCACGCCGCATTGCTGCCGTGATGCCAAAGTCTCATAGACTAAAGCTTGAAACGCGAACGGCTGCATGCTTAGCTCGGCGCCATTGCGACGGGTAGGGAAGAGTTTAGCCGCGCATTGCCATCTATACGGGAGGTTTTTGATGGATCGTCGTTCATTTATCAAGAAGGCGGGTGCTACGGGGGCAGGCGCCGTCGCGGCTGGCGCATTGGCAGCACCGGCGATCGCGCAGGAAAATCCGAAAATCTCCTGGCGCATGACGTCTTCGTTTCCAAAGAGCCTGGATACGATCTTCGGCGGTGCCGATGATGTCGCCAAGCATGTTGCCGCTGCAACGGATGGCAACTTCCAGATCCAGACCTTTGCCGCGGCCGAAATCGTCCCGGCGCTCGAAGCGGCCGATGCTGTCAGCTCCGGCACGGTCGAAGCGGCGCATACCTGCTCCTATTATTTCGTCGGCAAGGACCCGACCTACGCCATCGGCACGGCGATCCCCTTCGGTCTCAACGGCCGTCTGACCAATGCCTGGTATTATGAAGGCAACGGCAACACGCTGATGAACGAGTTCTACGCGACGCAGGGCATCTACGCGCTGCCCGCCGGCAATACCGGCGCCCAGATGGGCGGCTGGTTCCGCAAGGAAATCAACACGCTCGATGACCTCAAGGGCATCAAGATGCGTATCGCCGGCATCGCTGGTCAGGTGATGTCGAAGGTCGGCGTCATCCCGCAGCAGATCGGCGGCGGCGACATCTATCCGGCGCTGGAAAAGGGCACGATCGATGCGGCCGAATTCGTCGGTCCCTATGACGATCTGAAGCTCGGCCTGCATAAGGTTGCCAAGTATTACTACTATCCGGGTTGGTGGGAAGGCGGTCCGACGGTCCACGCCTTCTTCAATCTCGAAAAGTGGAACAGCCTGCCGAAGCACTATCAGGCAGCACTGACCGATGCCTGCGCCTACGCCAACACCAACATGATGGCGAAGTACGACATGAAGAACCCGGGCTCGCTGAAACAGCTCGTCGCCGAAGGCGCGACGCTGCGTCCGTTCAGCCAGGAAATCATGGAAGCCTGCTTCCAGGCGTCGATGGACCTCTACAAGGACCTGTCGTCGAAGAACCAGTATTTCAAGAAGATCTATGAAGATCAGGCCGCGTTCAAGCGTGATGCCTATCTGTGGATGCAGCTCTCGGAATACACCTTCGACACGTTCATGATGATCCAGCAGCGCGCCGGCAAGCTGTAAGCTTTCGGGCCTCGAAGTCGAATAAAGTAAGCCCCGGATGCAAGTCCGGGGTTTTTCTGTTTTGACATACATTCCGCGCGTCATCCTCGGCCTTGTGCCGAGGATCTGCTGTGCTCACCAATATGCGACGGTAGATCCTCGGGACAGGCCCGAGGATGACGGCGATGGTCGCAGCCAGACAAAAAAAGCCCCGGATTTCGCCGGGGCTTTTTGCTTACTTGATGACCGGCGGTTGGCTGAGGTCGGGCTGCGCCGGTGCTGCCGGGGCAGGGACTGCTGGCGGTTGGCCGGGGGTGCCCAGTGGCGGCAGGGTGAGGCCCGGGATTTGCGGCGATGCGCCACCGGGAGCGTCCATCGGCGGCAGGCCGAGCTGGCCGCCGAAGCCGGGCACTTCGATCTTGATGGTGTTCGGGTCGACCTGCGGACCTTTGTCCAGCCAGTAGGTGACCGACTGCGGCCAGAAGATAATGATCGCCACCAGGATCAGCTGCATGCCGACCCAGGGGATCGCGCCCATGTAGATGTCCTTGGTCTTCACGTCCCTGCTGGCGATCGAGCGCAGATAGAAGAGCGCGAAGCCGAAGGGCGGGTGCATGAAGCTCGTCTGCATGTTGACGCAGATCAAGACGCCGAACCAGATCAGGTCGATGCCGAGGCTGTGGGCCACCGGCGCCAGCATCGGGATGACGATGAAGGCGATCTCGAAGAAATCCAGGAAGAAGGCGAGGATGAAGATGAAGATGTTGACGAAGATCAGGAAGCCGACGGGGCCGCCCGGGATGCCCGACAGCATGTGCTCGATCCAGCGCGAGCCGTCCATGCCCTGGAAGACGAGGCTGAAGCATGTCGAGCCGATCAGGATCATCACCACCATCGAGGTGATATGCATGGTCGAGGTCATGGCTTCGCGGATCAATGGCCAGGTCAGCCGGCGGTGCAGGGCGGCAAGGGCGATGGCACCGACGACGCCGAGGGCGCCTGCTTCGGTTGGGGTCGCGAGGCCCATGAAGATGGTGCCGAGCACCAGGAAGATCAGCACGATCGACGGGATCATGCCCCAGAGAACGGTGGCGAGCAGCTTCCAGTCGAAGTCGCCACGCACTTCCTTCGGCAGCGGCGGCATCGACTTCGGATTGATGATCGACACGATCAGGATGTAGCCGACGAAGATCGCCACCTGCAGGATCGAGGGGCCGATGGCGCCGAGATACATGTCACCGACCGAGCGGCCGAGCTGGTCGGCGAGGACGACGAGAACCAGTGAGGGCGGAATGACCTGGGTGATCGTTCCCGATGCGGCGATGACGCCGGTCGCAAGCCGCGGGCTGTAGCCGTAGCGCAGCATGATCGGCAGCGAGATGACGCCCATGGTGATGACGGAAGCCGCGACCGTGCCGGTGATGGCGCCAAGCACGGCGCCGACCAGAATGACGGCATAGGCAAGACCGCCCGGGATGGCGCCGAACAGCTTGCCGGTACCCTCAAGCAGGTCTTCCGCCAGCCCGCATCGCTCGAGCACGGCGCCCATCAGCGTGAAGAACGGAATGGCAAGCAGCAGGTCATTGGAGACGATGCCGAAGAAGCGCAGCGGCAGCGCCTGCAGAAACACTTCGCTGAAATGGCCGGTGATGATGCCGATGATGCCAAAAAACAGGCCGACAGCGGCCAGCGAGAAGGCGACCGGAAAGCCATAGAGCATGAAAATGATCATGCCGACGAACATGGCGGGCGGAATGATACCGTAATCGAACACGTGCTTTCTCCCCCGGATGTCTTACTGCAGCGGCTTTTCGTATTTCGTGTCGATCTGGATGCTGCCGGCGAGTGCCGCGATCCTCTTGATCAGCTCCGAAATGCCCTGAAGGCTGAGAAGCGTGAAGCCGGCAAACAGCATGAACTTCACCGGCCAGCGGATCAGGCCGCCCGCATTGGCGGAGACTTCGCCCTGTTGGAACGAATGCATGAAATAGGGCCAGCAAAGAATGGAAAGGAAGATGCAGGCCGGGATCAGGAAGACGATGAGGCCGATGATATCGATCCAGAGCCGCGCGCGATCCGAGACCGAGCCGTAGATTAGATCGACGCGCACATGCTCGTTGTTCCGCAGCGTGTGGGCGGCGCCGAGCACGACGACATAGGCGAAGAGATACCATTGGATCTCCAGCCAGCCATTCGAGCTGTAATTGAACGTGTAGCGGACGATGGCATTGCCTGCGCTGATCAGGCAGCAGAAGAGCACCATGTAGTCTGCAATCTTGCCGATGACTTGGCTGAATCGATCGATCAGCCGGCTGACACTCAACAGAGCCGCCATCTCTTCTCCCCGTATTGCCTTTGCGGCAAGTTCTCCTCGTTGGAATTTGTGTAAACGAGGGTTCCCTAAAATGAAAGATGAAATGGCCCGTCTAGGAGTTTAGTCGTAGGCGCCATGGTTGTGGCCGCTGAGGGCTCGCCGGTATGCGGCCGATGCTGGCCCTAATATAAGTCAAGAATAATGCATCTCCCGGATGTGTATTCGCACTCCGTTTTTGAAATACGCCCCGGAGTTTTAGAAAAACCAGCCAAATACATAGGGTTCATGCAATCAAATTTTAAAGGGTTCTGAGTATCGTGCCCGCGCACAGGGAAAATATGGATGAAGCCACATAACCCGAACCGGGTCCCGAAGGATGTGTACCTGTCGTTCGTGAGTTCCCTCTTCGGGAACCGCATGACGCTTGTGGCCGGTGTCGTGGTTCATGCTGTCGCTTTCGCCGCAGTGGCGGCAAAAGCCGATGCCCCGCTCTATTATCTGCTGGCGCTCGCATTTCTCATCATTTTCGCCGGACGCATGTTCAGCTTCCGCCAGTTCGACAAGCTGGACAAGCAATCGCTGACCCGTGCCGATATCGAGCGCTGGGAGACGATCTACGTCGCCGGAGCGACCTCGACTGCCGCCATTCTCGGCATCGGCAGCGGCTACGCCATTTTCATCCTCAAGGAGCCTTTCGCCGAACTCGCGTGTATCGCCGTGACGATGGCGTCGATGGTATCGGTGGTCGGGCGCAACTATGGTTCGCAGCGGGCGATCGACCTGCAAACGCTTGCCTGTTGCCTGCCGATGATCATCTGCAGCCTGATGGCGCTGGATTTCTACCGTGCTATCCTGTCGGCCTTCCTGATTCCTTTCGGCCTGACGACGCGGGCGATGGCAAACGGGGTGCGCGAGTTTCTCTATGAAAATGTCATCGCCCACCGGCAGATCTCGCTGATCGCCGACCGCTTCGATACGGCGCTGAACAACATGCCGCACGGGCTTGTGATGGTCGACCCGTCGAACCGGATCCAGGTGATCAACCGCAAGGCCTGTGAGCTCCTGAAGATCGGCGACCCTGAAAGACTGAAGGATCGGGATCTCGGTGCGGTGCTGCGCTATGGCGCCCGCTACAGTTTCATGGATTCCTCGCAGCCCGATCTCATTCTGCGCCAGCTATCGCAGGTGGCGGAAGGGAGCATGTCGCGAGTGCTGATCCACTTACCCGAGGACCTGTCGCTGGAATTCTCTGCCAAGCGCCGGGTCGATGGCGGCGCGGTGCTGATCTTCGAGGATGTGTCGAGGAGAGTGAAGGCGGAGCAGAAAATCCTGCACATGGTTCGCTTCGATGCGTTGAGCGGCCTGCCGAACCGCGAATATTTCGGCCAGCTCGTCCAGGATTATCTTGGCCGCCATCCGCGCCGCAAAGGCCCGCTCGGCTTCATGGTCATCGATATCGACGAGTTCAAGCATGTCAACGACATGCGCGGCCACATCACTGGCGATAAGCTGCTCTGTGCCATCGCCGAACGGGTGAAGGAGAAGGCCGGAAGCGCTATCGTCGGGCGCTTGATGGGCGACCAGTTCGTGATCTTCTTCCCGCATGCCAAGAGCCGCGACTCGCTCGAAGGCGAAATGCGGGGCGTGCATGCCGCAATCCAGGGCCACTACGAGGCCGACGAGGTGACTTTCCTCATCTCGCTCAGCGCCGGTTACGCGGTGTTGGAAGGCAATGCGTTCGCAATGGACGAATGGAGTATCAAGGCCGATCTGGCGCTGTTCGAGAGCAAGTCGCGTGGACGCGGCGGTATCGCAGGTTTCGAACACGAGATGGATGGCCGCTATGTCGAGCAGCAGAAGCTGAAGGCCGATCTTCGCGATGCCGTCGCGGCGGGCGCGTTGAACGCCGTCTACCAGCCGATGTACAAGACCGACGGAACGCGGATCGGATGCGCGGAGGCGCTGGCGCGCTGGGTGCATCCCGAACGGGGTTCGATCCCGCCCGATGTCTTTATCCGGCTTGCCGAGGAAATGGGCATCATCTCCGATATCACCCGCTTCATCCTGCTGCGCGCCTGTGCCGACTGCATGACCTGGCCGGAGCATATCGCCGTCTCCGTCAACCTTTCGGCGCGTGACCTGCGTGACAACGATATTCTCTCGCTGGTCTCCGAGGCGCTGTCGCGAACCGGTCTGCCACCCGCGCGCCTGCATCTGGAAGTGACCGAAAGCTGCCTGATCGACGAGCCGGCGGCGGTGCGCGCCATCCTTGCGGAACTGCGCTCGCGCGGCATCACCATCGCCATCGACGATTTCGGCACCGGATTCTCCAGCCTCAGCTATCTCGACACGCTGCCGCTCGATATCGTCAAGATCGACCGTTCCTTCGTGCGCAACATCGTTCAGGATACCCGCAGGCTGAAACTGCTGCGTGGCACGGTCAATCTGGCGCGCGAGCTTGGTTTGAAGATCGTTGTCGAGGGTGTCGAGACGGCAGATCAGCTTGCCATCCTCAACAAGCAGCGCAGCGCCGATCTGATCCAGGGCTACGTCTTCTCGCAGCCTGTTCCATCGCAGAACATCGGCATTCTCTCCGCGAATCTGCGCCCCGCGTCCCGCCGCAAGACCGGCGCCGCCTGATTTCCCCTCAGAATTCAGGGGTATAGCGACCCTAACCGCGGCGGCCGTTAACCTTAACGATTCAAATGTGATTAACATTGTCTGCAATCATTGCGCGAGAACGGGCGGTATGCTTAATGATCCGTTAACAAGCGGTGGGCACGATGGCAGACGGTTTTTCGACGACCAGCGATTTCAGCAGGAAGCTGATGGAAATACTCGACCATGTCGAATACCGGCGCATTGAAAGCACCGAGGACATGGAAGATGTGGAGCGCCTGCGCTTCCGGGCCTATAAGGCGCGCGAAGTGCTGCCGGTCGCGGCCACCACGCTGATCGATGATGTCGATTTCGACCGTCAGGCCTATGTTTTCGGGCTGTATTATTATGAAGAACTGGTCAGCACGATCCGCATTCATCACGTGACGCCCGATCATCGCGTGTCGCAGTCGGGCGGCATCTTTCCTGGCGAAATGGATGCCTTTCTCGATGCCGGAATGACGCTGATCGATCCGGCCCGGTTCGCGGCCGATCCCGAAGCGGCGGCCGAGCTTCCCTGGCTGCCTTATCTGACGCTGCGCCCGAATATCGTTGCCGCTGCGCATTTCCGCGCCGACCGTGTATTGCAGCATGTGCGTCCGGCCCATGCTGCCTTCTACAAGCGGGTTTTCTACGCCGATACCGTCGTCGCGTCGCGGATGGCCGATATCTACGGCTTCGACCTGACGCTGATGGCAACCAATGTGCTCGAAGTCGGACGGAAGCTGCTGACGCGCTATCCGTTCTTTATGTCGAGCGCCAGCGAGCAGCGCATGATGTTCGGCCGGGTCGCGGATCAGGGGCCGCCGGCGCTGACCATCATCCCAACGGCGCGCTTCGTGCCCGAGGGCGAGCTTGGCACTGATCTGCCGCTCTGAGGCTATGGCGCAAGAAAGCCGTTTCCGCGTACTGCATGCGGCATTGTCATGCATTGCGCTTTCCCGAAGCTTTGTGTAAGCCCTGAGCAGGGATTGATCCGCTGCAAGCGCTGCTGATCATGGCATTCAGGCGGTCTGCCTCACTGTGCGGACCGGGCATTTGAGGGAGACGATATTCATGGCCGAACATCACACCGGACCCGTCGAAGTTGGCGCGCCGATGGACTACAAGGAACATGAGGCCACTTACAATACGTTCATCGCTGCCGCAAAGTACGGCACGATGTTCCTCGTCGCCCTGCTGCTCGGTATGACGGCTGGTTTCTTCACCGGTGGCGGCCTGCTCGGCGGCATTCTGGTTTTCCTTATCATTCTCGTCGCCGGTCTGGTCCTGCTGCGTTGATCGCGGCAGGGAGGGGCGATTTTCCAAAGATTTTCTGACGCTTGGCCATAAGCGGGGAGACCCGCGGCGGTCTGGCTGACCCGGAGGAGGGGGCAGTTGGGCACTATCGTATTCGTCGCGCGTGAAGCGGCGGACTTGGAGACGCGCGTATCTGCGTCACCCGAGACCGTCAAGAAGATGAAGGGCCTCGGCTTCGACGTGATCGTCGAGGCGGGGGCGGGTGGTTTGTCGCGTATTCCGGACGGGGAATTCGAGGCTGCCGGTGCCAGGATCGGCACGGCTGCCGATGCCGCTTCGGCCGACGTTGTCCTGAAGGTGCGCCGCCCGGCTGCGGCCGAGATTGCCGGATACAAGAGCGGTGCTGTCGTCATCGCCATCATGGATCCCTACGGCAATGACGAAGCGGTTGCCGGGATGGCAAGTGCCGGTCTCTCCGCCTTCGCCATGGAACTGATGCCGCGCATCACCCGCGCCCAGTCGATGGACGTTCTCTCATCCCAGGCCAATCTCGCCGGTTATCAGGCGGTCATCGAGGCGGCTGCGGTCTATGACCGTGCCATGCCGATGATGATGACGGCTGCAGGCACGGTGCCGGCCGCCAAGGTCTTCGTCATGGGCGCCGGTGTTGCCGGTCTGCAGGCGATCGCCACCGCGCGCCGTCTGGGTGCCGCGGTTTCGGCCACCGACGTTCGCCCGGCCGCCAAGGAACAGGTCGCCTCGCTCGGCGCCAAGTTCATCGCCGTCGAGGACGACGAGTTCAAGGCTGCTGAGACGGCTGGTGGTTACGCCAAGGAAATGTCGAAAGACTATCAGGCGAAGCAGGCAGCACTGGTTGCCGAGCATATCGCCAAGCAGGACATCGTCATCACCACGGCGCTGATTCCCGGCCGTCCGGCACCGCGTCTCGTGACGCGCGAGATGCTGAAGGCGATGAAGCCCGGCGCCATCGCCGTCGATCTCGCGGTCGAACGCGGCGGCAATATCGAGGGTGCTGTGGCCGATCAGGTGGCCGAGGTCGAGGGCGTCAAGGTCATCGGCTATGCCAATATGCCGGGCCGTGTCGCGGCCAGCGCTTCGGCGCTCTATGCCAAGAACCTCCTGACGTTCCTGGAGACCATGGTCAACAAGGACACGAAGACGGTGGTCATCAATCTCGACGACGAGCTGATCAAGGCGACGATGCTGACCTATGCAGGCGATGTCGTGCATCCGGCATTCGGCGGCGCCAAGAAGGGGGATAACTGATGGCCAGTGAAGCAATGGACAAGGCCCTCGAGCAGCTCGACCAGGCCGTCACGGCGGTGGCAACGGCTGCCGCGCATGCCCCCGAAGTCGCCAGTGCTGCGACAGGCGGGGCGATCGATCCCTTCGTCTTCCAGCTGGCGATCTTCGTGCTGGCGATCTTCGTCGGCTACTACGTCGTCTGGTCGGTGACGCCGGCGCTGCACACGCCGCTGATGGCGGTGACCAACGCCATCTCCTCGGTCATCGTCGTCGGCGCACTGCTCGCGGTCGGCATCTCGGCCAGCGGTCTGGCAACCGGTTTCGGCTTTGTCGCGCTGGTTCTCGTCTCGGTCAATATCTTCGGCGGCTTCCTCGTCACGCAGCGCATGCTGGCGATGTACCGCAAGAAGGACAAGTGAGGCCGGACGCATGACCAATATCGCAGCTTTCCTCTACCTCGTCTCCGGCGTGCTGTTCATCCTGGCGCTCCGCGGTCTTTCCCATCCGGCCACCAGCCGCAAGGGCAATCTCTACGGCATGATCGGCATGGGGATCGCCATCCTCACGACGCTGGTGCTGGCCACACCGTCCTTCATCGGCTTCGTCCTGATCGTGCTCGGTCTGGCGATCGGCGGGGGCGCAGGTGCTTATATCGCCCGCGTCATTCCGATGACCTCGATGCCGCAGCTGGTTGCAGGCTTCCACTCGCTGGTCGGCCTTGCCGCCGTGCTCGTCGCAGCATCGGCGCTCTATACGCCGCTCTCCTTCGGCATCGGCGATATCGGCTCGATCCATGCCGAAGCGCGTGTCGAGATGGCGATCGGTGCGGCCATCGGCGCGCTGACCTTCACCGGCTCGATCATCGCCTTCCTGAAGCTCGACGGGCGGATGTCCGGCAAGCCGATCATGCTGCCATTCCGCCACGTTATCAACGCCGCTCTGCTGGTGCTGATTGTCTTCTTCATCATCGGCCTTGCCGTCACCGAAAGCCATTTCGACTTCTGGGCGATCATCGTGCTGGCGCTGGCGCTCGGCGTGCTGCTGATCGTTCCGATCGGCGGCGCCGACATGCCCGTCGTCGTCTCGATGCTCAATTCCTATTCGGGCTGGGCGGCGGCCGGCATCGGCTTCACGCTCGGCAATCTAGCGCTGATCATCACCGGCGCGCTGGTCGGCTCGTCGGGTGCGATCCTCTCCTACATCATGTGCAAGGGCATGAACCGATCCTTCATCTCGGTCATTCTCGGCGGCTTCGGCGGCGAGACATCGAGCGGTGCGGCCGACAATTCCGACAAGACGGTCAAGCTCGGCTCGGCCGAGGATGCCGCCTATCTGATGGCCAATGCCTCGAAGGTGATCATCGTGCCGGGCTACGGCATGGCGGTGGCACAGGCCCAGCATGCGCTGCGCGAACTGGCCGACAATCTCAAGAAGGCCGGTGTCGAGGTGAAGTACGCGATCCATCCGGTCGCGGGCCGCATGCCCGGCCATATGAACGTGCTGCTTGCCGAAGCCAATGTTCCCTATGACGAGGTCTTCGAGCTCGAGGACATCAATTCGGAATTCGCCCAGGCCGACGTTGCCTATGTCATCGGCGCCAACGACGTCACCAACCCGGCGGCGCGCGACGACAAGACCTCGCCGATCTACGGCATGCCGATCCTCGACGTCGACAAGGCCAAGACCTGCATCTTCGTCAAGCGCTCGCTCGGCTCCGGCTATGCCGGCATCGACAACACGCTGTTCTACAAGGACGGCACGATGATGCTGCTCGGCGATGCCAAGAAGGTCACCGAAGAGATCAACAAGTCCATCGGGCATTGATTGATTTGAACGTGACTATACGGAAAGAGCCCGGTTTCGCCGGGCTCTTTGCTTTTCTGGCGCAGGCACAGAAAAGGCCCGCCGGAGCAGGCCTTTTCCTCGCGCTGAACCCGTGATCAGGTCGCAGCGGGCGCCAGCGTCATTTTCTCCACGCCGACAGCGAGGTTCAGGCCTTCCTGGGCCTGGACATTGAGCGGCTGCAGCATGAAGGATTGGTTTGTGCCGCCGGCAATCACCTTGGCGCCGGCCCCAGCGCCGAAGCTGGCATCGGCGCCGACGCCGTAATATTCGCCGGCAAGCGCGAATTGCGGGAAGTCGGTGCCGGTCTTGGCGAGCACCTGCCAGATCATCACGCTCTTGCCGGTCTGGCCGATATCGATGCCGTATTTTTCGATCTTGCCTGCGTAGACGGCCTTCGCGCCGCCGCCTGCCGGCGTGTAGGTGCAGATCAGGTTCTTCTCGGACTTGATGATGAGACCCTGACCGCCGTCCGAGCCGCAGACGAGGCGCCCGAGGCTGACATAGTCGGCAGCTGCCGCCGGTGTGGCGCAGGCTGCAGCGGTCAGCGCGGCGGCTGCGATCATCGTTTGCTTGAACATGGTCCTTCTCCTTTGAATGACCTGTTCGAAACGGGCGGCGCTTTTTATTGTTCCCGCCGGCTCTAATCGCGGGCCAGCGTGCTGCGCGTTGCCGTCAGCACCCAGAGCAGGCCTTCCGCCAGGTAATCGACCTGAACGGTGCCGCGGAAGGCAGCTGCCGCATGCATCTTGATAACCGTCGTGCCGAATCCGGAGCGCTCCGGCACTTTCACCGCCGGTCCGCTCAGTTCCCGCCAGATGAACCGCAGCATCGGTTCCGTCTGGTTTTCCACTTCGACCTCCTCCCAGGAGAAGGTCACGCGTCCCTCGGGGATCGACAATGCGCCGTATTTCACCGAGTTGGTCGCCAGCTCATGCAGCGTCAGGCCGAGATTCTGGACGGCTTCGGGCTTCAGCATGAAGTCCTTGCCGACGATCTCGATCTGCTCGACGGCCTGCGGAAAGGCGTCGAGATGGATATCCACCACCCGCCGCAGCGAGGCGCCGGCCCATTGTTCGCTGGTAAGGAGCTCGATCGACCGCACAAGGCCATCCAGCCGCTCGGCAACGGCTGCCTGAAAACCCTCGACGCTGTCGGCCTGCTTCGCAAGCTGGCGCATCATCGCCTGGGCGAGCGTCAGCAGGTTCTTGGTGCGATGAACCAGTTCGTTCATCACGAAATGCAGCCGGTCCTCGGTCTGGCTGCGATCGAAGGAGGCGTTGGACAGCGCGACGGCCACCTGGTTGGCCTCGACGACGCTGGTATCGATCGGCGCGACGATGTGGCCCTCGCCCATGCGGTTTGCCATCTCGGCGATATCGCGGATTGTCGTGCGCACCTGACGGGCCACGGCATAGGCGGCGAAAACGGCGACGGCGAGGAGGGCAATGCCGCCGATGATCAGAAAGCGCCAGGTCGTCAGGATGGATGCCTGTGCTGTGGAGATCGGCCCCCAGATTACCGTCTTCCATGACCAGCCGGGGATCTGCGCGTAGCCGAGCAACTGGTCGGGCAGGATCTTGCGGTCCTCGAAGACGCCGCGGGACGCGATGAGCGAAGGCAGGATGCGAGGATCGAAGGCGGTGCCTGGTTCGATGGCGAAGGGCCCGCCCGAGGCGACGACGTGCCCGGACTGGTCGATGACGGCTGCCGACCATCCGGCCGCAAGGCCTTCCGGCTGCAGCATCTTCGCCAGGTCCTTGGCGTTCTGGGTGATGATCAGCGCCGCTGCGTTGCCGGTCTGGACCGGCATGGTGACGTTATAGACCCACTCGCCGCTGGTGCTGCCCTGGAAAACGTTGGAGGCCTCGATCCGGCCGCTATCCATGGCGTATTTGAGCGCCGTGAGATTGCTCATCTTGCCGAGCTGCGTGCCAAAATCGCGGCGGGTATTCAGCAGCTGCTGGCCGTCCTTGTCGGTGGCGATGACATAAAGCGTATCGCCGCGCAGCGCCGTTTCGGTGCGCTGGTGGAATGATGCGTAGTCGCTGTGCTCAAGCTCCGGCGAGGTGGCGAGCAGGCGGAGCGTGGTGGCCATATCCTGCAATTGCCGGTCGACGGAGCGGGAGAGGGCGAGCGCATCCTGCGCCGTCTCGCGGCGCAGCGTGTCGCGCTGGTTGTCCTCGAGCTGCAGCAGCAGAAGCGTCACGAACGCGAAGATCGGCACGGCGATGGCGACGGCCATCGCAACCAGGTAGGTTCCGATCGTGGCCTTTGGAAACATGCGGGAACGCAGGCTCATCGGCAGGCTCTTCCACCTAGCCGGCACACACGGAATCCGGAACTTTTTCCAACAGATAGGAAAGCAGAAAACTGCATTACCGCCATCGCCCTGAACGCGTTCTGATTCCCGATAGCCTGCTATCGATGCAGGGTCATGTTAGGGGGTGGGGGATGGGGTTGCAACCTCCTAAATGAAGGTGACGGCTTTGTCGCATTTCGTACCAACGCTCACGCAAAACGCGCCAGGCGGAACGGTTCAAGGTCGCTTTCGGTCTCGCCGGTGAAAATTTCGCTTGCTGCCAGCAGCCCGGCAAGCGGTGCCAAGGTCACGCCCGAATGCATGACGGCCACGTAGAGCCCCGGGCAGCCGCCGTTGCCGATGATCGGAAAACCATCCTTTGGCGTCGGGCGGTAGCCGACGGTGAAGAATTCCATGGTCAGGTTTTCGCTGCCGGCGAGATTGGCTTTCACCTTGGCGAACAATGCGGCAGCGGTCGCCTTGTGGTCTGCGCCGGGCTCGCTGCCGCCGAAGTCGCTGCCGGCGATGATGCGGCCCTCGGCGGTCTGGCGTATGTGGAGCTCGGGCGCGATGACCAGGCCGTTCAGGCGCTTTTCGAATGGCCGGGAATGAACGATCAATCCTGCAGGTGCATCGACCGGCAGCGTGATGCCCGCCGAAGCCGCGATCGGGACAGCGCCTGCTCCGGCGGCTAGAACCACGTGGTCGGCCTCGACGATCCCTGCAGATGTGACGACGCCGGCAATGCCTTCACCACGTCTCAGGAGACCGCGGACGGCGGCCGTGACGAATTTTGCGCCGCGCGCCCCGGCATCAGCCAGCATCAGGCGGGCGGCCGCGACCGGCTCGACGGCGCCTTCTTCGGCAATATGGAGCGCGGTCTCGGGCACCTGTGTCAGTAAGGGTTCGCGCGCGGCGATCCCGGCTTTGCCGATTCGCTCGATGCCATAGCCCCACTGCATATGCTGGGTCTCATAGGCGCGCAGCTCGTCTTCAGGCAGATCCCAGCATATGCCGCCACACCAGGCAAGCGGCAGGCCGGGTAGTTCGGTGGCCAGACGCTTCCACTCTGTCATCGAGCGGCGGCGGAAGCGGAAATAGAATTCGGGATTGCCCCAGCTGGCATTGATCCAGGCGAAGGAATTGGGTGTTGCAACACCGCCGGTGTCTTCGGCGATCACGGTGACGTCGGCGCCGTCGCGGGTGAGATGCCAGGCAATGGAGGCGCCGATGATGCCGGCACCGGCGACGATCACATGCTGTTTCGCCGCCATGGTGCCGTCTCCGATGCTTCAGGATCAGCCGTTGCTGCTGGGAGCGCCGAGCCGGGCCATGCCGTCTCGCGCCGGCTGGTATTTCGGGTCGAGGCCGACAGCGTGGCGATAGCTGCGCATCGCCTTGTCCTTGTCGCCGCGGCGTTCGTAGACCAACGCTTGATTGGCCCAGGATTCGGCAACATTGCCGTTGAGCTCGATCGCGTGGTTGAAATCGGCAAACGCGTTATCGTCGTCGTTCAGCGCGATATAGGAGATACCGCGGCCGTTATACGGCTCCGGTGAATTCGGCGAAAGCGAGATCGCCTTCGAGAAGTCGTCGATCGCCTTGTCCTGCTGATTGCGCTTCTGGAAGATCAGGCCGCGATTGTGATAGGCGCGCCCGTCGGTGGTGCCGAGCTGGATCGCCTTCGAGAAGTCGTTGAAAGCCGGATCGTCCTGGCCTGCCTGGCGGTAGACATTGCCGCGGCCGATATAGGCGACGTCGTAATTCGGGTTGATCTGCAGGGCGGCATTGTAGTCGCCGATCGCCTGCTGCTGCTGGCCCATGTTGCGATAGACAAGCGCGCGGTTGGCATAGGCCTGGAAGAAGCGCGGGTTGATCTGCAGGGCCGTGTTGAAGTCGTTCAGCGCAGCCTTGAACTGGCCGGCGCGGCCATAGGCCGAACCACGGACGTTGTAGCCTTCCGGATCGCGCGGATTGGCGTTGATGACCGAAGTCAACGAGGCGATGTTCCCTTCCGAGCCCTGGGCCTTGTCGATGCGGATAACGGCATCGGAGGTGTTTTCGGTCTGGCAGCCGGCAAGGCCGACCGCGGCAAGAACCGCCAACATCGGCAGAAGCGGCGCCTTGGGCGCGCGCAAGGACCGGGACGAAGAGAACAAGAAATCAGCCATTCGTGCGCTTTCCCCATGCGTCATGTCCGAGGGCGAACGGACATGCGATCTTCAGCGGCAAATTAAAAAGGCGGCGGCGACACCAATCGCCCCCGCCAACATGCATCTGAAAACGTCGAAATAACGACGGACACGCCTTAGCGTGCAACCAGACCTTCGCGCTGTGCCCGCTTGCGAGCCAGCTTGCGAACGCGGCGAACGGCTTCTGCCTTTTCGCGAGCGCGCTTCTGCGACGGCTTTTCGTAGTAATCGCGCATCTTCATTTCGCGGAAAATACCTTCGCGCTGCATCTTCTTCTTGAGAGCGCGGAGAGCCTGGTCAACATTGTTATCGCGGACGAGTACCTGCACGAGAATCACGTTCCTTTGGTTTTGGTTGCGCCATGAGGCGACGCAGCGCCAGAGGCAAAAACATAACGTTCGCGCGGCGAGAGCCTTGCGATTGGTGATGCGGGATATCAGATCGCTTTCTGGAAGTCCAGCCGGGATGTGGACTGGTGTGGAAAAAATGGCGGATAGGGCCGCCAGCCGCACCGCCTACCCATCCATAAGGGCGAGTGGCCATTGATGCGAAAGCGTCGTAAATTCGCTGCCGCCGCGTGGCTCAATCTCAAGAGCGCTGCATGTTCATGACGCGTACGCAGCAAATCGGCGTTCTCATCGGTCTGTTGATCGTCGCGGCGCTGACGGCCCTTCGGGCGGGCGACCCTTCGCTGCTGCGGCAGGCGCGGGATGTCACTTTCGATGAGTATCAGCGGATCGCGCCGCGGCCATTCGAGCCGGTGCCTGTGCACGTGATCGATATCGACGAGGCGTCGCTCAAGGAGTTCGGGCAATGGCCCTGGCCGCGCGACCGGCTCGCGCATCTGGTCGAGCGTCTTTCCGAAATGGGTGCCGCCGCGATCGCTTTCGACATGCTGTTTGCCGAGCCGGACCGGCTTTCACCGCGGGCGATCGCCGCGGACGCCGAAGGCATCGACCCGGCCGTGATCGCGAAATTGCCCGACAACGACCAGATCTTCGCCGCTTCGATCGCTTCCAGGCCCGTCGTGCTCGGCTTCGGTCTCTCCAACGAAGGTGACTACCGTCCGCCGGTGAAGGCTGGTTTTGCCTTTACCGGTGAAGATCCGGCGGCGGCACTTCCGCATCTTGCGGCGGCAACGCCGCTTCGGCCGGGGCTGGAGAAGAATGCCGCCGGGATCGGCCACATCAGCCTCAATCCGGGCAATCCTTCGCCGGTGGTGAGGGCCGTCCCGCTGTTCCTCAGCGATGGCAGCCAGTTCTATCCCAATCTCGCCATGGAAGCGTTGCGGGTGGCGCAGGGCGCATCGACCTATGTGCTGGCCGGCGCTCCCGGGGTTGCCGGGGTGATGACCTCGGCGAAGATCGGTGATTTCGTCGTCCCGGTGACGGCCGCAGGCGAGCTCTGGCTTTACGTCACGTCCGACAGGGCAGAACGCTATATCTCCGCGCGGCTGATCCTCGATGGCACCGGGCCGCCGCCCGCCGTGGCCGAGGCGATCAACGGCAGCATTCTTTTCATCGGCACATCTGCTGCCGGCCTGCAGGATATCCGCACCACGGCACTCGGAGAAAATGTGCCGGGCGTCTCGCTGCATGCGCAGACGGTGGAGCAGATCCTCTCTGGTCACTTCCTGTCGCGGCCGGATTGGGCTGACGGGTTGGAGATCCTGGCGATCGCCATACTCGGGACGCTGCTGGTATTCATAACCACCTTCGTCAGCCCGGCCGTTGCGCTCGCCTGCGGGCTGGCGATCACGGCGCTGGCGCTGGTCGCGTCCTGGTTCTGCTTCTCGGCGCTCGGCCTGCTGCTTGATCCGCTGGCGCCGATTCTCGGCGGCTCGATCACGCATTTCGCGGCGACATCGTTCCGTATTCTCGTCATCGACCGGGAGAGGCGGGAGGTGCGCCGCGCCTTCGGTCATTATCTCTCGCCGTCGCTGCTTTATAGAATAGAACACACGCGTGATGCGCTGCGCCTCGGTGGCGACGACCGGGAGTTGACCGTGATGTTCGTCGATGTGCGCGACTTCACCGAGATCAGCGAGCGGCTTCCGCCGACCGCTGTAGTCCACTTTCTGAATACGCTGCTCGATGCCTTGAGCCACCACGTGATCGCAAACGAAGGCACGCTCGACAAGTTCATCGGCGATTCGATCATGGCCTTCTGGAATGCGCCCGTCGATGTGGCTGATCACGAGGCGAAGGCGGTGCGTGCAGCGCTGGCGATGCGCGAGACGCTGGCCCGGCTGAACGCCGACGATGCCTTCGGTTTCGGTCCGGATCAGAAAGTCGGGATAGGCATCGGCATCCACACCGGTGTCGCCTGCGTCGGCAACATGGGGGCGGAAACACGCTTCAACTATTCGGCCGTCGGCGACGCGGTCAATGTCGCGGCGCGTATCGAATCCTCCTGCAAGGAGGTCGGTTTCGACATTCTGATTTCGGAGGAAACCGCCAAGCGCCAGCGCGAGATGGCGCTGCTGGAGGCTGGCGCGGTGGGGCTGAAGGGGAAAAGCACGCGGACCGAACTCTTCGCCGTCGTCGGCGGCCCGACACTTGCCGGGTCGGCCGAGTTCACCGAATTGCGACTGCTGCATGCGGAACTGCTCTCGGCGTTGCGGAGCCGCTCGCCAGCGCTCCGGCGGATTGCTGGTGCCATCAGGCTGAAAGCCAGAGCCGTGTCGCCGCACCTGCCGGATTTTTATCGCAAGCTCGCCCGCCGTGCGGATCATTTCCGTGATGCGCCACCGGCTTCGCATACACGGCAGATCATCTAATCCTAACGGCCGCGGCTCCAGTTACCGCGATCCCTTCCGTCCCGGTTGCCGCCCCTGTCACCGCGATCGCCATCATGGTCGCGGGTACCGTGTCCGCGGCCGTGACCGTGATCATCTCCGCCATGATCGTGACCACCCGGGCTATCCGGGCTATCCGGTCGATCCGGTCTAGGTCTATCAGGTCTGTCTGGCCTATCAGGTCTGTCGGGTCTGTCCGGCCGGTGCGGTTTGTCAGGCTTGTCCGGTTTGTGGGGCCTATCCGGCTTGTCCGGCTTATGGGGCTTGTGAGGCTTATCCGGTTTTGACGGTTTCTCCGGTGGAACCGGCGGAGGCGGTGGCGGCGGCGCCAGGCGCGGAGCGGGGGGCACCGGGTCGCGCCGGTCCTGCAATGCGGCGCTCATGCCGCAGCTGGTGCCCAGCATGCCCGAGAGACGCTGACTGCCGGACAGAAACGGAAGGGCGCGATTGGTGCCGAGCGTCTGCAGCACGCTGCGATCGACATGCTTGACGTCGGTCATGCCGCCGCTGCGATCGGCGATCACGCAGTCGCAGCGCCGCGTCAGCTGCCGGCAGCCGCCGGGCCCGCAGAATTGCGCCGCGCCGTTCAGAAGCACGACGGCCGTCGTGCCATCCGGGCCGACGAAGAAATCGAAGGCGGTGCCCCTGACGCCGATCGTTCCGGCAGGGGTTAGGATCTGGTAGGCCGAGGACTTGGAGCTGCCGCTGATCCAGCGGAACGTGCCTTTTGCAGCCTTGATGCTGAGACGCTTCACGGAATCGCTGTCGTCGAAGACGTAGCGGTCGATGACGACCGATGAGCCCCAGCCGACAGCAAGCTTGGTTCCATCGCGGAAGACGAACTGCCCCAGGCCCGATTGCGAGGTGCGGATGCGATCGTCGCGATAGACGGCGGAGTTGACTTCGAGTGGCCCCTGTTCGCCGGTCACTGCGGTCTTGATCTCCACAGCTTCGCCCACGGCTTCCGCCGCCGCGGCCGTTACCGGGATCAATGACGCAAAACCGAGTGCCGCAATTGCGGCACATCGCAAAAACCACATGAAATATCCCTCACATATATGGATATTAGCATGTGCTTCGCCGCGCGGTCTGCCTGCCCTCTTGGGTTAACCCCAGGCAGGGACTGCATTTACGCGGAACTGGACGGTCTCAGGCGCGCGGCACGATCTCGCGCATGTCAAACAAAAGCCGTTCCACGTCGCAAAAGAAACGTTGTGCCGCTTTTGGATTTGCGATTTGTATGGCCACGAAGAAGAATGCCTGTCCCTAAGGAGATGATGGCGGATGCGGAAATACTCGGTCTTTGCCGTTGCGAGAGAAGCCCTCCGAGCCCACAAGGGCTGGGAGAAGCAGTGGACTTCGCCGGAACCGCGCGCGGAATACGACGTCATCATCATCGGCGGCGGCGGTCATGGTCTCGGTGCCGCCTATTATCTCGCGAAGGAGCACGGTATCACCAATGTCGCGGTGCTCGAGAAGGGCTGGCTCGGCGGCGGCAATACCGGCCGCAACACGACCATCATCCGGTCGAACTATCTCTATGAAGAGAGCATGCACATCTACGAGCATTCGATGAAGCTCTGGGAGAACCTTTCCCAGGACCTCAACTACAATGTGATGTATTCGCCACGCGGTGTGATGATGCTCTCGCACAATGTTCACGACCAGCAGTCCTTCAAGCGGCACATCCATGCGAACCGTCTCTATGGCATCGACAATGAATGGCTGACGCCGGAGCAGGCCAAGGCCTATTGCCCACCGCTCGATATTTCGGCGAGCGCCCGCTACCCGATCAACGGCGCCGCCCTGCAGCGCCGCGGCGGTACGGCCCGTCACGATGCGGTTGCCTGGGGCTATGCGCGCGCCGCCTCGGACCGCGGCGTCCATATCATCCAGAATTGTGAAGTCACCGGCATCCGCCGCGGTCCCGATGGCCGCGTCACCGGTGTCGAGACCAACCGTGGCTACATTGGCGCGAAGAAGATCGGCGTTTCTGCCGCCGGCCACTCTACCGTCGTGATGAACATGGCCGATGTCCGCGTTCCCCTGCAGTCGAGCCCGCTTCAGGCGCTGGTTTCCGAGCCGCTGAAGCCGATCTTCCCCTGCGTCGTCATGTCGAACACCGTGCACGCCTATATTTCGCAGTCGGACAAGGGCGAGCTGGTTATCGGCGCCGGCACCGACCAGTACAATTCCTACTCGCAGACCGGTGGCCTGCAGATCATCACGCATACGCTCGATGCCATCTGCGAGCTCTTCCCGATGTTCCGCCGCGTCAAGATGATGCGCCAGTGGGGCGGTATCGTCGACAACACGCCGGATCGTTCGGCGATCCAGTCGAAGACGCCGGTACCGGGGCTCTACGTCAATTGCGGCTGGGGTACGGGCGGCTTCAAGGCGACGCCGGGTTCGGCGAACCTGTTTGCGCATCTTATTGCTCGCGACGAGGCGCACAAGTTCAATGCCGGGCTGACGCTTGACCGCTTCCGGACCGGCCGCCTCATTGACGAGGCAGCGGCTGCCGCCGTGGCGCACTGATGATTGCGGAAGTCCTTCTTTCGGCGGGACTTGTCATGGGGGCGGTGCCCGCTGGCAATGTCGTGCCGGAAACCGGGGATTTCCGGCTTCAGAAGATCGAGCGGGCAGGGGGCGAGAAGGACTGGCCCTTTGTGGCGGATAGCGGAATGCTGGCCTGCGCCTTCGTTTTCCACCAGCCGGCCGTCTATTTCCTGCCGTCAGAGGGCGGTTCGAAAGACAGGGCTTATGTGATCGATACGGATTTATACGGAATGGCTTTCGCGAATATCGGCATAACGGATGTGTTGAAGCCCTATGAGAATTTCGAGCAGCTGCTCAAACGGATCGGCCCCTATGTCGCGCTTGGCAGGCGGCTTTGCAATCAACCTCCCGGAACCATCGTTTCCGGATCGGAACTCTAAGACAGGTATCACATGCTACTGATCTACTGCCCTTACTGTCAGGAAGAGCGCTCCGAGCTCGAATTCCGCGGCGCCGGCGATGCGCATATCGCCCGCCCAACCGACATCGCGTCGATCTCCGACGAGGCGTTTGAAGAGTATTTCTTCCTGCGCAACAATCCGAAGGGGCTGATCTTCGAGCGCTGGCGGCACATGAACGGTTGCGGCCGCTTCTTCAATGCGGCGCGCGACACGATCAGCGACAAATTCATCAAGACGTACAAGGCAGGCGAGCCGAAGCCTGAGATCGGCGCTGCCGCCGTTCCGCACGCCCCCGTCGAAACCTATGAAGCCGTGGTTGTCGAAGACAACCGAGAGGGAGACGCGAAATGAGCGGCGCGAACCGTATTGTAGGCAAGGGGCGTCTGACGCCTGCCAAGACCGCCCGCTTCACCTTCGACGGCAAGAGTTACACGGCGCTTGAGGGCGACACCGTTGCTTCGGCACTGATTGCCAACGGCGTGCATCTGGTCGGCCGTTCCTTCAAGTACCACCGTCCGCGCGGCATCCTGTCTGCCGGTGCGGAAGAGCCGAATGCGCTGATCGACGTTGCGCGTGACAGTGCCCGCAAGCAGCCGAACGTGCGCGCAACGGTTCAGGAAGTCTTCGACGGCATGATCGTCAAGTCGCAGAACCGTTTCCCGTCGCTCGCCTTCGATATCGGCGGCGTCAACAATCTGATGTCGCCGTTCTTCGCGGCCGGCTTCTACTACAAGACCTTCATGTGGCCGAAGGCTGCCTGGAAGCATGTCTACGAGCCGATGATCCGCCGGGCTGCCGGTCTGGGTGTCGCGCCGACCGAAGCCGATCCCGATCACTATGCCAGCCGCTACGCGCATTGCGACGTGCTGGTCGCCGGTGCCGGCGTTGCCGGTCTTTCGGCAGCTCTTGCTGCAGCCGAAGCCGGCGCAAACGTCATCCTCTGCGACGAGCAGGCGGATGTCGGTGGCGCGCTGCGCTATGACAGCGGCGTCAAGATCGACGGCGTGGATGGCTATAGCTGGGCGCAGCAGACGGCTGCCAAGCTCCGGGCGATGGACAATGTCCAGGTGCTGACCCGCACGACCGCCTTCGGCTACTACAACCACAATTTCGTGGCGCTTGCCGAGCGCGTTACCGACCACGTTTCCAACCCCGGCCGCGAATTGCCGCGCGAGCGTCTGTGGCAGGTGCGTGCCAAGCGGGTGATCCTCGCCAACGGTGCGATCGAGCGCCATATGGTGTTCCCGAACAACGACCGCCCGGGCATCATGCTGGCATCTGCCGCGCGCATGTATCTCAACCAGTACGGCGTGGCCGTCGGTGCGAAGGTCGGCGTCTACACCGCGCATGACTCGGCCTATGAGGCTGCTTTCGATCTGAAGCGCGCCGGTGTCGCGATCGCGGCGATTGTCGATTGCCGCCCGCAGCCGGGTGCCGCCGTTCTGGCCGAAGCCCGTTCGCTCGGCATCGAGGTCCTGGCAGGCCATGCGGTGCTCGATACCGCCGGCAAGCTGCGCGTCTCCTCGATGACCGTTGCGCGCAACGGCGGCAGCTCGCCGCGCAAGATCGCCATCGACGCGCTGCTGGTGTCCGCCGGCTGGACGCCCTCGGTGCATCTGTTCTCGCAGTCTCGCGGCAAGGTGAAGTTCGATGTGGAAACCGAGCGCTTCCTGCCGGGCACCTATGCGCAGGAATGCCTCTCGGTCGGCGCCTGTAACGGCACCGACGATCTGCAGCAGACGATCGAAGAATCGCTTGCCGCCGGTGAACTGATGGCGCAGGCATCCGGCAAGCAGGGCAGCGGCAAGATCAGCATCGCTGCCGAGCAGGCCTTCCAGTGGACCGGCGGCATGATCGGCGCCGCTGAAGGTGCCGGCCCCGATACCAGTGCCAAGGCCTTCATCGATTTCCAGCACGACGTCTGCGCCAAGGACATCCGCCTTGCCGTTCGCGAAGGCATGCATTCGATCGAGCACATCAAGCGCTTCACGACGAATGGCATGGCATCCGACCAGGGCAAGCTGTCCAACATGCACGGTCTGGCGGTCGCAGCCGAAATGCTGGGCAAGGATATCCCGCAGGTCGGTCTCACGACTTTCCGTGCGCCCTATACGCCCGTCACCTACGGTACGCTGATCGCGCATTCGCGCGGCGAGCTTTTCGACCCGACGCGCAAGACGCCGCTGCACCAGTGGGAAGAGGCGCAGGGTGCGGTGTTCGAGGATGTCGGCAACTGGAAGCGCGCCTGGTTCTATCCGCGTGCGGGCGAGACCATGCATCAGGCCGTTTCGCGCGAGTGCAAGACGGCGCGTGAAGTCGCGGGCGTATTCGACGCTTCGACCCTCGGCAAGATCGAGGTCGTCGGCCCTGACGCCGCCCAGTTCATGAACCTGATGTATACCAACGCCTGGGATACGCTGAAGCCCGGCAAGTGCCGCTATGGCATCATGACCCGCGAAGACGGTTTCGTTTACGACGACGGCGTCGTCGGCCGCCTGAGCGAGGATCGCTTCCATGTGACGACGACGACGGGTGGTGCGCCGCGCGTTCTCAACCATATGGAAGACTACCTGCAAACGGAATTCCCGCATCTGAACGTCTGGCTGACCTCGGTCACCGAACAGTGGGCGGTCATCGCGGTTCAGGGACCGAAGGCCCGCGAGATCATCGCGCCGCTCGTCGAGGGCGTCGATATCTCCAACGAAGCCTTCCCGCATATGAGCGTTGCCGAGTGCACGGTCATGGGTGTTCCGGCACGTCTGTTCCGCGTTTCGTTCACCGGTGAGGCCGGTTTCGAAATCAACGTTCCTGCCGATTACGGTCAGGCCGTGCTCGAAGCCATCTGGGCCAATGCCGAGCCGCTCGGTGCCTGCGCCTACGGTACGGAAACCATGCACGTGCTGCGCGCAGAAAAGGGCTACATCATCGTCGGCCAGGATACCGACGGCACTGTTAGCCCTGACGATGCCGGTCTTTCCTGGGCAGTTTCCAAGAAGAAGACCGATTTCGTCGGCATCCGCGGCCTGAAGCGCATCGATCTCACGAAGGAAGGCCGCAAGCAGCTGGTCGGTCTCGTGACAAAGGATCCGAACGTTGTTCTCGAGGAAGGTGCGCAGGTCGTTGCCAATCCGAACGAACCGAAGCCGATGACCATGCTCGGGCATGTCACCTCGTCCTACTGGTCGGAAAATTGCGGCCGCTCGATCGCCTTCGCGCTCGTTGCCGGCGGCAGGGCGCGGATGGGCGAGACGCTCTACATACCGATGCCCGACAAGACTATTGCCGTCGAGGTGACGGATATGGTGTTCTTTGACAAGGAAGGAGGCCGGATCAATGGCTGAGACCGCAATTCGTAGATCCGTTCTCGCTGGCCGTCATGGCGGCTCCTCGGCCGTCCGGTTGACCTCGGCGGCACCCGGAACGCGGGTGGCGCTGCGGGCACCGCAGGCTTCGCTTCAGGCGCTGTCGGCAGCGCTTGGCGTGACCATCCCGAACGTGCCGAAGACATCCGGCCGTTCCGGTGGACGCTCGGTGCTGTGGATCGGCCCGGACGAATGGCTTGTCATCGACGAAAGCGGTGCCGACCTGATGGCCGCTCTGTCCGGTGTCTCTGAGATGCATTCGGCAACCGACGTCTCGCACCGCAATGTCGGCATTATCGTCTCGGGTCCGGGTGCCGAGCTGGCTCTCGCCTCCGGCTGCCCTCAGGACCTGTCGCTCGCAACCTTCCCTGTTGGAGCCTGCTCGCGCACCATCTTCGGCAAGGCCGAAATCATCCTCTTCCGCACGGAAGACGATACGTTCCGTGTCGAATGCTGGCGCTCTTTTGCGACCTTTGTCTTCGGTCTTCTCAGCGAAGGTGCCGAGGACGCTGGGCACTAGGGGCGGATTGTCGATGCTGCATCATATCTCCCTCGGCGTTTCGGACATCGAACGTTCGGCGGCATTTTATGATGCTGTTCTTCAGCCGCTCGGCTACGTTCGGGTTTGGGAAGATCTCCGGCCGGGAGAGGCTGGGCAGGCGGTTGGCTACGGTGTGCCGGGTGGTGGCGACAAGTTGGCGCTGAAGCATGTCTCCGAACGGCAGCGTCCTCCTGGTCCAGGCTTCCACTTGGCGGTTGCAGCACCCGATCGCAACGCCGTCGCGCTATTTCACGCGGCGGCCTTGGCGAACGGAGGCAGCGACAACGGACGCCCTGGCCTCAGACCCGACTATGGCGAGCATTACTATGCAGCCTTTATCGTCGACCCTGATGGCCATCATTTGGAAGCCGTATTGAATTCAGCGGATTAAGAACCGCGCCAGTCTCATGCCGCCGGCCGGTCTTTCGGGTCAAACTGGGCAATGGTGATCCAGTTGGCCGTCAGCGCCGGTTTCTTCTCGTTTTCGATTTCGACCGATACTTCGTAGGTCGTCATCATCATCGCTGCGCCGCGCAGGCGCGCGTCGGCGAGGGTGAAATGGCCGCGGATGCGCGCGCCGGTCTTCACCGGCGACATGAAGCGGATCTTGTCGAAGCCGTAGTTGATGCCCATCGTCTGTTCGCGGATCTTTGGCAGAGCGTCGAAGTTCATCGCCGAGAGCAGTGACAGCGTCAGGAAGCCATGAGCGATCGTTCCGCCGTAGGGACTTTCGGCGGCTGCGCGTTCGGGATCGGTGTGGATGAACTGGTGGTCGTTGGTGGCGCCGGCAAAGGCATCGATCATCGTCTGGTCGACCGTGATCCAATCGGAGATACCGGTCTTGGTGCCGACGAGACCTTTCACGTCGGCGAGCGCAATTTCCTTACCCATACAATCCTCGTCAAAACAGCCGCGAGCATCAAGCCTTATCGCGCCTTTGTGACGGTTGCGACAAGGATTCGCGCCTGATGACCGGCCAGCTCAATTTTCCAGATAGAACATAGCGCTACGGGCAGGAAGCGATACCGTCTGATCGACTTTTTTGCTGCCGGAACGGGTCAGTTCGCGCCATGCCGCTCCGGCTGGAAGTGTGAACGATACGGGCGCGCTTGCGCGGTTGAACAGCACTGAAAGCCGGGTGGTCTTTCGCGCGGTGCCGTCGCGGGTCGCAACCATCATGCCGAAAGACGAGAGGTTCGGCGACTCCCATTCTCCTGTGGTCATCGGCTGACCTGAAGGAGACAGCCAGATGACGTCACCGTTGCCGGTGAAAAAGCTGCTTTCGGAGAAGACCACGAAACGCTTTCTGAGAGCGGAGACAAAGGCGGTGTGGGCGATCAACTCGTCATCGAGCGTTTTCCAATCCACCCAGGTGATCTCGTTGTCCTGGCAGTAGGCGTTGTTGTTGCCGCGCTGGCTGCGGCCGCCTTCGTCACCGGCGGTCAGCATGATGCTGCCGCGGCTGGCAAACAGCGTCGCAATCAGCGCCATCAGGTCGGCGCGGCGCCTTGCGATAATATCAGGATATTTCGTCTCGCCTTCGACGCCGTTGTTCCAGGAATGGTTCTCATTGTGGCCGTCGCGATTGTCCTCGCCGTTCGCCTCGTTGTGCTTGCCATTATACGAGACGAGGTCTTTCAGCGTGAAGCCGTCATGGGCGGCGAGGAAGTTGACGGTGCGGGTTGCCTGACGGCCGTCGCGGCCGAAGATGTCGGACGAGCCTGCAAGTGCGGTTGCCAGTGGTCCGGTCTTCCAGTCGTCGCCACGCCAGTAGCAGCGGATATCGTCGCGGACGCGGTCGTTCCATTCGAGGAAGGGTGCCGGAAAATTGCCGAGCTGGTAGCCGCCGGGACCGATATCCCAGGGCTCGGCGATCATGACGCGATCAGCGAGCACGTCGTCGGCTAGGATCGCCGACAGTGTCTCACCGTGACCTTCGAAGCCGGAGGCCGTGCGGCCGAGCACGGGAGCGAGATCGAAGCGGAAGCCATCGATTGCAGCGCCGAGAACGAAATGCCTGAGGCTGTCGATGATCAGCTGGCGGATATAGGGGTGATCGCAGGCGACTGTGTTGCCGGTTCCAGTATCGTTGACGAGCTCGCCCGGGCGGCCCGGCAGGTGGCGGTAGAAGGAGAGGTTGTCGAGCCCGCGCATCGACAGCGTCGTGCCGTATCGGTCGCTTTCGCCGGTGTGATTGAAGACGAGATCGAGGATGACGGCGATGCCTTCGGCATGCAGCCTGGCGACGGCGTCACGCAGCTCGGCCATGCCGCCGGGGCAGAGGCGGGGATCGAGCGCCATGAAGGCGACGGGATTGTAGCCCCAGCCGTTGGTCAGTCCGAGCGGCGGCAGGTGGCGTTCGTCGATCCAGGCGGTGATCGGCATTAGCTCGATGGCATCGACGCCGATCCGCTTGAGATGCGCAATAATGGACGGGTGGGCGAGGGCGGCAACGGTGCCGCGCTGCTTCTCAGGCACATCCGGATGCAGCATGGTGAAGGGCTTGACCGCGACTTCATAGATGAAGCCGCCGGGACGGAACAGCGGTTTTCCGGGCTTTGCCTTCTGATCGCGTGTGACGATCGCCTTGGGCATCAAGTCCTGGGTCTCTTCACCAAAGGTGCCGAGGCGCGGATCATGGCGGAACGGACGGTCGAGCTCCTTGGCGTAGGGATCGACGAGCAGTTTCGACGGGTCGAACCACAGGCCGTTGTCGGGCGCATAGATGCCGTCGGCGCGCAGGCCGTAGCGTGCGCCTTCCTTCAGATTATCGACGAAGAGGCGGTGGATGTAGCCATCCTCGCGCGCCATCGGCAGGCGCGCGACCTGCTTGTTGCCGCTCTTGTCGAAGAGGCAGAGCTGGATCTCTGCGGCATGTTGCGACCAGACTGTGAACTCGACGCCGGTCTCGAAAAGAACGGCGCCGCCTTTTGCCCTGTTGTCCGCCCGCATGTGCCCCCGGTCAGGTGATGACGGAAGGTGCGTCCCGGCCCGTGCGTTTGCGGATGTCTGCGATGGCTTCCGCGGCGGCGATCAGGTCGGCCAGCGCCTCCTGCGTTTCGATGTTGTGCCGGCTCGAATCCGGCTCGTAACGTTCGATATAGACGCGCAGGGTTGCGCCAGACGTACCAGTGCCGGAGAGACGGAAGACGACGCGGGAGCCGCCCTTGAACAGGATACGGATTCCCTGATGCTCGCTGACCGACTTGTCGACCGGATCGTGATAGGCAAAATCGTCGGCCTTCTCGGCAGTCAGGCTGCCGAAGACCTTGCCGGGCAAGGTAGGAAGCTGGGCGCGCAGATTGTCGATCAGGCCATTTGCGGCATCGGTATCCACGGCTTCATAGTCGTGGCGCGAATAGTAGTTGCGGCCGTATGTCTGCCAATGCTGGGTGACGACGTCCTGAACGCTTTCACCGCGCACAGCGAGGATGTTCAGCCAGAGCAGCACGGCCCACAGGCCATCCTTTTCGCGAACATGGTTGGAACCGGTGCCGGCGCTCTCTTCGCCGCAGATCGTCGCCATGCCTGCGTCGAGCAGGTTGCCGAAGAACTTCCAGCCGGTCGGCGTTTCATACATGCCGATGCCGCGCTTTTCGGCAACGCGGTCAGCCGCGCCCGATGTCGGCATCGAGCGGGCGATACCGGCGAGGCCGCCGGAGTAACCGGGCGCCAGATGCGCGTTGGCAGCGAGGATCGCCAGGCTGTCTGACGGCGTCACGAAGATACCGCGGCCGACAATGAGGTTGCGGTCGCCGTCACCGTCGGATGCCGCGCCGAAATCGGGCGCATCGTCGCCCATCATCTCGTCGTAGAGTTCCTTGCAGTGAACCGGGTTCGGGTCCGGATGGTGGCCGCCGAAATCGGGAAGCGGCATGAAATTGCGGACCGAGCCCAACGGCGCGCCGAGACGGTTTTCGAAGATTTCCTTGGCGTAGGGGCCGGTGACGGCGCTCATCGCATCGAAGGCGATCCGAAAACCGAGGCTGATCAGATTGCGGATGGCGCCGAAATCGAACAGCTCTTCCATCATCGCAGCATAGTCTTCGACCGAATCGATGACCGAGAGAATCATGCCACCCGGAAGCTCTTCCTTGCCGATGCGGTCGATATTGACGTCGCCGAAGTCGGCGATCTTGTAGCTGTCGATCACCTTGGTGCGGGCATAGATCGCGTCGGTGATCTTTTCGGGCGCCGGGCCACCATTGTTGACGTTGTATTTGATGCCGAAGTCTTCGGTCGGACCGCCGGGATTGTGGCTGGCGGAGAGAATGATGCCGCCGAAAGCCTTGTACTTGCGGATGATGTGGGACGCCGCAGGTGTCGAGAGAATGCCGCCCTTGCCGACGATGACTTTGCCGAAGCCATTGGCAGCAGCGAGCTTGATCGCCTTCTGGATGACTTCGCGATTGTAGTAACGTCCGTCACCACCGATGACGAGGCTCTTGCCCTGGTATCCCTCCAGCGAATCGAAGATCGACTGGATGAAGTTCTCAGCATAGTTCGGCTGCTGGAAGACCGGGACCTTCTTGCGGAGACCCGAGGTGCCGGGTTTCTGATCCTGGAAGGGCGTGGTGGATACGGACTTGTTCATTTTCTGTCACTTGCCTTTCGGGGCGAGGCTTGAATACAGGGCAGCGTAGCGTTCGGCGCTCTTCTCCCACGAGACATCCGATTTCATGCCCTGCTTTTGCAGTTGGGTCCAGACTTTTTGATCCGCATAGAGTGTCATCGCGCGGCGGATGGCCTGTAGCATACCCTCAGCCGTGACGGGAGAAAACTGTATTCCTGTCGCAGCTTTAGCGGCAATCGCGGCATGGTTAGCATCGATTACCGTGTCGTTGAGGCCGCCTGTGCGCGCAACGATCGGCACGCAGCCGTAGCGCAGGCCGTAGAGCTGCGTCAGGCCGCAAGGCTCGAATCGCGACGGAATGATGATGGCGTCGCAACCGGCCTGCATGAGATGCGACATTGGCTCATTATAGCCGATCGAGATGCCGATGCGGCCGGGATGGCGGGCGGCGGCGGCCAGAAGCGAGCCTTCAAGCGCCGGATCGCCGGAACCGAGAATCGCGAGCTTGCCGCCGAGTGCGACGATTTCGTCTGCCGTTGCGGCGATGAGATCCATGCCCTTTTGCCAGGTGAGGCGGCTGATGATGCAGAAGATCGGCGCGCCGTCGTCATGCAGCCGGAAGAATTCGGCGATCGACTTGCGGTTCTCTTCGCGGTTCTTCAGTGTCGTCGGGCCATAGTGGGTGTGGACGACGGGATCGGTGGCGGGGTTCCAGATGTCGGCGTCGATGCCGTTGACGATACCGTGCAGCGCATCGCGGCGGCTGGCGATGACGCCCTCGAGCCCCATGCCGAATTCCGGCGTCAGGATTTCGTCGGCATAGGACGGGCTCACCGTGGTGATCGCCCAGGCGGTCTGCAGCCCGCCCTTCAGGTAGCCGAGATGACCGTAATACTCGATGCTCTCGGTCGAGAACGCATGCGGCGGCAGGCGGAGGCCGGGGAAGACTTCTGCGCCGAACTGGCCCTGGAAGGCGATATTGTGAACGGTCAGGACACTCGGCAGTTCGGGTGTCGGGTAGTAGCGCATGTAGACGGGCGTCAGCGCCGCCTGCCAGTCATGGGCGTGGACGAGATCGGGACGCCAGTCCGGCATCAGGCCGGCGGCGATCTCGGCGCCGGCCAGAGACAGGGCGGCGAAGCGCCGCCAGTTGTCGGTGTAGTCCTTGCCGGTCTGGTCCAGATAGGGACCACCCGGGCGATCGTAATAAGCGGGAGCGTCGAGCACGAGGATATCGAGACCCTCGTGCTGCACTTCCAGAACCGTCGCTGGCTCTCCCAGGAGATCATCGAACTGCAGGCGGACGACGGGATCGCGAATGGCCTTCATGACGGCGGGGTAGCCGGGCATGAGGGTTTTCGTTTCGACGCCGTACCGCTTGAGGGCGATGGGAAGGGCGCCCGCCACATCGGCGAGCCCCCCTGTCTTGATCAAAGGGAAGACTTCGGACGAAACCGAAAGGACTTTCATATGTTTAAAGATCCAACTTATCGATCATAGGCTGCGTAATCAGGCAAATGCCGCTCTCGGTGCGCCGGAAACGCTTGGCATCCAGGATCGGATCCTCACCGACGATGAGGCCTTCCGGAATGACGACGCCATGGTCGATCACGACATTCTTCAGCTGCGCGCGGCGGCCGATCTTGACGCTCGGCAGAACGACGGCACCCTCGAGTTTCGAATAGGAGTTAGCGCGCACGCCTGTGAAGAGAAGGCTCTTGTTGAGGCTGGCACCGGAGATGATGCAGTCGCCCGCAACCACCGAGGAGGTTGCCGAGCCGCGGCGGTTCTCGTCGTCATGGACGAACTTCGCCGGCGGGGTGATTTCCGCATAGGTCCAGATCGGCCAGGACTTGTCGTAGATATCGAGATCGGGAACGATCGCCGTCAGGTCGATATTGGCCTGCCAGTAGGCTTCGATCGTTCCGACGTCACGCCAATAGGGCTCGTTCTCGAAGTCTGAGCGGACGCAGGAATTGGCGAAGCGATGGGCGACGGCCTTACCGTTCTTGACGATGTAGGGGATGATGTCCTTGCCGAAATCCTTGCTGGAATTCGGATCGGCCGCATCGCGCTTGAGAGCATCGATCAGGAACTTCGTGTGGAAGACATAGATGCCCATCGAGGCAAACGAGCTATCCGGCTTGCCGGGAATGGCTGGCGGATCGGCGGGCTTTTCGACGAAGTCGATGATCCGGTCGGTCTCGTCGACATGCACGACGCCGAAGCCGGTGGCTTCCATGCGCGGCACTTCAAGGCAGCCGATGGTCACGTCGGCGCCTGAATCCACATGCTGCTGCAGCATGTATTCGTAGTCCATCTTGTAGATATGGTCGCCGGCGAGGATGACCATGTACTCAACGCCGTAATCCTGGATGATGTCGATGTTCTGGTAGACGGCGTCCGCCGTGCCTTCATACCACTGCGTCTCGGAAACGCGCTGGGAAGCCGGCAGGATGTCGAAGCTCTCGTTGCGTTCCGGGCGGAAGAAGTTCCAGCCGCGCTGCATGTGGCGGATCAGCGAATGCGCCTTGTACTGGGTGGCGACGCCGATGCGGCGGATACCTGAATTCAGCGCATTCGACAGCGCGAAGTCGATAATACGGGCCTTGCCGCCGAAATAAACCGCGGGCTTGGCGCGGCGGTCGGTGAGTTCCTTAAGACGGCTTCCTCTACCGCCCGCCAGAACGTAAGCCATTGCATCGCGGGCAAGTGGCTGAATGCGCTTTTCTACCATAGTCTACTCCTCCCACCAGTCTTCAAGTCTCAGGTTCAAGCATGATCGTCGCCAATGGCGGCAAGGTGATCGTGGCGGCGATGGTGCCGCCGGCATTGACGGCTTGCACGCGCCCGCCATTGCCCTTGCCGCTGCCGCCGTAGATGTCGGCATCGGTGTTCAGAACTTCCCGCCAGCGGCCCTCGAGCGGCAGGCGGATAGCGTAGTTCTCGCGATAAACGGGTGTGAAGTTGGTGATCACAGCAACAGGCTTCTGTCCCGGCGCCTTTCGCAGCCAGGCGAAGACCGAATTTTCCTGGTCGTCGGCGATCAGCCACTCGAAACCTTCGCCTTCGCAATCGCGGGCATGCAGCGCCGGCTTCGAGCGGTAGGTAAAGTTGAGATCGCGGACGAGGCGGCGCATACCTTCGTGCATGCGGTACTGCAGGAGATTCCAGTCGAGCGACGTCGCCTCGCTCCATTCGCTCCACTGCGCGAATTCCTGGCCCATGAACAACAGCTTCTTGCCGGGATATCCCCACATGAAGGCGTAGTAGGCGCGCAGGTTCGCGAACTTCTGCCAGTCGTCGCCCGGCATCTTGGCGATCAGCGAGCCTTTGCCGTGCACCACTTCGTCATGCGACAGCGGCAGGACGAAATTTTCGGAATAGGCATAGAGCAGGCCGAAGGTCAGCTCGTTGTGGTGGAACTGGCGATGAACCGGCTCGCGCTTCATGTAGCTCAGCGTGTCGTGCATGAAGCCCATGTTCCACTTGAACCCGAAGCCGAGGCCGCCCTCATGGACAGGCTGGGAGACTTTTGGCCAGGAGGTGGACTCCTCGGCGATGGTCATGACGCCTGGATGTTCGGCATAGATGCGGGTGTTCATATCCTGGAGGAAGCGAACCGCCTCGAGGTTTTCGTTGCCACCATATTCGTTGGGAATCCATTCGCCATGCTTGCGCGAATAGTCGAGGTACAGCATCGAGGCGACGGCATCGACGCGCAGGCCGTCGAGATGGAACTTCTCGGCCCAATAAAGTGCATTGTTGACGAGATAGGACAGGACTTCGGTGCGGCCAAAATTGTAGATCGCCGTGTTCCAGTCCGGATGGAAGCCCTTGCGCGGATCCTCATGCTCGTAGAGCGCCGTGCCGTCGAACCAGCCAAGGCCATGTTCGTCGGTCGGGAAATGGGCCGGCACCCAATCCAGGATGACGCCGATGCCGACCTTGTGGCAGCCGTTGACGAAGCGGGCAAAGCCTTCGGGCTCGCCGAAGCGGGCGCTGGGCGCATAGAGACCGGTCGTCTGGTAGCCCCACGAGGGGTCATAGGGATGTTCGGTGATCGGCAGGAATTCGATATGGGTGAAGCCCATATCGACGACATAGGGGATCAGGGTGTTAGCAAGCTCGTCCCAGGACAGGAACGTGCCGTCTTGGCGAAGCTGCCATGAACCGGCATGCACCTCGTAAATGGAGATCGGCTGGCGGCGCTTGTCGGTTTCGCGCCAGTGCTTGAGATGGGCTTCGTCGTCCCAATCCTGAAGCAGCTCAGGGGCGGTGACGGAGGCCGTCTTCGGACGCAGCTCGCTGCGGCGTGCGAAGGGGTCAGCTTTCAGCGGCAGCAATACGCCGTCGTTGCCGCGGATTTCGAACTTGTAGGGAACGCCTGTCGGTACGTCGGGCGCAAAGATTTCCCAGATGCCGGCGCCTGAGCGGAAGCGCATGACGTGGCGCCGGCCGTCCCAGTTGTTGAAATCGCCGACGACGGAGACGCGCTGCGCATTCGGTGCCCAGACCGCGAAGTGGATGCCCTGCGCGCCTTCATGCTTGATCCAATGCGCGCCCATCTTGTCGAAAAGTCTCAGATGTGAGCCTTCGCGGACATAATAATCGTCCATCGGCCCGAGCACGGGACCGAAGCTGTAAGGATCGGTCACCGCCCATTCGGCATCGCCGCGGCGGGCGCGGTAGCGGACCGGTTGCTGCTTGGTGAGCTTCACCGGTCCGGCGAAGAAGCCGTCCGGATGAAGCTGCTTGAGATCGCCGACGGCGGTGCCGTCGAGTGTCATCGCCGTCACTTCTTCCGCACCGGGAATGAAGCAACGGGCTGCGAAACCATCGCCGGCCTGATGGACGCCGAGCGCGGCGAATGGATTTGCGTGCGAACCAGCGAGGATCGCCGCGATTTCGTCTGCCGAAATTTCCCAGGGACGCTTTACCTCAGGGGCAGTTTTCGGCGTTTTCATCCAGCTCTCCAGATTTCCTCGGCATATTGCCGAATCGTGCGGTCAGACGAGAACCAACCCATCCGCGCCGTATTGTTGATCGTCTTGGTGTACCAGGAGGACTTGTTGTTCCAGATCTGGTCCACCTCGCGCTGAGCGGCTGCATAGGCATCAAAATCGGCAGCGACCATGAACCAGTCGTGCGAATAGATGCCGTCGATCAACTGGGCATATCGGTTCCGGTCGTCCGGCGAGAACACGCCGCCGGCAATCGAAGCAAGCGCCTGCGACAGCTCGCGCGAGCTTTCGATGATCGCACGCGGATTGTGGCCGTCGCTGCGCACCTTCGCCACTTCATCGGCCTGCAGGCCGAAGATCACGATATTGTCTTCGCCGACATTGTCGCGCATTTCGACATTGGCGCCGTCAAGCGTGCCGATCGTCAGCGCGCCGTTGAGGCCGAACTTCATGTTGCCGGTGCCGGAGGCTTCCATGCCGGCGGTCGAGATCTGCTCGGACAGATCGGCCGCGGGAACCATGACTTCGGCCAGCGAGACGTTGTAGTTCGGCACGAACACGACCTTCAGCAGGCCGCGGACTGCCGGGTCGTTGTTGATCGTGCGGGCGACGTCGTTGATCAGCTTGATGATCAGTTTGGCGTTGTGATAGCTCGGCGCCGCCTTGCCGGCGAAGAGCTTGACGCGTGGGGTCCAGTCCATCTCGGGATGCGATCGGATCTGGTCGTAGAGCGCCACGGCTTCGATGACGTTGAGCAGCTGGCGCTTGTACTCGTGGATGCGCTTGATCTGGATGTCGAACATCGCAGACGGGTCGAGCTTCACGCCCATGCGGCTGGCGACGAGGTTGGACAGAGCCACCTTGTTGGCGCGCTTGACGGCCGCGAACTTTTGCTGGAATGCCGGATCGCTGGCAAACTTCTCGAGTGGCTTCAGCTTCTCGGCATCGTCCAGGAACTCGTCGCCGATCGCTTCGCGGATCAGGCCCGTCAGACCCGGGTTGCACTGCTGCAGCCAGCGGCGCGGCGTAATGCCGTTTGTCTTGTTGTTGATACGGTCAGGGTAGAGCTTGTGCAGGTCTGCGAAGACCGTGACCTTCATCAGGTCGGTATGCAGGGCCGAGACGCCGTTGATCGAGTGCGAGCCGACGAAGGCAAGGTTGCCCATGCGCACGCGGCGGTCGCCGCTTTCGTCGATCAGCGAGATCGAGCGGATTTCCGTGTCGGAGAAATTCTTCTCGCGGCGGGCTTCGCGAAGAACCTTGGCGTTGATTGCGTAGATCAGCTGCATGTGGCGCGGCAGAAGGCGCTCGAAGAGCGGGATCGGCCAGGTTTCCAGAGCCTCCGGCAGCAGCGTGTGGTTGGTGTAGGAAATCGTGCCGCGGACGATCTCGAAAGCCTGCTCGAAATCGAGGCCATGCACATCGCAAAGCAGACGCGTCAGCTCAGCCACCGAGACGGCAGGGTGCGTGTCGTTCAGCTGAATCGCCACCTTGTCCGGCAGCGACGTGAAGTCGTCGTACTGCTGAAGATGGCGGCGCAGGATATCCTGCAGCGAAGCGGAGGAGAAGAAGAACTCCTGGCGCAGGCGCAGCTCCTGTCCTGCCGGCGTGCCATCGGCCGGGTAGAGAACACGGGTCAGGCTTTCGGCCTTGTTGCTTTCACGGAGCGCGCCGATGTGATCGCCAGCATTGAAGGCATCGAGCAGGATCGGGTCGATCGGTTGGGCCGACCAGAGGCGCAGCGTGTTGACGCGCTTTCCGCGCCAGCCGACAACAGGCGTGTCGAAGGCGGCGGCGATGACACGCTCTGCCGGCTTCCAGACATAACGCGGCTCGCCGTCATGATCGCCGACGACGTCAACGGTGCCGCCGAAGCCGATTTCGTAAGCGCTTTCACGGCGCTCGAACTCCCACGGATTGCCGTGGGCGAGCCAGCTTTCCGGAAGCTCGACCTGCCAGCCATCTGCAAGCTGCTGGCGGAACAGGCCGTGGACATAGCGAATGCCGTAGCCATAGGCAGGGACATCGACCGTTGCCATGCTTTCCATGAAACATGCGGCGAGACGGCCGAGGCCGCCGTTGCCGAGTGCTGCATCCGGTTCCAGTCCTGCAATGACGTTGACATCGACGCCGAGCGAGGTCAGCGCGTCGCTGACTTCCTCCATCAATCCCATGTTGGAGATGGCATCGCGCATCAGGCGGCCGATCAGAAATTCCAGGGATAGGTAGTAAACGCGCTTGTCGCCGGTGGAATAGACCTTGCGCGTGGATTCCATCCACTTGTCGATGATCCGGTCACGGACGACGAGGATGGTGGCGGTCAGCCAGTCGTGCGGCTTGGCAACTTTGGCATCCTTGCCGATGCGGTAGGTGAGGCGCTCAATAATTTCTTCCGCAAGAATTTCAGGCCGGGAGCTGCGAGGAGCGGGGGAGGGGATGGTCGGCTTGGAAGCTGTTGTCATCGTCAGGTCTCGCCAATTTTGATTTGATTTCAGTATGTTATGCCTGAGGTAATCGCTTTGTCGCACACACGAATACTGTCAGTTTATGCACCGTTACCAAGCACTTGCAACAAAGGATTTAACCAAAGCAAAAATTTGCGGAACCTTCACCTTCGCCCTCACCCCGGGACTTGATTTCAATCGATTTTCCCGATTTGATACAGGGGATTAGCACACAACGAAAAGCCGCCCCGGTTTGTTCCGGAGCGGCTTTTGTTTTGGGGTAATTGGCTGGTTAGTTGGTGAGCAGCGTCAGGGCTCTCGTCGCTGTCTGAGCAATGCTATCGAAGTCATCGACGAGGTCTTCCATCGTCTCGGCTTCGAAGTAAGTGTTGCTCGATGATGCGCAGTATTGCAGCAGGCTCTTGCCCTTGTCCGGCGCCATGAAGGCGACGGTGAAGATCTGAACGCCTGCCTTCTTGGAAGCATCGCAAGCATCGCGGACATTCTTGTCTTTGGTGCTGTTCCATGTGCTGCTGTTGCCGGTCATTTCTCCGTCGGTCATAAGCACGATGTAGCGATCGACCGTGGTGTTGCCTTTCTTGGCGTGTTCCTTGCTTTCTGCGTCCGAGCCGTCGGTGCTCTTCTGGATCGCAGCGGTTGAGACCTGCACTGGCTCCGTTGCGTCAGTTCCGCCTGTCGCCTGCAGGGTCGAAACATAGGTGCGTCCAACGGATGTTCCCCAATTCATTGGGCTGACGCCAATGATCTTGTTTGAGGAGTCGCGCAGGATGCCGTTGTTGTAGGAAACGACGCCAGTGCGAACCAGCGCATGCTGCGGATCGGCCTTATCCAGGGCATCGAAGAGCTTGCCGGCGGCGGCCTTCAGCGCGTCAATCTTGATCACATAGGTCTTGCAAGTCTTGTTGTCGCTTTTGTATTTCGCGCATGTCGTCGTGTCGTAGCCCATCGATCCGGACTGATCGAGAACCAGTTCCATCGACAACGCGGTCTTTGTGTCGTTGGTGCCGCTTGTCGTCGCGCTGTTGCTAGCAAGAGAAACGCTCTTCTTTCCGAAGACGCTCATCAGCGGTGTAAGGCCCATGTTATAAGCCGCGCTGACATTGACCTTGTAGCTTTTGCCGGTGGCCGTCGTCGTCGTCACGACGTTCACGGTGACGTTGTTTTTCAAATAGGCTGCGTCGCTTGCGCTGAGGTAGTTCGCCATCTGGCCTGCAACGAAGTCCTTAGCGAGTTGCTGGGCGGCGGTGGCATCCGCGACCTTTCCGTCTGCAAGCGCGCTTGCGGCCGCGAGTGCGGCAGAATCCGAAGCTTCCTGAAGCTGCCGCTGTGAAGCGACCATGTTTGAAACGTCGATGGCGACACCCGCCGATCCGATGAGGATCGGAACGAGGATCGCCGTGAATATGCCAAAATTACCGGAGCGGTCGTGCAGCAGGCGCGTCACGTGGCTCAAAAAATGAGATTTGGGAGACATCATGTCACCTGCAAAGGGGTTGCGTTAACATGAAGGTTTACAGCCCGATTGTTACCGTACTCCTTAAGTGAAATTGTAAAATTTTATACAACTCACGATTTCGGCACAGAATTTGCGCGCTTCAATGCATTGTCGATATTGGGGACAAGGCTTTCGTGACTTCCGCCCATTAACATCTGTGGCGGTCGGCGGATCTCATTGCTTCAGCGGCACTACATCGACCGCCTGCAACGCCCTCTGCCCGCCATAGCTCTTCAGCACGCCGATCACGGGCGCCACGTCGCTGTAATCGCGGCCGTAGGCGACGACGATGTGGTCGGTGCTGGCGGGGATGTTGTTGGTGGGGTCGAGTTCGACCCAGCCGAGCGTTTCGCCACACCAGACACGCACCCAGGCATGCATGGCATCGGCGCCTTCCAGCCGCTCCTTGCCTGCGGGAGGGATGGTGCGCAGGAAGCCGGAGACGTAGCCTGCGGGGATGCCGAGGCTGCGGAGCGCCAGGATCATCACATGGGAGAAGTCCTGGCAGACGCCGCGTTTCAGCTTGAAGGCATCGAGCGGCGTCGAGTCCACCGTTGTGGCTTCGGTGTCGTAGGTGAAATCCTTGTTGATGCGTGCGCAGAGCGCCGTGGCGATCTGCAGCACGGTGCGCTCTGGCGCTGCACTCTCGCGGGCATAGTCGGAGATCGCGCGGGTTGCCGTCAGACGCGGACTGTCGCCCAGGAAATGATGGGGGGATTCCGGTTCGATGGACCAGATGCCGGCAACTTCTTCCGGCAGGCCTGACAGCGTCGGCGAGAAATCGGCCGAGATCGAATGGCTCTCCACCTGCACGCGGGCCTGCATGCGGATATCCAGTGTCTCATGCGGCGAGCGCAGCAGGAAGGAGGTCGACGGATGGCGGAAGAAATCGGTGAAATGCGATTGCTCGTCCGGCGACGGAGAGATGGTGATCGAGCCGGCGATCAGGCGCTGCCGGTCGGGCAGCGACAGGGGCATCAGGCGCATGATGTGGCGGGCGCCGGAGGCCGGGCTGTCGTAGCTGTAACCCATGTGAAGCGTGAGGTCGTAAAGCACGGCGTCACCCCAGATAGGTTTGTGCGAGAAGATCGGAGAGCGCTTCTAGCTCGCGCTCGAGCTTCTTGTAGACGTCGCCGTTCATCGTCTCCGGCGTCATCACGGCAAGACCGGAATGGAGGCGCATCGCTTCGCGGTAGAAAGGCGACATCTGGCCGTTGATGAAGGCATTCGGCAGCTGCTCCACTTCGCGGTGGATCTCGTTCACCTGGAAGAGGATCGAGCGTGGGTTGAGCGGATCGAGCGCCAGAAGGTCAGTGACAGTCAGCCGCGCGGTGTTGACGTTGTAGCGGCGGCGATGGGTCATGACACTGTCGCCGATCTCAAGCAGCATGTCGAGCGCGCCGTCGGGCGCTTCGGGGCCGGACATGTGGCCGAGCAGCCGGGTCAGATGCAGGCCGCGCTCGATGTAGCGGCCGAGCGACAGGAAGCGCCAGCCGGTGAAGCGGTACATGTTTTCGTGCACCAGACCGGCAAAGCCCGCGAGCTTGCGCAGCAGGATGGTCATGGCGTGGCTGGCGTCGTCGCCGGCGGCAACGGTCATGCGGAAGCGGCGGGCGGTTTTTGCGAGGTCGTTCAGCGCCAGCCAGCCGTCCGGCGAGAAACGGTCGCGGATGTTGCTGGCGGAATAGACGGCGCTGTCGATGTTGCGCAGCAGCGTTTCCGGCACCGGTTCCTCGGTGTCGATGTCGAGTGCCGCCAGATATTCCGAGACGTCGGCCAGCAGCGGCTGGTCCGGGTCGGCAGCTTCGGCGTAGCGGGCGTGCCAGGCGCGCAGGATGCGCAGCGCCCCTTCGGCGCGCTCGATATAGCGTCCGAGCCAGAAGAGATTGTCGGCCGCGCGGCTCGGCAGGCTGCCCGGCATGTTGCGTGTGAAGCTGCCTTCGGCGGGCAGCAGCGTGTGGCGCTCGACCGGCTTGTCGCTGACGATCCACACGTCGGCGGCCGCACCGCCGGATTGCATGGCAATGGCGGCGACATCGTCGCTGGCGCCGATGCGGGCAAAGCCGCCGGGCATGATCTGCCAGCCGTTTGCGGTGCGTGCCGCAAAGACGCGCAGCGACATAGGCCGCGGCGTCAGCTTGCCGCCGACCCAGGCCGGCGTGGTGGAGAGCGTGACGACTTCCTGGCCGACGAGCTTCGGGCCATCGGTGCTCAGCCAGTCGGAGATCGAATCCTTCGCCGTCGCGCGCAGGGATGACCCCAGCACGGATTCGCCGTCGTCGTCGAAGAAGGGGGCGCGCGAGAAGGCAGGGCCGATGACCATCTTTTCGAGATGCTTGGCCACATGCTCCTGCTCGCTTTTCTGCCCGCACCACCAGGTGGCAATCGACGGCAGCTGCAGGTCCTCACCGAGGATCCGGCGACAGATGGTGGGCATGAAGGCCAGCAGCGCGCGGGTTTCAAGAATGCCGGTGCCGAGGCCGTTGACGATCGTCACCGTTTCGGCACGCAGGGCATCGAGCAACCCGGGCGTACCGATATGCGAATTCTGGTTCAGTTCGAGCGGATCGGCATAGGCGCTGTCGAGGCGGCGCCAGAGCACGCCGATCGGCTTCAGCCCGGCGACGGTGCGTACCATGATCCGGCCGTTAACGACGGTCAGGTCCTCGCCTTCAAGTAGCATGAAGCCGAGATAGCGGGCGATATAGGCGTGCTCGTAGTAGGTCTCGTTTGCCGGGCCCGGCGTCAGGACCGCGATGCGGTCGTCGCCGGAATGTTTCATCGTCTGCAGCGTGTCGCGGAAGGCGCCGAAGAACGAGGCCAGGCGGTGCACCGGCGTTTCGGCATAGACGTCGGAGAAGGCGCGGGTCGTCGCAACACGGTTTTCCAGCGCAAAGCCGGCGCCTGACGGCGCCTGCGTGCGGTCTGCCAGCACCCACCAGTTTCCATCCGGGCCGCGGCCGATTTCGAAGGCGCAGAAATGCAGGTAGTGGCCGGTGGCCGGCTTCACACCCGCCAGCGGCCGCTGGAATTCCGGGTTCGAGGCAATCAGGCTGGGCGGCAGGAAGCCTTCCTGCACCAGCGTGTTCTTGCCGTAGATATCCGCAACGATTGCTTCCAGCAGATCTGCGCGCTGGACGAGGCCCGCGGACAATTGCTGCCATTCGCGTTCGTCGATGAGTACAGGAATATGCGACAGCGGCCAGGAGCGTTCGCCGGTGCCCTTGCTGCCATAGGCCCGGTAGAAGACGCCGGCATCGCGCAGATAGCGGTCGGCACGGGCGAAGCGTTCGGCGAGTTCGGGCTTGGGCACGCGCCCGAAGGCGGAGAGGAAGCGCTGCCAGACGGGGCGGATCGCACCGGTGTTGTCGACCATCTCGTCGGCAACACCAGGCAATGGCGCATAGTCGAGAGCCGCATCGCTGGCGCTGCGGGGATCGATTGCCTTGCGTTCCGTTGCCGGTTTCTTGCCCATTAAAACCTAGCCTAAAGCCCTGCCGGACGCCGGAGATCCAGCGTCAGAGGGAATTCTTGCGAACCCGTTTCGGCACGCGGAATGAAGCCGCCTGCGGTATGTCCCCACGGCTCGAACCGGGCAAGCCGCCGTGCTTCCGCTTCGTTGCCGTTGACTGGGAAGGTGTCATAGTTGCGGCCGCCCGGATGGGCAACATGGTAGATACAGCCGCCGATCGAACGCTTCGACCATGTATCATAAATGTCGAAGGTCAGCGGCGTATTGACCGGCAATACAGGATGCAGGCCCGACGACGGCTGCCAGGCCTTGTAGCGGACACCAGCGACGGAAACACCCGACGTGCCGGTTGGCGTCAGCGGCAGGGTGCGGCCGTTGCAGGTCACGGCGTAGCGGGCGCTGTTGCTGGTTTCGAGACGAACCTGCAGACGCTCGACCGAGCTATCGACATAGCGGACCGTGCCGCCGATCGCGCCTTCTTCGCCCATCACGTGCCACGGCTCCAGCGCCTGGCGAACTTCGAGCTTCGAGCCTTCGTATTCCACCTCGCCGCAGAAGGGGAAGCGGAACTCGAGCTGCGCTTTGAACCATTCAGAGCTGAGATCGAAGCCGTTTTCTCTCAGATCCGCCAGCACATCCATGAAGTCGGCCCAGACGAAATGCGGCAGCATGAAGCGATCGTGCAGCGAGGTGCCCCAGCGCACGAAGCCGCCATCGGCCGGGTTCTTCCAGAAGCGGGCGATCAGGGCGCGGACCAGCAGCTGCTGGGCAAGCGACATGCGGGCGTTCGGCGGCATCTCGAAACCGCGGAACTCGACGAGGCCGAGCCGCCCCGTGGGGCCGTCGGGCGAAAACATCTTGTCGATGCAGATTTCGGCGCGATGGGTATTGCCGGTGACGTCGATCAGCAGGTTGCGGAAGAGGCGATCGACCAGCCATGGCCGCGGCGTAACGCCGTGGCCCGGCATCGGCACCTGCGCCATGGCGATTTCGAGTTCGTAGAGGCTGTCGTGGCGGGCCTCGTCGATGCGCGGCGCCTGGCTGGTCGGGCCGATGAACATGCCGGAGAAGAGGTAGGACAGCGAGGGATGCCGCTGCCAGTGCAGGACCAGGCTTTTCAGCAGATCGGGACGGCGCAGGAACGGGCTGTCGCCGGGGTTCGCGCCGCCGACCACGACATGGTTGCCGCCACCCGTGCCGGTGTGGCGGCCGTCGATCATGAACTTGTCGGCGCCAAGCCTTGTGGTGCGCGCTTCCTCGTAGACGGCGGTGGTGATGTCGACGCAATCCTGCCAGTTCGCGGCCGGATGAATGTTGACCTCGATGACACCAGGGTCAGGGGCGACGCGGATGACGTTGATGCGTTCGTCCTGCGGCGGCGAGTAACCCTCGATATGAACAGGCAGGTTCAAGTCGCGGGCGGCATTTTCCGCCGCGGCGATCAGTTCGAGATAATCCTCGATGCGCTCGACCGGCGGCATGAAGACGCAAAGCCTGCCGTCGCGCGGTTCGACCGACATGGCGGTGCGCACTGCGCCGCCGATCTCGCCGATCGTCTGCTCGACGCGTGCCTGGCTGCTGTCATCCGTCTGGCGCGAGGCTTCCGGCATTGCCCGGCCGGCGGGCACCACGACATCTGCCAGCGGCTGGCGTGGAATCGAGGGGTCGGCGGTGTGGATATAGGGATAGCGTGACGGCGGAACGTAGGGCAGGGTGCCGAGCGGCAGCCGGTAGCCGACCGGGCTGTCACCCGGGACGAGGAAGATCTTGCCGCGGCGGGTGCGCCACTTTTCGCTGACCCAGCGCTGGCCCGATGCCTTGGAATTCCAGGCCTGAACCGGGAGAATGTAGCCGGTCGCGACCGTCAGGCCGCGTTCGAAGACGCGGGCGATGCGGTTGCGTTCTTCGGGGTCCTTGAGCTTGGAATTGGACGGATCGACATTTTCGGGGAGRCTGCCCTCCTTGACGATCCATTCGGCCGGGTCCTCGTAAGCGGGCAGAACCATCTCCGGTTCGATCGCCAGTTCCCGGGCGATCGCCGTCAGAAGCTTTCCGGCGTCGTCGGCGGTGACGCCGGCATCCATGCCTTCGGTTGCGATGAGATCGGGATTTTGCCAGATCGGCAGGCCGTCCTTGCGCCAGTAGAGCGAGAAGGTCCAGCGCGGCAGGCTCTCGCCCGGATACCACTTGCCCTGGCCATAGTGCAGGAAGCCGCCGGGGGCGAAGCGCTCGCGGAGCTTGCGGATCAGCACATCGGCCTTTTCGCGCTTGGTCGGCCCGACGGCGTCGGTATTCCATTCTTCGGATTCGAAATCGTCGATGGAGACGAAGGTCGGCTCTCCGCCCATGGTCAGGCGAACGTCCTGCGCCTGAAGGACGCGGTCGATTGTCTCGCCGAGCGCGTTCAGCTCGTCCCAGCTTTCATCGGAGAAAGGCTTGGTGATGCGCGGATGCTCGGCAACGCGGGACACGTTCATGTCGAAGCCGAATTCGGTGTTGGCCTCGCCGAAATAGCCGCCGGAGATTGGCGCGGCATTGCGGAAATGCGGTGTCGCGGCCAGAGGGATATGACTTTCGCCGGTCAGCAATCCCGAGGTCGGGTCGAGGCCCACCCAGCCGGCGCCGGGGAGGTAGACCTCCGCCCAGGCATGAAGATCGGTGAAATCGACTTCGGTTCCGGACGGGCCGTCCAGCGCCTTCAGATCAGGCGCCAGCTGGATCAGATAGCCGGAGACGAAGCGGGCGGCGAGGCCGAGATGGCGCAGGATCTGTACGAGCAGCCAGCTGGTGTCGCGGCAGGAGCCAAGCGCGCTTCCAAGCGTTTCCTCGGGCGTCTGCACCCCGGTTTCCATGCGAATGACATAGCCGATCTGCTGCTGCAGGCGGGCATTGAGGCCAACGACCATATCGACCGTCGGCTGGCCGGGCGTATAGTCGAGCGTTTCCAGAAAGGCCTTCAGCCGCTGCCCGGGCTCTTCCGGCTTCATGTAGATCGAGAGATCTTCGCGCAGCGTTTCCGGATAGTCGAAAGGCCACTTCGTCGCTTCCTCTTCGACGAAGAAGTCGAAGGGATTGTAAACGGTCATGTCGGCGACGAGGTCGACTTCGATCTTGAATTCGGTGACCGGGTCCGGAAAAACGTAGCGAGCCAGATAGTTGCCGTATGGGTCCTGCTGCAGGTTCACGAAATGGTTCGAAGGCGTAACCTTCAGCGAATGACTGAGGACGCGGGTCTTCGAATGCGAGGCCGGTTTGAGGCGGATGACCTGCGGCCCGAGGCGGACCGGCTTGTCATATTTATAGTGCGTCAAATGATAGATGCTGGCCTTGATCGACATATTTCGCCTTATCCGGCGCCGCGTCGTTGCACGGCTTTGCTGTTCCCAAGGGGATAGTGTGCAATGCAGCGAAAGAATGCAAGGCGCAAAGGTTAACGGCTGAAAGGCTTTACGACAGTTTTGCGAAAGCGACTGAAGCCTTGAGGCCCTTTCCATCAGGGCCGTTGGCGAGCGTCAGGCTGGCGTTGAAGAGATTGGCGATCTCCTCGACGATCGGCAGGCCGAGGCCAGCGCCCGGCGCGCCCGATTCGTTGCCGCGCGAAAAGCGCTGGCGCACGGCATCCAGCTTCTCCGCCGGAATACCGGGGCCGTTGTCCTCGACTTCAAGCGTGACGGTATCGCCGCCCCGGGAAACGCGGACGGTGACTTCAGCGCCCTTGCCGGAATAGGCGATGGCATTGCCGGCGAGGTTGCGCAAGAGTTCGCCGATCAACAGGGGCTCTGCCCGGATCACCGCAGCGCCGTCACCCTCGAAGCCCAGGTCGATACCGGTTTCGGCGGCGGTCGGGATCAGTTCGCCGGTGATTTCCTGAGCGAGCGCGGTGAGATCGATGGCCGTGGCCGTGAGTGCTTCTTTTGCTGCCGCTGCGTCGATCTTTGCCATCAGCAGCAGCTGGGCAAGAATGCGTTCGGCGTGAGCGACGGCTTGATCGCCCTTCAGGGCCGATCGATGGGCCTCGTCAAGCGTTACAGCGCGCACCGAGAGCGCAAGCTGGGTGCGGATGATCGCCAGCGGCGTGCGCAGCTGGTGACTGGCATTGCCGGTGAAATTGCGCAGGGCTTCGAGCGCCGATTGCAAGCGGACCATGAAGCTGTTGACGGTATCGACCAGCGGTTCGACTTCGCTCGGTACCAGTTGCTCGATTGGGTGCAGGTCGTCGGGGCTGCGCTCGCCGATCGCATCGCGGAGCTTGTAGAGCGGGCGGAGCGCGACGGTGACCGAAATCCAGACGATGACGGCGGCGCCCGCGATCATGAAGAGAAGGCGCAGCGCCGAGCGGAACAGGATGGCGCGGGCAAGCTGGCGGCGGGCGATGGTGGTTTCAGCAACCGTCACCGAGAAGGGAACGGAGCGGATGCCGGTGGAGGCCGACCGCCTCAAGGTGGCGACGCGGATCGGCTCGCCGCGGAACGTGTCGTCTGCAAAGCCCGCGACCTCGCCTTGCGTATCGGCGAGTGCGGGCAAGGCTTGATAGCCGGTGATGAACTCGCCGGGTGGTCCATCGACTCGGTAGAAAACGCGGTCCTGGGCGGCCGAGGTCAGCATTTCCAGGGCCACATAGGGGATATCGACCTCAAGCGTACCGTCTTCGGCCACGACGACGCGTTCGGCGATTGCCAGTGCGGAACCTGCGAGCACGCGGTCGGAGACGATATTGGATGTCTGGATTGCTTCCCGATAGGTGTCGGCGAGCGCCAGCGTGCCGATGATGGCGGTGGAGATCAGCAACCAGAAGAGCAGCCTGCGGCGCAGCGAATAGGCGGCCCTCATGCAGCCTCGGTCAGTTTGTCGAGATAGTAGCCGATACCGCGGGCGGTCTTCACCGTCAGACTGTAAGGCGCGAGCCGCTTGCGCAGACGGCTGACATATTGCTCGATGGCATTGGCCGAGATGTCGTCGTCGAAGGCGGTCAGCGACTGGATGATCGCTTCCTTGGCAACCACCTTGCCGGCGCGCATGAAGAGGATTTCGAGCAGGCCGAGTTCGCGGGCGGGGATATCGATCTGGATGCCGGCTGCGGAAAACGTGCGGGAATTGAGATCGAAGGAAACAGGGCCGTACATGACGGTTGCCGAATGCAGCCCTGCCTGACGGCGCAGCAGGACACGAACACGGGCCTCGAATTCGGCGATGTCGAAGGGTTTGATCAGATAGTCGTCAGCGCCGAGATCGAGGCCGCGGACCCGCTCTTCCGGCGTGCCGCGGGCCGTCAGGATTAGCACGGCGGCCTTGCTCTGCCGGGCGCGCATGTTTCGCAGCACTTCGAGCCCGTCCATCTCGGGAAGGTTGAGATCGAGAATCACCAGATCAAAATTTTCGGCGGCGATGACGGCATTCGCAGACGCGCCGTCATGCACGACATCGACGGCATGACCGGTCCCGCGCAAGATCGCAGACAGGCCATCGGCAAGCGCGACATTGTCTTCGGTCAGCAGGATGCGCACGGATGTTTCCTTGTTGGCAAACGAGATTACAGGGCGGGTGCGCCGCTGTCATCATCGGCCGTGCTCATTCTCACGCTGTACGTGCAGCCTCCTGCTCCTTGCGGGCGGCATCCAGCAGCCGGTGGAATCGCGGGTCCGAGCGGATGTTGTCGAGGTCGGAATCGTTCTCGAACCACATGATGTGATAGACCGAACTGCGCGGCAGCAGCTTTTCCAGCAGGGCAAGGGCCTCGTCGGTATCGCCAAGGACGGAATAGACGCAGGCGAGATTGTATTGCGCGACGATGTCGTTCGGATCGATGGCAATCGCGCGCGCTGCCCAGTTGCGGGCGCGTGCCCTGTCGCCTAGATGGGCGAGCGCGAGCGCGCCGCGATGCGACGGGCCGGAATTCTCCGGATTGAGGCTGACGGCGCGTTCGGCCCGGAGAATGCCGAGCTTCGCCCAGTTCTCAGTATCGGCAGGACGCCCCATCGACCGGTAGACGCTCATCAGGTGGATCGGCGAGACGTAATCGTCGGTCCGGATATGGGCGGCGCGGGTGAAATAATGCGCGGCGTTGGCATAGTCGCCATGCATGAAGAAGAAGCGGGCATAGTGGAAGTTCGCCTCATAGAGGTTCGGATCCAGGCTCAAGGCTCGCTCGAAAGCTTCGATTGCCTGTTCCCGCTGACCGTTCTGGTGCAGCGCAAGGCCGCGCGAGGCATGGGCTTCGGCAAGGTCGGGGTTGAGCTCGAGTGCCCGGGCGCTCGCCGTCAGGATCTGCTGCACCGAGACCTTCCCCGGATCCCAATCGCGGATCGCCGCATCGCAATCGGCGATGCCGGCATAGGCGCGGCCATAATCGGGGTCGAGCTCGACGGCCTTTTCGAACATGCGGCGGGCAAGCAGCAGATATGATTTCGTCCAGGTGTGGGAGAGCTGCCGGCCGCGCAGGTAATAGGTATAGGCCTCCACATTGGCCGTCGGCTCTTCGGCGATCGCCTTCTTTTCTTCGGGCAGCAGCCGGATCTTCAGCTGGCCGACGATCGAATTGGCGATCTCGTCCTGGATGGCGAAGATATCCGTCAGATTGCGATCGTAACGGTCGGCCCAGAGGTGGTCGCCGTTGCTGGTGTCGATAAGGTGGCTGGAGATGCGCACGCGGTTGCCTGCCATCCGCACGCTTCCCTCTAGCACATAGCGGACGCCGAGCTCCTGAGCGAGCTGCTTGATGCGGACCGACGTCCCCTTGTAGGTGAAGACGGTGTGGCGTGACACGACATGCAGGCTCGATACCTTCGAGAGGTCGGTGATAATGTCCTCGGTAATGCCGTCGGAGAAATAGTCCTGATCGGCATCGCCGCTCATGTTGGTGAAGGGCAGAACGGCGATGAAGCAGGTGTTGCGGCGCTGGGTTGCCGCGCGGCTGCTGCCGGCACCCTTGTTGATGTCGATGGTATAGACCTGCACTGGCTGCTTGATGTTCTTCAGTGCATGCTCGCCCTGCAGGTCGAAGCCGACATTAAGGCGCGTGCCGACCTGGTCGCGGACGGAGCTCGACACGCAGATGCCACCTGGCTGCGCAAGCTTTTCCAGCCTAGCCGCGACGTTGACACCATCGCCGAAGACATCGCCGTCCTGGAGAACGACGTCGCCAAGGTTGATGCCGATGCGGAACTCGATGCGCTGTTCCTTCGGCACGCCCTCATTGCGGGCCGCCATGTTTCGCTGGATCTCGACGGCGCAGGCAACGGCATTCACAACGCTCTGGAACTCGACAAGCATTCCGTCGCCTGTCAGCTTGAAAGTCCGGCCCTTGTAGTCGGAGATCCTGACATCGATCAGTTCACAGCGGTGACGATTGAGCGCCTGAAGAGTTCCGGATTCATCGACCCCCATCAGACGGCTGTAGCCTACGACGTCGGCAGCGAGAATTGCGCTCAGCCGTCGTTCCAATATCCCCTCCATGAAAACGGTCTAATTTAGCTTAACTTCTTTTATAGTTTTTGTCGCGGTAGGCCGGCAATTTTGCTTGAGCTGCGGCGAGGCTCACGCTTGCTCCTCCTTTCGACGCATGCAATCCTTTTCGGATGAGGAGACTTTTCATACTTTTACTGATGCTCTGTCCGGGCTTTGCCTATGGCAACCAGACCTTCTACCCGTCGAAATCCGGAAAGGCGGATGCGCGGGTGCTGACCGTCTATTCGTCACTCGACGAGCCTTTGGCCAAGCCGATGATCACAGGCTTCCAGGATGGCAATCCCGATGTGGCGATCCGCTATGAGGACATGCTGACGGGGGAGATCTACGATCGCATCGTGCGGGAGACCGATGCCGGCAAGAAGACTGCCGACTTTGCCTTCTCGTCCGCCATGGACCTGCAGGTAAAGCTGTCGAACGACGGCTATGCGCAGGTGAGCAACCTGCCGATGAGCGGGCAGTGGCCGAAATGGGCGAACTGGCGCAATACCGCCTATGCGCTGACCTTCGAGCCGGCCGTCTTCGTCTATCACAAGCCGAGTTTCGTACATGAGCCGGTGCCATCCTCGCGAGCCGAGTTCGTCGATTACCTGAAGCGCAAGGGAAACAGCGTCTATGGCCGGATCGGTACCTATGACATTGAGCGCTCCGGCGTCGGCTTCCTGTTCATGGCGCGCGACCAGGAACAGTTCGGTGATATATGGTCGGTGATCGGGGCGATGGGGGCGGCGGGCGTCAAGCTCTATTCCACAAGCTCGGCGATCCTGGAGCGCGTCGCTGACGGCCGCTTCGTGCTCGGGTACAATATCCTCGGCTCCTATGCGGCGGACTGGGCGGCGCGCCATCCCGATGTCGGCATCGTTTTGCCGAAGGACTATACGGTCGTCATGTCGCGCATCGGTCTTGTGCCGCAGGCCGCTGCCGATCCGGAACTTGGGCGGCAATATCTGTCCTTCTTCATGTCGAAGCAGGGGCAGACGATCATGGCGCGCGAACTGCAAATCCCGGCCGTCAGTCCAGAAGTTGCCGGCGACAATACCGCCAATACGATGCAGGAACTGCTTGGCGCCCAGCTGAAGCCGGTTCCTGTCAGTCCGGGATTGATGGTCTATCTCGATCAGGTGAAGCGGGCGCGGCTGATTGCGCATTGGAATGAGGTTCTGCGCCGGCAGTGAAGAATAGGGCGACCTTGGCGCGCAGCTCTTCGTTCTGTTCGGCGGCACCGTCATAGTCGAAGTGACCGGCATCGAGAACGAAGATCTCCTTGGATCCAGCCAAGGCATTGGCAACCGAGAACTGGCAGGGTGGCGCGACGGCGGGATCGAAACGCGCTGCGGCGACCAGCATTGGCACCTTGATGCGTGTTGCAGCCGTTGCCGCATCGAAGAAGCGCAGCGTTTCAAGCACACTGCCGTGCTTGCGCTGATATTGCTGCACGGAATCAGCGCTGCCAACCGTCGGCAACCGCAGCCAGAGCGGGCGATTCCCGAAGGTCGGAACGGCGAGAAAGCCACGATCGATCCGCGTGTCGAACGGGATCGCCAGGGCACCCAGCCCGCCGCCGAAACTGACACCTGAATAGCCGATGCGGCCTTCCAGCCAAGGATAGAGTTCGATCAACGCCGAGACGGCCAGCCAGATATCCTCGACGCAGCCGCCGATCACATAGCTGTCGCGGCTCTCGATGCCATGAAGCACATGGCCGCTGGCCTCTGAGGGAATTGGCGGGTGGGCGCTTCGCGACATGCCGCGGGCGCAGAAGAACAGGACGGCGGTCTCTTCCACAGGCACGTCGAATTCCGGCTGATCGCGTCCGCCGTAGCCATGGCCAACCACCAGGCCGCGCTTGATCGCGCTTCGCTTCGGCAGCAGCAGCCAGCCGCCGATCGCGACTCCGTCCGTCGATGCATAGGAGATATCGAGGACATTCCAGTCCGCATGCTGCAGCTCGCTGCGGGAGAGCGAGGGTTTGGGATCGGCGTTGATCGCCTTTGCGTATCGCGCATTCCAGAACGCATCGAAACCATCCGGCGCTGCCGGCGGACGGATCGATTCCAGCGCCGGCAAAGTGGCGCCATAGGTTGGGTCGAAATGAAACGGGTGCGCGCGCGGGATGGTCATGCGACATTCTTTTCCCGAAAGCGGCGGCGGCGCAAGCGTGGTTTCGTTGTGGCAGCGAGGCTTCTTTCCGCTGCCTCGACACTACTTGAGAGTATTCGAAATATGAAATGTTGATGCTGTTTCTGCAGAAGAAAATTTTACTCATGAAGTAAGAAAAACTTAGTTCATCTGAAATCATCCGAAAATGCTGTTCTTTACATCTGTTTTTACAAATTTCGTTGTTTTCATTGTCAAATTTTCTAGTCGGCATTTAGCGAAAATTAATCGAAAACCGGTGGTTATTCTCACTATGAAACGACAGGCGCGGCGTCGTCCCGAACGGCCGTGCGGGCGGCATGATGCTGCAAGCCAATTCTCACCACACTGCCAGGAGCTATGCATCGTGGATGCCCGGTTCCCCTTTTCAGAGGTTCTTTTCATGAAGCGTCCCAACGTCAAAGCATCGATGATCGGCATATTCTCGCTGATCGCCATCCTGTTTGCCCTGACGGGCTATATTTCGCTGCGCAGCCTGAGCACGTTCAACGAGAACGCCGACGATTTTGCGACCAGCTATCTGCCCGGCGTGTCCAAGGCAAACGACATCCAGCTCGCACGTTACTCGCTGCGTGGTTCATACGGCGATTACGTCATGGGCCGTACGGAAGGTGGTGCCGATGGCTTCGTGAAGAAGATCAAGACCAAGCAGGCGGCTCTCCTGAAAGCCGTCGCCGACTTCAAGGATCAGGTCAATACCGACGCCGAGCGTGAGGCCTTCACCTCGATCGACGATACGTCCTCGAAATATGTTGCGGCTGGCGACAATCTGATCGCTCTCGTTAAGGCCGGCGAAAAGCAGAAGGCAATCGATGCCTTCGACAAGGATCTCGGTCCGATCGCCGACGAACTGGCGGCAAGCGTCGACAAGGTGGTGAAGTCCAACCAGGCCCTGGCTGCCAGCGCCGCTGCCGAAAACCGTTCGGAGTTCAGCCGCACGCTTCTGCTGCTCAGCGTCATTCTCGGCGTCAGCGCGCTGCTCGTCTGCGGTGCAGCCTATTTCGGCATTGCCGGTATCGCCAATGCCATCGGCCGCATCACCGGCGCGATGCGTTCGCTTGCCAATGGCGACACGCATCTGACGATTGCTGATGCCCATCGCGGCGATGAGATCGGCGAGATGGCAAAGGCCGTCGAGATTTTCCGTCAGGCGGCGATCGAGAACATCAAGCTGCAGAGCGATGCGGAAGCAAGCCGCGTGCAGGCCGAGGCCGACCGCGCCCGCCTGACCCGCGAAGCCGAAGCCGCCGCACAGACACGCCTGGTCGAGGCGACTGCCGGTCTGGCTTCCGGGCTCAAGCGGCTGGCCGCCGGCGATCTGAGCTTTCAGCTCAATGACGCCTTCGCGCCTGATTTCGAGCCGCTGCGTCAGGATCTGAACGATGCCGTCATGCAGCTCGGAAACACAATGAAGTCCATCGCTTCGTCGGCCGGTGCGATCGACACGGGCACCCGCGAAATCGGCAGCGGCGCCGACGATCTGTCGAAGCGCACCGAACAGCAGGCCGCCTCGCTCGAAGAAACCGCTGCTGCACTCGACGAGATCACGGTCAATGTCTCGAACTCCTCCAAGCGCGCTGACGAAGCTCGCCAGGTCGCTATCCAGGCGAACGAGAGTGCGGCACGATCTGGGCAGGTGGTTGCCAACGCCGTCAACGCCATGCAGAAGATCGAGCAGTCTTCGAACCAGATCTCCAGCATCATCGGCGTCATCGACGAGATTGCCTTCCAGACCAACCTTCTGGCTCTGAATGCCGGTGTCGAGGCGGCGCGTGCCGGTGAAGCGGGCAAGGGTTTTGCGGTCGTTGCACAGGAAGTGCGCGAGCTCGCCCAGCGCTCGGCGGAAGCTGCCAAGGAGATCAAGGATCTGATCCGCAATTCTTCGGTCGAAGTGCAGGGCGGCGTTCAGCTGGTTCGCGAAACCGGCGATGCGCTGAAGACGATCGAGAACCTGATCGTCTCGATCAACCAGCACATGGATGCGATCGCGACGTCCTCGCGTGAGCAGTCCACCGGACTGAGCGAAGTCAACAGTGCCGTCAACCAGATGGACCAGGTGACCCAGCAGAACGCCGCGATGGTCGAGGAAACCAATGCGGCCAGCGCGACACTCGCCACCGAAGCCGTGCGCCTTCGCGACCTGATCGCCAATTTCAAGCTGTCGGGCGAAAGCCATCATGCCTCGTCTTCGGACGTGGAAGCCTTGCGCCGCACCGCGTCTGCGATGGCTCGTAGTGCTCCGCGGGCACCGGCGCCGGTCTATCGCAGCCACGGCAACGCTGCCGTGCAACAGGAATGGTCTGAATTCTAAGACGCAAAGGCAGATTTTCAGCACAGGATGACCTTACGGCCGGTCCGCGTAAATGCGGACCGGCCGCTTTCGTTTCCGGCGATGCCGAGCGAAATTGCGGCAAAAAAGTGTCATCAGCCTCTGGATGTGTGGCCGGTGTCAGCTAAATGACAGCTTCTTGTGGTGCGTTCGGACACTTCTTCTCCGTGGAGGCGGAGGAAGTTTCGGGAGGACTTGCCGTTCACGCGCGATCGATCGCTCGTTCGCCAGTGGCGTGTTCCCCGATCCCTGACAGCAATGACGCGGCATCTATCCGCGCTCAAGGAGGACACGTCTTGAAACATACATTTATTGCCACTCTCTTCGCAGCCGCCATCGCGCTGCCGGCCGCTGCGGCCGATTACACCATCATCGCTCCGGCAGCACCGGGCGGCGGCTGGGACCAGACGGCCCGTTCGCTGCAGACCGTGCTGCAGCAGGAAGGCATCTCCGGCAACGTTCAGGTTCAGAACGTTCCGGGCGCTGGCGGCGCCATCGGCCTCGCGCAGTTTGCCAACCAGAGCGCCGGTAACCCGAACGCCCTGATCGTCGGCGGCTATGTCATGGTCGGCGCGCTGCTAACCAACAAGTCGGCCGTGACCCTCAAGGACGTTACGCCGATCGCCCGTCTGACCGGCGAATACGAAGCCGTCGTCGTTCCTGCCTCGTCTGACATCAAGACGCTTGCCGATCTCGTCACTAAGCTGAAGGCCGATCCCGGCGCTGTGTCTTGGGGCGGTGGTTCTGCCGGTGGTACCGACCACATCACGGCTGGCCTGATCGCCAAGGCTTCGGGCGTCGATCCGACCAAGGTCAACTACGTTGCCTTCTCGGGTGGCGGCGAAGCGCTTGCTGCTATCCTCGGTGGTCAGGTCACCGCCGGTATCTCCAGCTACAGCGAATTCGAATCGCAGGTTAAGGCCGGCACGCTGCGCCTTCTCGCCGTTTCGAGCGATGCCCGCCTCGACGGCATCGATGCACCGACGCTGAAGGAAGCCGGTACCGATGTGACCATCCAGAACTGGCGCATGGTTGCCGCGGCTCCCGGTCTGACGGACGAAGAAGTCAAGGCGATTTCGGCTGACGTCGAAAAGCTGCACAAGTCTGCTGCCTGGCAGGAAGTGCTGAAGACCAAGGGTTGGGCCGACACCTACCTCTCGGGCGATGACTTCAAGGCTCAGCTCGACAAGGACGTCGCTTCGACCGAAAGCATCCTCAAAGATATCGGACTGGTAAAATGATTGAGGGCAACACCCCCTCGGCAACGAAGCGCCGCCCTGATTGGGCGGCGCTGGCTATTGCCGTGTTTCTTTTCGCCATTGCTGGCATCATGTTCTGGGATGCCTCTCATCTCAGCGCCATCGCGCAGTACGATCGTATCGGCCCGTCGACCGTGCCGGAATTCGTCGCCTTCGGCCTGGCGGCTCTCGGTCTCTGGACCGTTGCCGAAGCCTGGCGCGGTGAATTTCCCGAGCGCGAAAAGCAGGAAGTGCCGCCCGTTCTCTGGGTGATTGCCGGTCTTGCCTGTCAGATGATCTTCCTGCGTATCGCAGGGTTTTCGATCGCGACGGGTCTGCTCTTCGCCTTGACCGCGCGCGGTTTTGGCAAGCGCCAGCTGTGGATCTCGATCCCGGTCGGCATCATCCTGAGTTTCATCGTATGGGTGATCTTCGCCAAGCTGCTGCAGCTGACGCTGCCTGCCGGCTGGCTTGAACATCTGTTCTTCTAAGGTGCAGCCCCCATGAGCACTTTCGAATTCCTTCTGCAGGGCCTGGCTGTCGCATTTCAGCCGATGAACCTGCTCTTCGCCTTCATCGGCGTCATGCTCGGCACTGCCGTCGGCGTTCTGCCGGGCATCGGCCCGGCGCTGACCGTCGCGCTGCTGCTTCCGGCCACCTACAAGCTCGATCCGGGCGGCTCGCTGATCATGTTCGCCGGCATCTATTACGGCGGCATGTATGGCGGCTCGACGACCTCGATCCTTCTCAACACGCCGGGCGAAAGCTCGTCGATCGTCACCGCGCTCGAGGGCAACAAGATGGCTCGCGCCGGACGCGGCGGCCCGGCACTGGCGACGGCTGCCATCGGCTCCTTCGTCGCCGGCCTGATCGCCACTCTCGGCCTCGCCTTCATCGCGCCTTATATCGTCAAGCTGGCGCTGGTCTTCGGTCCGCGCGAATATTTCGCGCTGATGATCCTCGCCTTCGTCACCGTCTCGTCCGCCTTCGGCGACTCGGCGTTGCGCGGTTTGACGTCGCTGTTCATCGGCTTTGCGCTTGCCATGGTCGGCATCGACCAGCAGACCGGCCAAGCGCGTCTCTCCTTCGGCATCCCGGATCTTCTCGACGGCATCGAAGTGACGACGCTTGCTGTCGCCATGTTTGCCATCGGCGAAACGCTCTATATCGCCGCTCAGGGTGACAAGGTGGCCGACAAGGTCGAGGCCGTGAAGGGCTCGCTCTGGATGACCGCGCAGGACTGGAGCCGCTCGTGGAAGGCTTGGCTGCGCGGGACGATCATCGGCTTCCCGATCGGCGCGATGCCGGCCGGTGGCGCTGAAATCGGGACTTTTCTGTCCTACGCCACCGAAAAGCGCCTTTCCAAGAACCCGGAAGAGTTCGGAAAGGGTGCCATCGAGGGCGTCGCCGGTCCTGAGGCCGCCAATAACGCTTCGGCTGCCGGTACGCTCGTGCCGCTGCTGACGCTCGGCCTGCCGACTTCGGCGACCGCCGCGATCATGCTCGCCGGTTTCCAGCAGTATGGTCTGCAGCCGGGTCCGCTGTTGTTTGCCACCAATCCGCAACTCGTCTGGGGTCTTATCGCCAGCCTGTTGCTCGCCAATGCCATGCTGCTGGTTCTCAACCTGCCGCTGATCGGCCTCTGGGTGCGTCTGCTGACTATCCCGAAGCCATGGCTCTATGCCGGCATCCTGCTGTTTGCGACGCTCGGTACGATCGGCGCCAATCCGTCGGTGTTCGAGCTCGGCATGCTCCTGGCCTTCGGCATCCTCGGCTACGTCATGCGCCTGTTCGGCTATCCGATCGCGCCTGTCGTCGTCGGCCTGATCCTCGGGCCGCTTGCCGAGCAGCAGTTGCGCCGGGCCTTGGCGATCAGCCAGGGCGATCTGACGACCCTCGTCATGTCGCCGATCGCAGCCGGCCTGCTGCTTGTCGCCGCCGCGGCATTCATCATTCCGCTGATCCTTCGCTTGCGCGGACGGGGGCAGGTCCTTTCCCAGCTTGCCGCAAACGAAGACTAACAAAAAGACGGCATCCAACCCCTACCTGCGAGCCGGCCCGTGAAAGCGGGCCGGTTTTTCCGTTTGATCGGGCTGAAATGCGGAGTGTTTAATAAGTTCGCGCATCCGTTGTTTTTACAATTAGTAGATGAAAAGTGTTTCGTTGGGTTAATAGGGCTTTAATCCGTCGATGCGTATCTAGAGACAATTGTATTGGGTTTGATGCATGACGGCTTCGTCTTTGCGTCTTGCTCAAATCGAATACTTGCGACTTTAAATTTTCAGGATACCGAGATGAAACGCCCCCGCATCAAAATGCTATTGTCAGCGATCTTCGCTGTTATCGCCCTCATGTTCGGATTGCTTGCCTGGATGTCGATCAGCGGCATGAGCACGCTGAATGGCCAGACCGAGGTGATCGCTTCCAACTGGATCCCGAAAATCGCGACCGGCAAGAGCATCGAGAGCGCTTTCTACCGTCTCGACAATGCCTATTCGACACATATTCTTGCAGGCACGCCTGAGGAGATGAAGGCAGCCGAGGCGCTGATCGCCGAGCGTAACGACGCGCTGGCCAAGCAAATCGACAAATACCGGCCGCTGATCACCACCGCCAAGGGCGCGGAACTGATCAAGGCGATCGAAGGCGGCATTGCCGACTACAAGCAGGCCGCGCAGCAGATGGTGGCGCTTTCGGCAGCCGGCAAGGATGGCGAAGCGAAAGCACTGCTTTCGGGCGATATGCAGGCCAAGATGGCCAAGGCGGCCGGATACCTGAACGACCTTCTCGACTTCAACACCGCGAGCTCGGAAAAAATCCACCTAGAAGGCGCCAGCCTGTTCCAGTCGACTCTGTTCATGACCTTCGCGCTGATCGCTGGATGCGCTGCCATTCTGATTGCGGCCGTTATCTTTGCGATTACCGGCATTGCCCGGCCGATCGAAGCCATTACGACGTCGATGAAGGTTCTCGCGGGTGGCAATGATGAGGCGGCCATCCCCTTCTCGGGACGCTCGGACGAAATCGGCGACATGGCGTCGGCCGTCGAAGTGTTCCGCACCAACGCGCTTGCCAACAAGCGCCTCGAACGCGAAGGCGAGCAACAGCGCCACCTGACGGAAGAGCAGCGTCTTCGCGCAGCCGAAAGCGACCGTGTGAAGGCCGAGCAGATGCGCCAAGCGACCTCCGGCCTCGGAAACGGTCTCAAGCATCTGGCGGCGGGCGATCTGTCGTTCCAGCTGGACCAGCCCTTCGCTCCGGATTTCGAAGCTCTGCGTCAGGACTTCAACACCTCGATCACGCAGCTTGCCGATGTGCTGCGTTCCGTATCCTCCAGCGCCTCGTCGATCGACAGCGGCAGCCGCGAGATCAGCCAAAGCGCCAATGACCTGTCGCAGCGCACGGAGCGTCAGGCTTCGTCGCTCGAAGAGACGGCGGCGGCTCTCGACGAGATCACCACCAACGTTGCCAACTCGTCCAAGCGTGTGGATGAGGCGAGGGCGGTTGCGGTTCAGGCAAATCAGAGCGCGTCCAAGTCCGGCGCCGTCGTGTCGGATGCGGTCCATGCGATGGAGCGGATCGAACAGTCTTCGAGCCAGATCTCCAACATCATCGGCGTCATCGACGATATCGCCTTCCAGACCAACCTTCTGGCGCTGAACGCCGGTGTCGAAGCGGCGCGTGCCGGTGAAGCCGGCAAGGGCTTTGCGGTTGTCGCGCAGGAAGTGCGTGAACTGGCGCAGCGCTCGGCGCAGGCCGCGCGAGAGATCAAGGCGCTGATCAGCGCCTCGACCGGCGAAGTCGAAGCAGGTGTCCGTCTGGTTCGCGAAACGGGCAATGCGCTGACGGCGATCGGTGACTATGTCGTCACCATCAACCAGCACATGGAAGCGATCGCGACATCGACCCGCGAGCAGTCGCTTGGCCTCACGGAAGTGAATACTGCGGTCAACCAGATGGATCAGGTCACGCAGCAGAATGCGGCGATGGTCGAGGAAACGAGTGCGGCCGGTGCCACGCTGGCCCATGAAAGCGGCCGCCTTCGCGATCTGATCGCCCGCTTCAAGCTTGGGCAATCAGGCGTCCAGCAAGGCTATATGCCTGGGCGCGCCCGCGCCGCCTGACGCGCTCATAAGACAGCTTAAAGATGAAGCGAGCCCGGTCCTGACAAGGCCGGGCTTTTGCGTTTTGCCCCCTGCTCAGGCGTTTTTGCATGGCAGCGCTGAATTTGCGCGACTTGTGGTAGATGCTGCGCTGCATCATATGTGAGTAGTCAATAATGAAGCTAAAGCGAGAAAGACAATGTCTTACGTGAAGTCCATTCGTGAAGGTTTCCTCGGTCGCGCCTTCGCCGTTATCGGTGCCGCAAATGCAGTCAGCGCCGCAGTCGATGCAGGCCGCCGTCCGCAGGGCCGTCATCTGAAGGTGCTCGGTATCGATGCCGATGTGTTCGATCACATCCGCCGCTAACAGCCGCTGAAACCCCCGCATGAAAATAGCCCGCAACCGGTTGGTCGCGGGCTTTATTTTTGTCTTGATGGCTGCGGCCGATGCCCCGCCGCAGCCCTGCTGTCAGGCCTCTACGCTCTTGGCGTGATGGCTGGGAGCATGTCCTTCCGCCGCTTCCCTGCGGTTGTGACGGATCGAGGACCAGAGCGAGATGCCGATCAGCGTCGCGCCACCAAGGCCGGTGATGACCTCAGGGATGTGATACAGCGTCTGCACATACATGATCACCGCCAGGATCAGGATCGCGTAGAATGCGCCGTGTTCCAGATAGCGGTATTCCGTCAGCGTGCCCTTTTCGACGAGCATGATGGTCATCGAGCGCACATACATGGCGCCGATGCCGAGGCCGATGGCGATGATAAACAGGTTCTGCGTCAGGGCGAAGGCGCCGATGACGCCGTCGAACGAGAAGCTCGCATCCAGCACTTCCAGATAGATGAAGGCGCCGAGACCGCCGCGGGCGGCTTCGCTCATAGCCCGCTGCGAGGCATCCAGCAGGCCGCCGATGACTTCGACAGCCAGGAAGGTCACCAGGCCATAGATCGCGCTATACACGAAGGTGGTGGCTTCCTCGCCTTCCAGAAGCGACGAGAAGAGTAGGATGAGCAGGAGAACGACAGCGATCTCGATGCCCTTGATCGCCGCACCGCGCGACATCATCCGCTCGAGGGAGGAAATCCAGTGGATGTCCTTCTCGTGATTGAAGAAGTAGGAGAGGCCGACCATCATCAGGAATGTGCCGCCGAAGGCTGCGATCGGCAGGTGGGCGTCATTCATGATGCGGGCATATTCGGCCGGTTCGCGGGCCGCGAGGATGATCGCGTCGATCGGGCCGATCCCGGCTGCGATGACGACGATTGCCAGCGGGAAGACGATACGCATGCCGAAGACGGCAATGACGATACCCCAGGTCAGGAAGCGATGCTGCCACTCTGGCGTCATTTCCTTCAGCTTGTTGGCGTTGACGATGGCGTTGTCGAAAGAAAGCGAAATCTCCAGCACGGCAAGCACCGCGCAGATGAAGAAGACGGTCGCCATGCCGCCGATCGTGCCCGTCGATTGCCAGCCGAGAATGGCGCCGAGTGCCAGGCCGATGGCAGTGACGATGAAGGACCAGCGGAAATATCCGAGGGTCGAAGTTTGACTGGGAGACTGGTTCATGGCCGCACCTCTTTGGCGCGGACATCGTTTTTGAACGTGGGTGTGGTGGAAGAACGCGGCATGCCAGAACGGGCATGCGCGAAAGGCATGGGGAGCTTTTTCATCGATTGAAAATCCGCCGGCTCTTTGCAGGCGGTACCGACATCACGAGAGCGCCGTAAAAACTCTCGCCAGAGGGGCCCGGCACCAGTGTTTATCCGTTGCCGATGTTTTCGCATGGGGGGCAACCACGCACATCTCTGCGACGACGGACAAGCGCTTAGGTAATCAACTTATGCAGGCAGTCAAGAGGGAGGGGATGATTGCAGCCTGACTTTCTTTGGAACCATCCCCAGGCTCGCCCGTTTGGATGAGGTTGAGCGATCAGGATGATCGCGGGCGCGATCAAAAAGGAGGCCGATGATGCAGACTTCGACCCACTCCCCCGACAAGCGAACCGAGGCTGCCGACCGCATGAAGCGGGCGAAGCCGAACCGGATGCAAAAGGCGCAGGTGCTGCCACCGCATCAGGTCGATCTGACGCTGCCGCAATCCCCGAGGCACGACGTTCATGTGCCAGCCCATATGAGCGGCAGCGATCTGTCGCGCGGCGGTCCCGAGATCGCAGCCGACGCCGCAAAGGCCAAAGACAAATAGGCCGGGCTACCGGAATTTGCGACTTGGCGAACAGTTTTCAAGAACGACAGGTGAGACACGAATGAAGACAAATCTTGTGCCGCAGGACATTTCGCTCAAGCACGAAGAAGAATGGCAGGCAGTCCGCACAGCCTCGGAGAAGGACGGCAAGCGTGAATCCAAGAGCTGGAACGCAGCATTTGCAGAGTCGAAACCCTCGCGTTCCGAATCCGTAAACGCGCGATAATTCATGGAAGACGATCAGACGCCCGGTATTGCCGGGCGTTTTTGCGTTCTTATTGCTCGCCGTTGCTCTTTGAACCCTGATCACTTCCAAGTTTCTTTTCGATCTTACCGAAGGCGTAGAGCACACAGACGGCGGCAACCGTCGCAAAGACCGCGATCGGCCAATAGCCGAAACCCGTCGCAAGGCCGATTCCGCCCGAAAGCCACATGCCGGCACCCGTCGTCAGGCCTTTGACCCGGCCGCGGGAGAATACGATCATCCCGGCAGCCAGGAAGGCAACACCTGCCGTGACCGCCTCGATGACGCGCAATGGGTCGATGCGAACCTGCGGATCATCGGTGAAGCCCGGCATGTGCACAGCCTCGATCGAGATGATCGCAAAGAGAGCGGCCGCAAGGCTGACGAGAATATGCGTTCGAAAGCCGGCCGGGTGATCGCGGGCTTCGCGTTCGAAGCCGATCAGGCCGCCGAGGAGAATGGCACCGAAAAGGCGGGCGAAGATGACGGGGTAGTGGATGCGGGATTCCGGAAACATATCGGCGAGGACGAGGTCCATGGAAGCGGTTCTCCAGCGGTGAATTCGCTGACTAACGCAACCGCCGCTGCTTTGTTCGCGTCAAAAGCCGATCGTTTCTTCGTATTTGTCCCAGGAGCTATACATCGCGTAGCGGCTGAGGCCCTTGATGGCGAAGTTTCCGTAGTAGGGGCTGAGCTGGAACTCAGCGGCAGATTCGCTCATCTTCTTGACCGCGCCGACATAGATCGCCGAGGCGAGGCCTGTGCGGTTGGCGCCGTGTTCGCAGTGAATGAGAAGCGGCTTGGGCGCATCTGCCATGATCTTGGCGAGCTTCTGCGCCTCCTCGATCGGCAGTTCTTTGGATGATGACATCGGAAAATCGATCAGCGTGATGCCGCGGTCTGCGGCGGCGGCCGATTCATCGAGGTACCAGCCAGTGCGCTTTTCGTTGCGAAGATTGAGGATCGTACGGATGTGATAGCGCGACGCGTATGCCTGGATGTCTTCGCCGCTTGGCTGTGCCGACCGGTAAAGCTCGCCTGCGATGACCTCGTGAAAATTGCCGGTTGCCTGTCCGAGCGCCGCATGGGCGCCGATCAGGGCTGCCAATCCGAGTGCCACAGAAGCTGGCCAAGCGATAAAACGAAAATAACGCATACTTACACCGATCGATCTGGCGTCCGTCCAACCATCCAAATGGGGGCTCTATGTGACGGGCGCCACCCTACCCGGAAAAAATGTGCAGTGGAAGCCACGGGCTCCCGGCGCCAACCTTTCGGAAAGGATTGCCGTCCAATAATCCGGGCCTCACGGGATTCGGATCTATGGCGAAGACAGCGACGCGCGGCCGCAGCCGCAAACCTTCGGGACGGGGCAGGGGCGCGAGCCGCGGCGGCGGCATCATGCCATGGGCGGTGATCGGTCTTCTCGCCGTCGGTGGTATTGCCACCTACGACAACTGGAAGAGCGTCAAGCCGATGCTGGCAAAGGCTCCTGACGCTTCGATGATCACGGCGGCGATCCGCCCGGATGCGCCGAAGGCGCCTGCCGCAAAGCCTGAGCCGAAACAGATGGCGATGACAACGGTGCAGCCGCAGCGTCCCTTGCCACCGGCAGCCATTCCCGTGCCGGCGGCCCAGCCGGTCAAGGCATCGCCCGCCGACGTGCTGAACGGCAGTGCCACCTTCGGCTATTGCGGGCAGGGCGAACACGTCAATTGCGTCGGCGACGGCGGCGTCTTCTGGTACAAGGGCGAGAAGATCGTCGTTGCCGATGCCGTTCTGCCGGACGTTTCGGCGGCGCGCTGCGAAAACGAGCGGCGCCTCGGCTTTGCTGCCAAATCGCGGCTTTTCAAGCTTTTGAACGCCGGGCCGTTCGCCATGAACGCGGCCGGCAAGGGCGCCAATGGCGGCGCTCCAAGGGTCATCTCACGCGATGGACGTTCCTTCGGCGCGCAGCTGACCACCGAGGGGCTGGCGCGCAAGCCAGGCGCAAACGGCGCCTGGTGCGCCTGATCTGATCACTTCTGCTTGGCGGGCTTTGGCTGCGGCGTTGCGGGTGCCGCGGCAGGTGCCGGCTGCACGGGCGTCTTGCCATTGGTCTGGAAGGTCGCAGCGAAGGTGCTGTCCTTGCTCTCGGCGGTGCATTCGATGGCAACCGGCTTGCCGCCGTAGGGATTGCCGAAGGTGCAGCTGCCCGCGACCTTGACCTCACCCGTCATCTTCTGGCCGACGCCCGTCGTCACCATGGTCAAAGGGATTCGTGCATTTCCGTTGGAGGCCGGCTTGATCGCCTTGCCGTCGCCCTGGAAGCCCAGCATCTTGCCCTGCGCCGTGAAGATGAAGGTGACATCGCCATTCGGCAGCGCCACGGCGGCCAGCTCGTTCTTGCAGGGTTTGGACACATCGAGCTTGCCGACGACGAGCTTGGAGCATCGTCCGGCAAGGGTCGTCACACCGGCGCTCGGGAAGTTCTGCGTTTGGGCGTAGGCTGAAGAAGAAAGGGTCGCTGCAGACAGTGCTGCTGCGGCAATAATCAGTCGTCTCATGAGTTCAGGGGTCCTGTCATGCTGCTGGTCAGACTTTGTGACTGGCATGGTTGTGTGTCGGAATTTTGCCGCGCGCAACCCTGAAGCGCCCCAAAAAGTGAAACGGGCCGCTACAGGGGATCGCGGCCCGTTCCAGGAAGCGGGGGCGCCTTGGCGGCAGCCGCCCTCTTTATCTTCTCAGTGCCGCCGGTTGGCGTCTTCCATCGACCAGCCGAAACGCCACGCCTCATAACGCGCATACCAGACTTCAAGGGCCGCAGCGTCCCAAATGGGCATGAATTCCGGGTGTGACATAGGGTTGTCGCTCAGCCTGTAGCCCAGGATGCGGTCACGAATGCCACGCTCCTGCATGTTCAGCAGCTCTTCGATTTCCATATGCGCGCCCTCAACCGCCGGCCCCTCAGCCGACAGGGTTAAGGAAACATTTCCATTTGCTAATGTCCAGAAATGCCAGCGTCATCCCCATTATTCACAGGATTAATCAGGACGGTCTCTTGACGCGAAATGCGCACGCGCGAGCGGATCAGTGCTACTTCTGGCAGCTATTTCATTCCCGAATTTAACCCTAACGCGACAATCGAATGGATACACGCGCGTACCGCAATTATAAATCCGAGAGTGCTTATATGAGGGGTTTCGATGCGCGGTATATTTGCGAAAGCCGTCCGGCTTATCCTGCACCCGGTTTGCCTGCTGATGGCGGCCGCGCTCTTCTTCGCATTGGTCCGCTATCTCGACACGCGCTGGCGCTTCATGCCTTATACGTTTTCGATGACGCTCGTCATTGCTGCGGCCCTATTTCTGGTCTCGCGGCGATATGCATTCTCGCTCTATGCGGCGGGTTCGGTCGTTGTGCTGATCGCGCTGGCTTCGCTGGTCAAATACGACCTCAAAGGTTTTGCGCTTCACTACTATGATCTGATCTTCACCGGCGCCGACAAATCCGCGGTGAGTTTCCTCGCGTCAAACTACACGGGCATTCTGATCTCGGCGATCTGCATCCTTCTCGCGGTCATCGCAGGCCTTGCCCTGATCTTTGCTTTAGACAGGCCTCTACGGCTGAAGGTCAGGTGGCGGGCGGCTGGTCTGGCGGCGGTTCTGCCCTTGACCTATCTGACCTTCCCGCCTGCGGTCGCCGATCAGCCGGCCTACCTGCCCTACATTTCCGGCTACAACGCATCGTCTTTTTTCATCTCGCTCGCTGACATCCGCTATCCATTCGGCAGGATTGAGCTTTCCAATCACGTGGAAGCAGCCGAGATGCGGGCGATGGATGCCTCCGTGGATTGCGGCACGAAGCGCCCCGACGTCGTTCTGGTTCTCAGCGAAAGCCAGACGGACCTCGCGAACTTTCCGCAGATAAAAGCCCCGGCAGAGACGCTGGCGTCGTTCCGCTCGCAGGACGGCGTTGTTCGTCCGCTTTATGTCGAGACCTATGGCGGCGGCACCTGGGTTACCAACTTTGCTGTGATGACCGGGCTTTCGGCGACGGATTTCGGCTGGCAGTCATCCTATGTGACGCAGCTGATGGCCGGCAAGATCAAGGGCAGCTTTCCCGAGACGCTCGCCAAATGCGGCTACCGCACCGTGACCGTCATGCCGATGGAATACAACTTCGTCAACGAAGGACCCTTCCTGACGTCGATCGGCTTCCAGGATATTTATGACATGAAGGCGATCGGCACCAGAGCCGAAGCGGAGGATGACCGGCCGTATTTCGATTTTGCCCGGAAGATCATCGCCGAGGAGCGCGCGAAGGACGACCGGCCGCTGCTGATCGCGATTCAGACGATGATGACGCATGGTCCCTACGACAAGCCGATCGTGCCGTCTTCCCTGGTCGCCGAGGCGAAGTATTCCGACGATGCCAAGGCGAACGAATATGTTCGGCGCGTCATTGCCGCACGCAAGGAAGTCGCATCGTTCATCGAAAGTCTGCGCGTCTCCCCGGGCAACCGCGGCACTGTGGTTATGGAATATGGCGATCACCAATCCGAAGCGACCCGCCCCTTCGTCGAAGAATCACTTGCGGGTGAGCCCATGCTCTCCGACTTCCGCTCGATCGCCTACCGCACCTTCGTCAGCATTCACGGCTTCGGCACGCCCGTTGATATGGCGCCGTTCGCGCGGCCGCTCGATATCGGTTTTCTGTCGTCAGCGCTTGCAGAAGCAGCGCAATTGCCGTCGTCGCCATTGATCCGGGACCTGCAATCGCTGCGTAAGACATGTGGCGGGCGGTATCATACCTGCCCGGAAAGAAGCCTTGTCGATGCCCATCTCAGCATGCGGGCGAACGCCGGAATGCTGGTTTTGCGGTGAGTTTTCTTCATCTCTAATGTTGTAAAAATATCGTTAAAATTGCCCATAACAAGTTTTTGTTCATCTGCCGTTCAGAAAACTGTTTGGGAAAAGCACAGAGTGGCGCACACTCCTCCTTGTGAATAAGGAGATAGTGCATGATTCGATTGACCGCGGCTCTGACGCTGTTCTCAGTCTATGCGTTTACGATGTTCTTCATCGCATCCATTCCTGAGACCCCGTACCTGCAAACCGCAGCAACGACGATAACCGAAGACGCATCGCTTACGAAGTGAGTTGGGCGTAAAGGGCAGGCTTGGGGGCAAGCCTTTATGCAGGGTGGTGGCGTAAATGATACGCTGCCCTGCGGGGTGGGTTTTTATTGTGCTGGCATCGGGCACAATTCTTCAGTGGCGCTGGCGGCACTGCAAGCGCGCCTTGGGCGCGCCTTCACAAACAGCGCGATAGACTTCCGCGGATAGTTGAAATGGCTGTTATTCAAGTCATTTGCTGCTTCGCGGGTAAGCGCGGTGCGTTTTTCTCCGAGATCATCAGCAATCCACGCAGAATAAGGTCTTGCCTGGTTTTGATTCGTAGCTGCTGCCGGCAGCGATCTGTCTGTTCTGGGACCGCGCCGTGAATAAAGGGTGATTTTCCGCTTTCTTGTATCTCGAAACGACACATAACTTAACGGCAATAATGGTACATTAACTTATAATTAGTGCTTCCAGCATAATTCTTCCCTCGGTCAATGACGAATCCCTTCGTCTAGGCTCAACGATGTTCGGGTTTGGTCCTGTCGAATGTCGAGGTTTAGGAAACGGTTGCTTTAAGCACCGTGCGCATGATGCCTTGTCCTAAACATTAGCTCCCTCGAGCGATGTCTTCCGAAATATTTTGTCTATGCGTCTCGGCCATGCAGTGTGCACGGCGCGAACCCTCCGGCTATGGCTTGGAGCGCGCCAGCTTTTGCTACCCGGATGCGAGACGAAAGACACCGTCACCGCTAACGCCAGTGCAAGGGCAATTTCATGACCTCGATCGTTTCCTCTCTTTCTAATACCCAGATCAAAGCTCTGTCTGCAAAGACCATCAAGGCGTTCTCGGCTGAGGATGTCGCAACGCTTTCCGCAGATCAGCTCAAGATTTTCAATAAAGACCAGATATCTGCCCTCGAGGCCGAAGATATCGAAGCGCTCGATTCCACACAGCTCGGCGCGATTTCGACGACCGCTATCGCAGGCCTGAAGCCGGAACTGCTCGCTGCACTCGATGCCACGAAGATCGGTGCTCTCGGAAACGCCCAGATCGCGGCGTTCAGCGCCACGCAGATTGCTGCTCTTACCCCTGATCAGATCGAAGGCCTTACAGCCGACCAGATCAAGGGCCTGAACGCGACGCAGATCGGCTCGATCAGCGCTGACGACATCAAAAAGTTTTCGGCTGACGAAGTCGGCGCCATCGGCGCAAAGGCAATCGGCGGCCTGAAGAACGAAGCCATCGCCGTGCTCAGCGATGACCAGATCGGCAAGCTCAGCGCCGACCAGCTCAAGCAGGTCACGACCAAGCAGATCACCGCCTTCACGTCTGGCCAGCTTGCCAAGCTCACCGATGATCAGATCGGCGCATTGTCGGCAGCCCAGGTCGGCGCACTCACCAACGATCAGATCGGCGGCCTGACCGCCGGTCAGATCGGCAAGCTCAGCAACGCTGCTGTCGCCGGTCTCAAGGCTACGCAGATCACGGCGATGACTGCCGATCAGGTTGCCGGTATCACTGCAGGTCAGAGCGCTCTGCTGAGCGCCGCGCAGGTTGCGGGCTTCAGCGCCACGAACATCACCAAGCTGACCGACGATGCAGTTGCTGGTCTGGCCGCCAAGGCAATCCCTGGTCTGAAGAACGAAGCAATCGCCGTTCTCAGCGAAAGCCAGGTCGGCAAGCTCAGCACCGACCAGCTCAAGCAGGTCACGACCAAGCAGATCACTGCCTTCACGTCTGGCCAGCTTGCCAAATTCACCGATGATCAGATCGGCGCATTGTCGGCTGCCCAGGTCGGCGCGCTCACCAACGACCAGATTGGTGGTCTGACTGCCGGTCAGATCGGCAAGCTCAGCAACGCTGCTGTCGCCGGTCTCAAGGCCACGCAGATCACGGCGATGACTGCAGACCAGGTTGCCGGTATCACTGCAGGCCAGAGCGCTCTGCTGACGGCTGCGCAGGTTGCGGGCTTCAGCGCCACGAACGTGACGAAGCTGACCGACGATGCGGTTGCTGGCCTGACCACGAAGGCTCTCCCGAGCCTGAAGAACGAAGCGATTGCCGTCCTCAGCGACAGCCAGATCGGCAAGCTCAGCGTCGACCAGATCAAGGTGATGACGCCGAAGCAGGTTACTGCCTTCACGTCTGGCCAGCTCGGCAAGTTCACCGACGATCAGATGGGTGCTCTGACGGCAGCCCAGGTCGGCTCTCTCTCCGACGCGCAGATCACCGGTCTCTCGGCTGCTCAGATCGGCAAGCTCAGCAACGCTGCTGTCGGCGGTCTGAAGGCATCGCAGATCAGCGGCATGAGCGACACGCAGCTCGAAGGTCTGAGCGTTGCTCAGGCTGGCGCACTGACGGCGGCCCAGGTCGGTGCTCCTC
>NZ_JBFTID010000009.1:0-219070 GCF_056394605.1 Rhizobium sp. 10N427 | reverse complement strand
AATGGAACGGCGGACGGAGACCCAGGCTCTCCCACGGGCTTGGTGTCCCAAAGGTGCGTCGGTCTTCCATCCGCCACCGCGATCGGCATTACAGCCTCGATAGCGGATAAAGGGAAGTTACAAAGGTGCCCGAAGGGCGGATGAGGGGGGCCGCGGGCGCAATGTTGGATGTAGCTCTCAAACCGCCGGGCACTTGTCCGTATTCGAATAATCCACAGTCCCATCGGCCTTAAACACCTCCGGGTTCTTCGTGTAGAACGGCCCGACCACCAGCGGCTTGCTGGGTAGCATAGCCGCCTGATCGACATCGGAGACGAACTGCGTCTGCAGTTCCTGCAGCGTCTTGCCATCGGCGGCCACCAGCTTGATCTTTGCCCCGTAAGGTTTGTCCTTGCGCACGCAATGGATTGCAGGGCTCTGCAGCGTGATCTTGTCCCAGGCGGGAAAGATCTTTTCCTGCAGCACGATCGGATCGCCGCCCGCCGGGTCCTCGAATTCAGCAATCGCCACCGTCCCATCCGGGATCGGCGAGGTCTTGCGCAGCGTCACCAGATAGGTGGCGGTCGCCACGCGGTAGTTGAAGACGAAGATGTGGCCGGATACCTCGACCATCTTCTCCATCTCGCGCTGGCAGCCTGCGATCAGCAGGGCCGAAAGGCCGAGCGCGGCAATCGCGTTGATCTTCATGGCGTCTCCTCCTTCTTGCGCCGGTAGTGGCGGCTGGCCTTCGCCCGGTTGCCGCAGACGGTCATGTCGCACCAGGCACGGCTTCTGTTCTTGCTGCGGTCGATGAACAGCCAGCGGCAGTTGCGGCAGATCTTCATTCTCTCGGGATCAGGCATGGCGATCAGCCGCAGCGCCGAATGCGCCGTCGCCGCGTCGAGCCCGCCCGGCGCAGCCCCGCGCAATGCGGCGGCAATCCGCTCAAGCAGATCGGCCAGAAGGCCACCATCATCCTCACCGGCCACGCGGCTGCGAAAATAGCGGTCGGTAGCCTCGCGCAGGCTGAGAAAGGCCGGGCGGTTCGCTGCTTTGACCGGCATCATATCACCGAACAGAGCCCGCTCGGCGCAAAACGCCGCCGCCGCGGCCGGAAAGCTGTCGAGTTGATCGGGTGTTGCGAAGCGATCGATGCTCTGCCCGGCGTCATGGCGCAGGATCACGCTGTTGGCGACATCAAGCGCGAGCGCGCCTCCGGAAAAGCGGTGTTGGGTCCAGGTGAAGCTCATGATGAAAATATAACTGGTAAAAGCCATTTTGCCAGTTATTATTTTACCGGAAATCCGGAGGACTGGAATGGCCTATCTTCTGCAGCAGCTGGCGAATGCGGTGCCTCTTGCGGCACTCTACGCCGCGCTGGCCTTCGGCTATGCGATCGCCTTCGGCGTCACCAAGCGAGCCGACATCACCTATGGGGCGATGTTCGCCTTTGCCGGGCAGATGCTGCTGCTGTTTACCGACTTCGCCTATAACCGCCTGTGGCTGATCCTGCCCGCGGCGCTGGCGATCGGCGTTGCCATGTCCTTCGTCTATTCGCTGCTGACGGGCTTCTGGATCGGCCGCAGCATCATGCAGCCTCTGGTGCGCCGTTCCGCCAACACCGTGATCGTCGCCGCACTCGGCGTCACCATCCTGTTGATGGAGACCGCAAGGCTGGCGTCGGAGACCCGCGAGATCTGGCTGCCGCCGCTGCTGAACGGCACTGTGGTGTTCTGGAGCGATGCCGCTTTCAAGGTGACGCTGACCTATATCCAGCTGCTCAATACGGGATTGATGATCCTATTGATTGGGGTGGGAACGCTGATCCTGCGCCGCACATCGCTCGGGCGCATCTGGCGGGCTGTCACCGACGATCCCATGGCCGCAGAACTCTGCGGCACCAGCGCCAGCAAGGTATTCCTCGTCGCTTATGTCGCCGCTGCCTTCGTGGCGACGGTCTGCGGCATCCTCACCACCTTCTATTACGGCTCGATGGATTTCGGCGCCGGCCTGCTGTTCGGCCTAAAGGTGCTGATGATTTCGGCTGCAGGCGGCTATTCCGATCCGTTGAAATCGGCGGGCGGGGCGGCAGGCATCGGCTTTGCCGAAACTCTCTGGACCGCCTACGGCCCGTTCCTCTGGCGCGACTTCGTCGTCTTTTCGCTGCTGGTCTTCCTGCTGGTCATGAGCAGGCGCGAGCGGGCGATACCTTGACTTTCAGTTTCTAACTGCAACCGGCCCGTGAGCCGGTTGCGATTTCAGACGCATATGGCTATGCGGCTTGGATTAGCATCCAAGTCACTGCTCGGCCGGCGTAGGGAGGCATCATGTTGCCTTTGGCAATAGGAGCGGTTGTGGTGGGAGTGCTGGTGACTTTCCACACGCCGCTTTCCGGGCATTTCTGGCCGGTGCTTGCTGTAGTTCCGATCGACATCGCTATTCTCCTTTCTCCCGCCGGTTGACTTTTCAGTCGCAAAAGAACAGCATGTCGAGGCTGTCAAAAGCACTCGAACAAAGAGGCGGCGGGACCGCTTTTGTGTTCTGTGGGTGAATCGAGCTGGAACTCGATTCACCCAATTCCATATTCTCCCCGCTTATTTTTACGGTCAACGACGATTCGCAATTTGCATCGCCGTGGATAAGCTCGAATTTACAATGCTGCACTGCGACGAAGGCTTTGTTGACCTACATGTAGTGCCTGCGGCAATTAATCGCATAGATATGGTATGTGCGCAAGATCGATTCTTGAGCGATGTCACGCGAACAATCCTGTGAATAACCGATTATCCACAAGTCATTCACAGGGTTTCAACAGCTGGACTCACTTCCACTTGTCGCGGGCGACATCGTCGCTGCGTTTGGACTCGATCCATTCGCCGGTCTTGCCGTCCTTGCCATACTCCTTCTTCCAGAAGGGCGCTGACGTTTTCAGGTAATCCATGACGAAGTTCGCACCGTCGAAGGCGGCTTGGCGATGCGGGGCTGCGGCGATGACGAGGACAATGTTTTCGCCGGCGGCGATCTTGCCGAAGCGGTGGATGGCGGTCAGGCCGTTGAGATTGAAACGCTCGATCGCGAGATTGGCAATCCGCGTCATCTCGGCTTCGGCCATGCCGGGGTAATGTTCCAGCTCCAGCGCGTCCAGCGTCCCGCCTTCGTCGCGGCAGAGGCCGGTGAAGGTGACGATGGCGCCGATGCCGGGGTTGCCCTTGGAGAGCAGGTTGAGCTCGCGCTGCAGGTCAAAGTCTTCGCGCTGGACGCGGATGGTGGGGGAGGTGGTCATTGGTGCAGTTCTCGCCTTGATCCGCTGGGCTCGCCAGATTCTCCCTCATTCCTGTGCTTGTCACAGGAATCCAGCCACCGCGCGTCTGCGCGGTGAATGACTCCGAATGAAGACAAATGTCTCTCGCGCCCAAGGACTTGGGCGCACTGGATTCCTGTGACAAGCACAGGAATGAGGGGGAGATTGGGGTGTGCGATCCTGCCCATCATCAGCTTTCCGGGTGCGAGCAGTCGTCGCTTCTCACCCACCCGTCATCGGCGGAAAGATCCCGATCTCGCGGGGCGTGCCGATCGGTTCGTCGTGCTCCACATGCTCCTGATCGAGCGCCACGCGGATAACGTTTTCATATTGAAGCGCGGTCTCATACTCTTCGCCCAAGCCCTTCAGATGACTCAGAAGATCGGCGACGGTGACGACGAAGGCGGGGAGATCGATCTCCTCCTCGCTCTTGCCGATCCGCTCGCGCACCCAGGCGAAATAGACGAGACGCGTCATCACTCTTCGTCCACGATATGCTTCAGGCCGGCGCGGAAATAGTCGTAGCCGGTATAGATCGTCAGGATTGCCGCGACCCAGAGCAGGCCGATGCCGATCTGCGTCGTGTAGGGCAGCACGGCGTCACCGGCCGGGCCTGCCAGCAGGAAGGCGATGGCGACCAGCTGCAGCGTCGTCTTCCACTTGGCGATCCGCGTCACGGGAACGCTGACCTTCAGCGCCGCCAGATATTCGCGCAGCCCGGAGACCAGGATTTCGCGGCAGAGAATGATGATCGCCGCCCAGATCGACCAGCCGGCAATCGTGCCATCAGCGGCAACCAGCAGCAGGATCGAGGCGACCAGCAGCTTGTCGGCGATCGGATCGAGCATGCGGCCGATATTCGAAGTCTGGTTCCAGATGCGCGCCAGATAGCCATCGAGAAAGTCGGTGACCGAGGCGATGACGAAGATCCAGAAGGCGACCCAGCGGGCGAGATCCGAGCTCTGCAGCCGTCCCTCGACGAAGAAGCAGATGACGATCAGCGGCACCGCAAGAATGCGTCCGTAGGTCAGCAGGTTCGGGATATTGTATGCGCGCGATGCCATGAATCTGTTCTCTGAAATGATGTGCCCGTAGATGACGGCTTTGGCCCTCGACCGTCAACATTCTTTCTGGTTTTCGCTGTCCTTTGCGTGGAATTTGCGACCGTGACAGCCTATTTCGCGGCGTCGTCGTGAAAATGATTGTAGACCACCTTGGCGACCGCCTCCGAAATACCCTCGACCGCCATCAGATCCGAAAGCGCGGCGCGCGAGACGGCCTTGGCCGTGCCGAAATGCTGCAGCAGCGCGCGCTTGCGCGACGGGCCGATGCCGCCGATCTCGTCGAGCGGGTTCTTGACCATTTCCTTCTTGCGCCGCGCCCGGTGCGAGCCGATCGCGAAGCGGTGCGCCTCGTCGCGCATGCGCTGGATGAAATAGAGCACCGGATCGCGCGGCGGCAGCGAGAAGCTTTCCTTGCCCGGCGGAAAGAAGCGTTCGCGCCCTGCTTCGCGGTCGACACCCTTGGCGACGCCGATGGCGATGACGCTGTCGGTGATGCCGAGTTCTTCGAGGATCGCCCTGACAGCCGTCATCTGCCCTTGGCCGCCGTCGATGAGGATGACGTCGGGCCAGGCAGGGAAGGGCATGTCGGCGGCGTCGATGCCGGCAGCAGCGGGCTGCGAACGATCAGGAATGCCTTCTTCCTTGATCAGCCGCTGGAAGCGCCGGGTCATCACTTCCTTCATCATCCCGAAGTCGTCGCCGGGGGTGATGTCGGTCGATTTGATGTTGAATTTCCGGTACTGGTTCTTCACGAAGCCCTCAGGCCCCGCGACCACCATGCCGCCCACCGCATTGGTGCCCATGATATGCGAGTTGTCGTAAATCTCGACGCGTTGCGGCACATAGGGAAGGTTGAAGGTGGTCTTGAAACCGTCGAGTAGCCGTGACTGCGATGCGGTTTCGGCGAGCTTGCGGCCATGCGCCTCGCGGGCATTACCGACGACGTGATCGACCAGGTCGCGCTTCTCGCCACGCTGCGGCACGAGGATCGAGACTTTGTGCCCGGCCTTCTCGCCGAGGGCGGCCGACAGCAGCTCCATCTCCTCCACCGTTTCCGACAGCATGATCTGCTTCGGTACCGGCTTGTCGTCGTAGAACTGCGCCAGGAAGGCACTCAACACTTCGGCGCTCGTCAGCTGCGGGTCGGCTTTCGGGAAATAGGCGCGGTTGCCCCAGTTCTGTCCGGTGCGGAAGAAGAACACCTGAATACAGGAAATCCCACCTTCGTGGTGGATCGCGAAGACATCGGCCTCTTCGACACCGGCAGGATTGATGCCCTGATGGCTGGAAACATGCGACAGCGAGGCGAGGCGATCGCGATAGACGGCGGCGCGCTCGAAATCGAGATCCTCGGCGGCGGCATTCATCGCTTCCGCCATATGCGCCTTCACCTTCTGGCTCTTGCCGGACAGAAAGTCCTTCGCCTCCTGCACCAATTCACCATAGCCGGCATCGCTGACCTCGTGGGTACATGGCCCCGAACAGCGCTTGATCTGGTAGAGAAGACAGGGGCGGGTGCGCGTCTCGAAGACGCTGTCCGTACAGGTGCGGATCAGGAAGGCGCGCTGCAGCGAATTGATCGTGCGGCCGACGGCGCCAGCAGATGCAAAGGGTCCGAAATACTCGCCCTTGCGGGCACGCGCGCCGCGATGCTTGAAGATGGCCGGTGCTCGGTGATCTCCAGTGATCAGGATATAGGGAAACGACTTGTCGTCGCGCAGCAGCACATTAAAGCGCGGCCGCAGGCGCTTGATCAGATTCGCTTCGAGAAGCAGCGCCTCGATTTCCGTGCGGGTGGTGACGAATTCCATGTGGGCCGTCTGGCGGACCATCTGGGCGATGCGGTTCGAGTGGACGCGCCCCATCGCATAGTTGCTGACGCGCTTCTTCAGGCTTCGCGCCTTGCCGACATAGAGCACGTCGCCATCGGCATTGAACATGCGATAGACGCCCGGGCTGTTCGGCAGCCGCTTGACGAATTCGCCGATCAGCTCCTGGCCGATCAGGCCGGTTTCGTTGATCCCGCCCTCGTTCCAGTCGATCCCGGCCGAAATCGGCGAGGCGGAAGGTTCACCTTCCACCTCGATATCGTCTTCGTTCTCGTCGGCTTCATCATAAAGAACACCGCCATCCGGCAGCTTCTTGGCATTCATTCCTTGATCTCCAGCACATCCGGCGTCTGCCACGCGAGATGCTGGCCGCCGTCGAGTGCAATCATCTGGCCTGTGACCGAGGGCGTTTCGAACAGAAAACGAATCGTCCGTCCGAATTCCTCCAGTTCAGGACCTCTCTTCAAGATAAGGGCTGCGACCTGCGCTTGGAAGTCTTCTTGCCGTTGCCGCTCGCTTGGAATCGACGGCCCGGGGCCGATGGCATTGACCCGGATGCGCGGCGCCAGCGCCTGCGCCATGGTTTGCGTCGCCGTCCAGAGCGCCGATTTCGACAGCGTATAGGAGTAGAAGCTCGGCCGGAGCGCCCAGACGCGCTGATCGATGATGTTGACGATCAGCCCATCGGCAGCCTGCGGCAGCTGCTCGGCGAATTTCGCAGCCAGAATCGACGGCGCCCTGAGATGGACGGCAAAATGCTCTTCCCATATCCCGGCATCGAAGGCCCGCAGCGAATCCTCGTGGAAAATCGAGGCGTTGTTGACGAGCAGATCGAGCGGTCCAAGCGCGTCGGAGGCCTTTTGAATCAGCTTTTCCGTCTCATTTATTTTTGTGAGGTCGCCCTGGACCGCAACGGCCCGATGACCGCTTTGCCGCAATTCCGCCGCAAACTCCTCCGCCTCGGCGAGCGAGCCGTTGGCATGGATGGCAACCGAAAAGCCGTTATCTGCCAAATCCTTGGCAATGGCGCGTCCTATTCTTTTGGCTGCACCTGTTATCAGGGCTGCCCTAAGTCTCTTCTCGCTCAAAAGCTTGCCTTCTTAACCCGTGATTCTAGGTGCTTCCTATATAGGGGCGGGTACACATTAGATAAATAGGGTGCCGCGATTGCGCTGTGGGTGGCGATATTCTATGTATTATTTGAGAATATAGATCGGTAAAATAAGTATTCATGATTTAACCATTCGTTATGGTTAATAAATAGTCTGTTGCGCTATAGCAACATCGAATTTCAGCCACCCCGCCGCCACAATCATTTCACAATTTGGCTCTTTCAAATCCGCAATTGGGCTCCACTTTCACCCTCGATCCGAGAGGGACATCTAGTAATTGCTCGCGAATGCTTCGGTGTAAAACAGTTGACGAAGAGCGCGGGACTGAAAGGAGACAAGTATGCGTACACTCATTGCTAGCCTGATGGCTTCTGCCTTCGTCGTAGCCGGGTTCACCGCTGCAAACGCTGCCGATGCAGTTGACCAGGTCCCGGAAGCTCCGGTAGCCCAGAACGAGCCGGTTACCCCGGCCGGTAACTGGGAAGGCTTCTACCTCGGCGGTGCAGGCACCTACAACATGGGTGACTTCAACAACAGCCGTAACGGCTACGCCATGGGCGGTCAGCTGTACACGGGCTACAACTGGCAGGCTGGCCAGATCGTTTACGGTGTTGAAGCCGACCTCGGCTATTCCGGCCTTGATCACTCGGCTGGCGGCATCACCGAAAAGAACCGTTTCAACGGCTCCGTTCGTGGCCGCGTCGGTTACGACCTGAACCCCTTCCTGCTGTACGGCACGGCCGGTCTGGCTGCGACCAACAACAAGGTTAGCGGTCTCGGCGACTCTGATAGCAAGATGGCTTACGGCTACACCGTCGGCGTTGGTGCAGAAGCTTTCGTCACGAGCAACATCACGGCTCGCGTCGAATACCGCTTCAGCGACTACCAGGACAAGGACTACAATCTGGGCGGCACGAACGTTTCGCGCGGCTATGACGAACAGAGCGTCAAGGTCGGTATCGGCGTAAAGTTCTAATCAGATCATCTGATCAACGAAAAAGCCGGGGTTTTGCCCCGGCTTTTTTGTGTCTGATTATTGCGGCTTGAAATCGGAATAGGTGGGGAATTTCTTCTCGAATGTCCGCAGCCAGCCGATCAGTTCCGAGTGATCGGCCTCCCACTGTCCCTTGAAGCGCAGATCGAGATAGCCGATCGTCGCGGCAAGAGCGAAATGGCCGCCATGCAGCTTCTTGCCGAGTTTCGGCGGATGGGCGCTGATATGGTTCAGGCCGCTGACGGCCTTCTTCCACTGCCGGTCGATCCAGGGTTGGTGGATTTTTTCCTCATCGCGGAAGCGGCGCTCATAGACGATCGCCAGCAGGCAGTCGCAGATGCCGTCGCAGAGCGCTTCGAGGATCTCGGCCTCGGTGCGCTTGCCGTTCTTTTCCGGATAGAGCTTCCGTTTCTTCAGCCGGTGGAAATAGTGCATGATGGCGATGCTGTCGAAAACCGACGTGCCATCGTCGGTCAAAAGCGTCGGGATCTTTCCGAGCGGATTGTTATCGACGAGGATCGCCGGACCGGCATTGGTGTCGACGCGAATCTCGGTGACATCGAGCTCGAGATAATGCGCCGCCATGCGCACCTTGCTGGAGTAGGGCGATGTCGTGGCGCAGAGAAGCTTCATGTTTCACCTGTGAAAATGCATTGGCGCGGCGGACTATTCCGCACGCTGCCGTCATGGTCAATCGTTTGCGACAGCCTTCTCTTCACCGCGAAGCCAGAAGGCACGGTGCGACGCATAGCGGTCCTGAGCCATGATATCCTTGAGGGCAGGGAGCATGCGGTGCAGCTCGTCCTTCAGCGTGAAGGGCGGATTGACGATGATCAGCCCCGAGCCGGTCAGCCCGGTAATGCCGCGGTCGCTGCGCACGCTGAGTTCGGCGCAGAGGATTTTCGGAATGCCGGTCGCCTGCAGTGCCTCGTGGAATTCCTTGACCGGCGCGCCCTTCTTCAGCGGGTACCACAGGCAGTAGGTGCCGCCTGGAAAACGCCGATAACCCTTGACCAGACCATCGACCAGCCGGTCGTATTCGCCATCCTCTTCGAACGGCGGATCGACCAGAACCATGCCGCGCTTTTCCTTCGGCGGCAGATGCGCGCCGAGCGACAGCCAGCCGTCGAGCTCGGTGATACGAACGTGATGATCGCCCTCGAAGAGGCGGTGCAGCCGCGCGAAATCCTCGGGATGCAGCTCCATCGCCGACAACCGGTCCTGCGGCCGAAACAGCATGCGCGAAAGCTTTGGCGAACCGGGATAATAGCGGATACCACTGTCAGGATTGAGCTCGCGAACCGCCGAGAGATAAGGCTCCAGCAATTCGGCGACCTGCGGATCCAGATCGGCTTCCATGAGTTTGCCGATGCCGGTCTGCCATTCGCCGGTCTTCTGCGCCTCTTCGGAAGACAGGTCGTAAAAACCGATGCCGCCATGCGTATCGAGCACGCGGAAGGCGGCGTCCTTCTTCTGCAGATAGCGGATCAGCCGGGCCTGAATGGCGTGTTTCAGCACATCGGCAAAATTGCCCGCATGATAGATATGGCGGTAGTTCATCGTTGCTGATGCCTGTCATGAATTCGCCTGATCGGCGCACTTTCCGGCTTTTGGCCGCTTTCCGGTTGGCATATAGAAATCACATGAACATTGCGACCCCCATTCACGCCAAATCCCGGGTCGGGCACACGGCCTGTCCCCACGACTGTCCATCCACCTGCGCGCTGGAGGTCGATATCACCGACGACGGCCGGATTGGGCGCGTGCGCGGCGCGGGCGACCACAGCTACACCTCGGGCGTCATCTGCGCCAAGGTGGCGCGCTATGCCGAGCGTCTCTATCATCCCGACAGGCTGATGCACCCGCAGCGCCGCAAGGGCGCCAAGGGGGCGGGGAGCTGGCAGCAGATTTCCTGGGACGACGCGCTGGATGAAATTGCCAATGCCTTCGTCAAGGCGGAAGCCAGGCACGGCAGCGAAGCGGTCTGGCCCTATTTCTATGCAGGGACCATGGGCTGGGTACAGCGCGATTCGATCGAGCGCCTGCGCCACGCCAAGCGCTATTCCGGCTTCTTCTCGTCGATCTGCACCAATCCCGCCTGGACCGGCTTTACCATGGCGACCGGTACGCTGCGCGGCCCGGATCCCCGCGAGATGGCCCGCACCGATTGCGTCGTCATCTGGGGGACGAATGCGGTTGCGACGCAGGTCAACGTTATGACCCACGCCATCAAGTCGCGCAAGGAACGCGGCGCCAAGATCGTCGTCGTCGATATCTACGACAACCCGACGATGAAGCAGGCCGATATGGCGCTGATCGTCAGGCCCGGCACCGATGCCGCACTCGCCTGCGCCGTCATGCATGTCGCCTTCCGCGACGGCTATGCCGACCGGGCCTATATGGCGAAATTCGCCGACGATCCCGCCGGTCTCGAAGCGCATCTGAAGACCAAGACTCCGGAATGGGCGGCTGCGATCACTGGTCTCTCCATCGGCGAGATCGAGGCGTTCGCAGCCCTCGTCGGCCAGACCACGAAGACCTTCTTCCGCCTCGGCTACGGCTTTACTCGCCAGCGCAACGGCGCGGTCGCCATGCATGCGGCGGCCTCGATCGCCACCGTGCTCGGCTCCTGGCAATATGAGGGCGGCGGCGCCTTCCATTCGAACAGCGATATCTTCCGCATGAACAATGCAGAACTGACCGGCAAGTCGATGAAGGATGCGGATATCCGCATGATCGACCAGTCGCAGATCGGCCGGGCGCTGACCGGCGATGCCGTGGCGCTCCGCCATCGCGGCCCGGTGACCGCGATGCTGATCCAGAACACCAATCCCGTGAATATTGCCCCCGAACAGCGCCTCGTGAAGCAGGGCTTTGCCCGCGACGATCTCTTTGTTGCCGTCCACGAGCAGTTCATGACCGATACCGCCGAGACGGCCGATATCGTCATCCCCGCCACGATGTTCGTCGAGCATGACGATATCTACCGCGCCGGCGGCCAGAACCACATCCTGCTCGGCCCCAAGCTGGTCGAGCCGCCGGAAACCGTGCGCAGCAACCTCTTCGTCATCGAGGAGCTGGCAAAGCGCCTCGGCGTCTCCGATCGCCCGGGCTTCGGCTTCACGGCGCGTGACATGGTGGATCGCGTCCTGAAGGACAGCAATCTTCCCGATTACGACTATTTCCTCGAACACAAGTGGTTCGACCGCCAGCCGGATTTCGACGACGCGCATTTCCTGAATGGTTTCGCCCATGCCGACGGCAAGTTCCATTTCCGTCCGGACTGGGTAAACGGCGCCGCACCGAACAAGCCGCCCGCAGCCGTCGGCGCCCTTGGCCCGCACGAGGAGCTGCCGCAATTTCCGGATCAGGTCGATGTCATCGAACTGGCCGACGCTGAGCATCCGTTCCGGCTCGCCACCTCTCCGGCCCGCAACTTCCTGAATTCGAGCTTCGCCGAGACCAAGACCTCGCGGCAGAAGGAGGGACGCCCGGAACTGATGGTCAATCCTGAGGATGCGCTGGCACATGGCTTGGAAGCCGGTGATCTCGTCCGTATCGGCAACACCAGAGGCGACCTGCGTATCCACGTGAAGGTCACCGAGGAAGTGAAGCCCGGCGTTCTGATCGCCGAGGGACTGTGGCCGAACAAGGCACATGTCGATGGCGAGGGCATCAATGTGCTCACCGGCGCCGATCCTGTTGCGCCCTATGGCGGTGCTGCCGTCCACGACAACAAGGTCTGGCTACGCAAGGACGCCGCATGACGAAATTCGAGAAGGCTGGCGCGAAAATCGTCAGCGAAACCGTGCTCTCCAGGGGCTGGACCAAGCTCAGCGCCTACAAGATCGATTACACGGATTCGGACGGCATCACCCACCGCCTCGACCGCGAGGTCTATCACCGCACGCCCGCCGCAACGATCCTGCTCCATGATCCCAAACGCGGCACCGTCGTGCTCGTGCGCCAATACCGATTGCCGCCGGACCTCCACGGCGAGGCGTCCTTCCTGTTCGAAACCCCGGCCGGGCTGCTGGATGGCGACGAACCGGAAGCCGCGATCCGCCGCGAAGCGATGGAAGAGACCGGCTTTCAGGTCCGCGATATCCGGTTCCTGTTCAAGGCCTATAGTTCGCCCGGTTCCAACAGCGAAGTGGTGCACTTCTTCGCCGCCGAGATCGACACGTCGGATCGCGTTTCCGATGGCGGCGGGCTGGCGGAGGAGCATGAAGATATCGAAGTGCTGGAAATCCCGCTCGATGACGCGCTTGTTATGATCGGAAGCGGCGAAATTCTGGATATGAAGACCATCATCCTGCTGCAGTGGGCAGCGATGAACAGAGAGACGTGGCGTTAGCCGGAAAATAATGGCGCGCTCCGGCGTTTCATCCGCCTGTCACGAATCCGGCCTATGCGCTGCGGTTTGTCCCCGCCTTGCCCCAATCAGGAGAAAACCATGTGGCTCAGTAATTTCACGCTCGTCCTTCCCGGTGAAATCATCAGCCAAGGCTCGGTGCGGGTCGAGGATGGCGTCATCGCCGAAATTCGCGACGAGGCTGTCGCGGGTGCTGCCATCGATGGTGGCGGACGGTTTCTGATGCCGGGTTTCGTCGATCTGCATGGCGACATGATCGAGCGCGAGATCGCGCCGCGCCCGAACGCGATGATGCCGATCGATTTCGGTATCCATGAGCTCGACAAGAAGCTCGCAGCCGCCGGCGTCACCACGGCCTATGCGGCGATCTCCTTTGCCACCGAAAGTGTCTACGGCCACGTCCGTTCGCTGGAAACGACCTCCGCCGTCATCGAAGGCATCAACCGGCTGCGCAATTCGCTGCTGATCGACCACAAGGTTCACGCCCGCTACGAGATCACCAATGTCGGCGCTGCTCCGGCGCTGGAGAAGCTGCTCGCCGCCGATCAGGTCGATATGGTGTCGCTGACTGACCACACGCCGGGGCAGGGGCAATACAACAATATCGAAGCCTACGTCACCAGCATGTCGGAGCGCCGCGCCATCACCAGAGAGATGGCGCTCGAAGTCGTCCAGAAGCGCATCGCCATGCGCGAGGATCCGACAATCGACGTCAAGCTGCGCGAGATCGTCGCGCTGTCGCTGCGCCACAAGCTGTCGCTGGCCTCGCACGACGACGACAGCGCCGCCAAGGTGGCCGAAATGCATGATCTCGGCGTGACGATCAGCGAATTCCCGGTGACGCTCGATGCCGCCGAGGAAGCCCGCCGTCGTGGCCTGTGGACGCTGATGGGCGCGCCGAACGCGCTCCGCGGTCAGTCGATGTCCGGCAATCTGAGCGCGCTTGACGCCGCAAGCGCCGGCCTCTTGTCCGTTATCGCTGCCGATTACCACCCGGCCGCATTCGTCCCCGGCATCTTCAAGATCGCCGACGCGATGGAAGGCAATTTGCCGGCAGCCGTTGCCATGGCAACGTCGAACGCAGCGCGTTCTGCGGGCCTCCTGGATCGCGGCGAGATCGCCATCGGCCAACGCGCCGATCTCGTGGCGGTCGAGAAGGGCGACGTGCACCGCATTCGCGCCACGTTCCGGGCGGGGCGGTTCGTCTATAGCGACGGGACGCTGCATCCGCTTCAGGCGATCGCGGCCTAATCATGAAAGCAGCGGCACGCCTTCGCGCGCTGCCGCTGCGATCAATTGCTTGTCCAGTGTGGCGAGCGGTAGCTTGGATTCGATTGCCAACGCCAGATAGGCCGCGTCGTAGGCGGTGAGCTGATGCCGCTCTGCTAGGTCGAGAATCATGTCGTCGCTCGACGAGCGCCGCGTGAAGATGCTCAGTCCACGCAAGAGTTTCACACCCTCACAAGCCTTGTCGAAGTCGATCCGATTGCGCTTTCTGGCCATCATCAGGACATTGCGCACTTCATGCCACAGCAAGTCGGGAGCAATGGCATCAGAGGTTTGAAGGTGAACGAACGCGGCAGCCGCGACCGATGAGCTTTCGTCTGGGAGAACCCAGCTGCAGACAACAGAGGAATCGACGACGAATTTGGCCGTCATCGCCGGCCGGTCGCCTTCCATTCCGCAATTTCCTCCTGCGTGATGGCAGGCATTGTCTTCCGGAAGGCACGGATGGCCTCTATCGCTTGCCTGCGCTTCTCGCCATCCGCAACGACCGCAGCCATCTTGGCCACCGGCATCCCGTCGCGAACGATGACAATCTCCTCGCCCGCTTCGACCATGGCAAGAAGCTCAGCGAGCGTTGTATCATCTATGCTGACGGTTATCGTCATGCGCGTGCTCCATCGATAGCGGAGCCATGATGATCCGCATCAGCGGACCGGTCAACCGTTACCCGATCAGCGAAATCACCCGGTCCGTCCCCGCCGAAGCCGCACTACCGCTCCCGACAGCCTTGCCGCCTTCCATCCGCACCTTGCCCTCGGCAAACAGGCGGAGCGCCTGCGGATAGAGCTGGTGCTCAACGGTCAGCACGCGGCCTGCCAGGGCATCCGCGGTATCGCCTGATAGCACCGGCACAGCTGCCTGGCCGATCACCGGGCCTTCGTCCATGCCCTCGGTGACGAAATGCACGGTGCAGCCGGCGATGCGCATGCCGGCGTCGATGGCGCGCTGGTGGGTGTGGAGGCCCGGGAAGAGCGGCAGCAGGGACGGGTGGATGTTGATCATCCGGCCCTCGTAACGCTGGATGAAGGTAGCGCTCAAAAGGCGCATGTAGCCGGCGAGGCAGAGGATATCAGGCGACAGCGTATCGAGCGCTTCGAAGATCGCAGCCTCGTGGGCGTCCTTGCTGGCATAGTCCTTGCGCGCGAAGGCGAAGGTCGGGATGCCCTCGGCAGCGGCCTTGGCGAGGCCGCCCGCATCAGGCTTGTCCGAGATGACACCGACGATCTCGGCCGGAAAGTCCGCAGCCTTGGCGGCCGCGACCAGCGCCATCATGTTGGAGCCGCTGCCGGAAATGAAGACGACAGCGCGTTTGCGCGGTGTGCTCATAGGCCGAGCGTACCCTGATATTGCGTGCCCTGGGCACCTTCGGCGCGGGCAATCATCCGGCCGAGAACGACGATCTTTTCGCCTTCGGCTTCCAGGGCCTTGGTGACGGCTTCGACGTTTTCAGGCGAGACAACGGCGATCATGCCGACGCCGCAGTTGAAGGTGCGCAGCATTTCCTTGGCTTCGACGCCGCCGGTCTTGGCAAGCCACGAGAACACGGCCGGAACCTTCACAGCAGACAGGTCGATTTCGGCAGCCAGATGCTTCGGCAGAACGCGCGGAATATTCTCGGGGAAGCCGCCGCCGGTGATGTGGGCGAGCGCCTTGATCGCCTTGGTCTCGCGGATCGCCTTCAGGAGCGGCTTCACATAGATGCGGGTCGGCGTCAGCAGCGCTTCGCCGAGCTTCTTGCCGTCGGCAAAGGGTGCCGGTGCATCCCAGCCGAGGCCGGAAAGTTCGACGATCTTGCGCACCAGCGAGAAGCCGTTGGAGTGAACGCCGGAGGAGGCGAGGCCGAGAATGATGTCGCCTTCGGCAATGTCGCCAGCCGGAAGAAGTTCGCCGCGCTCGGCAGCGCCGACGGCAAAGCCTGCGAGGTCATAGTCGCCGGAGGAATACATGCCCGGCATTTCGGCGGTTTCGCCGCCGATCAGCGCGCAGCCTGCGTCACGGCAGCCGGCGGCAATACCTTCGACGATCGCCGCACCCTGGTTCGGGTCGAGCTTGCCGGTGGCGAAATAGTCGAGGAAGAACAGCGGTTCGGCGCCCTGGACGACGAGGTCGTTGACGCACATGGCGACGAGGTCGATGCCGACGGTGTCGTGATAGTCGGCGTCGATGGCGATCTTCAGCTTGGTGCCGACGCCGTCATTGGCGGCGACGAGAACCGGATCCTTGAAGCCAGCGGCCTTGAGATCGAAGAGGCCGCCGAAGCCGCCGATCTCGCCGTCTGCACCCGGGCGGCGCGTCGAGCGCACGGCGGGCTTGATCTTCTCCACCATCAGGTTGCCGGCATCGATATCGACGCCTGCATCGCTATAGGTCAGACCGTTTTTTCCAGACTGGCTCATGCTGATCTCCGATGGCTGGTTCAGGCGGGATTTAACCCTGTGTCACATGCGGGTCGCAATTGCATGAGAGTGCGCTTTATGCAAGGCGGTGCATGGAGAAAAGCCCCAATTTCCCGCTCTTTTCATAGGCGCGGCGCGGTTTTTCGGCAGCAGGGTTGACCATCTTCCGGGCCGCATCCTATGTGCTTGAAAGGTGGTTGCGGCTGAAACCGCGCCGCGATGCGGGATGAACGGGGTAATCGATGCCAAATCAGGTCAGCGGAACAAGTCTGAAGCGCCAGGTCTTCTTCTGGCTCGGCGTGCTCGTTTTCTTCATCCTCTTCCTGCTGGTTTTCAGCTCCATCCTGCTGCCGTTCCTGGCAGGCATGGCGATCGCCTATTTCCTTGATCCGGTCGCCGACAGGCTGCAGCGCATCGGCCTCAGCCGCATGATGGCGACGGTGGTCATTCTCGTGTCCTTCGTTCTGCTGATCGTCGTGGCACTGATGACGCTGATCCCGATCCTGGCGAGCCAGTTCACCGACTTCGCCGGCAAGTTCCCGGGCTATATCGATCAGCTGCAGCAGTTCATCACCACCTCGCAGAACTCGCTGCTGCCGGAATGGATCAAGAGCCAGCTCGGCACCATCAAAAACAATTTCTCCGAGATCCTGTCGCAGGGCGTCGGCTTCATGACTGGCCTTTTCGCGCAGATCTGGAGCTCCGGCCTCGCGGTCGTCAACCTGATCTCGTTGCTGATCGTCACGCCCGTCGTCGCCTTCTACATGCTGCTCGACTGGGACCGCATGGTGGCGCAGATCGACCGCTACATCCCGCGCGATTACGTTGCCAATGTCCACCAGATCGCCCGCGAGATCGATCAGGCGATTGCCGGTTTCATTCGCGGGCAGGGCTCGCTCTGCCTGATCCTCGGCATCTATTATGCTGTCGGCCTGTCGCTGGTCGGCCTCAATTTCGGCCTGCTGATCGGCCTCTTCGCCGGCATGATCAGCTTCATCCCTTACGTCGGCTCGATGCTCGGCCTGCTGATCGCCGTCGGCGTCGCCATCGTGCAGTTCTGGCCGGATTATATCTGGGTCGGCGCCGTGCTCGCGGTCTTCTTCAGCGGCCAGTTCCTGGAAGGCAACATTCTGCAGCCGAAGCTCGTCGGACATAGCGTCGGCCTGCATCCGGTCTGGCTGATGTTCGCGCTCTTTGCTTTCGGCGCGCTATTCGGCTTCGTCGGCCTGCTGATTGCCGTACCGGCCGCCGCCGCCGTCGGCGTTCTTGTCCGCTTCGCGCTGTCGCGCTACCTTGAGAGTGATCTTTACGCGGGTCAGTCGAAGCCATCTGTTATCCGCAAGTCCAAAGCCGACACGAAATGAACGACGTAAAGCGCAAGGCGGGAGAGCAGCTTCCGCTGGTCTTTTCTCATGATACCGCAAGCGGGCGCGACGATCTCCTGATCTCCGACCGGCTGAGTGCCGCCGTCACCATCGTCGATGCCTGGCCGCAATGGCCGTCGCCGGTTGTCATCCTCGCCGGTCCGGTAGGCTCGGGAAAGTCGCATCTGGCAAGCATCTGGAAAGAGCATAGCAGCGCCACCAGCATTCATCCGAAGGCCGGGGCGCAGGCGGCGATCGCGGCTGCCAATGGCCCGGTGCTGTTCGAGGACGTCGATCGCGAAGGCTTCGACGATACCGAGCTCTTCCATGTCATCAACAGCGTACGCGAAAACGGCCACAGCCTGATGATGACCAGCCGTCTTTGGCCGATGTCTTGGCCAGTGGAGCTTGCCGATCTGCGCTCGCGGCTGAAGGCGGCGACCGTCGTCGAGATCGGCGAGCCCGACGAAGAGTTGCTGTCGCAGGTCATCGTCAAGCTGTTTGCCGACCGCCAGCTTAATATAGATGACAAACTCGTGCTCTATATCGTCAACAGGATGGAACGCTCGCTGAATGCCGCTCAGACGATCGTCGAGCGGCTCGACCGGCTGGCATGGTCGCGGGGGACCAAGATCACCCGGGCGATGGCGGCTGAAGTATTGAATGAATTGGGAAATTCAGGCCCGCTCGATTGACTGTCACAGTTCCGTCGTGAAACTGATATAATTCGCAGGGACGAATAAACGGGACGGACCGACATATGGACAGTGCAGTTGCCGAGCATCAGGAACCGAAGCCGGAAGCGCCGTCCGCCGTCCCCCCGCTGGAAGAGTTGCTCTCAAGCCCGGAGCGCTTCATCAACCGTGAATTCTCCTGGCTGCAGTTCAATCGCCGCGTCCTTGAAGAAACGCTGAATACCGAGCATCCGCTGCTCGAGCGCGTCCGCTTCCTGTCGATCTCGGCGGCCAACCTCGACGAATTCTTTATGGTCCGCGTCGCGGGTCTGGAGGCGCAGGTCCGCCAGAACATCGCGGTCCGCACGCCCGATGGCAAGACGCCGGCCGAGCAGCTGGACGCCATCCTGCAGGAAATCGACAATCTGCAGATGGAGCAGCAGGCCTCGCTCGCGGTGCTCCAGCAATATCTGGCCCGCGAAGACATCCTGATCGTCCGCCCGGGCGCGCTGAGCGACGTCGATCGCCAATGGCTGGCAACCGAATTCGAACAGGCGATCTTCCCGGTGCTGACGCCGCTGTCGATCGACCCGGCGCATCCGTTTCCGTTCATTCCGAACCTCGGCTTCTCGATCGGCTTGCAGCTGACCAGCAAGCATGGCCGCGAGCCGATGACGGCGCTGCTGCGCCTGCCGCCGGCGCTCGACCGCTTTGTCCGCCTGCCCGATGACGGCAACACCATCCGCTACATCACGCTCGAAGACGTCGCGAACATCTTTATCCACCGGCTCTACCCGGGCTATGAGGTGCAGGGTTCTGGTACCTTCCGCATCATCAGAGACAGCGATATCGAAGTCGAGGAAGAAGCTGAAGACCTCGTGCGCTTCTTTGAGACGGCGCTGAAGCGTCGCCGCCGCGGCAAGGCGATCCGCATCGAGACCGATTCCGAAATGCCGCCCTCGCTCCGCCAATTCGTCGTCCAGGCGATGGCCGTTCCCGACAATCGCGTCGCCGTTCTTCCCGGTCTCCTGGCGCTGAACACCCTGTCGGAGATCACCAAGGCGCCGCGCGACGATCTCCGTTTTCAACCTTACAACGCCCGATTTCCCGAGCGCGTCCGCGAACATGCCGGTGATTGCTTCGCCGCCATCCGCGAAAAGGACATGGTGGTCCACCATCCCTACGAGTCTTTCGACGTGGTGGTCCAGTTCCTGCTCCAGGCTGCGCGCGATCCTGATGTCCTGGCGATAAAGCAGACGCTTTACCGCACTTCGAACGACAGCCCGATCGTGCGTGCGCTGATCGATGCTGCCGAATCCGGCAAGTCGGTGACGGCGCTAGTCGAGCTCAAGGCGCGTTTCGACGAGGAAGCCAACATCCGCTGGGCCCGCGACCTCGAGCGTGCAGGCGTGCAGGTTGTCTTCGGCTTCATCGAACTGAAGACCCATTCGAAGATGTCGCTGGTCGTACGCCGCGAGGAGGGCAAGCTGCGCAGCTACTGCCATCTCGGCACCGGCAACTATCACCCGATCACGGCGAAAATCTACACCGACCTGTCCTTCTTCACCTGCAATCCCGTCATCGCCCATGATATGGCGAACATCTTCAATTTCATCACCGGTTATGGCGAACCCGAAGAGAGCATGAAGCTCGCGGTCTCGCCCTATACGCTGCGCTCGCGCATCCTTCGCCATATCGACGAAGAGATCATGCACGCCAAGAACGGCGCCCCGGCGGCGATCTGGATGAAGATGAATGCGCTTGTCGACCCCGAGATCATCGACGCGCTCTATACGGCAAGCCATGCTGGCGTCGAGATCGATCTCGTCGTGCGAGGCATCTGCTGCCTGCGTCCGCAGTTGCCGGGTCTGTCGGAAAACATCCGCGTCAAGTCGATCGTCGGGCGCTTCCTGGAGCACAGCCGCATCTTCTGCTTCGGCAATGGTTATGGCCTGCCGTCGGACAAGGCGCTGGTCTATATCGGCTCGGCCGACATGATGCCGCGCAATCTCGACCGACGCGTCGAAACGCTGGTGCCGCTCACCAATCCGACTGTGCATGAACAGGTTCTGTCCCAGATCATGCTGGGCAATATCATTGACAATCAGCAAAGCTACGAGATATTGCCCGACGGAACGTCTAGGCGCATGGAGGTGCGCAAGGGCGAGGAGCCGTTCAACGCGCAGCAGTATTTCATGACAAACCCCAGCCTTTCCGGCCGCGGTGAAGCCCTGAAATCCAGTGCGCCCAAGCTGATCGCCGGTCTGCTTTCCGGCCGGACCAAGAGATAACTGGACCTGCATGGTTGAATCAGAAGCCCAGGGGCGCCTTCCAGGGATTGCCCCGGTCTCCGTCGTTGATATCGGATCGAACTCGATCCGTGTGGTCATCTATGAAGGCATGTCGCGCTCACCGGCGATCCTTTTCAACGAAAAGGTTCTTTGCGGCCTCGGCAAGGGCATCGCGCTGACCGGCAAGATGGACGAGGCCAGCGTCGAACGCGCGCTCACCGCGCTCCATCGCTTCAAGGCACTCTCCGATCAGGCCCGCGCCGCCACCATGTATGTGCTGGCGACAGCCGCCGCCCGCGAGGCATCGAACGGCCCGGATTTCATCCACAAGGCCGAGACCATCCTGAAGCGCAAGGTGCGCGTGCTCTCGGGCGAGGAGGAGGCGAAGTTCTCCGCACTCGGCATCGTCAGCGGCTTCTTCCATCCTGACGGCATCGCCGGCGACCTCGGCGGCGGTTCGCTGGAACTCATCGATATCAGGGAACGCGAGATCGGCACCGGCATCACGCTTCCGCTCGGCGGCCTGCGCCTGTCGGAATATGCCGGCGGCTCGCTCGACAAGGCCCGCAGCTTTGCGCGCAAGCATGTGCGCAGCGCCGCAAAGATCCTGGGGCAGGGGAATGGCCGCACCTTCTACGCCGTTGGCGGCACCTGGCGAAACATCGCCAAGCTGCACATGGAACTGACTCAGTATCCGCTGCACATGATGCAGGGATACGAAGTCACGCTCGACGGTATGATGCAGTTCCTCGATCAGGTCGAAATCGCCAGGGACAGCAAGGACCCGGCCTTCCAGGCCGTTTCCAAGCATCGCCGCGCGCTGCTTCCCTTCGGTGCCGTCGCCATGAAGGAAGTGCTGAGCGCCATGAAGCCCTCGATCATCTCCTTCTCGGCGCAGGGCGTGCGCGAAGGCTATCTCTATTCGCTGTTGTCGGAAGGCGAACGCCGCGCCGACCCGCTGCTGGCCGCTGCCGGCGAACTGGCGATCCTGCGTGCCCGCTCGCCGGAACATGCCCGCGAGCTTGCCGAATGGACTGGGCGGATGATCCCGTCCTTCGGGATTTCGGAGACGGAGGAAGAGGGGCGCTACCGCCAGGCCGCCTGTCTGCTCGCCGATATAAGCTGGCGCGCCCATCCCGATTACCGCGGCCTTCAGGCGCTGAACCTGATCGCCCATTCCTCCTTTGTCGGTATCAGCCATCCGGGCCGAGCCTTCATCGCGCTCACCAACTACTACCGCTTCGAAGGCTTGCATGACGATGGCTCGACCGCGCCGCTGGCAAAGATCGCCGGTCCGCAATTCGTCGAGCGTGCCAAACTGCTCGGCGGCCTGCTCAGGGTCGTCTATCTGTTCTCGGCATCGATGCCCGGCGTCGTAAAGAACCTGCATTTCCGCAAGTCTTCACAGCCGGATGTCGATATCGAGCTGGTCGTCCCGCACGATTATCACGACTTCACCGGCGAACGCCTCGAAGGCCGCCTGCAGCAGCTGTCGAAGCTGACCAACAAGCGGCTGGCTTTCGTTTTCGAGTAGGCGCCCGGACGGCTACGCCGCGTTCTGCGGGAAGAGGGCGCGGCGCGTTTCCTCATCCAGCGTATGCTTGAAACTATGGTCCTCTTTCATCGCCAGCGCCCGCTGCACGGCGGGCCGCTCCGACATGCGCTGCATGAACCGCGCGACGTGCGGATAGTCTTCAAGCCCTCTCTCGCCGAACACGTAACCGGCCGAAGCGGCCCAGCCCCAGAGGGCCATGTCGGCGATCGTGTATTCGTCGCCAGCGAGCCAAGGCGATTGCGAAAGTCTGGCATCGAAGACGCGGTAGTGCCGCTCCAGCTCCTTGACGTATCGGTTCTTCGCATAGGGCAGATCTTCCGGCGCGTAGTGCAGGAAGTGGATCGCCTGTCCCGAGAAGGGCGAGAGTCCGGTCGCCACCAGCTGCAGCCACGACAGCATCGCTGCCTTGCCGCCGATCCCGGCCGGAATGAAGCGCCCATGCTTTTCCGCGAGATACAGCAGGATGGCATGCGAATCGAAGACCGTGACCCCGTCGTCGACGAGAGCGGGAACCTTGGCATTGGGATTGATCTTCAGAAATGCCGGCGCGTGCTGCTCGCCCTTGAAGATATCGACCGGGCGGACGGTAAAGGCAAGGTTCAGCTCTTGCAGCAGAACCGCGACCTTCATCGAGTTCGGTGTCGCATGGAAATAGAAATCAAGCATCGGAAATCCTCATAAGCGCTGATCGCAACCTTCGACGATGGAAGGTTCAGGCTGAAGATGCCGATGCCCGGGACGCCTTACCAATCAATCCGGTGGATCGCACCTAGCGCCGGGATCGATGCCTATCCGGATAGTCACGTGCCGCCTTTCCGCGAGACGCTCATCACCATCTTGCGCAGCCACATATGGGCGGGATCGGCGCGCATCTTCGGATGCCAGAAAACATTCATGCTGAAGGGAGAAAGCGCGACCGGCGGCTCGAACAGGTCGAGCGATTGCGTGAAGCGCTGGAGGAACCGCAGCGGCAATGTGCAGATGCAATCGGTGCTGGCGAGCACGAGAGGCGCCATTGCGTAACTCTGAACCGATACCGAAACCTGGCGCTCCCGGCCGATTTCCGCCAGTGCGTTATCGATCATTCCGGTGAAATGGCCGCCAGTCGTCGAGATCAGCAGGTGATCGAGGCGGCAGAACTCGTCGAGACCAAGCTCGCCCGTGCCGCGCGGATGACCGCGCCGCTGGGCGGTCATGAACTTCTCTTCGAACAATGTGCTTGATATCAGCTCGTTGGAGCCATCCTCTGCGGCCCCGACGAACAGGTCGATCTCGCCCTGTTCCAGCAGCCGGGCAATCCTCGACGTGTCGGGCAGGGTGAAGGCGATCTTCAATTCGGGCGCGTGCGCTTTGATCAGCGGAATGAGGTCGGGCGCCAGGATTGCCGCCGGATTGTCGGTTGCGGCGATCCGGAAGACGCGCTTGCTCGTCAGGGGATCGAAGAGGTGGGCGGTGTTGACGAAGTCCTCGAAGCGCTCCAGCAGCCGCGCCAGCTCCGGCTGAAGGGCGATCGCGTGCGGCGTCGGGGTCATGCCGCGGCCGGAAATAGACGGAATGAACAGCGGATCGTTCAGCAGGTGCCGCAAGCGGGTCAATCGTGCCGAGAGCGCCGATTGGCTGATATTCAGCCGGACCGCCGCATGGGTGACGTTCGGCTCCTTGAGAAGCGCATCGAGCGTCATCAGCAGTCCGGAATCGAAATCTGAAATTCGCTGGCCCAATCGCATGCTCCCTGATCACGGTCACCGCCGTTTCAATATAGGAGCGAAACACGTTGTCATAGGTGGATTGCCATCGGCGTCGCGGAAGGCGCTTCGGCCGGTATCAGGAGACCGGCCGAGACTGTTGTTTCCAGCGAGGATTTCAGGCCTTCACGCTAGAAGTGCGATAGGCCGCAATGGTCAGCCAGATCGCTGACACGAGGAAGTAGAATGCGCCGAAACTTGCATAAGGCGCGATGTCCAGGATGCCAGGCATCTGAGTGCCGAGGGACTGACTGATCATGAAGCCGCCGGCCAGCGTCGATTGCGCACCACTCAGCACCATCGCCCATTGCGCGCCGTACGAGCGCCAGCGGCGTACGCCGGTATAGAGCTGCAGCAGCCCCGACAGGATCGCCCAGATGCCGAAGGCTGCGAGAACTGCGTGATTGTCCTTCATCACCGCGAGAATGACCACGATTGTCATGACGGTGCTGGCGGCGACGTTGAGGCTTTGGGACGGGTTTACCTTGAGGCCGCCATTGGCTCTGGCATCGACCAGATTGGCAGCGGCATCCCAGGCCGGATACATGACGAGCAGGATAGCCGCGATGGCAGGATGCGCACCAAGGGCAACGGCTGCGGCCACCCAGGCAATCGAGAATATTGCGCGGGCGAAATAGTAAGACCGCAGCCAGTTGGTCTGCGATGAGGATTGAACTTGCATGTCAGGCTCCTTATTTTTACGTCTACCAACTAGTAGGTAGTTAAATTTAGGGAGTCAATGCTTTTGATGTTTTTCTCGCAAAAGGCAGGCGGCTTGACATTTTTGCCTACCAAAAGGTAGGTGATGCTCATGGAGCAATCGACCTCAGAAAAAATCCTCGATATCGCGCAATCCCGCATTATCGCCGGCGGCTATAATGGCTTCAGCTATGCGGATATTTCGGATGCGATCGGTATTCGTAAGGCGAGCATCCATCACCACTTCCCGACAAAGGCCGAACTCGTTTCCGCCCTTGTCGGCCGCTATACGGGTCAGGTGAAGTCCGGCCTCGGAGGAGTGCTCGAGCAGATACCGCAGCCTGCGGCACAGTTGGATGCCTATGTCGGCCATTGGCAGAAATGCATCGCTGATGCCTCGCTGCCATTCTGCATGTGCGCCATGCTGGCAAGCGAGATCCAGATGCTGCCTCCTGATGTCGCATCGCTGGTTCGCGGCCATTTCGAGTATCTCGCCAGATGGCTGGAGACGGTTTTCGACGCCGGGGCCAGGCACAATGTCTTTCGCCTCAACGCTTCGCCGGAAGCCCATGCACAGATATTCATGGCTTCGGTTCATGGGGCCATGCTCTCCGCCCGTGCCCTGGACAAGCCTGAACTCTTTGCCGCGGTTATCGGCCCGCAGGTCGCCGCACTGAAAGCATAATTCATTGTCCGGAAATCCGGACAGCCCGTTCGGATTGTCTGCGGTTATCGCTTCGGCCCGCTTGCCCTATCTCTCGTGTTATTCAAACGGAGATAGACCATGTCCAATCTTGAAAAGTCCGGCACATACGCTCTCGGCCACCGCAAGGTGAAGCGGCTCGGCTACGGCGCCATGCAGCTCGCAGGCAAGGGCGTTTTCGGCCCGCCGAAGGATCGCGCCGAGGCGGTTGCCGTGTTGCGCGAGGCAATCGAAAGCGGCGTCGATCACATCGATACCAGCGATTTCTATGGCCCCCACGTCACCAACCAGATCATCAAGGAAGCCCTGCATCCATATCGGGACGATCTCGTCATCGTCACCAAGATCGGCGCAACGCGTGGCGCCGATGCCTCTTGGAACCCGGCCTTCTCGAAAGAAGCGCTGACGCAGGCGATCCATGACAACCTGAAGAACCTTGGTTGCGATGTCATCGAAGTGGTCAACCTTCGTGCGATGTTCGACGTTCACGGTCCGGCGGAAGGCTCGCTGGAGGAACCGCTGACGGTACTGGCCGATCTACAGCGCCAAGGCCTCGTCAAGCATGTCGGGCTTTCCAACGTGACCGCCAGGCAGATTGCCGACGGCCGGAAGATCACCGAGATCGTCTGCGTTCAGAACCAGTATAATCTCGCCCATCGTGAAGACGATGCACTGATCGCGCAGCTGGCCGCGGAGGGCACAGCCTATGTGCCGTTCTTCCCGCTCGGCGGCTTCTCGCCGCTGCAGTCTTCGACGCTTTCGGAGGTCGCCGGTGAACTCGGCGCAACGCCATTGCAGGTGGCGCTCGCGTGGCTGCTACAGCGATCGCCGAACATCCTGCTGATCCCCGGCACATCGTCGCGCGGCCATCTCCGCGAAAACCTTGCGGTCGCCGATATCGTTCTGCCCGCCGAGGCTGTTACGAAGCTCGACGGCATCGGAGCTGCCAAGGGCGTATAATCTATAAATAAGGGCGCCCGGCTTTCACCAGGCGCCCTCGTTGCATCCGGAAAACCGAATTACTTCGCGTTCAGGAACTCGCCCACCTCGAGCAGGCTGAATTCGTTGTTGTCAGCCTTGTCGACGGCGCGGCCGGCCGAGAAGGGCAGGTTGTTGTCGTTGCCGATGATGATGTGGGTGGCATCGACGCGATCGACATTCTCGATCGTCACGAACGGCATGTCGTAGACGCCGTCCTTGCTGCCGGCCTTCTTCTTGTTGTCGGGGTCCTTGATATTGAGCAGATCGATATAGCCGATCTTGCGAACCGCCTTGCCAACATTGGCGTCGTTGAACTCGATCTTGTAAACGCGCTTCAGCTCTGCAGGAGCCTCGAAGCAATCCGGCTTCGGCTGCTTCGGATCGGCGCAGGCCTTGTCCTTGGTGCCGGCGCCATTGTCGCGCTCGATGACCAGAGCGGTCGTCTCGTCCAGCATGTTGAAGTCGCCGATCGATGCGCCCTTGTCTTCGAACGGGTAGAACCAGCTGCGGCCGGTCCACTTCTTCGAGGCGACGTCGAATTCGATGACGCGGATCGCAGTATGGCCATCGACCGTTTCCATCTTGCCGTCGTCCTGGAAGAGCGCGCCTTCGAGCAGACCGTAGAGCTTGGCTCCATCCTTCGACATCGCAAGTCCCTCGAAGCCGCCGGAGCGCTTCAGGTTGAAGACCGGGTTCTTGCCGACGGGCGTGCCCGGCAGCTGGATCAGCGCGTTGTCAGGCGAGATCACCGGCTTGCCATCGACAACAGTCGGGATGACCTCCGTCAGTGCGCCCTTCGCGTCGAATTTCAGCAGATAGGGACCGAACTCGTCGCCAACCCAAAAGCCGTCGGCAACCGGCTGCACGGATTCGATGTCGAAGTCGGCGCCGGTCAGATAACGGGTGTCCGAGCCTTCCATGACGATCGGGAAGGGGGCGATCTTGTTCGGGTCGGAGAGGAAGAGGTTCTTGACGACTTCGGCCTTGTTGGAGGCCCAGTCGAACTTCATCTGATGTAGGAAAAGCATCGAGTCGGACGAGGTGAACTTGGAGCCGAAGCCGTTGTCGGACAGCGTCCAGAAGGTGCCGTCGGCCATCGTCTTGATACCGGAGAAGCCCTGGATCGGCTGGCCGTCGAACGGCAGCTTGAGGTCGGTGACGCGGGCGCCATCCTTGCCCGGAACGGTGCCGAGCGCTTCGGTGCGCTTGCGGTCAACAGTCGTGAACTTGCCGGAATGCTTCAGGAATTCAGGTGCATCGGCAGGAGCGGGTGTCATCGTGTTGGCAGGCAGGATCGCCTGGCCTGCGAGCGTGGCGGTAAATTCCTGCTGGTCGGCCGAAGCGGACGTGGCGATCAGAAGCAATAGGGAAACGGAAGCAAAAAGAGCTTTCTTCATGGAGACCCCCAAAAAATGAAGTGGCGGTCTCGATTAGCAGCCGATCTATGTCGCCGCGTTGACTGTTGAGTGAAGCTTTGGTGACTGCGCCGAAAGCGGGATGGCTTGCGCCAGCGCCATGACGCCGAGGCCTTGGCCGCGGCCCTTGAGCGCATGCACGCCGAGATCCTCGGCATTGACGAAATCCGGCAGCGTCATGCGGCCGGCGAGTTCGCTGGAGATGAGGATCGGCCGGTTCAGCGCCTTGCAGAGCGATTCAAGCCGCGACGTGGTGTTCACCGTGTCGCCGAAATAGGTGATCTTGTGATGATCGACGCCGATTTCGGCGGTGATGACGAAACCGCCATGCAGGGCGGCGCGCAGCCGCGGAACCTGCCCGTAGCGCTTCAGCCAGCCCTCCGCTTCGTCTTCGATAGCGTTCAGGATATCGAAGACGCAACGCACGCAGCGGCCGTTCTTCATGCCGCGGGCAAGCGGCCAGGTGATGATCGCGGCATCGCCGACATAATCGTCGATCGTGCCCCGGTTGCGCCGGACCGGCTCTGCAAAGGCGGCAAACAGCGAGTTCAGCATCTGCTGGGCGCGCAGGTCGCCGTGCTTCTCGGCAAAGGGTGTCGAATCCACCAGGTCGATGAACAGGAAAATGCGCTCTTCGCTCACGGGGTTGCGGTAGCGGCCGGTCAGCATCGCAAGAAAGACGTCGCGGCCGAGCAGTTCGCGGACGCGTACGACGAAGATCACCGCGGCGCAGACGACGAGCGCATACATGAAGACGTTGAACGGCAGGACGATCGCCTCGACCCAGGATGTCGACGGGATGGCGCCGATGCCGCGCAGGAAAAGCCCGGCAACGGCAAAGCCGAGGCTCATCAGGATTTCATAGATGAACAGCTGCGCCAGAAAATAGGTCAGCGTCGGCAGCCGCTGGATGCGGCGTGAAAGACCGCGAAGGATCGCCTTGCGCTCGAAGGCGAGGATCGGCATGCCGATGAACAGCGCGAAGGTTGCCCCGATGAACGGCCTGCTGTCGCCATAGAACAGCACGTCGTAGAGAACGCCGCTGCCGGCCATGACAATCGAAAGCAGAAGCCAGTTCTGTACCGGTGATATTTCTCGCATCAGCGCTATCGCCTTGATTTGCCGAATAGTGTCCGGCCATGTAGGCGGCCGGTCAAGGCATTTCAAAGGCAAGAACCCTCAGAGAGTGACCGTATCCACCTTCCGGCCGGCAAAACGGAGCGCGATTTCGCCCTTGATCAGCTGCAGCGCAGGCTCGCCGAACAGTTCGCGGCGCCAGCCGTGCAGGGCTGAAACTTCGGCCTTCTCGCCTTCGGCAGCGATCTTGTCGAGATCCTCGCTGTTGGCGATGACCTTTGGCGCGACGCCATGCTTTTCGGAGATCAGCTTCAGCAGGACCTTGAGCAGCTCGACGGCAGCTGCGGCGCCTTCCGGTGCCTGGGTGTGGCGCGGCACATGCGGCATGTCGGCCTTCGGCAGCGCCAGCGCCTCGTTGACGGCTTCGAGCACAGCGGTTCCGGAGGAGGAGCGCTCCCAACCCTTCGGGATGGTTCGCAGGCGCCCGAGTGCCTCGGTATCCTTTGGCTGCTGCTGCGCGATTTCGTAGATCGCATCGTCCTTCAATACGCGCGAGCGCGGCACATTGCGGGCGCGGGCCTCGCGCTCGCGCCAGGCGGCGACATATTTCAGGATCGCCAGTTCCTGCGGCTTGCGCAGGCGCATCTTGAGGCGCTGCCAGGCATCGTCAGGATGCATGTCGTAGGTTTCGCGCGCCTCGAGCACATCCATTTCTTCCGAAAGCCAGGAGGAGCGACCTTCGCGCTCCAGTTCGTCCTTCAGATAGAGATAGGCGTCGCGCAGATGCGTGACGTCGGCCAGCGCGTAATCGAGCTGCTTTTCGGAAAGCGGGCGGCGGCTCCAGTCGGTGAAGCGCGACGACTTGTCGATCTGCACACCCTTGGTGCGGCTGACGAGCTGGTCGTAGGAAACGCTGTCGCCGAAGCCGCAGACCATAGCGGCGACCTGCGTGTCGAAGATCGGATGCGGGATCAGCCCGCCGCGGTTGAAAATGATTTCGATGTCCTGCCGCGCGGCATGGAACACCTTCAGAACCGCCGTATTGGCCATCAGCTCGAAGAACGGTGTCAGATCGATGCCCTTGGCCAGCGGATCGACGATGACCTCGGTCGTCGGGCTCGCCATCTGGATCAGGCAGAGCTCCGGCCAGAAGGTCGTTTCACGCAGAAACTCGGTGTCGATCGTGATGAAGTCGGACTTGGCCAGCTCTTTGCAGGCGGCCGCCAATTCGGCGGTTGTTTCGATCATATCAATTCATTCACAAGGAAAAAGGACGTTTAACCTTCCTTCTCCTTTCGAAGTGATATGTCAATACGTTGAAGGCGCTGCTTGCCATACGGATGTGGGCTATTCGCCGGGATGAGGCTTCTCGTTGTGTTTGCGATCGCCTCTGGTCGCGAGGAACACGGTCAAGCCGAGCACAAGGCCACCTACCGGCACGATCAACATATTCAGAAATTGATCAATGGTCATGGCGAAAGGCCTTTCAGAGTTCTCCGTGCAAGGAAATGTAGTGCGCCGGAAGCTCCCAAGCAAATCACGACTACGAGGTTGCCTACGGATAGCAAACTGCTGGTGTTATTCAGACTAGCGATTGCGGGTGCAAATGAGCCAACGGCGAAAACCGCGATCGCAACGCCATTAATGTAAGTAGCGGTCAGTTTGGTCCGCTCATTGTGGACAAGGCTCATGGTGCAGACTGTTCCAATATGGATGTCACGCATTTTTATACAATCTAAGCGTTCATTACGCAATCACCTCAAACAACCCTGACGTAGCTCGTCATCCCCGTCTTCTGATGCTCGATGATATGGCAATGGAGCAGCCAGTCGCCCGGATTGTCGGCGACGAAGGCGAGTTGCACCTTTTCGTCGGGCTGGATCAGATAGGTGTCGGAGACGACGGGCATCACCTCCCGCGTCGAGGACGAGATCACCTTGAAGCTCATGCCGTGCAGATGGATCGGGTGCAGGTGAGGGGTGACGTTCTCAAGCTGGAAGATGTAGCTCTTGCCCAGCTTGAGTTCGGCAAGCGGCGCCGTCGGGTCCGGCGTGTCGCCGGGCCACGGAACCTTGTTGATCGCCCAGAAACTGTAGCCGAGCGTTCCGCAGATGCTGTCGACAGGCGCATTTTCGGCAGTGGCGCTGAGCAGCAGCGGGATCTTCTCGGCGGACGAGAGATCGGCCTCCGGAACGGGATTGGCAGCAAGCGCCCCAAGATCGCCTGCGTTCCGCTTCAGCGATTGCCCCGTGGCGCGCAGGCTCGCAAGCGTCTTCGGGTTTGTGCCGCGAATATCCTCGAGCGTGGCGATGCCACCTTCGCTGTCAGGCATGCGAACCGCGAGATCCAGACGCTGGCCGGGGCCGATCTGCAGCAGTTCGAGTGGGAAACGCTTCGGCACCGGGTTGCCGTCGATGGCGATCACGGTCGCTTCGGCGCCTTCCATTTTCAGCGAATAGATGCGGGTGACGTCAGTGACGGCGACGCGTAGGCGCACGAGACCGCCTGACGGCGCATCATATTGCGGCTCCTGGTGCCAGTTGGCGGTGCGCACCGTGCCGTAGGTGCCGGTCTTCGCCGCATCGCGCGGCCGGAACGGGGCAATGAACTGCCCGTCGCCGCCGAGCCGCCAGTCGCGCAGATTAAGCACCACTTCGGCGTCGAAGACCGGATCAGCCGGATCCTCAACGACGATGACACCGGTCATCCCGTGGCCCATCTGGGTCAGCGTGTTGCAATGCGGGTGATACCAGAAGGTCCCGGCATCCGGCGGCGTGAAATGATAATCGAAGCTGTCGTTGGTATAGACATAGGGCTGCGTCATGAACGGCACGCCGTCCATCCGGTTGTCGATCCGCAGACCGTGCCAGTGGATCGTCGTCGGCTCGTCGAGCGTGTTCGTCAGCTTCGCCGCATAGGGCTTGCCGCGTGCCATGCGCAGCACCGGCGGCATGCCCTGGTCGCCCCAGGTCATGATGTCCTTTGTCGGCCCGAACTCCGTCAGCGCCGCCTGCGTCTTCACCGCCTTCAGCACCTGCGGTTCGGGCGCTGCCTCGGCAAAACCGAATTTGCCGGCGACCCCGATCCCGACGCCATAGGCGCCTGCGACTGCGGAAGCTTTGAGAAGGTTACGGCGGGTGAGGAGAGGCATGGAACGCTCCGGCGGCAGGGATGCGCCATCTTTAAAGTTGACTGGCGGTTTCATCAATAAGCAACTGCCAGCCAAACTGCCGCAGCCGCCTCCGCAATAAACCGGCGTCTAACCGGCGCGAATGTCCGCCAAGCCTTGACAAATCAGACCGTCCATGCGCTTTTCCGCCCGATTTTCTTGTCGGCGCTTGAGGGTGGAATTTGCCCTTGCAGCCGTCTCAGCAGATACCGGGAATAGAGATTATGCATCGCTACCGCAGCCACACCTGTGCCGCCCTCCGCAAGTCGGACGTCGGCTCGACCGTCCGGATTTCCGGCTGGGTTCACCGCGTTCGTGACCATGGCGGCGTGCTCTTCATCGACCTTCGCGATCACTACGGCATCACCCAGGTCGTCGCCGATCCGGATAGCCCGGCCTTCAAGACCGCCGAAATCGTGCGTGGTGAGTGGGTCATCCGTATCGATGGTCTCGTGAAGGCCCGCACGGAAGATACCGTCAACAAGACCATGGCGACCGGCGAGATCGAACTCTACGCCCAGGAGATCGAAGTCCTGGCGATTGCCAAGGAACTGCCGCTCCCGGTCTTCGGCGAGCCTGATTATCCTGAAGACGTTCGCCTCAAGTACCGCTTCCTCGACCTGCGCCGCGACACGCTGCACAAGAACATAGTCAAGCGCACGCAGATTATCTCCGATATCCGCAACCGCATGGCATCGGCCGGCTTCGGCGAATACACGACGCCGATCCTGACGGCTTCGTCGCCGGAAGGCGCGCGCGACTTCCTCGTTCCGAGCCGCATCCATCCCGGCCAGTTCTTCGCCCTGCCGCAGGCGCCGCAGCAGTACAAGCAGCTGCTGATGGTCGCCGGTTTCGACCGCTACTTCCAGATCGCGCCGTGCTTCCGCGACGAAGATCCGCGTGCCGACCGTCTGCCGGGCGAATTCTACCAGCTCGACGTCGAAATGAGCTTCGTCACCCAGGAAGACGTCTGGGATACGATGGCTCCGATCGTCACCAACGTGTTCGAGCAGTTCGCCGAAGGCAAGCCGGTCACCAAGGAATGGCCGCGTATTCCTTACGACGTCGCGATCCGGAAATACGGCTCCGACAAGCCGGACCTGCGCAACCCGATCGAGATGCAGGCCGTCACCGAGCATTTCGACGGCTCCGGCTTCAAGGTTTTCGCCGGCATGATCGCCGCAAACCCGAAGGTCGAAGTCTGGGCGATCCCGGCCAAGACCGGCGGTTCGCGCGCATTCTGCGACCGCATGAATGCCTGGGCGCAGTCGTTGGGACAGCCGGGCCTCGGCTACATCTTCTGGAAGGAAGAGGACGGCAAGGTCGGCGGCTCCGGCCCGCTCGCCAAGAACATCGGCGAAGAGCGCACCGAGGCGCTCCGCGTTCAGCTCGGTCTTGAAGCAGGCGACGCCGCCTTCTTCGTCGCCGGCGAACCATCCAAGTTCTACAAGTTCGCAGGCGAAGCCCGCACCAAGGCCGGCGAAGACCTGAACCTCGTCGATCGCGACCGCTTCGAGCTGTGCTGGATCATCGACTTCCCGTTCTACGAATGGAGCGAGGAAGACAAGAAGGTCGACTTCGCGCATAACCCCTTCTCGATGCCGCAGGGCGGTCTCGAGGCGCTGCAGACCAAGGAGCCGCTGTCGCTCAAGGCCTACCAGTACGACGCTGTCTGCAACGGCTTCGAAATCGCTTCGGGCTCGATCCGTAACCAGTCGCCGGAGGCCATGGTCAAGGCTTTCGAACTGGTCGGCCTCAGCCAGACGGATGTCGAAGAGCGCTTCGGCGGCATGTACCGCGCGTTCCAGTACGGCGCGCCTCCGCATGGTGGCTGCGCATTCGGCATCGACCGTATCGTCATGCTGCTGCTCGGCGCCAAGAACCTCCGCGAGATCACGCTGTTCCCGATGAACCAGCAGGCCCAGGATCTGCTGATGAACGCGCCGTCGCCGGCAACGCCGAAGCAGCTCATGGAACTGTCGCTGCGCGTCATGCCGCAGCCGAAGAAGGACTGAGTCTAGTTCCTTCACTCATTTCAAAGAGCCGCCTTCGTCACGCGAAGGCGGCTCTTTCTTTTTGAGGTTCCGGCGGCAAAGACAAACCCGGCCGCTGAACGGCCGGGTTATCAGAATGCAGGTTGGAGATGCCTGATCTTACTGGTTCGCGTTGATCTTCACGCCGAGAACGTTGGGCAGCGTGTTCGGAGCGCCCATAGCGGCACCCATGATCGTCGGGAACGGCACGGCCTGCGCCGGTGCCGCGCTGACGACGAAGCTCTTCGGGTCGTCGAGATAGGTGTTCACGGCTGCGGAGATGGCGTTCTGCAGTTCGGGAACGTTGAGCTGTGCAACAGCCAGTGGTGCCATGGCCTTCAGCGCGTCGCCCATCTGTTTGCCGGTCATGTTCTGCTTGGAGCCCGCATAGTCGAGCGCACGCTTGGTGATCGAAGCGTCGTCGAAGCGGATTTCGGCGCTGTTGAAGGACAGCTGCTGCAGCAGGCCGAGCATGGCAAGGCCGAGGGCCTGCTGGGCTTCTTCCTTGTTCGGGTTGGCTTCGGAGGCCTTGGTGGCTTCTTGCAGTGACTTCATGAAGGCGGGCGTGTAGCCCGAAATCTTGAAGGCGAGGTTCAGGCGGCCGACATTGGTGACGTCGAAGGCGAACTCGGAAATGTCGATCGTGCCGGGAGCCAGATCCCAGGCGCCCTTCATGGTGATGTCGCCATTGACATGCTCGAGCGCGAGCTTCTCGATCGCTTCCTTTGACTGCGGGTCAGGAGCATTGCTGAGATCGGCCTTCATGCTCTTGAAGGCGCCGTCGAAATCGAAGCCGGACTCGTCTTCGCGAACCGTCAGGTTCATGTCGGTCTCGGCCAGCGAGAACACGTCCTTGCCGTCCTTGGTGACCTTGAACGGGCCGGTATGCGCCGTTTCATAGAGCAGCATGGAATCGATGCCGTCGCCCGTCGCATCAGCCGGGATCGAAATGCCGCCAAGCTTCATGTCGCTGGCGCTGACGGTCGCGCCGTCTTCCGTGACGTTGATGTCGGGGAAGGTGGCCTCTTCGATATAGTAGCCGCCGTCTTCGTCTTCTTCGACACCTGTCAGCGTAATGTCGCCGATCTTCAGCGCTTCGCCGGCGGCAGGCTTGAAGCCGGCATTCTTCAGCGTCACCGTCGTGTCGTTGACATCGACGCCATCGGCAACGATCGTGCCGCCCTGCGCGATATAGGCGGCGTTCAGCTTTTTCAGCAGATCCTGGCCGTCGAGGGCGAACGCGCTGGTGGCGAGTGACAGGAATGCTGCGCCGGAAAGCATAAGCCGGGTGGTCCGGTAAAATGTCATGACGAAATCCTCTGGTGGCGGTTGGGGCTAGTCTATTGCGAGGTCGAGGCGCGTTATATTTGTGCGAACTCTAAATTTTAGTTGATACGCAAAGCAAACGAAGTCCAAATGACGTGGCGATGCTTGATGGCCACATGATGTCATTCTGGCACGTCATCCACAGGCGCAAGCCCCCCGATTCCTTGCCGTGGAGAGCCTTCTAGGCTAGGCAAGGCCTATGGGACAAGAGATTTTGCCGCCTTCCGGCGGAGACGACGACAGCATTCTTCCGGTTGACCTCAAGGCCGCGCTCGAAGAGCGTTACTTGGCCTATGCGCTGTCGACCATCATGCACCGCGCTCTTCCTGATGTGCGCGACGGCCTGAAGCCGGTGCACCGGCGTATCATCCATGCGATGAGCGAGATGGGCATCCGCCCCAACGCGGCCTTCAAGAAATGCGCCCGTATCGTCGGTGACGTCATCGGTAAGTTCCACCCGCATGGTGACCAATCGGTCTACGACGCGCTGGTGCGTCTGGCGCAGGACTTCTCGCAGCGCTATCCGCTGGTGGACGGGCAGGGGAACTTCGGCAATATCGACGGCGACAATGCGGCTGCCTATCGTTACACCGAAGCCCGCATGACCGAGGTCACCGCGCTGCTGCTCGACGGTATCGAGCAGGACGCCGTCGATTTTCGCCTGACCTATAACGAGGAAGACGAGGAGCCGACGGTTCTGCCGGGCTCCTTCCCGAACCTGCTCGCCAACGGCTCTTCCGGTATCGCCGTCGGCATGGCGACGTCCATTCCCTCGCACAACGCCCATGAGCTCTGCGACGCAGCACTACATCTGATCAAGCATCCGGATGCCACGGTCGAGACGCTGGTGGAATCCTTCATTCCCGGCCCCGACTTCCCGACCGGCGGCATCATCATCGATAGCCGCGCCAGCATCATCGAGGCGTACAAGACCGGCCGCGGCGGTTTCCGCACGCGCGCCAAGTGGGAGACCGAGGATCTCGGGCGCGGCGGCTACCAGATCGTCGTCACCGAAATCCCCTTCCAGGTTCAGAAGTCGCGACTGATCGAAAAGATCGCCGAGCTGCTGATTGCCCGCAAGCTGCCGCTTCTGGAAGATATTCGGGACGAGTCCGCCGAAGACGTGCGCGTTGTCCTGGTGCCGAAGAATCGCACCGTCGATCCAACGATCCTGATGGAATCGATGTTCAAGCTGACGGAGCTCGAAAGCCGCTTCCCGCTGAACATGAACGTTCTGTCGATGGGCCGCGTTCCGCGCGTGATGGCGCTGAACGAAGTGCTGAAGGAATGGCTCGATCACCGCCGTGACGTGCTGCAGCGCCGCTCGCGCTTCCGCCTTGCCGCCATCGAACGGCGCATCGAAATCCTCGGCGGTCTGTTGATCGCCTACCTGAACATCGACGAAGTCATCCGCATCATCCGCGAGGAAGACGAGCCGAAGCCGGTGATGATCGCCCGCTGGGACCTCACGGATAATCAGGTCGAGGCAATTCTCAACATGCGGCTGCGCTCGCTGCGCAAGCTCGAGGAATTCGAGATCCGCAAGGAGTTCGACGAACTGACCGCCGAGAAGGCCGGCATCGAAGCGCTGCTCGCCTCCGACGAGAAGCAGTGGCAGACGGTTGCCTGGGAAATCGGCGAGGTGAAGAAGAAGTTCGCCAAGGCGACCGAGCTTGGCCGCCGCCGCACCCAGTTCGCCGATGCGCCTGAGGCCGATGAAGATGCCATCCAGCAGGCGATGATCGAGAAGGAACCGATCACCGTCGTCGTCTCCGAAAAGGGCTGGATCCGCGCTCTGAAGGGCCATATCTCCGATACCGCGTCGCTGACCTTCAAGGAAGGCGATGCGCTGAAGGTCGCATTCCCGGCGCAGACGACCGACAAGATCCTGATCGTCACCACCGGCGGCAAAGCCTTCACGCTGGGCGGCGACAAGCTGCCAGGCGGCCGTGGCCATGGCGAACCACTGCGCATCATGATCGACATGGACAACGATCAGGACGTGCTGACCGCCTTCGTTCACGATCCCGCCCGCAAACAGCTGATCGTCTCGACGGCCGGCAACGGCTTCGTCGTTGCGGAAGCGGAAATGGCTGCCAATACCCGCAAGGGCAAGCAGATCATGAACGTCTCGATGCCCGATGAGACCAAGCTCTTGGTTCCCGTTAGTGGCGACCACGTGGCCGTCGTCGGCGAAAACCGCAAGCTGCTGGTCTTCCCGCTGGCGCAGATCCCCGAAATGGGCCGCGGCAAGGGCGTTCGCCTGCAGCGCTACAAGGATGGCGGCATCTCGGATGTCCGCTGCTTCGCGATCGATGCCGGCCTCTCATGGGAAGACAGTGCAGGCCGCATGTTCAACAAGAACAAGGACGAGCTGGCCGAATGGCTGGCCGACCGCGCCACGGCCGGACGCACCGTCCCGAAAGGTTTTCCGCGTAGCGGCAAATTCGCCGGCTGACACCGGTAACATTTTGGCGAGCCGCTCTTGGCGAGCGGTTTGCCTCCTCTATCTCAGTCCTGTCACCAAAAACTGGGAACGGCTCCATTCCGAAAGGCGGACGGAATGGCCCCGCAGGGAAGCTTGCGGCGTGCATTGGGCCTGTTACACGGAGGAAAATCGATGTCCGCAGAGAAGATCAAACTCACCGTTACGCATACCTATAGAGCGCCGCCGTCGGTGGTCTATGATTCCTGGCTCAACCCGGCGATCGCCAGGCGCTTCCTGTTTGCCACCGATGACGGCCATGTCATCCGCGCCGAAATCGACGCCCATGTCGGCGGACGCTTCCTCGTCGTCGACCGCCGCCCGACCGGCGATGCCTGCCACAGTGGCATCTTCCTGGAACTGCACCGCCCGAAACGCATGGTCTTCAGCTTCTCCGTAGAAGATCACGACCATTGCACCGACCGCGTCCAGATCGATTTCGAACAGCTGGGCAGCGGCTGCCGCCTGACGCTGACGCACGAAATGTGCTCGGAATGGGCCGCCCATGAGGAGAAGACCCGTCAGGGCTGGGCGCATGTGATGGAAGGTCTGGAACGGGAAGTCGATCAGGTCGACCGGCTAGCGAGCTAGCTGTCGGCCAAACGCTTAAGCGCGGTTTTGTATTTTTCCATGCAAATCCGCGCTGCCTCCAATGTGAAGGCCTCGCGCCCGCGATTAATGCACTGTGACCGCACAAGCGATCGGGAGTGTCTTAATCCGTGCCGCCCTCGGCAAGCACTGATGAATCGAAACGCTCCCATCCGCGCGGCGTCAGATGTTCCTGTGGCTGGAAGCGGGTCTTGTAATCCATCTTCCGCGATCCCTGGACCCAATAGCCGAGATAGACATGGGGAAGGCCGAGCGCCTTGGTGCGCTTCACATGGTCGAGGATCATGTAGGTGCCGAGCGAGCGGCGGTCGTAGTCGGGGTTGAAGTAGGAATAGACCATCGACAGGCCGTCGCTCATCGTATCCGTGAGTGCGGCGGCGATCAGTTCTCCGCGCGGACGGGTCTCGAGGCCGGAGCCTTCCTCCCGCTTGCGGTATTCGATGATGCGGGTGTTGACGTGGGTGTCCTCCACCATGATCGCATAGTCGAGCACAGTCATGTCAGACATGCCGCCCTGCTGGTGGCGATAGTCGAGATAGCGGCGGAACAGCGAATATTGCTCGCTGGACGGCTGGGCCGGAAATTCGGTGGCGATCAGATCGCTGTTATTGCCCATCACCCGCGTCATCGATTTCGTCGGCTGGAACTCCTGCGCCAGGATGCGCACGGAGACGCAGGCGCGACAGGCTTCGCAGGCCGGGCGGTAGGCGATGTTCTGGGAGCGGCGGAAACCGCCTTGCGTCAGGATATCGTTCATCTCGGCCGCGCGCGGGCCGACCAGATGCGTAAAGACCTTGCGCTCCATCTCCTGCGGCAGATACGGGCATGCAGCCGGTGCCGTCAGATAAAACTGAGGGGATGGCGTGGTCTGCGTATTCATCTGACGCGGATGGTTCCTTCGGTGACCGTCAATCTTGAGAGCATGACTTAAGAATAAAAAACGTCAACAGCGCGGCCGGTTTCTCCGCGCTATCATTTTGTCGTAGATATTTGATATGGCGCCCCGAACTGGCACGCAAAGGCCAGCCGGGGACTTTATTTCCGTAATCAGTTGGTGCGCACCGTCACGGTACCGACCAGGAAGTCGTGAATCATCCGGCTGCGTTCGGTGAAAAGGCCGACCAGAAGAATCAGCGGCGTCAGCACCGAGTTCAGGATCCAGAACAGTGCCAGGTGAACGATCGCCGTCAGGAAATCGAGCGGACGTCCGTCGACGCGCATCATCTGGATGCCCATCGCCCGCATGCCGAGCGAAGCCTGCGCCGGGCCGCCGACCGTCAGGCCGAAGTAGATGCCGGCCACCAGCACGAAGAGCGCCGGATAGAGGAAGAAGCCGAGGCCGAGCGTCACGATCGACAGGAAGAACAGCACGACCGCCGCCGGAATGCACAGCAGCAGCACGATGATGTAATCCAGGATGAACGCAAAGACCCGCCGGCTGAGCGTCCCGCTATAGGCGCGCCAGTCGTCCGGTGCGGCGTAGACGGGATTGGGGTTCAGGCTCATCGAGGTCTCCTTTGAAAAACGATGCCACTGATATGGTGTCGGCGGCCGGAGATGCAATGATGCGCGATTTTCAGCCTTTGGCGAGCTTGCGCGCGACCTCGATCGCGAAATAGGTCAGGATCCCGTCGCAGCCGGCGCGCTTGAAGGCGAGCAGCGTCTCCATCATCGCCCGGTCGCCATCGATCCAGCCGTTCGCCGCCGCCGCCTTGATCTGCGAATATTCGCCCGACACCTGATAGGCGAAGGTCGGCAGGCCGAAGGCTTCCTTCATCCGCCAGCAGATGTCGAGATAGGGCAGGCCGGGCTTGACCATCAGCATGTCCGCGCCTTCCTCGACGTCGAGTGCCGCATCGCGGATCGCCTCGGTGCCGTTGGCGGGGTCGATATAATAGGTCTTCTTGTCGCCTTTCAGCAGGCCGCCGGTCGAGATCGCCTCGCGGTAGGGACCATAGAAGGCGGAGGCGAATTTCGTCGCATAGCTCATGATGCCGACATTCTGGTGGCCGGCCGCATCCAGCGCGTAGCGGATGGCGCCGATGCGCCCGTCCATCATTTCGGAGGGCGAGATGATGTCGGAACCGGCATCGGCCTGCATTACCGCCGCACGCGCCACCTGATCGACCGTCTCGTCGTTGACGATTTCGCCGTCGCGCAGAATGCCGTCATGGCCGTGGCTGGTGAACGGGTCGAGCGCCACATCGGTGATCACGCCGATAGTGGGCACATGCTTCTTCAGCGCGATCGTCGCCTGATTGATGAGATTGTTGACCTCGAGGCTGTTCGAGCCGGTGGCGTCGCGCAGCTCCATCTCGATATTCGGGAAAGTGGCGATCGCGGGAACGCCGAGATCGGCCGCTTCCTTCGCGGCTTCCACCAGCCTGTCGACGCTCATCCTGTTGACGCCGGGCATGGCCGGGATCGGCTCGACGATGCCGTTGCCGGGCACGACGAAGACCGGCCAGATCAGATCGTCCACCGTCAGCCGGTTTTCCTGCACCAGCCGGCGCGTCCAGTCGGCCTTGCGGTTGCGGCGCATGCGGCGGTGTCCGGTAATGTCGTCGACGAGGTGGGTCTTGTCCTGCATTGTCTTGTCCCTGGCCATTCCATTTGCTGGCGCGCTCATTATCATGCCATCTTCGAAATCCAAACCGGACGATTGGCCGCGCCGCCTGATCCCGTCTGGCGAAGTGCAGAAGGCAAACATAAAGTCCGCCCCATGGAAAATGATTCTCCGGCCCTGCCGAAACGCACGCTGACCGACCTGATGTTCATCCTCTTCCTGAGGCTGGTGGCGATCACCTGCTTCTGGTTCGGCCTGCAATATTGGGGAATGCTGGTCGGCTACTCGCTTGTTGGCGCCGGCCGCTTCGATCTGCTCAGTCTGCCCTGGAAGGTTTGCGCCACGACGCTGGCCGTCGTCTTCCCCGTCGCCTCGCTGGGCCTATGGCTGACGGTCTCCTGGGGACCGGTCGTCTGGGTGCTCGCCGCAGGCCTGCAGGTGCTGATGCACGGCGTCCTGCCGGAGATCTTCGGCTCCAACAAACTCATTGTTTTGACACATGGTTTGGTGGCCCTGATGTACCTGGCTTTCCGTATCGCATTGTGGTTTGAGAAGCGCAGGCAGCGCCGTCAGGTAAGCGTTGATTTACCCTGATACAACGGGGGGTTTCCGGTAAGGTGCTGTTAAGCCTGCAGTTTAAGTAGAATTTTATTTGTATTCGATAGGGTCTGTCTCAAGGCGGGAAGAAAACCAACACCGCCAAACAAACAGTGAGGCAGTCATCATGAACACGAAAATCAAGCCGCAGGCGGTATCGAACTTCCGTGACCAGCAGGACCAGGACATCCGTGATCTTTACATGGAATCCCTTCATCTTGTTGAACGTCTTCACCGCCGTCTTCTGGATGTCATCAAGGACGAGTTCGACCGTCAGGGCCGCAGCGACGTCAACGCCATCCAGGCTCTCCTGCTCTTCAATATCGGCAACTCGGAACTGACCGCCGGCGAGCTGCGCTCGCGCGGTTACTACCTGGGCTCCAACGTTTCCTACAACGTCAAGAAGCTCGTCGACCTCGGCTTCATCAACCACCAGCGCTCGCGCATCGACCGCCGCTCCGTCCGCATCAGCCTGACGGAAACCGGCACCGAGATCGCCGAGACGGTCGCCAAGCTCTACGAGCGCCACATCACCTCGATCGACAAGGTCGGCGGCATCGGCACCGACGAATTCACCCAGATGAACAAGCTCCTGCAGCGCCTCGACCGCTTCTGGAACGACAGCATCATGTATCGCCTCTAAGTTCCTGAGCCGTTATTCCCGATGGCTCGGTAACAATTCAAAGTGGCAAACGGACCTAACGGGGCGAGAGAAGGCGCCCCGTTAGGTCCGTTTCTGTGCAGATTGGTCTGTGTCTGAAAGAACCCTCGGGTACGAGCTTTGCTGTGTTTGAGAGCCTAGGAATTCTTGAACCAGTTTTCGACGTTCTCAGCTCGACGCTTATGGAATTCTTCCACTTGTTGCTGAACGTCCGAAGAAAAGTAGCTGTGAATGATGCTATTGGATCCATTTACAATGGCGATGAAACAGTCAAGCGAGGCAGCCAATGAGTGCGGTTCTACTTCTTCGAAGATCACCACCTCTACCAAGCCAACGCCTTCTTCAACTCGGAAATGCCTGTCCAGCAGCGCACGCACGTTATTGTGAGTTTCTTGGCAGAGGCTGTGATACATTGACCGGTATTCGTTGAACATTCCGGCCCTCTGGAATCGTTCAAAGATTTTAAGGATCGGCCCTCTTGCTTCGATGATTGCCAACTCATTTTTATGATAAGCAAGCTGTTCAAGGGCTTCTGGGTTTTCTTTGAACAGCAAAAATGGATTCTCTCCTTTGAGCCCTTCTTGGGTGAACTTGATCCATTCTTTGTGAAAGCTAGCCATCATCTGGTCGATGTAAGTTTCTTCGTTAGCCAGATTAATCAGATCGACGTGCGCTTCGAATGCAGACCTTAGGAGATGGTTGACGCCAGTCCAACGGTCGTTTTCGAGCAACACGACAGCGCTATCCGCAAGCTCTATGATTGTCGCGTAGAGGGCGATTAAAGTCCTGTGCGTGGCTCTACCCTTGTCGAAAGTCACATTCGGGAGAAAAGCGACAGTGGCTTGCAACAGTTCTTTCAAAAATTCCAACATTGGGCGCTCTACAGTTTAGCCGTCGGCTCTGAAAGAATACAGTTGAATGTGCTCGCCGGTCACGCCCCTTCCTGCGCGTGCTTCCCCACTCACCACCAGCGTGTCATCTTTGCAACGCATGCCACCCAAGCGTAATCGCCTGTATTCAGGCCGTTTTTTAGCCGTTATTAACCAGCACCGTTTACGCATTGATATGGTTTGGTCCGTGCCGTTCACCCGCCTTGAGCCTACCGCCGGTAGGTCTTCGAGAGGGCAGGCGACACGAATTGGCCATATTGGTATGGCAGCGGAAAGACGGTAGACGGCGCCCTCAGACAGTATTTCACGCCTTCACGTTTCCGGCTCGCAATCTTGTGATGCCCGGTGGCGGAAATTTTGTGATGCGCCGGAGAACGGAATGATAGTGGTCTGCGTTATCGCGCAGTGACTCGCAAAGCCCGCGGTTTCCTCTCAAGCCTGCGGCATTCATTGGTTGGGACTATGTCGAAGAAAAACGGAATTGAAGCTCTCTCGCGCCGTGCATTTCTGGCCTCCGCGGCCACGTTCGGCGTCAGCGCCTTGGCCGCCCCGGCATTGGCGCAGACGGCCGTCGATGCGCTGATCAACGCGCCGCGCCGCGGCGACTGGGATGATCAGTTCGATGCCAAGGCCGCATCGCGCACCGCCAACGCCATCGTTTCGAATACGCCGATCCTCGGTCCCCAATCCGTTTCCAGCATGCAGCAGGCGATCGCCCAGTACCAGCAGATCGCATCTGCCGGCGGCTGGCCGACGGTCAATCCGCCTGCCGACCAGCGCCTGCAGCTCGGCGTCACCGATCAGTCGGTCCAGGCGCTGCGCCAGCGTCTCTTCGCCACCGGTGACCTTCCGCAGGAAGCCGGCATGTCGTCCTCGTTCGATTCTTATGTCGACGGTGCCGTCAAGCGCTTCCAGGCTCGTCACGGTCTGCCGTCCGATGGCGTTATCGGCGAGTTCACGCTGAAGGCGATGAACATTCCGGTCGATGTCCGCCTGCAGCAGCTGAACACCAACCTGATCCGCCTGCAGACCTTCCCGGAAGAGCTCGGCCGCCGTCACGTCATGGTCAATATTCCGGCAGCTTACGTCGAAGCCGTTCAGGATGGCGCCGTCGCCACCCGCCACAACGCCATCGTCGGCCGCCTGAGCCGCCCGACCCATCTCGTCAATTCGAAGATCTACGAGGTCATCCTCAATCCTTACTGGACCGCGCCGCGCTCGATCGTCGAAAAGGACATCGTGCCGCTGATGCGCAAGGACCCGACCTATCTGACGCGCAACAACATTCGCCTGATCGACGGCAAGGGCACCGAAGTGGCGCCTGAAACCATCGACTGGAACGCCGAGAAGGCCCCCAACCTGATGTTCCGTCAGGACCCGGGCAAGATCAACGCCATGGCCTCGACGAAGATCAACTTCTACAACAAGAACGGCGAGTATATGCACGACACGCCGCAACAGGGCCTGTTCAACAAGCTGATGCGCTTCGAATCCTCGGGCTGCGTCCGCGTCCAGAACGTCCGCGACCTGACGACTTGGTTGCTTGGCGAAACCCCCGGCTGGCCGCGCCAGCAGATGGAACAGGTCATCGCCAGCCGCGTCAACACGCCGATCAAGCTCTCTGAAGAAGTCCCGGTCTATTTCGTCTACATCTCCGCCTGGGGCATGCCCGACGGCGTCGTCCAGTTCCGCGACGACATCTACCAGATGGACGGCAATGCCGAACTGGCGCTGGATACGACGGCGACGACGGAACAGCCGGTTCAGTAAGGGGCTGGTGTTTTGAGTTTGGAAAGGCCGCGCGATTGCGCGGCCTTTTTGTTTGGCGTCGGCACGTGTGGCCCCCTCATCCGGCCCTGCGGGCCACCTTCTCCCCGCTGGGGAGAAGGGACGCCAGAGCCGCAGCGCCAACTTCCCCTCTCCCCTCGGGGAGAGGGTAGGGTGAGGGGGCTCCGGGCGCTGAGGGCGCCTTTTCGGCCCAATACTGGCTGCCTCAACACCCCGCGCGTAGATTGCCCAGCAAATGTCGTTCTTCGTATTGCTCTGGCGCAAACGGAAGGCTAAAGCTGCGGCCATTCAAGTTGAGGAGCCCGCCATGACCAATGCTTCCACACAGACCTTCTTCAATCGTTCGCTCGCCGATACCGATCCTGAGATCTTCGGCGCGATCGGCAAGGAGCTCGGCCGCCAGCGCCATGAGATCGAACTCATCGCCTCGGAAAACATCGTTTCCCGTGCGGTTCTGGAAGCCCAGGGCTCGATCATGACCAACAAATATGCCGAAGGTTATCCGGGCAAGCGTTACTACGGTGGTTGCCAGTTCGTCGACATCGCCGAAGAACTGGCGATTGAGCGCGCCAAGAAGCTCTTCGGCGTCAACTTCGCCAACGTTCAGCCGAATTCCGGTTCGCAGATGAACCAGGCCGTCTTCCTGGCGCTGCTGCAGCCGGGTGACACCTTCATGGGTCTCGACCTCAATTCGGGCGGTCACCTGACGCACGGTTCGCCTGTCAACATGTCCGGCAAGTGGTTCAACGTTGTGTCCTACGGCGTGCGCGAAGGCGACAACCTGCTCGACATGGACGAAGTCGCCCGCAAGGCCGAGGAAACCAAACCGAAGCTGATCATCGCCGGCGGCACCGCTTACTCCCGCATCTGGGACTGGAAGCGTTTCCGCGAGATCGCCGACAGCGTCGGTGCCTATCTGATGGTCGATATGGCCCACATCGCCGGTCTCGTTGCCGGTGGCCAGCATCCGTCGCCGTTCCCGCATTGCCACGTTGCCACGACCACGACCCACAAGTCGCTGCGCGGCCCGCGCGGCGGCGTGATCCTCACCAATGACGAGGATCTGGCGAAAAAGTTCAATTCGGCCGTCTTCCCGGGTCTCCAGGGTGGTCCGCTGATGCACATCATCGCTGCCAAGGCAGTTGCCTTCGGCGAAGCGCTGCAGCCCGAGTTCAAGGATTACGCGGCACAGATCGTCAAGAACGCCAAGGCGCTTGCCGAGACGCTCATCGCCGGCGGCCTCGATGTCGTTTCCGGCGGCACCGACAACCACCTGATGCTGGTCGACCTTCGCAAGAAGAACGCGACGGGCAAGCGCGCCGAACAGGCGCTCGGCCGCGCCTTCATCACCTGCAACAAGAACGGCATTCCGTTCGACCCTGAAAAGCCCTTCGTCACCTCGGGCGTGCGCCTCGGCGCGCCTGCCGGTACGACCCGCGGCTTCAAGGAAGCGGAATTCAAGGAAATCGGCAAGCTGATCGTCGAGGTTCTCGACGGCCTGAAGGCCGCCAATTCCGACGAAGGCAATGCCGGTGTCGAAGCCGCCGTGCGGGACAAGGTGATGAACCTCACCAACCGCTTCCCAATGTACGATTACATCGGCTAAGGATAGCGCATGCGCTGCCCATTCTGCGGATCGGAAGACACACAGGTCAAGGATTCACGCCCGGCGGAGGACAACACGTCCATCCGCCGCAGGCGTATCTGTCCCGATTGCGGCGGCCGCTTTACGACCTTCGAGCGCGTGCAGCTGCGCGAGCTGATGGTCGTCAAGAAGACCGGCCGCAAGGTGCCGTTCGACCGTGACAAGCTGGTTCGCTCCTTCGAGATCGCGCTGCGCAAGCGCCCGGTCGATCGCGACAGGATCGAGCGGGCGGTTTCCGGAATCGTGCGTCGTCTCGAAAGTTCGGGCGAAGTGGAAATCAGCTCCGAGGCCATCGGCCTGCAGGTGCTGGAGGCGCTGAAAAGCCTCGATGACGTCGGCTTCGTCCGCTATGCATCCGTCTACCGCGATTTCTCGCATGCCGAGGATTTCGAAAAGGTCATCTCGGAGATCAACGCCAAGATCGGCCGCGATACGCTGGACAGCTGAGCGATGAGCACTTCGACAGATGACGAACGCTATATGGCCGAGGCGATCCGCCTCGGCCTTTTGCATCTTGGCCAGACCGCGACCAATCCGTCTGTCGGCTGCGTTGTCGTCAAGGACGGCGAGATCGTCGGCCGCGGCACCACGGCTATAGGCGGCCGCCCGCATGCCGAGCCGCAGGCGCTTGCCGAGGCAGGCAGCCGCGCCGAGGGCGCCACTGCCTATGTGACGCTCGAACCCTGCTCGCATTTCGGCAAGACACCGCCTTGCGCTAATTCGCTGATTGCGGCGGGCGTCTCCCGCGTGGTGATCAGCGTCACCGATCCCGACGAGCGCGTGTCCGGCCGCGGCATCGCCATGCTTGAGGATGCCGGCATCACCGTCGATACCGGCGTTCTGGAAGAGGAGGGCAGGCGCTCGCTCGCCGCCTATCTCACACGCCAGACGAAGAAGCGGCCCTATGTGACTCTCAAGCTTGCGGTTTCCGCCGACGGCATGATCGGCCGCCGGGGCGCGGGGCAGGTGGCGATCACCGGGCCGCTAGCGCGCGCCGAGGTGCAGAAACTCAGGGCGGAGTCGGATGCGATATTGATCGGCATCGGCACGGCGATTGCCGACGATCCGGAACTGACGGTGCGGATCGCCGGGCAGGAGACCCGCTCGCCGGTGCGCATCGTGCTGGATCCCATGCTGTCGCTGCCGGTGACCGGCAAGCTGGCGCTGACGGCGCTGGATGTGCCGGTGATCGTGGTGGCGCGGGAAGAGCTATCGGATCTGGCTGTCGTCGAGGGAACACCCCCCTCTGTCCTGCCGGACATCTCCCCCTCAAGGGGGGAGATCGACTCTCGGATAGCATCTCCCCAAACAATCGAAGCTGGAACGAGTGGGTCCGCCCAGCCAATCTCCCCACCTGTGGGGGAGATGCCCGGCAGGGCAGAGGGGGGTAACCCAACCACTGACACCAGCGAATTGGACTCCCGCCGCACCGCCCTCGAAGCTCTCGGCATCGAAATCCTCTACTGCAACCCCTACCACCCGGAAGTCCTGCTCCCGGCGCTCGCATCCCGCGGCATCTCCTCGCTGATCGTCGAGGGCGGCGCCCGGACGGCAAAGCTTTTCCTCGACGCCGGCCTCGTCGATCGCGTCCAGCTCTACCAGGGCGATGTGGTGATCGGCGCCGATGGTATTGAATCGCCGGTGACGAAGACCGATATGCCATCCGGTTTCGCCCTGAGGGGCACATTTGCATTCGGGCCCGACCGAATGGACGAATACGAAAGAGAGCTTTGATGTTCACCGGCATTGTTACCGATATGGGCAGGATAGAATCCGTTTCCGCGATGAACGAGGGCGTCAAGCTGCGCGTCGCCACGAGTTACGATCCTGCGACCATCGACATGGGCGCATCGATCTCGCATTCCGGCGTCTGCCTGACAGTCACGGGATTGCCCGCCGAAGGCAGCAACGGCCGCTGGTTCGAGGTCGAGGCCTGGGAAGAGGCGCTGCGGCTGACGACGATCGCCACCTGGAAGGAAGGTAGCCGGGTCAACCTCGAGCGCTCGCTGAAGATCGGCGATGAACTCGGCGGCCATATCGTTTCCGGCCATGTCGACGGCAAGGCCGAAATCCTCTCGGTGACCGCCGAAGGCGACGCCACCCGCTACCGCCTGCGGGCGCCGGAGCATCTGGCGAAATTCGTCGCTCCCAAGGGCTCGATCGCCCTCGATGGCACCTCGCTGACGGTCAATGCCGTCGATGGCACCGATTTCGATGTGCTGCTGATCCGCCACACGCTCGAAGTGACCACCTGGGGCGAGCGCAAGGCGGGCGACTTCGTCAATTTCGAAGTCGATACCATGGCCCGCTACGCCGCTAGGCTGGCAGAGTTTCCGTCCGCGAAAAGAGAATGATCTCACCGTTGTAATCGGTGCGCGTCACTTCGCGGAAGCCGAGCTTTCCCGCAAGGCGGATCGACGGCGCGTTTTCCGGCGAGATGATGCAGGTCATCTCCATGTCAGGAAAGCGCTGCTCGGCCCAGGCGATCATCGCCTGCAGCGCTTCGCTCGCATAGCCGCGGCCATGGAAGTTCGGCGACAGCGCCCAGCCGGTCTCCAGCGTGCCCTCGATCGAGGGCGTCATCTCGCGGCGGGTTTCGAGAAAGCCGCATTCGCCGACGAAGCGGCCGCTTTCCTTTTCCTCGATGGCCAGGAAGCCGAAGCCCATATGGTGCCACATGCCGGTGGCGCGCAGCAGCCGCGCCCAAGTCTGTTCGCGTGTGCTCGGCACGCCGGTGATGTGGCGCACCACGTCCTCGTCAGCCCAGAAGGTGACATAGGCTTCGAAATCGGTCTTGCGGTGCGGGCGCAGGATCAGGCGCTCCGTCTCGATCGTCGGAATATTCAACATCGAAAATCGCTTTCTGTTTTTATGCGCCAGGCTCGTTATGCCAGTAGTCCAGGCTTTCATCGGTGCGGCCGATGACCCGGAAGCTCGGGTAGCCGCCATCCTTGCGGGTCTTGGCCAGGAACTTGCCGGAGTCGGGATATTCGACGATCTCCGTCGGCGACATGGTCGAGACGCCCATGTAGATCAGCGGTTCACTCCCGGTATTGAGGATCTGATGCGCCGTCTCGGGGCCGCCGGCCGGTGCGCCGAGAACCGATCCTTTGGAGATCGCGTGCCGTTCGGCACCGAAGCGGTATTCGCCGCTTCCGGAGAGAACGATGAACAGCTCATCTTCGACATGATGATTGTGGAAGGGGCAACCCGATTTGCCTGGCGGCACTTCATTATAGCTGATGCCGAGATTGGAAAGGCCGAGAAGCTTGCCGAAGGAAATATCGGTGCTTTCGTAAAGCGTGCCTTGTGTCCAATGATCGAGTTCGAGGGTGGCCGGGTTGATAACCGGTGTCGTCTTTTCTGATGGCATGTTTTGTCTCCCTTGGCGGGCAACAGACCATCATTCGGCAGTGGTTTTCAAGAGCGGGAATAGAGATATAGGGAAAGGCGGGGCTCAGCACGCCGCCTTTCCCTGGTCGTGGTTGATGTCAATCGGTGAAGATCGTCAGGCTGCCATCGGCCGCCTGTTCGACGTTGATGACGTTGTTGACGCTGATGCCCTGATCAGCAAGCTTTCGGGTAAGGCTCCTGTTGGCGTCGATCGAGGCCTGGATCTGGTGGACTTCCTGAGCATCGCGGATCGGGGCCGAGCGCGGGCCGAACTGGTCCATGCTGTCGATGTTGCGCCAGTCCTGATATTGCTGGACGGCGAAGTTGCCCTGGAACGAGCGCAGGGTCTGCTCGATGCCGGGGGCGGAGTTCATCCCAAGGCTTTCCGCACGGCTGACGCCGGCAAAGGCGAGGGAGGAGAGAGCGGAAACGATGGCGAGTTTGGCAACGCGGTTCATGGTAGTATCCTTTCATCTGCCCGGACGGTCGGCTGTCGTGCAGGGGATCGTCGGCGTTACGAGAAAGGAATTGGGGCGCCAAAGCCGCCCCTTCAATGGCTTAAGTCACTGAAATCGCGTTAATTATTCTTCATCTTCCTTGCCTTTTTTATGCCTTATTCGGGGCGGTGGAAAGTGCATGTTGATGCGCTGCAGCATGGCTTTGTTCTATGCACTTGCAAGGATTTCAGGTTTTGCATTTCAGCCATGATCGGAATTTGCTTGCCATTCGCGCGAAGGCATGTTTTGACCGCGGCCTGCCGCATGGCGAGTTCTCTAAAACCGAAGGTGACACATGGCGCGGGCCGATGCTCCCCACATTTTGATCGTTGAAGCACGCTTCTACGACGACATGGCTGACGCACTCCTCGAAGGTGCGAGCTTCGCGCTGAAGGAAGCCGGCGCGACCTTCGACGTGGTGACGGTTCCCGGCGCGCTGGAAATTCCGGCGGCGATTGCCATGGCGCTCGACGGCGCAGATAATGGCGGCGTGCTGTACGACGGCTTTGTCGCCCTCGGCATGGTCATTCGCGGCGAAACCTATCATTTCGATATCGTCTCCAATGAGTCGTCGCGCGCATTGATGGACCTCGCCGTCAGCGAGTCGCTTGCCATCGGCAACGGCATTCTGACGGTTGAAAACGACGAGCAGGCTTGGGCACGCGTCCGCCGCTCCGACAAGGACAAGGGCGGTTTTGCCGCCCGTGCAGCTCTCACGATGATCGAGCTGAAGAAGAAACTGGGTGGGCTTGAATGAGCAATGAAACTCCGGAGCGTCAGGTAAAGGCGGCAAACCAGCGGGGCGCTGCGCGTCTTGCTGCCGTTCAGGCGCTCTATCAGATGGATATCGGCGGTACCGGCGTTCTGGAGATCGTCGCCGAATACGAGGCGCATCGCCTCGGCCAGGAAATCGACGGCGAAACCTATCTCAAGGCTGATCCGTCGTGGTTCCGCTCCATCGTCTCGGGCGTCGTGCGTGAACAGCTGCGCCTCGACCCGCTGATCGCGTCCGCGCTGCAGGACGACTGGGCGCTGTCGCGCCTCGACAGCACCGTGCGTGCAATCTTGCGCGCCGGCGTTTTCGAGCTGACCGACCGCAAGGACGTTCCCGTCGCCGTCATCGTCACCGAGTATATGGAGATCGCCCAGGCGTTCTTCGAGGATGACGAGCCGAAGCTCGTCAACGCCGTTCTCGATCGCATTGCCAAGCAGGTACGCGGCGACACCAAGAAGTAAGCTTCTTTAACCTCCATCGGACCAAATCGCTCAATCCATTGTGCTGCAAGGGTTTTAGCCTCTGCGGTCTTGACGTCGTGTTTTCCACCAAGCAATCTCCGCACGCAAAGCTAGAGCGTTTCTGAGGAGAGAAGACGATTCGGCTGCGTTCGTGGTCGGGGCGGAGAAGTGCACCGGCAGCACTTTTGGAGGAAAGAGCGAAATGAACATTCTTTTATGCGTAATCGCATGCGGTCTGCTCTCGGTGGTCTACGCCATCTGGACGACCCGTTCGGTGCTGGCCGCCGATCAGGGTAATAGCCGCATGCAAGAAATCGCGGGCTATATCCGCGAAGGCGCACAGGCCTATCTCACGCGTCAGTACAAGGCGATTTCGGTCGTCGGTATCGTTGTTTTCATTGCAGCATGGCTGCTTCTCTCCGGGACGGCCGCGATCGGCTTTCTGATCGGCGCCGTGCTTTCAGGCGCTGCCGGTTTCATCGGCATGCACGTTTCCGTCCGCGCCAATGTGCGCACGGCTCAGGCCGCCTCCCACAGCCTCGCGGCTGGCCTCGATATCGCCTTCAAGTCCGGCGCCATCACGGGTATGCTCGTTGCCGGTCTCGCGCTGCTCGGCGTGTCGATCTATTATTACGTCCTGACAGGCATTCTCGGTCATGAATCCGGATCGCGCGAGGTCATCGATGCGCTTGTGTCGCTCGGCTTCGGTGCATCGCTGATCTCGATCTTCGCCCGTCTGGGCGGCGGCATCTTCACCAAGGGTGCTGACGTCGGCGGCGACCTCGTCGGTAAAGTGGAAGCGGGTATCCCGGAAGATGATCCGCGCAACCCGGCCACGATCGCCGATAACGTCGGCGACAATGTCGGTGACTGCGCAGGCATGGCGGCCGACCTGTTCGAGACCTATGCTGTCTCGGTCGTCGCCACCATGGTGCTTGCCGCCATTTTCTTTGCCGGGGCGCCCATCCTGCAGTCAGCGATGATCTATCCGCTGGCGATCTGCGGCGTCTGCATCATCACCTCGATCATCGGCACCTTCTTCGTCAAGCTCGGCTCGAACGGCTCGATCATGGGCGCTCTCTACAAGGGTCTGATCGTGACCGGCCTGCTGTCGATCGTCGGTCTCGGTATTGCCACATCACTGACAGTCGGCTGGGGTTCGCTCGGCACCGTTGCCGGGCATGAGATCACCGGCACGAACCTCTTCATCTGCGGTCTTGTCGGTCTTGTGGTCACGGCGTTGATCGTCGTTATCACCGAGTACTACACAGGCACAGGCAAGCGCCCGGTCGTCTCGATCGCCCAGGCATCGGTGACCGGTCACGGCACCAATGTCATCCAGGGCCTTGCGGTCTCGCTGGAATCGACAGCGCTTCCCGCCATCGTCATCGTTGGCGGTATCCTGGCAACCTACCAGTTCGGCGGCCTGTTCGGCACCGGTATTGCGGTCACCTCGATGCTCGGCCTTGCCGGCATGATCGTCGCGCTCGATGCCTTCGGTCCGGTCACCGACAACGCCGGTGGCATCGCCGAAATGGCGCATCTGCCGCCTGAAGTGCGCAAGTCGACCGACGCGCTCGACGCCGTCGGCAATACGACGAAGGCCGTCACCAAGGGCTACGCGATCGGTTCTGCCGGTCTCGGCGCGCTGGTGCTGTTCGCCGCCTATGCCAACGACCTGCAATACTTCGCCGCCCATGGCGACCAGTATCCGTATTTCGCAGGCATCGGCACGATCTCCTTCGATCTGTCGAACCCCTACGTTGTCGCCGGTCTGCTGTTCGGCGGCCTGATCCCGTATCTGTTCGGCGGTATCGCCATGACGGCCGTCGGGCGCGCGGCGGGCGCCATCGTCGAGGAAGTGCGCAAGCAGTTCCGCGAAAAGCCGGGCATCATGCAGGGCACGGAAAAGCCGGATTACGGCCGCGCCGTCGACCTTCTGACCAAAGCCGCAATCCGCGAGATGATCATCCCCTCGCTGCTGCCGGTTCTGGCGCCCATCGTCGTCTACTTCGGCGTTCTCCTGATCTCCGGCTCCAAAGCCTCGGCCTTTGCGGCGCTCGGCGCCTCTCTGCTCGGCGTGATCATCAACGGTCTCTTCGTCGCCATCTCGATGACTTCGGGCGGCGGCGCATGGGACAACGCCAAGAAGTCCTTCGAAGACGGCTTCGTCGACAAGGACGGCAACCGCCATATGAAGGGTTCGGAAGCCCACAAGGCATCCGTCACCGGCGATACCGTCGGCGATCCCTACAAGGACACCGCTGGTCCGGCCGTCAACCCGGCGATCAAGATCACCAATATCGTCGCACTTCTGCTGCTTGCGATCCTCGCCGGCATGTAAGGGGAGGCGATAGTCTGAAACGAAGAAACCCGCCGGAGCGATCCGGCGGGTTTCTTAATTGTTCATGCAATATCAGTCTTACTTGATGCTTGCCGGGTTCTGAGGATTGCCATCCGGTGTGCCGAACAGGCTCTTTGCCGCGCTGCCTGCGCCGCCCGAGAGAACCTGCTGCAGGAAGGTGAGTTCGCGGCCGCCGGTCGGCGTGACGCGCGAGATCGTGTCGAACACCTTGCCGTCCTGGAGCGTGTAGTTGGCGCGCCGCGCCACGACGCCGTCCTTGTCGAAATAGATGGCGAGAACTGTCTGGTCCACCACCTTCAGCTTCTGGAAGGCGACGGAGCGCGTGCGGCGCTGCGAGATATAATAAAAGACTTCGTTGTCGAAGGTAGCGGTCGTCGAAGGCGTGCCGAGCGAAAGCAGGACCTGCTCGCGGCTGGAACCCTCGGGAACGAGGTTGAGCGACTCCGCATCGACGACATAGCCGCCGTTCAGCACGGTGCCGGTCTGGCAACCCGTCAGTCCCGCTGAAGCAATCATGATCGCAATGGCCGCGCTGCTGAAGAACTTTACGTCAGACTTGAAATACCGTTTCTTCAACGACATCTACTCCCCTTGAGTATCGGTAGGCGGCTTTGGGCCATGCTTGAGCACCGCTGATGCAAAACCTTTGTGGCCTTTCCGGGGTCGAATTCTCCCAATTCGCCGCGTCGCAGCCCTGAAAGGGCGCTGTCCCGAAAGTGGCCACCTTCGGCATTGCAATTCGCGCCTGCTTCGGTAAACCAGCTTTCGAATTCATGCAACACGGCCTACGCAACTCCGCGTGAAGAATGAGGCATTTCCGGAAAAAACAATGATCTTCGGGCTCTTTCGTAAGAAAAACAACAATCAGGCGATCGTCGAACGGCAGTATTCGACGCTGACGGCTGCGGCCCGTATGCCCGAATTCTATGAGACGATGAATGTGCCCGACACGGTCATGGGCCGTTTCGAGATGCTGTCGCTGGTGATGATCCTGTTCTTCCGCCGCACCCGGGCATCGGGAACCAGCGGTCAAGAGATCGCCCAGGAAATCGTCGATGCCTTCTTTCAGGATATCGACTATTCGATCCGCGAGCTCGGTATCGGCGACAACAGCGTGCCGAAGCGCATGAAGAAACTCGCCGGCATGTTCTATGGGCGCCTCGAAGCCTATTCGAAGGCGATGGACGCAGGAAATGGCGAGGAGCTTGCCACGGCATTGTCTCGCAATATCCACCCGAAGACGGAAGCCCCGGCAGATATGAGCGCACTGAGCGGCTGGATGTTCAAGGCCGAAGCTGCTCTGTCCGGACAATCCGAAGACCAGATCGCCACCGGCTCGGCAACGCTGCCGGAAGCGGTCTGAGGAGGACGTAATGAAACATCAGGATGACGCCATTCCCTTTTCCTACCTCGTGAAGGTTGGCCATGTCTCGGCCAACCCCGTCGAGGTTCGCCTTGAGGCAGACGAGAAGGAGCGTAAGGCGCTGGCCGAAAGCTGGGATATCCTGGCGGTCGACGAAATGCGTGCCGAGCTGCAGATCAACCGCTGGAAAAAAGACGGCATCCGCGTCAAGGGCAGGGTGCGTGCCAAGATCGTTCAGGCCTGCGTCGTCACGCTCGAGCCGGTGCCCTCAGATATCGACGAGCAGTTCGAGCAGATCTTCGTGCCTGAAAATTCCAAGCTTGCCCGCCGCCCGGCCAATGATGCCGGCGAGATGGTACTGGACCCGGATGGTCCCGATCTGCCGGAAGCCTTCGTCGGCGACAGTATCGATGCAGGCGCCGTGGTGACCGAATTTGCCGCCCTGGCAATCGATCCCTATCCCCGCAAGGCTGGCATCGAGTTTTCCGGACACATCGAAGATGACGGCCAGAAGGACAAGAAGCCTTCGCCCTTCGCTGCGCTGAAAGACTGGAAGAAGGACTGAATACCCGTTGGGTATTTGACATATTTGAGTTGTAAGCGTTACGAAAACCGGTATTTTGGCCGAAATTTCGCCTCCCCGGCGAAAAGAAGGATCAGGGACGCGTGATTAGAATTTCTCTCGACCTCATGGGTGGCGACTTTGGTCCCCAGGTTGTCATCCCAGGTGCCGCAAAGGCATTGGAGCGGCATCCGGATATCTCCTTCGCTTTCTACGGGTTGAAAGAGCAGTGCGATCCGGTTCTGGCGAATTTTCCCAAACTCCGCGACAAGTCTGTTTTTCATGACTGCGAGCTTGCCGTCCGCATGGACGAGAAGCCCAGCCAGGCGCTGCGCCGCGGCCGCTATGTCTCGACAATGTGGCGGTCCATCGAGGCCGTAAAGACCGGTGAGGCCGATGTTGCGGTTTCGGCCGGCAATACCGGCGCGCTGATGGCGATGTCGAAATTCTGTCTGCGGACGATGGCCAATATCGAGCGTCCGGCGATTGCCGCGATCTGGCCGACGTTGCGCGGCGAAAGCATCGTTCTCGATGTGGGCGCCACGATCGGCGCGGACGCGCAGCAGCTGATGGATTTCGCTCTGATGGGCGGCGCCATGGCGCGTGCACTTTTCGATCTCGAACGTCCGACGGTCGGTCTGCTGAATGTCGGCGTTGAAGAGGTCAAGGGTCAGGACGAAGTCAAGGAAGCCGGCCGTCTGCTTCGCGAAGCGGGCATCGAGTCGCTCGAATATTCCGGCTTCGTCGAGGGCAACGATATCGGCAAGGGCACGGTCGACGTTGTCGTCACCGAGGGTTTCTCCGGCAATATCGCCCTGAAGACGGCGGAAGGCACCGCCAAGCAGATCAGCACGCTGCTGCGCGAGGCGATGTCGCGCACGCTGATGGCCAGGATCGGCTATCTGCTTGCCAAGAGCGCCTTCGATCTCCTCCGCGAGAAGATGGACCCGAGCAAGGTCAATGGCGGCGTGTTCCTCGGTCTCAACGGCATCGTCATCAAGAGCCATGGCGGCGCCAATGCCGAAGGCATCGCTGCCGCGATCGAAGTCGGTTACGACATGGCCAAGAATGGCCTCAATCAGAAAATAGAAAACGATCTTAAGAAATATCACGCCAAGCGGCTGCCCCCGATCGGGCCGGAAGCTGCGTGAGCGACGGGGTTTAGCAAGTATGATCCGTTCAGTGGTTCGCGGGTTCGGATCCGCACTTCCGAAACGCGTAATGACCAATCGTGACATTGAGGACGTTGTCGATACGTCGGACGAGTGGATCGTCCAGCGCACCGGCATCCGCCAGCGTTATGTTGCAGGCGAGGGCGAGACGACGTCGTCGCTCGGCGAGGCCGCAGCGCGTGCCGCGCTTGACAATGCAGGCCTGACGCCTGCCGACATCGATCTCATCATCTGTGCCACCTCGACGCCTGATAACACGTTTCCGGCGACCGCGGTGAACATCCAGAACCGTCTCGGCATGAGCCATGGCTTCGCTTTCGACGTTCAGGCTGTCTGCACCGGCTTTGTTTATGCGGTGACGACGGCGGACGCCTATATTCGCGGCGGTCTCGCCAAGCGCGTGCTGGTCATTGGCGCCGAAACCTTCTCCCGCATTCTCGACTGGAACGATCGCACCACCTGCGTTCTGTTCGGCGATGGTGCCGGCGCGATCGTGCTGGAGGCCTCTGAAGGCGAGGGCAAGACCTCGGACCGTGGCGTTCTGACCGCGCATCTTCGCTCTGACGGCTCCCACAAGGACAAGCTTTTCGTCGATGGCGGCCCGTCGAGCACCGGCACTGTCGGCAAACTGCGCATGGAAGGCCGCGAGGTCTTTAAATATGCTGTCGGCATGATCACCGACGTCATTACCGCAGCCTTCGAGGCGACCGGCACGACGTCTGACGATCTCGATTGGCTGGTCCCCCACCAGGCAAACCGGCGCATCATCGACGGTTCGGCCAAGAAGCTGAACATTGCCCCAGAAAAAGTCGTCGTTACCGTCGATCTCCATGGCAACACCTCGGCGGCTTCCATTCCGCTGGCGCTCGCCGTTGCGGCCGGTGACGGCCGTATCAAGAAGGGCGATCTGGTGATGCTGGAGGCCATGGGCGGCGGCTTCACATGGGGCGCTGTACTGCTGCGCTGGTAACGGCATAAATCGCGAAAAACTGGCGACGAACAAGAGCTTGACCGTAAGGCACAAGACAAATAGTCTTTGTTCGCTTTCATAAGATATTTTGTAGTTTGGGCGGGGAAACCATGACCGGAAAGACAGTGACGCGAGCAGACCTGGCGGAATCGGTTTTCCGGAAGGTAGGCCTCTCGCGAACGGAATCCGCCGAGCTTGTCGAAACCGTGATCGACGAGATCTGCAACGCCATCGTCCGCGGCGAGACCGTCAAGCTTTCGTCCTTCGCGACATTCCAGGTCCGCGACAAGAACGAGCGCATCGGCCGCAATCCGAAGACCGGCGAAGAAGTGCCGATTTCACCCCGCCGCGTCATGACCTTCAAGGCGTCAAACGTCCTGAAGACCCGGATTCTCAAGGCGCATACGCTTCGCAAGGTGAAGCAGAAGCCCGTCAATCCGGCCTCCTGAGCCCATCCCGGGCACTGTGCATAATCGATAAATCATTGATGTCATTGCCCGCGATCTGTGGGAACGCGAAGACGTGACTTGAATTCGACGCTTCAAACCGTTGAAATATGATGAGTCGCGGATTGGACCGCCACCGAGGTCGCGTAGGGAGTAGGACGTTGGACAAGAGCCCTGATGCTTTTCGAACCATCAGCGAAGTTGCGGATGACCTTGATCTGCCGCAGCACGTCTTGCGCTTCTGGGAAACCCGTTTTCCGCAGATAAAGCCGATGAAGCGCGGCGGTGGACGCCGCTATTATCGTCCTGAGGATGTTGATCTGCTGAAGGGCATCCGGCATCTGCTTTACGATCATGGCTATACGATCAAGGGTGTGCAGAAACTCCTGAAGACCAATGGCAACAAGTTCGTGGTCTCGGTCGCCCATGGCGATCTGGCGAGCGTCGAGGCGCTGGCTGCGAGTTCCAAGGATGGAGCAGGGGCCTCATCCGAGCCGCGGGTCAGCATGGCCGACGAGGATCAGCTGGTCGGGCGCGCCAAAGCCCCGATTACGCGCCGCTTCTTCAATTTCGTGAGCGGCGAGGACGAACAGGCCGACGTATCGATCGGCAAATCCAGCGTCGGCAAGGAAGATCGGGCCCTGCTTCAGGAAGCACTCTATGATCTGCTGGAATGCAAGCGCCTGCTCGATCAGGTCCGCTAATCATTTAGATCCACGGAAGTCTAAAGCGCGGAAGCATCTGCTCCCGCGCTTTTCTGTAGGCGCTATTCGAGAACCTGGATGACGCGGTGCGTCTGGGGCTCCACGATCACGCGGCGATCGTTGATCACCGTATAGGCATAGCCATCTGCATCCGGAACGGTGTGGACTTCGACGGTGTCAGGCAGAGTCGTGCCGACGACGACATCGCCGTCATAGACGACCGACGGCACCTGCTGCTCCATCACATAGGTGCGGACTTGTCCTGGAAGCACGATCGCGCCTGTCGGCGCGGGATCGGTGACGATGACAGTGCTCTGCGCGAACGCGGCAGAACTGACCGTCAGAAGTACGGCGGCCGTGGCCAGCATGGTCTTGCGCATGGTGTGAACTCCTTTTCCTACCCAGCTGAGATCAAAACGCCGCTGGATATTCGTTGTTCCCCACACTCAGCCCGCCGCTTGCTCCGCACGCACCATGTCCAGCAACGTGTCGTGGTCGTGAATGCCGTCGAAGTAGAAGCGGATCACATCGCGGGCGACCTGAAGCGCATCGACGCTCTGCTTGTTGAGGCGCCGTTCCGCAATGATGGCATCGAAGACGCCCTGCAGCACATCGACCTCGTCAGGGGCGACCGGATCGTGCATCGCGCGTTCTGTGATCGCGTTCATGGAAACCTCCGCATCTCCTCCTGCATATGTGTCAATGTGCGTGCGGCGGCGGCGCATTTCAACCAGCAAGCGCGGCAATGGTAATTGAGGCGTTACTAAAAAACATTATTCGCCCGCAGCTTGGCGCTGTCCGAAATCGCCAGGGTAACTTCTCTCCATGCGAAGTCTGCGTATCCCATTAATAAGTGATTAACCATAAGCGTCGTTTACTCCATCCTGAATGCGGGCGGCTCGTTGATTCGAGAAACCGTCGCGCGAATCTCCCCGTCTGGGGAACAGGAAAGACGATAACGGCGGCTCCCTGACATGCGTTTGCTGAATCTGATATCGATCGTTGCGGTCGCGGGCGTCATGTCCGGCTGTACCTCGACGAGCGGCAGCGTCAAGCAGCCGTCGGCGCCCGAGGCCGTGGCCAGCGAAAAGGCGCTTGTTCTGCCGCCGCCGGGTGGCCCGTCGATCGTCAGCGTCATCGAGACCAAGCGCGGAAACGGTGTCGAGCAGACGCTGGCGCTCTTCACCTCGTCTTCCGTTCCCGGTCAGAACTTTCTCAAGGTTCAGTTTCTCGGCGCCAGCGGTTCCAATCCGGATACCGGCGGCGTCGGCTACAAGATGCTCGGCGAAACCGCGATGTCGCGCGAAGCCTTTGGCGCGGTGCCCGGTGTCGCGATGGCACGCAACACGACATTCCTGCAAAACAGCTACGGACCGTTCTCCTACGCCTCCGGCCGCAGCCGCGGCGGCGATACCTGCATCTACGGCTGGCAGCAGATCCGGTCCAGCCATGCGGCGCATACCCAGGCGCGCAATTTCGGCATGATCCAGGTCAAGCTCCGGCTGTGTGACGCCCGCGCCAGCGAGCGGCAGCTGCTGGCCGTCATGTATGGCTATACGATCACCGGTACGCTGAACGGCGAGATCTGGAACCCTTACGGCGATGTCCGCGGCGCCGATCCGACGCTCGGCCGGACCGGCAGCCCGATCTATCCAGATGATGGCGGTTATCGCCAGATGTCGATGCCGCTGGGCTATGAGCCCGCACCACCGGCCGTCAACCGCGTTGCCGTGCGCCGCACCGTCGTGGCGGCTCAGCCGGCCACGGCACCGCAGACCGTGGTGCAGCAGCTGGCGCCGGTCGGGCCGCGCGTGCCGCTTCCGGATGCGCCGGCGCAGAGTTCACAGGTGGTCGTCCCGGGCGCTCCAGCGCAGCCTGCGGCTCCCGCACAACAATCCGCGCGGGCAGGCAGTGTCGCCGTCCCCTCGCCAGACTGCATAGGCGATGCGGCCATGACGGCCGCCTGCCGGAGATAGACGGGCATGCCCGGGCCATCAGGCCCGGTTTTGTTATTTCGAAGGGACGTCGATGCATAAGGCCCGAAGCATCCTCATATGGGCGGTTGTCTCGCTCTGCGTGATCGCATTGATCACTCTGCCGGTGAATCTGCAGACGCAGCTCATCGCCAGCATCACCGTGGTCACCATCATGGCGATCATCAAGGTGATGAAGGGCGAGGGGACATGGCGCCTGATCGCGCTCGCCTTCGGTACCTCTATCGTTCTGCGCTATGTCTATTGGCGCACGACGAACACCTTGCCGCCGGTCAACCAGCTCGAGAACTTCATTCCCGGTCTGCTTCTCTATCTGGCCGAAATGTATTCGGTCGCCATGCTGGCGCTCAGCCTCTTCATCGTCGCCACGCCGCTGCCGCCGCGCCCGTCGCGCGCTGCCCGCAATGACCGCCACCCGCATGTCGATGTCTTCGTGCCGTCCTATAACGAAGACGCGCATCTGCTGGCCAACACGCTAGCGGCCGCCAAGGCGATGGATTATCCGGCCGACAAGCTGCATGTCTGGCTGCTCGATGATGGTGGTACGCTGCAGAAGCGCAATTCCAACAAGCTCGTCGAAGCTCAAGCCGCCGCCGCGCGGCACAACGAGTTGAAGCAGCTCTGCGAAGACCTCGACGTCAAATACCTGACCCGCGAGCGCAACGAGCATGCCAAGGCCGGCAATCTGAACAATGGCATGAAGCACTCGACCGGCGAGCTGATCGCCGTCTTCGATGCCGACCACGCCCCGGCGCGCGACTTCCTGCTGGAAACGGTCGGCTATTTCGACGACGACCCGAAGCTCTTCCTGGTCCAGACGCCGCACTTCTTCATCAATCCGGATCCCCTCGAGCGCAACCTGCGCACCTTCGACAACATGCCGAGCGAGAACGAGATGTTCTACGGCATCATCCAGCGCGGCCTCGACAAGTGGAATGCCGCCTTCTTCTGCGGCTCTGCTGCGGTTCTCAGCCGCCGGGCGCTGGAAAGCCAGGGCGGCTTCTCCGGTATCAGCATCACCGAGGATTGCGAAACGGCGCTGGCGCTGCACGGCACCGGCTGGAACTCGATCTATGTCGACAAGCCGCTGATCGCCGGCCTGCAGCCTGCCACCTTCGCCAGCTTCATCGGCCAGCGCAGCCGCTGGGCGCAGGGCATGATGCAGATCCTGCGCTTCCGCTTCCCGCTCCTGAAGCGCGGCCTGACGATCCCGCAGCGCCTCTGCTACATGTCCTCGACGCTGTTCTGGCTCTTCCCGTTCCCGCGCACGATCTTTCTCTTCGCGCCGCTCTTCTACCTGTTCTTCGATCTCGAAATCTTCACCGCATCGGGCGGCGAGTTCCTAGCCTATACGCTGGCCTACATGCTCGTGAACCTGATGATGCAGAACTATCTCTATGGTTCGTTCCGCTGGCCATGGATTTCCGAGCTCTACGAGTATGTGCAGACCGTGCACCTGCTGCCCGCCGTCGTCTCGGTGATGCTCAATCCACGCAAGCCGACCTTCAAGGTGACGGCGAAGGACGAATCGATCGCCGTCAGCCGACTGTCGGAAATCAGCCGTCCGTTCTTCGTGATTTTCGCGGTGCAGATCATCGCGTTGATTATCACCATCTACCGCATCTATGCCGAGCCCTATAAGGCCGACGTGACGCTCGTCGTCGGCGGCTGGAACATCATCAACCTGATCATGGCCGGCTGTGCACTGGGCGTTGTCTCCGAGCGTGGCGAGCGTTCCTCGTCGCGGCGAGTGCGCGTCAACCGGCGCTGCGAACTCGGCGTCAACGGCAAATGGTACACCGCCTCGATCGAGGACGTTTCGGTCCATGGCGCTCGCCTGCATGTGTTCAACAAGCAGCTCGACCTGATGGCGATCGGCGCCGAAGGCGAGATCCGGTTCCGTCCCTATAGCGGCGCCGATCTCGAAACCTTGCCGCTCATCGTCCGCAACATCGAGCCCTCGGGCGATATCACCGCGGTCGGCTGCCAGTACATTCCGAAGAGCGCGCTCGATCACCGGCTGATCGCCGACCTGATGTTTGCCAATTCCGATCAGTGGACGCAGTTCCAGCAGGGCCGCCGCCGCAATCCGGGGCTGATCCGCGGCACCATCTGGTTCCTCGGCCTGTCGCTCTATCAGACGAGCCGCGGCCTGGTTTACTTCTTCCGCAGCATGCGGCCGGAGCGCGAACAGGCGCAGCAGCAGCAGACGGCAAAGGCGAACAGCTGATGAAGAAGCTTGCCGCTGCCTCCGCTCTGCTTCTCAGCGCCTCGGCGATCGCCTATGCGCAGACCGCCCAGGCGCCTGCACCTTTCGACATGTCCGGTGAACGCCCGACGGGGCTGCAGCCGATGGTGCCGCGGCTGACGCTTCCCGCCCAGCAGCCAGCCGCCATTCCGCCACAGCCGGCACCCGTTCCTGCGGCCCCTGTCTCCGCCGCACCCATCCCGGCAGCACCCTCGCAAGCCGCGCCAACGGCCGCCGTTCCGGCAACGCCGCCCGTCTTTTCGCAACCGGCCGCAGTGCCGGGACCTGTTCCGGCAGCGCCTGTTCCTGCTGTGCCGGTCAATGTCCAGCAACCCGCACCGCAGGCACCCGCAACGCAGCAAGCGGCAGCGCCGGATGCGGCCTCGGCTGCGCGTGCGGCCGGAAATGTCGTGCGTTACGTCGTACCGGCAGCAAAGTTCGGCCTTGAAGGCGAGTACGACCGCAAGTCCTGGACCGTCTATCTGACGCCGGAGCAGGCGGCTGCACCGGCAAAGTTCAATTTCGCCTATCAGAACTCGATCGTCGTCGCCCCCGAGGCCTCGCAGCTGACGGTGCTGATCAACAACCGGCCGGTCGGCCAGCAGCAGGTCGGCTCGCCCGACAGCCAGTCCTCCGTCAGTTTCGATGTGCCGCGCGGGCTGCTGCAGCCAGGCGCCAATCTCCTGACATTCGAGACCAATCAGCGCCACCGCACCGATTGCAGCATCCAGTCGACCTATGAGCTCTGGTCGAACATCGATCCGTCGCAGACCTATTTCAGCTTCGCCGGACAGGATGCCGCCAAACTTTCGAGCACCGACGCGATCCGCGCGATCGGCGTCGATGGTGCCGGCAAGACCGAATTCGACCTGCTGGTCCCGGCGCTTGAGCAGCCCGGCACCACCAAGCCGCTGCTGCGATTGACCCAGGGCCTCTCTGTGCTGAGCGGCATGCCGAACCAGACCTTCTCGTTCAGCACCGATCGCGTGCCTGCAGGTGGCGCCGGAAAGCTCAGTGTTCTCGTCGGGACGCCGGCCGAGCTTGCGCCTTACTTCCCGGCGCTGCCGCCAGCCGTTCAGGCTGCTCCGCTTGCCACCTTCGCCACCGATCCGCGGACCGGTGCGACGGTGCTCGTTATCAGCGGTCCGTCCTGGCCGGCAATCTCGGCGGCGATCGATACGATCGTGTCGCCGACCGACCGTTCGCCAGCGGTCCGCCGCGACGTACTGACGACGCAGCGATGGACGGCGCCGGATGCGCCGCTGCTGTTCGAGGATACCCGCCTCAGCTTCCAACAGCTCGGCGTCAAGACCACCGAATTCTCCGGCCGCCGGTTCAGGACCGATTTCAACGTCGCCGTTCCCGCCGATTTCTACGCCAATGCCTATGGCGAGGCGACGGTGCTGCTCGATGCCGCCTATACCGAGAATGTGCTGCCCGGCAGCCATATCGATATCTATGTGAACGGCAACATCGCCTCGACCGTGCCGATCACCTCGACCGGCGGCGGCATCCTGCGCCATCTGCCGATCCGCGTGACCATGCGGCACTTCAAGCCGGGCCTGAACGAGCTGGCGCTTGAGGCGATCCTGCAGACCAAGGACGATGCCGCCTGCGTGCCGGGCTCGACGGCCGCCAGCACGCCGCGTTTCGCCCTGTTCGACACCACCGAATTCCACATGCCGGATTTCGCCCGCGTCGGCCAGCGGCCCAATCTCGCGGCAATGGCGGGCACCGCCTATCCCTACGGGCGGCTGACCGGACCGATGCCGCTCTTCATCGACCGCGCCGATGCCGATACGCTGTCGGCGACCGCCACGCTGCTTGGTCAGATGGCAAGCGTCGCCGGTCACCCGATCGATATCGAAACCTCGGCGTCGCCAAGCACGATCGGCGATCGCGACGCGATCTTCATCGGCTCGATCTCGCAGCTTCCGGCGACCGCGCTGTCACAGGTCAACGTGGCGACCGCGAGCCAGGCCTCATGGCGCCCGGTGCCTGACACGCAGGCAGCGCAGACGGATACCAATGCAGCCTTCGATGAATGGCGCTCGAAAGTCAGCGGTGGCGCCTGGAGCGGTCAGGTGACCGCCTTCCAGGAGTGGATGCGCCGCAACTTCGATATCTCGCTGAGCTCGCTGCAATTCGTGCCCGGCGCGGAGGAAGTCTTCGCGCCGTCGAATGTGGCGACCATGATGGTCGCCCAGGGAGCGAGCCCCGAAGGCGGCGGCACCTGGACGCTGGTCACCGCACCATCCGCCAAGGATCTGCGCGAAGGCGCCGAAGCGCTGACCTCGCAGGCGAACTGGCCGCAAATCTCCGGCCATATCACCACCTATTCGTCGAAGACCGGCAAGGTCGAAAGCGTGCCGGTGACGCGCTTCGATTTCGTTCCCTCGCAGACCGGTACGATTGCCAACTACCGGCTGATTGCTGCCAATTGGCTGTCGACCAACATCCTGTCCTACGCCTTCCTCCTCGTCGTCCTGTCGATCCTGATCGGCGTTACGACATCGAGCATGCTCGGCAGGCTGGGACGCGGAAAATGAGGGCTCTCGCGGCACGGCTGATGGCAGGCGCCGTCGCGCTCACCGTGCTGTGGCAGCCGGTGGCCGCTCAGCAGGTGCTCGTCGCCCCGCAGGCCTGGGCCGCCTACAAGACGCAGTTCGTCGATCAGACCGGCCGCGTCATCGACAACGGCAACGGCAACATCAGCCATAGCGAAGGGCAGGGCTATGGCCTGCTGCTTTCCTATCTGGCGAACAGCCCGTCCGATTTCGAGCAGATCTGGTATTTCACCCGCACTGAACTGCTGCTGCGCAATGACGGGCTGGCAGTTTGGAAATGGGACCCTGCCTCCAAGCCGCATGTCACCGACACCAACAACGCGTCTGACGGCGATCTCTTGATCGCCTATGCCCTGGCACTGGCAGGCACGGCCTGGAACAAGCCTGATTATATCGAGGCCGCCGCCAAGATGGCGCATTCGCTGCTGACCGAGGCAGTCGTGCAATCGGGCGGGCGAACGCTGCTGATGCCGGGCGTCGAAGGCTTCATGCCGCCGGGCCGCAAGGATGGCCCGGTCATCAACCCGTCCTACTGGATCTATGAGGCCCTGCCGGTGATGGCGCTGCTGGCGCCATCCGATCAGTGGCAGAAACTGACGGATGACGGGCTGGCCCTGCTGCGCTCCATGCAGTTCGGCCCGCGCAAGCTGCCTGCCGAATGGGTGAGCCTGGCGCGCATGCCGGCCCCGGCTGAAGGCTTCGATGCCGAGTTTGCCTATAACTCGGTTCGCATCCCGCTTTATCTCGCCCGCGCCGGCATTGCCGACAAGGCGCTGCTCTCCCGGCTGCAGGAGGGGATGACCGTAGACGGTGCTCCGGCGACCATCGACCTGACGACAGGTAAACCGAAAGCCACGCTTTCCGATGCTGGTTATCGAATTGTTAACGATGTTGTGGCCTGTGTAGTGAATGGCACGAGGCTGCCAGAATCAGCCTTGCAGTTCTCGCCAGCGCTCTACTATCCGTCCACCCTCCAGCTGCTCGGGCTGGCCTTTGTCGGGGAGAAACATCCGGAGTGTCTGTGAAGTCCTCTCTCGTTGCAATTTCCGCCGCGGTCGTGGTGGCTGGTGTCATCACCGGCCTGAAAGACCGTGCGGCGCTTCAGCAACGTTTCGGGATGGGCGAAGAGGAGAAGGCTCCGAACCTGATGCTGATGGAGCGGATCAAGGGGCCGGATGCGCCGGCCGATCCGAAGATCGACGTCCAGGCAATCACCGATCGTCTGCAGGCCGCAGCACCCGTCCTCACGGCGCAGGCGCCAGCCCCAGTTGTCGTAACACCGCAGCCTCAGCCGCCCGCCAGCGCAGCGATGACGCCGGTCGAGACCGCCCAGCAGACGCCGCCGCAGCCCGTGCAGCAGCCGCAGACATCCGCACCGCAATCGCAGGCGCAGCCGAAGGTCGATGAAAGCGCGCTGCGCTATTTCGCCAGCCGCGGCGACAAGGTGCGTCTGCAGGCGGAAATCTCGCGTCTCCAGGCGCTCTATCCGAACTGGGTGCCGCCTGCCGATCCGCTCGCCGTTCCGCAAAGCGGCGACAGGCAGCTGGAGACCATGTGGCAGCTCTATTCCGAAGGCCGCTACGCGGAGCTTCGCAAGGCGATCGCCGACCGGCAGACGGCCGAAGCAGCCTGGCAGCCCCCCGCTGACCTGCTCGACCGCCTTGACGTCGCCGAAGCACGGGCCCGTCTGGTCAATGCCTCTGATCTCAAGCAATACGCGACGGTCATCGATATCGGCTCGGCGACCCCAAGTCTGTTGACCTGCAGCGATATCGACGTTCTCTGGCGCGTTGCCGAAGCCTTCGTCAGCAGCGACCGCCAGCAGCGCGGCGTCGATGCCTATAGCTACATCCTGAAGAACTGCACCAATCCGCAGGAGCGTCTGGCGACGATCCAGAAGGCGGCGTCCGTTCTGCCTTACCAGCCGATGCAGTCGCTGATCGCGCTCGAGCAGCCTGCCGTCAGCGGCGCCCGCGAATTCGATGCCATCCGTGATGATCTGGCCCGCCGTTTCCTCGCCGAAGGCAATGCCGACGACAAGCTGATGGTGGCGCCCGATTATATCTCCCGGGTCGAGCGGCTTGCCGAAGCGCAGGGCCAGCCGGCCGATGCGTTGTTGCTCGGCTGGTATCAGCTGCGCCGCCAGAATGCCGAGGACGCCGAGAAGTGGTTCCGCGCCGCCCGCACCAAGGAAGACAGCGCATCCGCGTCCGAAGGTCTGGCGCTGGCCCTCATCGACCGCAAGGCGCCGCAGGAAGCCGAAGACGTCATGTATAAATGGCGCACGGACTCCAAGGACGCCATGGACACCTATCTGGCCGCGACCGCCAACGTCATGGCGCTTCAGCCGCCCGCCAATCTCAGCGAGGACGTGCTGGGCCGCATGGCCGCCGAAATCATCGCCCAGAAATATGTCCCGACAGCCCAGCAGTTCGGCTGGTATGCGCGCTCGCTGAACCAGCCGCAGACGGCTGCCCGCTGGTTCGAGACGGCGCTGCGCTGGAAGCCGGATGACGAGCCGTCTGCCTACGGCCTGGCGATCACCCGCGAGCAGCTGAACGACCGCAAAGGCGTTGCCGAAGTGCAGCGTCTCTGGGCCGGTCATTCGCAGCGTATCGCAACGCTCGACGATACCTCGTCGCTGACGCCGAACACATCGCAACCGCTTCCGGGGCCCGGCCAGGCACCGCAGACCGGCGCTCCTGCCGCGGTCGCACCTGTTCCGCAACAGGCAGCACAGCCGGTGCAGCCCGTGCAGGCGCAGCCGCAACAATACCAGCAGTATCAGCCAGTCCAGCAATACCAGCAGCAGCCCGTTCAACAGCAGCAGCAGGCTGCACTTCGCCCGCGCCCGCGCGCCCCGGTCGCCGATTATGCCGAGCCGCAGCTGCAGACGCGCAATGTCGAACGCGGCGGCCGCCAGCCGCGCGGCTGCTCCACGACCGTTGACGCCGACATGCTGAACCCGGGCGATGCGCTGAACCGTGGTTGGTGCCTGATGGACCTCAACCGCCCGATGGAGGCGATCGGTGCCTTCGAAACGGCGCTGAAAAGCCCGGTGCGCCAGAACCGTGAAGACGCCGCCTATGGCCAGAGCCTTGCCTATCTGCGCGCCGGCCTTTCCAACAACGCCGCCGTAGCCGCAACCCGCGCACCGCAGAACCGCCAGCGCGCCGCCGAGCTCCAGGTCGCCATCCTCGCCGACCGGGCGCTTTCGGCCTATGGCGCCAAGCGCTACCGCGAGACGCTGATCTTCCTCGACCAGCGCGCCCAGCTGAAGCAGGAAACCATCGACCTGATGGTGCTGCGCGGCTACTGCTACCTGAACCTCAAGATGTATGGCGACGCCACGCGCGTCTTCGAGGCGGCGGCTGCGACCGGCAGCAAGGATGCCAATCGCGGCCTGGCCGATGTCCGCAACGCAACGCACCCCGATACCGTTTACTGACCTTGGCAATCGCGCCTGCCGCGGATAGACAGGTTCCGCAAGAGGGACTCGCGCGATGAGAACATCCAAGGTCATCCATGTCGTTACCTGCCATGCCGAAGGCGAGGTGGGGGATGTGATTGTCGGTGGCGTCGCGCCGCCGCCGGGCGAGACCGTCTGGGACCAGTCCCGCTTCATCGCCAGCGACGAGACGCTGCGCAACTTCGTGCTCAACGAGCCGCGCGGCGGCGTCTTCCGCCATGTGAACCTCCTGGTGCCGCCGAAGAACCCGAAGGCGCAGATGGGCTGGATCATCATGGAGCCGGCCGACACGCCGCCAATGTCCGGCTCGAACTCGATTTGCGTCTCCACCGTGCTTCTCGATACGGGTATCATCCCGATGCAGGAGCCGGAGACGAAGATGATCCTCGAGCCGCCGGCCGGCCTCATCGAGGTGACCGCTACCTGCCGCAACGGCAAGGCCGAGCGCATCAGCGTCAAGAACGTCGCCTCTTTCGCCGACAAGCTGGGTGCCAAGCTCGAGGTCGAGGGGCTCGGCACGCTTACCGTCGATACCGCCTATGGCGGCGACAGCTTCGTCATCGTCGATGCCCATGCGCTGGGTTTTGCGATCGCACCGCACGAGGCCCGCGATCTCGCCGAACTCGGCATGAAGATCACCAAAGCGGCCAACGAGCAGCTGGGTTTCGTCCACCCCGTCAACAGCGGCTGGGACCACATCTCCTTCTGCCAGTTCGCGGCCCCCGTCGTCGTCGAGAACGGCATCCTGACCGGCGCCAACGCCGTCGCCATCCGCCCCGGCAAGATCGACCGTTCGCCCACCGGCACCGGCTGCTCGGCCCGCATGGCGCTTCTGCATGCGAAGGGTCAGATGAAGGTCGGCGACAAATTCACCGGCCGCTCGATCATCGGCTCCGAGTTCCATTGCTCGATCGATTCCGAAGCCGATATCGGCGGCAAGCCCGGCATCGTGCCGATCATCTCCGGCCGCGCCTGGGTGACCGGAACGCAGCAGCTGATGCTCGATCCGTCCGATCCCTATCCGTCCGGATACCGCCTGTCCGATACCTGGCCGATGGAAAAGCAAAGCGGCTGAACCGCGCCAAGGCCCGCCACTCATTTAGCAGACAAGGAATACGCAGTGCCCAATTCCAATATCTTCGGCAAAGACTATGACGCCTTCCTGTTTGACATGGACGGCACGCTGGTGAATTCGATCGCCGTCGTGGAGCGCGTCTGGGGCGACTGGGCAAAGCGCCACGGCCTGGAGCCGGAGGTCTTCATGAAGACGGTGCATGGCGTGCGCGCCTCCGACACCGTCCGCAATCTCGGCCTGCCGGGCGTCGATCCGTTCCATGAGGCCAAGCTGCTGCTGGATGCCGAGATGGAGGATGTCGAAGGCATCATCGAGATACCCGGCGCCATCGATTTCGTGAAAAGCCTTCCCGAGGACCGCTGGGCGATCGTGACGTCCGCCCCCGCCGAGCTCGCCTTCAAGCGCCTGAAGGCCGCCGGCATTCCGCTGCCGAAGGTGATGGTCACGGGCGAAGAAGTCTCGGCCGGGAAGCCGAGCCCGGAATGCTACATCCTCGGCGCCAAGCGCCTCGGCGTCGATCCGGCCCGCTGCCTGGTGTTCGAAGATGCCGTCGCAGGGATCCTCGCAGGCGAGGCGGCCGGTGCCGATGTCGTGGTCATCACCACCACCCACGCAACGCCGTTCGAAACACCGCACGCCGAAACCGATAGCTACGTGGATTACCGCGCCGAAGCCAAGCCGGGCGCACTCGTCCTCTCGACGGCAAAATAAGGTCGCGGCTTTTTGCAGCTGGAGATCCTTTTTCCACTTGCATTCAAGCCGTCGAAAAACTAAACGATGCAAGCCGTTTAGGCAGGTCGGGGCGTAGCGCAGCCCGGTAGCGCACTTGACTGGGGGTCAAGGGGTCGCAGGTTCAAGTCCTGTCGCCCCGACCATTTAAATCCTTGAAAACCCTAGTCAAAACACGGATAAGCCCTTGAGGGGCTTATCTGTTTTCAGGGACGTTACGTGTCCAAATTGGCGCTACGTGACGCAATGTCCCGAAAAGTCCCGAACAAAAGTTACCTCGCTTATATGCTTTATTGTCAGCGCGGCCCGGCTGATTCCTGTTCTGATCAGCTTTTCTATTACGCAAGCGACTTCTTGCGCGAAACGCCGGCATCAAGCCGTCCCTGACTGCGGCAGTAGTTGGCCCTTGGTCCAACTATACTTCGCCTGACCGCGGATCGAATATGGCCGCCTCGGCGAGGCCCCGCTCTCCAGCCTCAGCGGCACTCGCCACAATCCGGCATCGAGCGCAGTGCCGCGCATCGTCGCTGAACGGGTCTCGACCGACAAGGGGATGTCCGAAATGCCGCGGATCTACGAACTTCGCCTCGCAACGGCGGTTGCGCTCCTGCTGACCTTCAGCGGACTTCCGTTCGTCCCCGGAGCGCCGCAGAGTGCGCGGGCGCAGCAGACCGCGGCCGCCGACGCGTCGGCAGACACGGACGATGCCGCGGAGCCGTTGACGGATGACGAGCTCGCGGTGCTGGTCGCGCGTATCGCGCTCTATCTCGACGATCTCGTTGCCTTGGTGACGTCCGCCTCGCTCTATCCGCTGCAGATCGTCGAAGCGCAGCGCTATCTCGATGATGCCAAGAAGGATACGAAGCTGAAACCCAAGGATACTTGGGACGGTAGCGTGATCTCGCTTTTGAACTACCCCGATATCGTCAAGATGATGAGCGACGATCTCGATTGGACGCAATCGCTTGGCGAGGCCCTGGCCAACCAGCAGAAAGATGTCCTCATCGCCATCCAGCAATTGCGCGACAAGGCGGTGGCCGACGGCATCATCAAGACCGACGACAAGATCAAGGTGGTCCAGGAAAACGACAACGTCGTCATCCAGTCGGCAAGCCCCGAGAAGATCTACGTCCCGCAATATGCGCCAGAGATGCTGTACGAGCCGGATTACGCGCCGCAGCCGATCAGCTACTACCCCGACTATTATCCGAACTATACATATCCGACCGCGCCCTTCTTCGCCGCCGCCGTAACCGGCGCGATCTGGGCGGCAGCGGTCGATTGGGACGACTGGGGTGTATGGGGCGGCCGCTGGCGCGGCGATGTCGATATCGACTGTGACCACTGCTTCAACAACATCAACGGCAAGGTCAATTTCAACGATATCGACTGGAAGAACGTCGATCGCAGCAAGATCAAGTTCGACCGCGACCAGTTCAACAAGATCGACCGCAACTCCATCAAGAACAGCATCAAGGCGAGCGACCGCAACAGCATCAAGGCCAAGGCGAATGCCATCGGAAACAGCCGCAATACGGCAATCCGCAACAAGGCCGGCAATGTCAGCGTCAAGGACATCCGCAACAGCAAGATCGATGCGGACCGGATCAATCGCGACAAGATCAACCGCGACATGGCGTCGAAGCTCGGCAACAAGCCGGGTCAGGGCATTGCCGGGCGCACGCCGTCGGCCAGGCCTGCGGGCAATCTGGCGGGCAAGGCCAGTTTCGACCGCCCGGCAGGAAAGCCGAGGCCCGCGGCGCGCCTCGACAACCGCCCGAAGAAGCCATCCGCTCTCGGCCATGTCGATAATGGCAGACGGGCACAGATGCAGTCCGAACGGGGCCGGTTGGCCATGGGCGGTGGGAGCAGGCCCAGCTTCGGAGGCGGTAACCGCGGCGGCGGGCATGCGATCGGCGCTGGCGGCGGCCGGGGAGGTGGACATGCGATCGGACGCGGCGGTGGCGGCGGACATCGCTCCGTTCCCCATCGCGGCGGCGGACGCCGCCGGTAACCCCTCGAGCAAAGGAAGACAGTCATGATCACGACAGTCCGCACCATGATCCTGAGCTCGGTCTTTACCGTCGCTCTTGCCGGCTTTGCAGCATTTCCGGCGGCCTTAAATGCCGCCGAGCCAACCGAAGGAGCGGTCATCGCAGGCTTTGCATCGCAGACCGACCCGCCGGCATTCGACACGCCTGAAGCCGCCGTCGATGCCTTCAAGGCAGCGCTCGCCGCCGACGATTTCGACAAGTTGGCCAGCCTGCTCGGCCTCGATGCCGCCAAGGCCAAGGCGGGCGAGGGCGTCATGGACACATATGCCGAGATCCGTGACGGCGTGAAGAAGCAGCTTACGGTGCACGACGTCGATGGCGCCAAAATCCTGGATATCGGCGACAGGCTCTGGCCGCTGCCGTTCCCTGTCGTCAAGGGCGAAGACGGCAAATGGTCCTTCGATACCTATGCCGGCTTCGAGGAGATCATCAACCGCCGCGTCGGCGAAAACGAGCTGCAGGCGATCGCCACCATGCGCGCCTATGTCGATGCGCAGAAGGAATATGCCGCCGAAGACCATGATGGCGACGGCGTTCTCGAATATGCGCAGCGGCTGATCAGCAGCGATGGCAAGACGGATGGCCTCTACTGGTCTCCCGATCTCGGTGCCGGCGAAAGTCCCGCGGGCGCGGCCTTCGAGACCGATGCGGCTCTCAGGAAGGCGAAGGCCGGGGCGGGATATTTCGGTTACCACTACCGCATCCTGACGGCGCAGGGGCCGAACATTGCCGGCGGCAAGTTCGACTACATCATCAACGGCAACATGATCGCCGGTTTCGGGCTGATCGCCTGGCCGATCCGCTACGACGAGACGGGTGTCCATACCTTCATGGTGAATGCCAATGGCACGGTCTATCAGGTCGACCTGGGCAAGAACACCGACGCGATCGCCGCAGGGATCAGGACCTTCAATCCAGACGACAACTGGGAAGTGACCGACGACTAGAACCGCTCGCGCGGACGAGGGGATTTGCATGGACGATACGCATGCGGGCGCTCCCCGGTCGAAGGAGTTTCTCGCGTCCCATGGCGGACCTTTCTACGAGCTGCAGCGCCGGCTGAAGCTTTTGCACGACCATGCGCTGATGTCCGGCCGCCGCGCGGTGCTTTTCATCGGGATAGCCTGGGGCGGGCCGTTTCTTCTTGGGCTGCCGCAAAGCCTTTCCATCGACACATCAGGCGGTCTGACCTACCTCACGGATGTCAGTGTCTGGGCGCGGTTTGTCATCGCCATCGGAGCCTTCGTGCTGGCCGAGCAGCAGGTCGAGCAGCGGTTGCAGGAGGAACTCCGCCATGTGCTTTCCGCACCGGTCATCGCGCCATCGTCTTTCGCTGGTGCTGCCGATGCGGTCAATGACGCGCTGCGGCGACGGAATTCGAACGTCGCAGAGATCGTCTGCCTGCTGATCGCCATCATCGCCGCCTGCGTCGTGCTCCGGCATCAATATGTCACAGACAAGCCGTCATGGGCGGTGATGACCGCACCGGCGGGCAACGTGGTTACGCTTGCGGGATGGTGGTCGATAGCCGTCAGCATTCCATTGTTCTGGTTCCTTGTGACCCGCGGGCTGTGGCGGCATCTTGTCTGGTCTCTGCTGTTGCGCCGCCTGTCGTGGCTCGAGCTGCGGCTGGTCGCCACGCATCCGGATGGCAAGGGCGGGATAGGCTTTCTGGCAGATTACCCAAGCGCCTACGTGACATCCGTTTTCGGCGTCAGCTGCGCCGTTGCAGCGACGCTGGCGCAGAACCTGCTGCAGGAGACGGCGACGCTGACGAATATCTCCATTCTGATGGTGGTCTGGCTGGTCATCATCCTTGGCCTGTTCGCCTTTCCGCTATCGGCCTTCTCCAGACCGCTGCTTGAACTCAAGAAGGTGTCGATGGCTCGCCTCAGTGCCCAGGCCACCCAGTATCACCGGATGGCCGAGCGCAAGCTCACCGGCAGCAATGCCGTTGCAGCGAGCGGAACCGAACCGGAGGATGTCACCGATCCGACCAAGCAATACGAGCTGACGCGCAAGCTTTCGCCAATGCTTTTGAGCCACGCCGCACTTCTGCCCGTCTCCGCGGCGGCGCTGCTGCCTTTTGCAATTCTCGCTTCGACACGCGTGCCGTTCAAGGAAGTCCTCTCGCTCGTCAAGAAGCTTCTGCTGCTTTGACGCGCCACGATCGCTCAGGGATTCGAGGTCAAGATGTTCAACTTCTTCATAGGTTGCCTGTTTGCGGCGAGCGTTCTGGTCGCAGCACCCTTGGCATATTCGCAGGCGAATTCCGGCGCGCGTGCGCCATCGATCCTTCCGAAGGCCAGTACGGATGATCTCGACGGAATGACCAAGCGGCGGCTGGTCAGGATTCTGGTGCCCTTCAGCAAGACCATCTATTTCCTCGACAAGGGGCGTCAGTTCGGCACCGCGGTCGAATTCGGCACCGCGCTGGAAGAGGAACTGAACAAGGGGAAGACGAAGGAGATCGATCGCATCCGTGTTGCCTTCATCCCCACCAGCCGCGATCGCCTGATGCCTGCGTTGATCGAAGGGCAGGGCGATATCGTCATGGCCAATCTCACCATCACGCCGAAGCGGCTGGAACAGGTGGATTTCAGTGCGCCGATCTACACCAAGGCCAGCGAGGTTCTGGTGTCTGGGCCTTCCGCACCTGCCGTCGGGAGCATCGATGATCTTGCCGGAAAGGAGATCGCCGTTCGCCAGACCAGCAGCTACTACGAGCATCTGATCGCCACAAATGACAGGTTACGCCGGGAGGGCAAACAGGAGATCGTCATCAAGCCGATCGACGAGAATCTTGAGGACGAGGACCTGATGGAGATGGTCAATGCCGGACTGCTGCCATGGACGATCGTCGATCAGTACAAGGCGGACATCTGGTCGAAGGTTTTCACGGACGTGACTGTTCATCCCGATATCGCGGTGTCGACGGACGGCCAGACCGCATGGGCGCTTCGCAAGAACAGTCCGCAGCTCAAAGCAGTGCTCGACAAGTTTGCCGAGACCCACAAGGTGGGCACGGCTTTCGGCAACATGCTGCGGACGCGCTACTTCAAAGACGACAAGATGCTGAAGAGGGCCTATTCCCCTGCCGACATCGAGCGGTTTCAGACGCTTGTCGAAGTCTTCAGGAAATACGGTGGCGAATACTCGTTCGACTATCTGATGCTGGTCGCCCAGGGCTATCAGGAATCGCAGCTTGACCAGTCCAGGCGCAGCCCGCGCGGCGCGGTCGGCATCATGCAGCTTCTTCCTGCGACCGCCGCGGCAAAGGAAGTCGGCATCAAGGACATCGCGAAAAGCGAGGACCGCAATGTCGAAGCGGGCGCAAAGTATCTGCGCCACCTTGTCGAGGTCTATATCAACGATCCCGGCATCACCGCCAAGGATCGTCAGCTCATGGCCTTTGCCGCCTATAATGCCGGACCGGGAAACCTCCGCAAGTTCCGGATGAAGGCCTCAGAGCTGGGGCTGGATCCAAACGTCTGGTTTGGCAATGTTGAGAACGGCGCAGCCGCTATCGTCGGCCGGGAAACGGTTCAGTATGTCAGCAATATCTACAAATACTACGTGGCGTATAGCTTGCTGCAGGACCGTATGGCCTTCGATCGGCGTTCTGCCGGTGCCGGCGACGTACCTAAGAACTGAAGGCCGGGATCAATCGTCATCCTGCCGGAACCGGCATCGGCTGTCCGTATGGCAGTTGGCCTTGGGTCCAATAGAAGCGCACTTTGAAACGTGGCAGAGTCGGCACACGCAGGCATTCGAATTCACCGGCGAAGCGCGAGGCGAACCATGAATGTAAGGTCGGCAGATATCGTCCAGCCAGCACAGGAAGGCGCTCCCGCCGGCATGGTCTTCTTGCCCGGTTCGACTTACGTGATGGGTTCCGATGACCACTATCCCGAAGAGGCTCCAGCGCATCCGGTGACGGTCGATGGCTTTTGGATCGACGAGGCTCCCGTCACCAACCGGCAGTTCCCGACTTTCGTCAATTCGACAGGGCACATTACGTTCGCCGAGAAACGGCCGCTCGCCGAAGATTATCCGGGCGCCGATCCGGCCAACCTCAGGGCGGGGTCACTGGTCTTTACGCCGCCCGATCACCCGGTTCAGAGCCGGGACATCAGGCAATGGTGGGTGTTCACGTTCGGAGCAAACTGGCGCCATCCCCTCGGCCGCAAAAGCAGCATCGGCACGATTCTCGATCATCCGGTGGTTCATATCGCCTATAGCGACGCACTGGCATTCGCACGCTGGGCTGGCAAGGAGCTGCCGACGGAGGCGGAATGGGAACTGGCCGCGCGCGGCGGGCTCGACGGTGCGGAATTCGCCTGGGGCGATGAACTCGCGCCCGGTGGCGTTCACATGGCCAATACCTGGCAAGGCATGTTCCCCCACGAGAACCTGGAAGAGGACGGGTTCGCCCGGACGTCGCCGATCAAGACCTATCCCGCCAACGGCTACGGGATTTACGACATGATTGGAAATGTATGGGAATGGACGGTCGATTTCTGGACGACACAACATACGCAGCCCGCTGCCAAGCCGTGCTGCATCCCCATAAACCCGCGGGGCACGGATGCCGGCGGCAGCATCGATCCCCGTCAGGCAGAGCTGCATATTCCCCGACGCGTTCTCAAGGGCGGCTCTCATCTCTGCGCACCAAGCTACTGCCGCCGTTACAGGCCGGCCGCTCGCCACGCGCAGGAGATCGATACAACGACCAGCCATGTCGGCTTCCGTTGCGTGCGGCGGACGGGGCAGAACGGCTGAGATAGCTGGCACGCTTACGGCGATGTTTACGCTAACATTTACCGTAACGTACTTGTGGCCCCGCCTGCTGATGCAATGGTCCTTGCATGGTGGGATCACTGGTCTTCGACGGCCCTCAAACGATGTTTGCAAGATTTCGTTCGCGGCTGGTTGCCGCGGCTATCCTGCTTTTCGGCTTGCATTTTACCGGCCCTTCCCTGGCTGAGCAGGCGCCGGCGCCCGTCAAGCGTATCCTCATCCTCTACGAGAACCAGGCTAYACTTCCTGCCGTCGTCCAGGTTGCCGCCGGATTGCGGGAAAGCATGCTCGCCAACATGCCGATCGGCATCGAGGTCTATAGCGAGTATCTCGATACGGACCGGTTTCCCGACCCGGCAAACGTCACTCGCATCGCGGGCTATCTTGCAAGCAAATACGCAGCGACGAAGTTTGATGTGGTGATCGCCGGCGGGCCGGGCGCGCTGCAGTTCGCACTCGACCATCGCGCCACCATCGGCAACAATGCGCCCATCGTATTTGGTGCCGTCAGCGACGTGTCGCTCCGAACCCGGACGTTGCCTGTGGATGTGAAAGGCGTGGTCAGCCATTTCGACGTCCGCAAGACCATAGACCTTGCGCTGACACTTCAGCCCGATGCCAAGGAGATCGTCGTCATGACCGGCTCGTCCGGCTTCGACAAGAACTGGCAGGCGACGGCCAGGGAGGCGCTGACCGACAGCTACAAAGAGGTACCCGTCAATTACCGAAGCGGCCTGACGATCGATGGCTTCAAGGCTACCGCTGGCAGTCTCCCCCGAAACGTCATCCTGATGGTCCTGAACATTTTCGAGGATGCCGATGGCCGCAAGTTCTATCCCCGCGATGCGACGCAGGCGATAGCCTCGGTTTCCAAGGCTCCCGCATACAGCGTCTACAGTTCCCATTTCGGCGCGGGTGTTGTGGCGGGATATGTCGGGACATTCGAGGATATCGGCAAGGAAATGGGAGCCACCGCAGCCAGGCTCGTTGCCGGCGACATGTCCGGACCGCAAACACATCTTGTCAAGGATGGACCGCTGGTCGACTGGGAGCGGATCAAGCACTGGGGGATCGATCCGAAGCTGATACCCGGCGATGCACAGATCCTCAATTACGAGATGTCGCCCTGGGAAAAGTATCGGGTCGAAATCCTGACGATGCTCGCGGTGATCCTTCTCCAGGCCGCCACCATCGCCGCGCTCTTCCTGCAGCGGCGGCGCCAGCTTCGGCTTCAGGCAGAGCTCAATCTGGAACGGTTGGAGCTCGCATATCTTTCCCGGACCTCGCAGCTCGGCGAATTGTCGGGCGCGCTTGCTCATGAACTCAATCAACCCCTGACGTCGATCCTCTCCAATGCGGAGTCCGGTGCCCGTCTTCTGGAGAATGAGCCGATCGATATCGGCGAGCTTCGCGACATTCTGAACGATATCGTCCTGGACAACCGGCGCGCGGCAACCGTTATCACCCAGCTGCGACGGTTGATGATCAGGGGCGAAACGACCCTGGAGCGAATGGACTTGAACTACGCGGTGACGACCACGCTGGCACTGGCGCGCAGCGAACTGCTTGCGCGTCAAACCCAGGTCGACCTGCTGCAGGATATGCCGGATGTGCCGATCTGCGGGAACCTGCCGCAGCTTCAACAGGTTCTGCTCAACCTTTTTCTCAATGCCACGGACGCGATGGCGCATCTGCCGCCAGCGCAGCGTGAGATTGCAATTCAGACCAAGAAGCGCGATGATGGCACGTGCGAGTTGACCGTGACAGATCACGGTATAGGCATTGCCTCCGGCCGTCATGGCGAGATCTTCAAGCCTTTTGTCAGCACCAAGAAGTCGAGCCTCGGGCTCGGGCTGGCTATCTGTAGATCGATCGTACAGGCCCACGGGGGGACCCTGCAGTTCGATGAGAACTTCGAAAAGGGCGCGCGGGCGGTACTCGTCCTGCCGTCTGCATAGAGGGGAAAGCACGATGAGCGATACGGCAGCAGTGACCGTCTTTCTGATCGATGACGACGAAGCGGTCCTCAAGGCCCTGAAGCGTCTTTTGGGCGCGTTCGGGCATCACGTCGAGGCGCATACCAGCGCCGAAGCGTTTCTCAAGCAGCACGATCCAGAGGTCCCGGGATGCGCGATCGTCGATCTCGGCCTGCCCGGCATGGACGGGTTGGCGGTGCAGGAGCTTCTTCTGGCGGAAAGCGTGGAGCGGCCCATCATCTTCCTGACCGGGCAGGCGGATATCCCCGCCACGGTCCGGGCGATGAAGGCGGGCGCGATCGATTTCCTGACCAAGCCGGTGAATGCGGCGTCGCTGATGGCGGCCGTCGCCACGGCAATCGAGCGCGATGCCGGCGCGCGGCAAGCCGGAGAGGAGCGGCGGCAGATCGAACAGCGGATCGCCTCGCTGACCGCCCGCGAGCGCGAGGTCCTCACCTGTGTCGTTGCCGGGCGTTTGAACAAGCAGATTGCCGCAGAGCTCGGCACGGTCGAGAAGACGATCAAAGTTCATCGCGGCCGCATGATGGAAAAGATGGGCGTCCGCACGGTTGCCGATCTCGTGCGGATGTCGGCGACAGCACACCATTGACGCGAAGTCGCCTCGGTCTGCGCGAGCTGATTGGTATTGGACTGAAGGCCAATTCCTGATGGCAGGCGCATGCTGTAAGACAGCGTCATGGAGAGCGCAAAACTCAGAGTGGCTATCGTGGACGACGACGAGGTCGTGCGCCGCGCCCTGCGCCGGATGATTGCTTCCCTGTCCTTCGATCCTGTCGAATTTTCGGCGGGCGAAACCTTTCTCGCCGCTCTGCTGACGACGACGTTCTCCTGTGCGTTGATCGACATGCACATGCCGGGCCTGAACGGCATCGATATCGTCCTGCGGATGCGGCAGGACGGACATCTGGTTCCGGCGATCATCATCACCGGCGGCGACGTTCCAAAGATGCGCGAACGCTGTCTGAGAGCCGGGGCCGCAAATTACCTGGTAAAGCCCGTTGAGCGCGAGACGGTGTCGCGCGCGATCAGGCTGATATTGAACTGATCCGCTGCCAAGCGACTCTACCTCCTTGCTCCGGCAGACTTTCATGCCGCATTCACCCGCCCCGTCATCTCGCTGCTGCTATCGCAATTTCGGATTCTTCGCGAGCGCCGCCTGCACGCGCCATCCGGCACTATTGGACCTAAGGCCAATTACGGCGGTCATTCGCGATGGTGTAGTTGATACCGTGCCAGTTCGCCGTTCACCGGCCAGCCGGCAGGCTCCAATCTGACGGTTGTCAGGGGATGGAAGATGAACGAGGCCGAGACCTCCACAGAACTGTCATCGCGACGTACGGGCATGTCGTTCCAGCGCACGCGGATGAGCGCCGACCGGACGCTGATGTCGGTCATCCGCACATCGCTTTCGCTGATTGGCTTCGGTTTCACGATCTTCCAGTTCTTCGCCAAGCTGAAGGCCGCCGGCACACTCGAAAGCGGCTCGCCCAAAAATTTCGGCCTGGCGCTGGTGGGGCTCGGGGTGGGCATGCTGATCGTCGGGATCGTCTATCATCTCCAGTTCATGTCCGGTTTGCGGGGCCTGAGGCACGACATGGTGGCCGATGGCCTCATCCACGGCGAGAGCCGCTTCCCTGTCTCGTTCACCATGATCATCGCCGTGCTTCTGCTGATGACCGGCGTGCTGGCGATTGCCGGCATGACCTTCGGAGCGGGACCGTTTGGCTGACAGTCGAAAGGAAACGCAAGCGTGACCCTTGCTCAGATCATCCCCCTCGTTCTGACGGCCAGCATCTTCCTCAACGTATTGGCGCTCGGCCTCGCTGCCAATCTCGAAGATGCTACCTATCTGTTCCGGCGGCCATGGCTTCTACTGCGCGCCGTCCTGTCAATGAATGTCTTGATGGTGCTCATCGTCGTCGCTTGCGCTTCCATCTTCGATCTGACCTTTCCGGTGAAAGTCGTGCTGCTGGCACTGGCAGTCTCGCCGGTGCCGCCGCTTTTGCCGACCAAGGAACGCAAGCATGGGGCGACCCGGTCCTATGCCGTTGGCCTTCTGGTTTCGGCAGTGCTTCTCTCCCTTGTATTCATCCCCTCGTCGATCGAATGGATCGGGCAATATTTCGGCCGGGAGACGCATGTTTCGGCATCCGATATCGCGCCTGTGATCCTGATTTCGGCGATCGTCCCGCTGGCCCTTGGCATCCTCGTTCACCGGCTGATGCCGGATCTCGCGGAGAGACTTGTCCGCCCGGTGTCTCTGCTGTCGATGATCCTCCTGGTGCTCGGCGCCTTGCCCATCCTCTTCACGATGTCCGGCGCGATCTGGACGACGATCGTCAACGGTTCGCTGATCGCGCTCGCATGCTTCACGCTGATCGGGCTTGCTGTCGGGCACATCCTGGGTGGCCCCGATCCCGGTAATCGCACGGCACTTGCGCTCGCCACATGCAGCCGCCATCCGGGCATGGCGCTGACGATCGCCTCGCTGAATTTTCCGGATCAGAAGGCGGCGTTCATGGCTGTCGTCATCTTGCATCTGATCGTCGGAGCGCTGGTTTCCATCCCCTATCTGCGCTGGCGCATTAGCCGCGATCGGGTGGCATGGACGCCGCCGTGACATCGGTGGTGAACCGCGTGAAACGCTTTTCAGCAGGAGACGGCAATGGAAGAATGGCTTGTCTACCTCACCGAGCGCGCTGTCGTTCTCATCAATGGCGCTGCTCTTGTCGTCGTTGTCTACGGCACGCTTGAAGCTTTCGTTGCGGCGATCAGGATCATCGTGGCCGGGCGGCTGTCAGAGGAGGAACGCAGTCTCGTCTGGCTGACGTTCGGCCGCTGGCTGGTTGCCGGTCTCAGCTTCCAGCTCGCGGCTGACATCGTCGAAACGTCGATCTCGCCGAGCTGGGAGGAGATCGGGCGCTTCGCGGCAATCGCGGTTATCCGGACGTTCCTCAATTTCTTCATAAATCGGGATATGGGCGAGCTTCGCGAGCGTCGGAAGGAAACCGCGCGGGAGCGTCACGCGGCCGCCGCCCCGGAATAACCGAAGGCCAGCCAGGCTGAATTTCCGGCGCCGGATCGAGACGTTCCGGCGGCAGATGCCTGTTGCCGCATGATGGCTGCGACGGCAGCCCTTAGCCGATGTTTGCGCAGCCTTAGGTGGACCAAGGTCCAACTGGACGAGCACCGGTTCGCAGAGCAGTTTTCCCCCCGCAAGCACATTTCGGCGACGCCCTGCGCGCAGTCCAATCAAGAATTGGCACGGCACACCGACTGTACCTCATCGGAAAAAGGAACTCAGAAATGGCGACCAAGAAACCGAACGTTCTAATCATGTGGGGAGACGATATCGGACAGTCGAACCTCAGTTGCTACACCAGGGGCCTGATGGGCTACAAGACGCCCAATATCGACCGCCTTGCAAGCGAAGGCATGATCTTTACGGACTCCTATGCGGAGCAGAGTTGCACGGCGGGCCGTGCCGCCTTCATAACCGGCCAGTGCGGTCTGCGGACCGGCCTGACTAAGGTCGGCCTTCCCGGCGCTGAACTGGGCCTCAAGGCCGAAGACATCACCATTGCTCAAGCCCTCAAGCCGCTCGGCTACCGGACCGGGCAATTCGGCAAGAACCATCTGGGCGACCGCGACGAACATCTGCCGACGGTGCACGGCTTCGATGAGTTCTTTGGCAACCTCTACCACCTCAACGCCGAGGAGGAGCCCGAAGAAGTCGATTACCCGAACGCGAAGGACTTCCCCGAGTTCAGGAAGAAATATGGTCCCCGCGGCGTCCTGCATTGCTGGGCGGATGGAAAAGGCGGTCAGAAGATCGAGAATACCGGCCCGCTGACGAAGAAGCGCATGGAGACCTGCGACGACGAATTCCTGGCGGCGGCCAAGAAATTCATCAAAGCTGCCCACGACGCTGGCGAGCCGTTCTTCGTCTGGTTCAACACGTCACACATGCATGCGTGGACGCATGTCAAGCCGGAGAGCCGCGGGCAGTCCGGACGTTGGCAGTCGGAATACCATGACGTGATGATCGATCACGACAAGTGCATCGGCGAGATGCTCGACTTCATCGACAAGCTCGGAATCGCGGACAATACATTCGTGCAGTACAGCACAGACAACGGTCCGCACATGAACACCTGGCCGGATGCGGGCATGACGCCGTTCCGGTCCGAAAAGAACACAAGCTGGGAAGGCGCCTATCGCGTTCCATGCATGGTTCGTTTTCCGGGCCATATCAAGGCCGGGTCGGTCTCGAACGGGATCATCAGCCATCAGGACTGGTTTCCAACCATCCTTGCCATAGCCGGCGAGTCCGATATCAAGGAAAAGCTGAAGAAGGGCCACAAGGTCGGCAATACGACATTCAAGGTCCATCTCGACGGCCACAACCTGCTGCCCTACCTGACAGGCAAAGAGGCCGAGAGCCCGCGCAAGGGCTTCATCTACTTCACCGATGACGGCGACGTCGCCGCCTTGCGATACGACAACTGGAAAATGATGTTCATGGAACAGCGTGTCGAGACGACGCTCAAAATATGGCTGGAACCGTTCGTCGTGCTGCGCACGCCGTATATTTTCAATCTGCGGATGGATCCATACGAACGCGCGATACAGACCTCCAATACGTTCTACGATTGGATGTTCCGGCACATCTATCTGCTTGTGCCGGCCCAGGCAGGCGTAGCGGAATTCCTGTCATCGTTCAAAGAGTTTCCGCCCCGGCAGAAATCTGCGAGCTTCAGCCTGGATCAGGTGCTCGAAAAGATGACGGATGCATCGGCCAGCGGTGGGCATTGAAGCTCTGACGCCAGGCTGTATAGCGCTGGAAAGATGAAAGAAAGCGTGCCCCGGTCGACAAGGCCGGGGCACATCCGCCTTAACGAGAAGGCACCGGTATACTGTGTTTGGATCGGCATAGGATGGGCAACTGGCGCCTCAAGTCGAGATCAAGGCGGCGAGGCTTGCCTTCCGCGCGACGCTTTCGTCACGGTAGTCCGCCGTATTCTTCTTTATAGCATCCGCGCCAACCCCACCAAATTTGGCCGTGGCGAATTGTGAATAGTCCTCGCCTTTTCTCCGCTGCGGGCCGTATTCTTCCACCCATGCGCCATGGCGGCGTGCTGGGGACGGCCATGACCGATCGCAGATTTGATGACAGTCCACGCGGGCAGCTTGCCGAGGCGTTTCAGGCCTTGTCCGAGGCGGCGGTGCGCGCGGGCTGGGGTGAGGGCGATGTGGCGCGGGCGCTGTGCGAGCTTGCCGAGGAATATCTGATCGAGATCAGCGGCAAGGCGATCACCGATGGCGCCCTGCATCCGCGTCTGGCGGACGTGATCCCGATCCGCAAACATTAAAGCGTGATCGGCACTATTCCAGCAGTCCTGCCGAGCGAACGGCGGTGATGAAGGACAGTCGCGCCTTTCCGGCGCTGATCAGCCCATCGAGCGCGTCGAGGCAATGCTGCATGGCGATGCGGTATTCGCGGCCGCGCTTGCCCGGCCAGCGCTTCAGGAATTCGACAGCCTCCCAGGCGGTGGAAATGATAAGGCCCGCGGTTGCGGATTTGACGCGGACGGGGGAGGGGAAATTTCTCTGACTCATGACACGATCTTCGATACTGAACGGAACCTGCCAGCAAACGCCCGCCCACTGGCTTTGTTCCCGATAAATTTCCGGCAGTTGCAAAGCGTGAGATCGGCGCGCATAGTGAGCGTGTTCCCGATCCATTCGTGCCGTTGCGGATGTCCCGCATCAGGCCTTCATGAAGTGCTGCTGCGATGCTCGCCACACCCATCCATCCGCGCGACCTGCCGTTGTTTTCGGAGGATCTCGACGTGATCTCGAACATTCTGGATGAAGTCTGCGAAAATCGCGGCGTTGGCCGCCGCACGCAGGAAGCCGAGCGCCTTGGCGCCGTGATGATCCAGCTCTACCGTCAGGGCGTCAGGGACGGCGCAAAGCTCGCCGCCCTGACCAAGGCCTACCTCTGAAGATTACTTCTGCTCGACGGAAACGCCGTTCTGGCCGATGCTGAGCTCGACGCCCTCAGGCTTGCTTTCTTCACGGTAAATATAGGCGCCCAGGCCGACGACGACGACCAGCAGAGCGCCGATGACGAAATAAAGTCCATTGCTACGATTCAAGATGTTTTCCCTCAACGCGTTGATTGCGCGGCGGAAAACGTATGAGAACGGGTTTGGTTCCGTCTCAGTCGTCGTTGGTGGCGTTAAGCTCGTCCGGCCTCAGCCCGTCATCGCCGTTCGGGCGGGCTTTCAGCCGCACGCCGGGGCCGCCTTCGTCGTGATTGCCGCTGGCGATGAAGACGATTCCGGCAGCTTCGAGCGCATGCTTGGCGGCGAGAAACGCCTGCGGTTCACCCGTGCCGGTGCCATGTTCGAGAGCGGAGACCGTCTGCGTCGAGAGCCCGGCGGCACCGGCCAGTTCCTCGATGCTCATGCCGGTCATGGCGCGCGCGCCGCGTATCTGTGTTCCTGTGAYCATCAGAGGAATTGTAGCGCGGATGGCGCGCTTCTCAAGTGGCGCGGGCCACGGTATCGCCAGACAATTCACGCTGGTAGCGGTGCTCCAGAGCTGAACATCCCCAAACGATCCCGAACAGCAGATAGACGTGGCGCCAGTGGTCGATGTCGATGACGTTGCCGATCGTTGCGTGGCCGATGACGCAGATCCAGGCGATCATCAGGAAGGGCTGCCAGGGGCGGTCCTTCAACAGATTCTTGAAGCCGAGATAGATGGTCCAGATCAGCATCGACACATAGGTGACGAAGCCGAGCCAGCCGTATGTTGTCAGGCATTTCAGCCAGATATTGTGCTCGTCTTCTGGAAAGATCGTGCCGAACACCATCGGGCCGATGCCGAAGGGTCGTTCCATCATCATCTGGAAGCCGATCCGATGGCGGTCGAACCGGCCGAGATATTCGCCGTCATATTGCTGGACGAGCTGCGCGCGGGTGCTGAAGAGGTCGGCGACCTGCGGGATCTGCAGGGCGATCACCAAGGCGGCGACCATCAGGATGACGGCGGTCATCGACATCAGCAGGATCTTCAGCCGGAAGGCGCCGGTGCGCTCTTTCAGCAGCATCACGAAGATCAGGATGACGATCGTCAAGAGGAACAGCCCCCAGGCGGCGCGCGAAAAAGACAGGAAGACGCCGAGCGCCAGGATCAGCAACGCGAAGGCGCGGATCGGTGAGCTCAAGAGGCTGCGCGTCAGCATCCCGTGCACAAGATAGAGGGAAGGGGCGACGAGGAAGGGGCCGAAGACGTTCGGATCCTGGAAGGCGCCCTTGGCGCGGTCGTAGAGGGTGAACACCTCGGAGCCGGGAAAGGCGTGAAAATAGCCGAGAATGCCGAGCGCCGAGGTGATGACGGCGGCAAAGACCCAGGCGTCGAAGATCAGCAAAAGGCGCTTGGCATTGTCCTCGATGATCGCCGCATAGAAGACGGAGGTCAGCGCCAGGAAGGTGGAGACCGCCACATACATCGGCCCGCCGGTCATGTCCTTCATCTGCGTCAGCGACAGCATGCCGCCGACATTGAAGGTGAGGAGCAGGGCGAGCAAGATACCGCTGTAGCGCGATATGCGAAGGCCGAGGATGAACCAGATGCCGGTCAGCCCGGCCATCCAGAGTTCATAGGGCGCCGGCTCGTCGATGACGAAGCCCGAGAGGAACACGCCGAAGGCAACCATCGCGGAGCCGATCAGCCGCAGCGTCACGCGCTGCGGGTCGGAGACGCGCGCGTATGTCGCCTCGATCGCGCTCAATAGGCGTTTTCCGTGTTCAGCAGCCGGATCGGCGTCAGGAACAGGATCTTCAGGTCGAACCAGAGCGACCAGTTCTCGATATAGTAGAGATCGTAGGCCGTGCGGAACTTGATCTTGTCGTCGTTGTCGACTTCGCCGCGCCAGCCGTTGATCTGCGCCCAGCCGGTGACGCCGGGCTTGACGCGGTGGCGGGCGAAATAGCCTTCGACGACATCGCCGAAGGCGCGGTCGCGGGCCTGGGCGAGAACGGCGTGGGGGCGTGGGCCGACCAGCGACAACTCGCCGCGCAGCACGTTGAACAGTTGCGGCAGTTCGTCGATCGACGATTTGCGGATGAAGCGGCCGACAGGGGTGACGCGCGGGTCGCCCTTGGTGACGGCGGCCTTCGCCGTCGGATCGCTCAGATGCGTGTACATCGAACGGAATTTGAAGACGTTGATGATCTCGTTGTTGAAGCCGTGGCGCTTCTGCATGAAGAACACGGGGCCCTTCGAGGTCAGCTTGATGGCGATCGCCGTGGCGACCATCACCGGCCAGAGCAAGAGCAGCGCCAGCGATGCGAAGAACAGGTCGAAACCGCGCTTGGCAACCGAATCCCAATCCTGGATCGGTTTCTTGAAGATATCGAGCATCGGCACGGTGCCGACATGCGAATAGGCGCGCGGGCGGAAGCGCAAGCGGTTGGCATGGGCGGCAAGGCGGATATCGACGGGCAGCACCCAGAGCTTCTTCAAGAGCTGCAGGATGCGCGCTTCGGCGCTGAGCGGCAGGGCGATGATCAGCATGTCGATGCGTGTTAGGCGCACGAACTCAACGAGTTCGGCGACGGTGCCGAGCTTCGGATAACCGGCGACCATGATCGGCGAGCGCTTTTCGCCGCGGTCGTCGAAGATGCCGCAGATGCGGATATCGTTGTCGGGTTGCAGCTCGAGCAGGCGGATCAGGTCTTTCGCCGGATCGCCGCCGCCGACGATCACGGCGCGCCGTTCCATGACGCCGTTGCGCGCCCAGTTCCGGATACCGTAGGCAACGAGGAATCGGGTACCGATGAGAAAGAGACCGGAAAGCGAGAACCAGGCCAGATGGATCTGGATCTGCGTCAGCGATACATCGCGCACCAGCGCGAAGATCAGAGCCGTGACGATGAAGGCTGCGCCCCAGGACAGGAAGATCCGCGGCAGCAGCCGGACGCGCGAGCGCAGCGCCGGGATCGAATAGGTATCGCTGATCTGCAGGCTGATGACCGCAAGAGCCGCTGCCACAAAGGACATGGCCACGCGTGCGCCGAAACTTTCGCTGCCGTCGCCCGGCCAGATCAGGAATGCCAGCAGTCCGATCAGGAATTGCGAGGCGAATTCGAACAGGCGGAACTGGCCGATGATGATCGAAGGCGAATGTGTGCCTTCGCGGAACTGCTCGGCGATCTGCAGCGCATAGGCGTTGATGGTCGCGGCCTCGTCCGGCTTTTCATCGCCGTCGCCACGCACATTGATGTCCGAAACCCGCTTTCGCAGCGTATCGACGTCGAACTGATCGTTCTTTTCTGCCTTGTTCATGAGGCTACCGCCGCTCGTTGATACGAACGGCTTAACACCAAGCCCCTAAGAAAGATTTACGAGATCTTATATATTTGCCGGCTGCGGCGTCATACCCACGAGCTCGTAGTATAGTTTCAGAACATCTTTGGCCATCACAGGTGCGGAGAAAACCGCCTTCACGGCGTCTGCCGACGGCATGGTTTGCCGCCCCCATCCGGGCTTGGCGATTGCTTCCGCCATCACCCGCGCCAGATCACCGGCGTCGCCTGGCGCCACCAGCGCCCTGCTGTCCTTGCCGAGCACCTCAGGGATGCCGCCGACACGGCTGGCGATGACGGTCTTGCCGGCGCCGAGTGCCTCGAGAACGATATAGGGCATGGCTTCGGCGCGGGAGGGGACGACGACATTGTCGGACATGGTGAAGGCGTCCTGCACCCGCATCGCCGGCAGCATGCTGATGCGTTTTCCGAGCCCGCGCTCGACCATCATGTCGCGGTATTTGTCGCGGTCAGGGCCATCGCCGATCATCAGCGCCGAGAGCGGCCGCCCGGCCAGACGCTCCGTCCTGGCAAAGGCATCCACAAAAAGATCGGGACCCTTAAGGTCCCTGAGCATGCCGATGTAGATGAACTGGACGGCGTCGGATCGGGTCGGGATCACCTGGAAGTCGCGCTCCCCGATGCCGTTATAGATCAGCCGCGTCTTGGTCTTCGGCTTGCCGACCTTCTTCATGTAGGTGTCGCGCTCGTATTCGCAGATGAAGACGAGCGCGTCGGTCAGATATTCCTGCAGCCGCTCCATCTTGAGCACGAATTGCCCGAGGAGCGAGGTGCGGGAATAATGCAGGCTTCCGCCATGGGCGGTATAGAGGCGGGCTACGCGATACCTGTTCACCCGCAGGGCTGAGCCAACGAGCCGCGCGAGCACACCGCCTTTGGCGCCGTGTCCGTGCAGCACATCAGGCCGCAAACTTTTAATCGTCTTGTATGTATCCCAGATAACAGGGATATCCGAGATGCCGGGGGCGCGGCGGATCGGCACGCGCGTCAGCCCCAGCGAAAGATAGGGACGGATGTCGTCGAACAGCCGGTCCTCGTGCTCGCCGCCGGTCGAACTGTCGCAGAGAATGCCGACCTCGTGACCGGCCTTGCTGTGCTCCTCGACGAGATCGCGGACATGGCGAAAAATGCCACCGATCGGTGACCTGAAGCAGTGGATGATGCGGAGAGGCCGTTGTTCGTCTGCCATATGCGATCAGAACAGCCGTTCGCGGACGTAGATGGTGTCGCCGGCAATGATGGCGGACGAGATGTTGACGCGGCCGGTGATGACTTGGCCGTTGATCTTGCGTGTCACGTCGACGCTGGCCTGATTGGCGCGGGAAGAGAAGCCGCCGGCCACCGCAATGGCGTTCTGCACGGTCAGGCCTGGAACATAGGCATATTGGCCGGGCTGGCCGACTTCACCCATGACGTAGATGGAACGGTAGCGGTCGACATCGATGGTGACGTCAGGATCGCGTAGATAACCCTGCTTGAGCTTGGCGGCAAGCTGGCCGGAAAGCTGCTGCAGCGTGCGGCCGCGGGCAGGGACCTGACCGACGAGCGGGAAGGCGACATAGCCTGCCTGATCGACCGTGTAGCTGTTGGTCATGCTCGGCTGATCGAAGACGGTGATCCGCAGCCGGTCGCCGCTATCCAGCGTATAGGGCTGAATCGTCGCCTGCTGGAAAGCCTTCGGCGCCGGCTTATAGGTGTTGCAGCCGCTCAGTACCGCGGTCATCGCGGCAAGGCTCAGGGCCAGAAACATCTTGGGCTTTGCGAAAGGCATTCGACTGTGCTCACAGGAAACGAACTTGGTCCCTGCCGTTATCAATCCGTTAGGGTTAATGCCCGGTAAAAATTTGCAGGATTTTTTGGAAGACGGCAGGTTTAGGCGCCTTACTTGCCCAGCCGGTAATTAACGCTTGGGTTACTATAGTCGTTTACCCTTCGCCACACCTTTGTTCTTGGAGTGCGAGTATGTCCGGCGTAACGGGTAATCAGGATGTCGATATCGATCTTGGCCAGCTTGTCCGTGCGGTATGGGAACGGCGGCTCAAGGTCGTCGCGATCACGCTGGTCGGGGCAGGGGTCGCTTTCGCCGGCGCCAAGATGATTGCGCCGAAATACCGCGGCGAAACGCGGTTGCTGATCGAACAGCGCGCACCGGCCTTCGCCAACACCCAGTCTGCCGATGCCAATGCCGGGCCGCTGCTGGACGAACTGAACATCGCCAGCCAGGTGCAGCTGCTGCAATCGGCCGATCTGATCAAGAAGGTCATTAACAGCGAGAAGCTTTACGAGCTCCCCGAATTCGACGAGGCCGCCAACGGCTCGGCGCTGACCGATATCCTGATTGCGCTGCATCTGAAGAAGAACCCGGCCGAGAACCCGCCGGAAGAGCGCGTCATCGATGCGTTCACGGAGCGCCTGCAGGTCTTCCAGGTGCCGGGCTCCCGCGTCATCGGCATCAATTTCACTTCCAAGGATCCGAAGCTCGCCGCCCGCATCCCCAATGCGATGGCCTCCGTCTATCTCGCCACCCAGAGCGGTGCGAAGCTCGATTCCAACTCCGAAGCGACCCGCTGGCTGGAGCCCGAGATCGAAAGCCTGCGTCAGAAGGTCAGCGATGCCGAGCAGAAGGTTGCCGAATACCGCTCGGTATATGGCTTGCTGCCCACCAATGGCGGCAGCAATTTCCCGACCCAGCAGCTGAACGATATTTCCGCGGAGCTGACGCGCGTCCGTGGCGAGAAGGCCAATGCCGAGGCCCGCGCACAGGCCGTCCGCAATGCTCTGTCGTCGGGCGCACCGTCCGATACGCTGCCGGATATCATGGCATCGCAGTCGATGCAGCGGCTGAAGGGCACTGAGTCCGGCCTACAGTCGCAGATTTCCGATCTCAGCACATCGCTGCTCAACAACCACCCGCGGCTTCGCAGCCTGCGGGCACAGCTCGCCGACATCAAGACGCAGATCCGCCAGGAGACGCAGAAGATCCTGACCAGCATCGAGAACGAATCGAAGGTCGCCGATCTTCGTGCCGCCGAGCTCGAGCGCCAGTCCACTACGCTTCAGCAGAATAGCGCCAAGGCCGGTGAAGACGAAGTCGGCCTCAATGCCCTGCAGCGCGAAGCCAATGCCCAGCGCCAGCTGCTCGAGACCTATCTCGTCCGCTACCGCGAAGCCGCCTCGCGCGCCGACAGCAATTCAAGCCCGGCCGATGCCCGCGTCGTTTCCAAGGCTGTCCAGCCGGTCGATCCCTATTTCCCGAAGGTCGTGCCGATCGTCATCGTCGCCACTTTCGCAACGCTGATCCTCACCTCGATCTTCATCATGCTGGCAGAGCTTTTCAGCGGCCGCGCACTGCGTCCTGTCGGTGCATCCGCCGTCCCGGCCGCCCGGACCGAAGACGAGCCGCTCACCGTTGCCGCGCCGATCAAGTCCAAGCGCGCGGCAGCGCCGAGCATGCTGTCTGCACACGAGGACGACGTGGTTGTCGAAGAGCCGGCAGAAACCGTAGAGCCCGCTGACGACAACGAGTTCTCGATCGGCTCCGTTGCCGAATACCTGACCAGCAGCCGCGCGCCGCTGGCAATCGCCATATCACCCGTTGGTGACGATGGATCTGCTGCCACTGTTGCACTGGCCCGCAAGCTCTCGGCGTCCGGCCAGCGCACCATTCTGGTTGATATGACCGGCTCCGGTTATCCGACGGTTCTAATGGCCGAAGATCTGGAAGCGCCCGGTGTGACCGATCTGCTTTGCGGCGTTGCCGCTTTCGGCGATACGATCCACCGCGACCGCGCCTCGGACGCCCATCTCATTCCGCAGGGCACCAGCGATGTGCGCCAGGCCATGCGCGGCGCCGACCGGCTCTCGCTGCTACTGGATGCGCTGATGTCGGCTTATGATATCGTCGTCGTCGAATGCGGCGCGGCCGATGTGGCAGGCGTCTCGCGCCTGACCCGCAGCAAGGATGTCGAAATCATCCTGTCGATGCCCGAAGTGTTGGAGGACGAGTTCGTCCATGCCATGACGGAGTTCGAAAAGGCCGGCTATCAGCGCGTCGTGCTGATGTCGGGCGGGGAAGCCGCCGAGCCTGATGTTGCCCGCCACGCGGCGTGACGGTCAGACACCGATCCTGGCGCGAACGCGCTGGGCGGCACGATAGAAACCCGGCCGGGCCTTGATGAAGGCCTTGCTTCTGGTGATGGCGCGATGCGCCGCGCCGGCGATAGATCCCTTCAGTGACAGCGGCAGAACCGCATCATAATGGCTGGTTTCGACAGGCGCCCAGGAACGCTTGTAGGTCTGGTCTCCAAGGCCGAAGTCGAAGAGCGATACGCCCTTGACCTGCAGCCCCGATATCATCTGCCAATAGAGAAATTCACCGGGGCTCGAATCCGGCACCAGGCTCTCATCGATCGCGCCGAACTGGCAGATAATGTGATCACCCTTGCGCGAGATGCCTGAAACCGCGGCAATCTTGCCGGCAAGCTCGCCTTTCAGCCGCAGCGCATGCATTTCCAGGCCGTAGTCGCCGCCGTCGCGAATATCGATAAGGCCGTGCAGGAAGGCTTTCGTCTCAGCATCGGCAAAAACGTCCGGCAGACCGAGAGTGCGGAAGCGTTCCGCCTTTTGCTTGAAGAACAGGTCGAGCAGCGCGTGCTGTTCGCCAAGCGTGCCCCCATCCACATAGTCGAACCCGCCGACGGCCTCCAGCCGCTTCGACTGGACGCGGAACTTTTTGCGGCGGCTCTTGGCATTCACCTGCTTCAGCGTTGCCTCGAAATTGTCGAGCAGCGGCAGCTGATAGGCATGGTTCTGGTTTTGCACCATCGGCAGCAGGCCGAGCGGGTTTCGCCGCCCGCGCCATTCTAGCGGAATGTTCTGCAGCAGCAGAAGATCGGCCTTGCCCTGCAGCGCCTGTTTCAGGATTTCGGCAAAGCGCTGGGGATCAAGGTCTTCAAAGGCTTCCAGGAAATGTTCGGAAAACAGGCCGGTGTTGATATTGCTGTGATCGGCGCCGATGAAGCGGGCGATCCGGACGCCGTGGCTGCTATCGATCTCGACCGGCAGAATGAAGACAACCTTGCCATGCGTGCTGCCTTTCAGGATCGCCAGCGGCCGCTTATAGGCGCGCACCCAGGAGCGGCACCATTCATAGCCCTGATGCAGAGAGGTGAGGTGGTCCTTCTCCAGCGTCCGCCAATCGCGCTCCAGCGGCTCCATCGCATCGTGGACGCTTACATCCAGTTCGGTGATCGCCAGCTTGGCGCTGAGCGACCTGAGCCGCGAAATGCCGGCATCGGCCTTGCCTGCGTCGTCGAGCGGCTGCTGGTCGGCATCGAGCTTCTGGGTCCGCACGGGAATTCTCCGGTCAAGATTGCTTGCCAGAGGATATAGCGCTGCGGAGCCTATCGAGGATTTAAACGCCGGCCGTGGCGCGCGCTTTTCCGCCGATCACGGTTATCTGCGCGTTAATGCGCTATTGCTGCCTCGGCCCGGCCATCCACTTGATGATCAGCATGGCGGGAAGCACCCAGAGCATGCCGGTCAGCGCGAAATAGAGCAGGTGGCCCCACCACGGCGCCTCGCCAAGCGTGGCGACGGCGATCGTATTCGCGATCAGCGCATAGGCGAGCACGAGGACGATGATCAGGATCGTGCCGATGAATTTGCGCAGGCGAACGGGCATATCAGTTCAATCTTCCGGGTTGCTTGGACAGCGCGACGGCATGCCGCAAAGGTTCGGGGCTTGTTTTGCATGAGCCGCTGGGGCAAATCAACTGCCGTAACGAAGGAGCAATCATGGCCGTCGCGAATATGACCACCGAGCAGACAATCCGGGGCGAAGTCCGCAAGCAGGATCGCGACCGCCGCGCATTGCGCATCTGGCTGGGTTTCGTGCTGCTGGCGCTCTTCTGTCTGGTGCTGGTCGGCGGCGCCACGCGGCTGACCAATTCCGGCTTGTCGATCACCGAATGGAAGCCGATCCATGGCGTCATCCCGCCGCTGAATGCCACGGAATGGGACGAGGAATTCAAGCTCTACCAGCGTATTCCCGAATTCCAGCAGCTGAACAGCGACATGACGGTCGAGGAGTTCAAGGGCATCTTTTGGTGGGAGTGGGCGCACCGGCTGATTGCCCGCGGCATCGGCGTCATCTTCGGCCTGCCGCTTCTCTATTTCTGGATCACCGGCAAGGTGGAGCGCCGCCTGCGCTGGCCGCTTGCGGGTATTCTGGCGCTCGGCGGTCTGCAGGGCTTCATCGGCTGGTGGATGGTGTCCTCCGGTCTCTCCGTGCGCACCGATGTCAGCCAATATCGCCTTGCGACCCATCTGGTCATGGCCTGTCTGATCTTTGCCTCCTGCATGTGGATCATGCGGGGGCTCTCGCCGCATTCCGATGATGCAGCGCCGACGCAGAGCTCCAGACGCTGGGCGGCCGTGATCGCCATTTTCGCGCTGTTCCAGATCTATCTCGGCGCGCTCGTTGCCGGTCTGGATGCAGGTTTCACCTACAATACATGGCCGCTGATGGATGGTTCCGTCGTTCCGGGCGATCTGCTGATCCAGCAGCCTGCCTGGATCAACTTCTTCGAAAACCCGAAGACCGTTCAGTTCATCCACCGCGTCGGCGCCTACACGCTGTTTGCGCTGACGCTGATCAACATGGTGATCGCGCTGCGCGCCGCACCGGCAACAACGCATGCGCGCCGCGCCGTCGTGCTCTTCGCGCTGGTGACCATCCAGGCGGCGATCGGCATCACCACGCTGCTGCTGCACGTGCCGCTGCATTGGGGCCTGCTGCATCAGGGCGGCGCGCTCGTAGTCTTCGGCTTCGCCGTTGCCAACTGGCGCGGCTATTACGGCGAGTTCTCGCGGCAGACCATGATCGCCGAACGCGACTGACGCCTATTCGTGTCCGCATGTTTCAAGCCGCGGTGCAGATGCTCCGCGGCTTTTTCGGTTTTGCCGGAAAATTCGCATGCGTCATTGTCGGCAACCCTCGCCACCATCCGTCCTTGTGGCATAGTTCACACGGCTTCGGCCGCAAAAGAGGGTAGGACAATGGGTAAGACAATCGCAATTCTTGTGGCACGGCTGATTTTCGGCGGCCTGTTCGTCATGGCGGCAAGCTTCAAATTCATGGATATGGGAGCGACCGCCGGTTATATTGCCGCCGCAGGTTTTCCGCTGCCGCTGTTGCTCTCCTGGATCGCCGCCTTCTTCGAGGTCGGGCTTGCTGTCGCACTGCTGAGCGGCGCCTTCTTCAGCGAGGCGGCGCTTGCTGCCGGCGTCTATGTGATCTTCCTTGCTTTCGCGTTCCACGGTCCGAACCGCTGGGAAGGCAACCAGGCCGAATTCGGCTTCTTCGTCGATCACTTCACATTTCTTGCTGGGCTGCTGTTTGCCTTTGCGCATGGCCCGGGCGAAAAGCTGAGCGTCAACCTTGGCCTGTTGCGCAGGCCTGCCTGACGTTAGCGCAGGATGCCGTCCAGCGCAGGCATGCCGAAGATCGCCGATGCAGCGATCAGCAGATAGCAGGTCAGGCGGAAGGTGCTTTCTTTCGCCAGGCCGAAAAGCTTTGAACCGCCGTAGAGGCCAGCCGCATAGGCCGGAAGAATGACGATCGTCAGCGCAAATACCGCCTGCACGAACAGGCCGCCTACGTAGTAGCTGATCGTCGTGAAGATGCTGGAGATCGAGAAGTAGAAGATGACGTTGGCGCGGACGCGCTGAAAGTTGCTCTTGCCCCCGAGCCAGTAGGCGACGACGGGCGGCCCGCCGAGCTGGGCCGCACCGCTGAAGAGCCCGGCAAGCAGGCCGACGCCGGAACTCAGCGGTGCCGACGGCTCGCCGTGATAGCGCCAGCCGGAGACCAGAAGCGCCAGCAGGCAGATTGCCGTGCCGCAGATGATCCAGCGCAGCACCAGCGGATCCATTAGCGTCAGCACGACCGTTCCCGCTGGAACCCCAAGTACCGCACCCGCCGCCATGACGAAGACCTCGCGCCGGTTCGAATTGCGCCAGGCATCCGGGATCATGCCGAGGGTCGCCAGGCCGTCGATCACCAACAGCACCGGCGAGATCAGTTTCGGCCCGACGATCGCGCCGCCAAGCGGAATAAAGATCAGCGCCGCCCCGAAACCGGAAAAGCCGCGCGCCAGTCCGGCAATGAAGGCGAACGCTATCAGCGCGTGGACGCCATGGTCCGGCAGCGCGGATGAAAGCCAGGAGGAGAGAGCGTCGAAGGAGAGGAGCATGGTGGCCTGGACATATGCGGAGGGAGGCGGCCGCGCCAGGCGCGGCCACCCGCCAAATCACGCGCCGATCATCAGGTCCATGTTCTGCACGGCAGCACCCGAGGCACCCTTGCCGAGATTGTCATAGACGGCGACCAGCAGCGCCTGTGCATTCGCATCATTGGCGAACACATGAAGGCGCATACGGTTGGTGTCGTTGTAGATCTCGGGGTTGAGATCCGGCGTCCGTTCGGTGTTCTCGAACGGCGCCACTTCGACGACACCCTTGATACCGGCAAAATAGTCGGCGATCGCCGCATGGATTTCAGCGCCGGTCGGCACTTTTTCCAGATGTGACAGCTGCAAGGGCACGGTGACGACCATGCCCTGCGCGAAATTACCGACGACGGGCTGGAAGAACGGCACGCGGCCGAGCTTGGCATAGCGCTGCAGCTCCGGCAGGTGCTTGTGCTTGAAGCTCAGGCCGTAGGGCATGTATTCAGGCGCATCTTCACCCTTGGCGACATAATCCTCGATCATCGTCCGGCCGCCGCCGCTGTAACCCGAGATGCCGTTGACGGTGACAGGGTAATCAGCGGGCACCAGACCGCCTTCGATGAGCGGACGCAGCATGGCGATCGGACCCTGCGGCCAGCAGCCCGGATTGGCGACGCGCTTGGCCGAGGTGATGACGCCGGCCTGATCCTTGCTGAGTTCGGCAAAGCCATAGGCCCAGCCCTCGGCAACGCGATGCGCCGTCGAGGCGTCGATCACCTTGGTCGTGTCGTTCTCGATCAGGCTGACGCTTTCCTTGGCGGCATCGTCAGGCAGGCAGAGGATCGCGACATCGGCCTTGTTCAGAAGCTCGGCGCGGACAGCCTTGTCCTTGCGGCTTTCGCCCGGGATCGACAGCAGCTCGATATCGCGGCGGCCAGCCAGGCGCTCGCGGATCTGCAGACCCGTCGTACCAGCTTCGCCATCGATGAATATCTTCGCTGCCATGATAATCCTGCGCTTTCAATGAGTTCCGGACCGTTCCGGAAACAGTTTGCCATGAAGTTGAATCAGTTTGATAACAGCCGTCATTTGGCGGCTGCGCGCCTCTCTGCGTGAAGGCCCAGCATATACATCGCGACCGTCGCTCCCGCAATGGCGGTGACATCGGCATGATCATAGGGCGGTGATACCTCGACGACATCGGCGCCGCGAATATCGAGCTGATGCAACCGCTGCAGAACGGAGAGGATTTTGGCGCTCGACGGGCCACCCGCAACCGGCGTGCCGGTGCCGGGTGCGAAGGCCGGATCGAGGCAATCGATATCGAAGGTCAGATAGGCGGGGGCACCCTTGGTGTGCGAAATGATCGTCGAGGCGATGTCCGAGGCGCTCATGTCCTCGACCTGATGGCCGTAGAGGATCTGGATACCGCAATCATCAGGCGCATGGGTGCGGATGCCGATCTGGATCGAACGGTCGGGATCGATGATGCCGTCGCGCACCGCGCGGGCGACGAAGGAGCCGTGGTCGATGCGCCCGGCATCGTCGAGCCAGGTGTCCTGATGCGCGTCAAACTGGACCAGCGCCAGCGGTCCATGCTTGGCCGCATGCGCCTTGAGGATCGGCCAGGTCACGTAATGATCGCCGCCGAGCGTCAGCATGAAGACGCCGCTGTCGAGGATCGTCTGCGCCTGCCGCTCGATCGCCGCCGGCGTCTCCTGGTGATTGCCGTAGTCGAGCAGGCAGTCGCCGTAATCGATGACCGCCATGTCGGTGAAGAGATCGCGGTTGAACGGATATTGAGGATCGTTGTCGAAGATGGCCGAAGCCCGGCGGATCGCCTGCGGTCCGAAGCGCGTGCCCGGGCGGTTGGAGACCGCGGCATCGAAAGGCACGCCCCAGACGGCAACGTCGACGCCCGCAAGATCCTTGGTGAAGCGGCGGCGCATGAAGGAGAGCGCGCCGGCAAAGGTTGGATCGCTCGCTGCCGATGTCAGGCTGGTCGCGGTAAAGGCGTGGTCGATCGTCTTATTGGCCATTGGGGCTCTCTTCCTCCGGGGCGGTGAATTCATAGGCGCGTTCGACGCGCGCGATGCGAACCTTGTATTGCCTGTACCAGCGATCACGGCCGATCCGCTGGGCCGCGAGGTGGCTGGCGACCTGTTTCCACGCCTTCAGGCTTTCCTCGTCGGCCCAATAAGAATTGGTGATGCCGAAGCCATCCGCATCCCGCGCGCTCTCGGCCCCGAGACAGCCCGGCTGCTGCAGCGCAAGCTCGGCCATGCGATCGGCCATCGCCTCATATCCCTGATCGCCCGCAGTGCGGATCGAGGAAAAGGTGACGACGTAATAGGGCGGCTGCGGGGTCTCGGCAAAGGGTGAGGGCGGGGTTGGCATGGCAATTCCTCTTCGGGAAAAGGCCTAGGCGAGGATTCAGCCGATTGCAAGTGAGAGGCGGCGGGCCTGCCGCCGCCATGGCTGGCGAGTCGCACCTCGTGTGCGTTGACTTCATCCATCGCTTCAAAGAAGCTTGGTTCAACCGAAGAGGAGAGACTGATGGGCATGTTCGATCACGTATCGATCGGAGTGAAGGATCTCGAGAGATCGCGCCAGTTCTACGATGCGTTGCTGGCGCCGCTCGGCTATGAGCGGCTGTCGAATTTCGATGGCACGGTGGGCTATGGCGCCGACAAGCCTGCTTTCTGGGTCAGTCAGGTGGCGCGCCCGGTTCCCGCCGATCGCGGCTCGGGCCTGCATTTCTGCTTCACGGCACCCAGCGAAGAAGCCGTGAATGCGTTCTATGCTGCCGGCGTGGCGAACGGCGGCGAAGATAACGGCACACCGGGGATTCGCCCGGACTACGGCCAGTTCTACTATGCGGCCTTCATCATCGATCCGGATGGCTACCGGCTCGAGGCATTCTTCTTCAAGCCTGAATAAACAAAAAGGCCGGGCAAAAGCCCGGCCTTTCCGCAAAGCAATGTCCAGAAAGCGATTAACGCTTCGAGAACTGGAAGGAACGGCGAGCCTTGGCCTTACCGTACTTCTTACGCTCGACGACGCGGCTGTCGCGGGTCAGGAAGCCACCCTTCTTCAGGACCGGACGCAGGCCCGGCTCGAAGTAGGTGAGGGCCTTGGAGAGACCGTGACGAACGGCACCGGCCTGGCCGGAAAGACCGCCGCCTGCAACCGTTGCGATGATGTCGAACTGGCCGTCGCGGGCGGCAGCGAAGATCGGCTGGCGCAGGATCATCTGCAGAACCGGACGTGCAAAGTATTCGGTGAATTCCTTGCCGTTGACGATGATCTTGCCGGAGCCGGCCTTGAGCCATACGCGGGCGACAGCGTTCTTGCGCTTGCCGGTCGCGTAGGAACGGCCAAGCGAGTCGACCTTACGGACGTGAACCGGAGCAGCTGCTTCGGAAGACGTGCCGAGATCCTTCAGGGAGGAGAGGTCAGCCATTCTTAGGCGCTCCTTACATTCTTTTTGTTCAGCTTGGCGACGTCGAGAACGACGGGCTGCTGTGCTTCGTGAGGATGGTTGGAACCAGCGTAAACGCGCAGGTTCTTCATCTGGCGGCGACCGAGCGGTCCGCGCGGAACCATGCGCTCAACAGCCTTCTCGAGAACGCGCTCCGGGAAGCGGCCTTCGATGATCTGGCGAGCAGTACGTTCCTTGATGCCGCCGGCATAGCCGGTGTGCCAGTAGTAAACCTTGTCGGAATACTTCTTGCCGGTGAAGACGACCTTGTCGGCATTGATGACGATGACGTTGTCGCCGTCGTCAACGTGAGGCGTGAAGGTTGCCTTGTGCTTGCCGCGCAGACGCATAGCGATTACGGAAGCGAGACGGCCAACGACAAGCCCTTCGGCGTCGATGATGACCCACTTCTTCTCCACCTCTGCAGGCTTCTGGGAGAAAGTTGCCATAGTAGTTACTCTCTTTTGGATCCCTTATGCCCGAAGGCGAAGGGCGTTTCTTGTTGCTTGGTTTGGTGTCCGGAGACAGCCAAAAAGAAAGCAGCCCGGAAAGGCTGCGTTCTGGCGGTGTGTATAAAGGCAACCCTTTCCCGGGTCAACATCGCGCAATCGGCTGTCTGAAAAAATAGACAAGCAATATCAATGCGATAGGTATATGGTATTATGATACCTCATATTTCCCGGGGTGGAATCGAGTAAGTGGCGGTGGCGTGCGCGATCAATTCGCTCTCATCGCGCTGAAATATCGATGCCTCGATCACTGCCAGACGCCTGCCGAGCTTGAGAATCCGGCAGGTGCAGAAGGTGGGTTCCAGCTTCGGGAATCTGAGGAAATTGATGTTGAGATTCGTGGTGACGGCGAGCGCCACGGGGCCGATATGCGAGAGCACTGCTACATAGGCGGTGACATCCGCCAAGGTGAAGAGCGCCGGTCCTGAAATCGTGCCGCCGGGCCGCAGATGCCGTTCGGCCGGGTCGAGCCGCATCGAAGCCTTGCCGGGCGCGATGTCGATCACCTTGAGCACCCGCCCGTCCGTATGGATCTGCGGAAAGTCCGTCTCCAGAAAACGGTGGACCTCGTCGATCGTCATGACCGGTTGCATCTGTTCACCTCGAAATTGCCGGCAGGCTGTGGCAGAACATCTAGCACGAAAGATGATTGCAGGGAGTTAGACCAATGGCCGAAGTCGTTTCCTTCCGGAAAGATCCAGACAAGGCGGGCGGGGCTGCGCTGGTGCTGCGCGAGCTGAATGACGGGGTTCTCAGGCTCACCCTGAACAATCCGCCCGCCAATGCGTTGTCGATCGCCGTCATGGAAACGCTGATGGGCGAGTTGCAGGCCGCCGGCGAGGATTCGTCGGTGCGCGTCGTCATCATCGCCTCTACCGGCAACATCTTCTCTGCCGGGCACGACCTGAAGGAGCTGACGGCGCATCGCGCCGATGCCGATGATGGCGTTGCCTTCTTCGAGGAGAGCTTTGCGCTTGCCGCGGATCTGATGCTGGAAATCACCCGCCTGCCGAAACCGGTGATCGCCGAGATCGACGGTCTGGCGACCGCCGCCGGCTGCCAGCTGGTCGCGTCCTGTGATCTGGCGATCTGCACCGACACCGCGACTTTCTGCACGCCGGGCGTCAATATCGGCCTGTTCTGCTCGACGCCGATGGTCGCAATATCGCGCGCCGCGCATCGCAAGCAGGCGATGGAAATGCTGCTGACCGGCGAGACCATCGACGCCTCGACCGCCAAGGACTTCGGCCTCGTCAACCGCATCGTGCCGAAACAGTACCTGACGCAGGTGGTGACGAAATACGCCTCCGTCATCGCCTCGAAGTCACCGGAAGCGATCCGCATCGGCAAGGAAGCCTTCTATCGCCAGCTCGAAATGCCGGTCGAGGAAGCCTACACTTTCGCCGCCGAAGTCATGGTCGACAGCATGCTGACGGCCGACGCGGAAGAAGGAATCGACGCCTTTCTCGGCAAGCGCATGCCTGTCTGGCCGGAGGAGTGACTACCCCAGCTTCAAGATCAGCCCGCCCATGGCAATGATCACGCCGGCGAGGTAGCGCCAGGGGCTGGCGCGCTCTTTCAGCACGACGACCGAGATCACCAGCGCAAAGAGGATCGAGGTTTCGCGCAGCGCGGCGACGGTCGCGACCGGGGCTTTGGTCATAGCCCAGAGCGCCAGTCCATAGGAGGCGATCGAGCCCGAGCCGCCAATCAGGCCGCGCCACCAGTGAACGCGCACGTGGATGGCGACCACGCGGGCGCCGCGGCGCGAGATCGCCCAGGCAAACAAGAGCACCGGCGGCAGCAGCGACATCCACAGCGTATAGGAGATCGCATTGCCGGATATCCGTGCGCCGATGCCATCGACATAGGTGTAGGTGGCGATCACGCAGGCATTGATAAGGGCCAGCATGATGGCGTGGCGGCTGCCGTGTCTGGCTTCGAAGGCGAGCGTCAGGATGCCGGCGCAAATCGTCATCGTTCCGATCAGTGCGCCGCCTGACAGCGTTTCGCCGAGCACGAAGCTGCTTGTGGCGGCGATCAGCAGAGGTGCGCAACCGCGCATCAGCGGATAGACGAGCCCGATGTCACCGGCCCGATAGGCACCGGCAACCAGCTGGAAATAGGCAAATTGCAGGATGGCGGAGACGCCGATGAACGGCCAGGCCGCAGCATTCGGCAGCGGCAAAAATGCCAGGAAGGGAAGTGCAGCGACAGCGCCGCCTGCAGAGATCAATGCCGCGTCGAGCGACTTGTCGGTGCCAGCCTTGATGATGGCGTTCCATGTCGCGTGGAGAAGGGCGCCGAAGAGAACCAGAAGAATGACGTCGAGGGGCAAGATCGCAAACCGGAGCGGGGAGGCGGGAGAACATCAGCGGTATGAGCTTCGCCACGCCGAAAATCAATGCGCCCGGATTATTTTGCAACCTGACGCTATGATTATCACCGGGAACGGTGCCGCAGGCGAGCAGATTGCGTCTTGAATGGACCCGCCCTGCGTGCACTCCCGATGCGTTTATTTTGATTCCCGCCACTCAACTGTGAGGTGTCTCTAATATATGCGGGAACGAAGCTGGCTTAAAGAAAAAACAAAAAGTGAACATCGCCTTGCGGTCTATTTCACCATTTAGTTATCTTGCTGAAATATAGAGATTATTCTATTACTTTGGTATGCCGTAGATTGTGCGCCCATAGGGTGCATTTCGGCACAATCGATGCGGAAAGGCGCGAGTAGGCGTGCGCCTTTCCTAACTGTGAGAACGGTTTCCAACACGCATCGATACGTTACAATGAGTGGTTCGGAACAAGAAATGTCCCGTCCAGGTTGTCGATGTTCTGGCAGTTGAGGACCGGGCAGGACCGGTCGTCACGCGTCGGGATGTTTTTCCATTCGGCATACTCATTGGCGTCGCAGAAGCGGCTGTTGCGCACGAACCGGTCATAGAGCGGCAGTCCGCGCGGTGAGGTCCAGCGGAAGATCACGGCGCCCTGATTGTGGATGGCGGCGCGCGCGCTCTGGCAGGTCATCGACAGCGGATTGAGACGCGAGATCGCGAAGGACGGCGAGGCCGCCAGCACGATCGCAATTGTCAGCACAAGTTTTTTCATGGGCCATTCCTCCTTGGAACCCGTATGGCTATATATACGCCTGAAAGAACTGCAGGTTTCAACCGGGTGAAAAAATGGCTGCGGGGGATGGGCCGATGGATCATGATCATTACAGCGATGTCTACATCGCCGAAATTCTGAATTCGGTGAAGACGATTGCGCTGACCGGCGCTTCGCCGAACCCGGCGCGCCCGAGCAATGGCGTGATGGGTTATCTCCTGTCACGCGGCTACGAGGTAATCCCGGTCAATCCGGGGCAGGCGGGCAAGACGATCCATGGGCAGATGGTCTACGGCAGGCTCGAGGATATTCCTGTTCCCGTCGATATGGTCGATGTGTTCCGCGCCTCCGAATATCTGCAGGAGGTGGTGACCGAAACTCTGGCGCTGGCCGTTCGCCCGCGAGTGATCTGGGCGCAGCTCGGCGTGCGCGACGACGATGCAGCCCGCCGCGCCGAGGCCGGCGGCATCAAGGTGGTGATGGACCGCTGCCCGGCAATCGAAATTCCGCGGCTTGCCGGATAGCGAACGGATTTTCCACATTTCTCCCGACGGTTGAAACGTCAGGCGATTAACATTTGCGCCGCCTTGGCTATGCTGCCGCCATTCAACGCAATGGGAGGACGGCATGGCAACGAACAATCCAGGCTTCAACACACTGGCAATCCACGCGGGCGCGCAGCCCGATCCGGCGACTGGTGCCCGTGCCACGCCGATCTACCAGACCACGGCCTACGTCTTCAACGACGCCGATCACGCCGCCGCACTCTTCGGCCTGCAGGCATTCGGCAACATCTATACCCGCATCATGAACCCGACTCAGGCGGTGCTCGAAGAGCGCGTCGCAGCACTTGAGGGCGGCACCGCCGCACTCGCTGTCGCATCCGGTCATGCCGCGCAGATGATCGTTTTCCACACGATCATGCGCCCGGGCGACAATTTCGTCGCCGCCAAGCGCCTCTATGGCGGCTCGATCAACCAGTTCGGCCATGCCTTCGATAATTTCGGCTGGCAGGTCCGCTGGGGCGATGTCGAGGATCCGGCGAGCTTCGAGAAGCATATCGACGGCAACACCCGCGCGATCTTCATCGAAAGCCTGGCAAATCCGGGCGGTACCTTCGTCGATATCGCTGCGATTGCGGAAGTGGCGCACAGACACGGCCTGCCGCTGATCGTCGACAACACGATGGCGTCGCCTTATCTCATCCGCCCGATCGAACACGGCGCCGATATCGTCATTCATTCGCTCACCAAGTTCCTTGGCGGTCATGGCAATTCGATGGGCGGCATCATCGTCGATGGCGGCACGTTCGACTGGTCGAAATCCGGCAATTATCCGATGCTGTCCAGCCCGCGCCCGGAATATAACGGCGTCGTGCTGCACTCGACCTTCGGCAATTTCGCCTTCGCAATCGCTTGCCGCGTACTTGGCCTGCGCGACCTTGGCCCGGCAATTGCGCCCTTCAACGCATTCCTGATTCTGACCGGCATCGAAACGCTGCCGCTGCGTATGCAGCGCCACAGCGACAATGCCATCGCGGTCGCCAAATGGCTGAAGGCGCACAGCAAGGTGGCGTGGGTCAATTATGCCGGTCTCGATGATGATCCGAACCACGCATTGCAGCAGCGCTATTCGCCGAAGGGCGCCGGATCGGTCTTCACCTTCGGCATCAAGGGCGGATACGAGGCGGGCAAGACCTTCGTCGAAGGGCTGGAGCTCTTCTCGCATCTCGCCAATATCGGCGACACCCGCTCGCTGGTGATCCACCCGGCCTCGACGACGCACCGCCAGCTGACCGATGAACAGCGCATCGCCGCCGGCGCCGGTCCTGATGTCGTGCGTCTCTCCGTCGGTATCGAGGACGTCAAGGACATCATCGCCGATCTCGAGCAGTCGCTCGCCAAGATCTGATGATGCGCTGCCGCGGCGCTATCGCGACTGGCAGATGCCGGTGAGCGAGATGGCGTCGCGGCTGTCGATGACCATGTGCAGTGTGCGCATCATGTCGGCTGCCATCAGCAGTGCTCTCGCCAGGTCGCTGGGTGGCTGCTGGCCGGCCGAGGTAGCGATCTTCAGGAGATCGAACACGGTGTCGTAGCTTCCGTTGCTCGGAATCCCGACAAGCTGGCGCATTTCGCGTATTGTGCTTACGGATCGAAGGATGAAGCGCCGCGCATCATCCGGCCCAAGTGTCTGGACCTCGCTGGCAGCCCTCGTCACCTCCGCGATGAACTCGTTCGTCCCGGACATGCATGCCTCGTGATTTTTCTGCTGTTCCAGCGCACGAACGCGAAAGGGGCCCGCCACGCCCTACCACGGCGAACCCCTTTTCGCATCGAGCGGCCCCCAGCCCCTCAAGATGAGCTAATCATAAATTAGCTCTGCCGTCGCGTGACACCGGCGTGACGCCGGCATATTGGCGCGGCAGCCCATCTCAGCGTCTCATGATCACCACTTCCAGATACTCGCTCGGAACCACCATGGTACCGTCCTCGGCCCGGTTGAAACGGGCAGCAAGCTCCATGAGCTCGGCCGCCAGCGCCTTTTGCCCGGTGGCATCGAGCGTGCCGAAGGCCTTGAGAACCGGCCCGTAGAACGTCCGGAAGACATCCAGCCAATGCGCTGAGGACTTGTAGCGAAATACGAACTGGCGCGGCGTCGCGACGACCGATGCCTTGCTTGATGGAAACAGCTCCTCAAGCCGGGCACGCGTGCCCCAAAGCGCAGGCGAGCGGGCGCCTGTTGGTGGCGGCACGTGGCGTCCGATGGTCTTGAACAGCTGTCCGATGAAGCCGTCGGGCGTCCAGTTCGCAAGGCCGATCGATCCGCCGCTCTTGCAAACCCGCAGCAGTTCGGCGGCCGCGCGCTCCTGATCGGGGGTGAACATCACCCCGAAGATCGACATCGCATAGTCGAAGCTCTGGTCCGCGAAGGGCAGGTTCTCGGCATCCGCCTCCTGAAACTCCATCATCAGGCGATCGGCCTTTGCCCGTTCCTTCGCCTTTTCCAGGAGAGCCGGGACATAGTCGGTCGCCGTCACCGCACACCAGCGGCGCGCGGCGGCCAGCGAGCCGTTGCCGTTGCCGGCAGCGACGTCGAGAACCGTGGACCCGGCGCGCAGATCCAGCGCCTCGCACAGGCTTTCGCCGACGATCTGCAAGGTGGTGCCGACGACGGCGTAATCGCCCGAAGACCAGGCGCCCCGCTGGCGGGCCTTCAGGGCTGCGAGATCGGCCATCGGTTGAGCGGGTGTGCCGGCAAGAGCCGCGGAAGTGGACATTCTTCTCTCCCTGGATCAGATTGTTGAATTGTGAATGCCGCCGCCGTGCATCAAGCCGCCGGACGCTTCCGGTATAGGCGGTGACCATGGGGGACGCCGTGTCATCAGGCGTGGGAACAACCGTGGAAATATCCGGGCGGCACGAACGGCCGCCACTGGAAATCTGCCTTCTCGGGCCGATGACGGTCCGCCGCGACGGTGCCGAGGTGAAGCTGCCGGGGTCGCGAAAAGTCCGCGCCTTGCTCGCCTATCTGATCCTTTTGCCCTATGCGCAGGGCAGGGCACAGCTCTGCGACCTCTTCTGGGATGTCGCCGACGATCCGCGCGGCGAGTTGCGCTGGTGCCTGAGCCGCATCCGCGCCCTGATCGGCGAGCGCGTGATCGTGCAGGGCGATACGGTTGCCCTCGATCTCACCGGCTGTGCCATCGATGCGGTCGAGGTCGCCCTGGCGGCCCGCGCCGGGTTCGACGGCGTGCCGGTCGCAGCGCTGGCGTCACTTGCCGATCGCGCCTCGGGCGAGTTCCTGGATGGCCTCGCGATCGACAGACTTCCGGCCTTCGAAACATGGCTGAATTCCCAGCGCCGCCGCTTCCGCGACATGCAGGCGGATATCCTCGCCCATATCGTCGAGGTTTTGGCCGGTGCCGAACGGCTGCCTTATCTCGACCGCTGGATCGAGCTGGCACCCTTCGATCTCCGGCCTCACGAGTTGTTGTTGTCAACGCTCGCGACCGAGGGGCGGCTTCGCGATGCTGGCGAACATTTTGAGGCCACGTTGCGATCTTTTGCCACCGAGGGCATCGAGACCGCGTCTCTGCGCGCTCTCTGGGAAGACCTTCGCAGAAAACCTGCCAAACCTGCCGCCGTGGCATCCACGGCGCCTGAAACACCGCCATCGGAAACGCCTGCCGATAACCGCCGCCGCGCTTCGATCGCCGTCATGCCCTTCAACGACATGTCGGTGCTCGCCATACCCGGCGGCACGTCGGATGCGCTTGTCTATGACATCATTTCCCGGCTCGCGAAGCTCCGGACGCTAAAAGTCATTGCCCAGGGAACGATGTTTGCGCTGCGGGAGCGGATGCGCTCGCCCGAAGACATCGCCGCTGCCCTCAACGTCGATTACGTGGTCAACGGTATCTTCGAGCGCACCGGAACCCGCATCATCATCAGGCTGGAACTGATCGAGGCGCGGTCCAACACGATCGTATGGTCCGACGCGTTCGACCAGAATGCCGGAGAGACCCTTCTGCTGCTGGAGGAGATCGGTAGCCGCGTCGTCGCCTCGATCGAGCGGGAGATCGAAACGCAGGAGCGCAACCGCGCCTTCCTCAAACCGCCCAATTCGCTGGATGCCTGGGAAGCGCATCATCGCGGTCTCTGGCACATGTTCCGTTTCACCAAGGCCGACAACGATCAGGCGCAACAGTTTTTCGAACGGGCGATCAGCCTCGATCCCACCTTCGCCCGCGCCCATGCCGGGCTTTCTTTCACCCATTTCCAGAACGCCTTCCAGCATTGGGCGGACCGCGATGAACAGGCGGAACTGGCCTACCGGACGGCCAGCCAAGCATTGCTTGCCGACGACCGCGATCCGGCCGCCCACCTGTCGATCGGCCGGGCGCTATGGCTGCGCAAACTGCATGACCAGTCGATTGAGGAATTGCGCCAGTCCGTCGATCTCAGCCCGAGCTTTGCCTTCGCGCATTATTCACTGGCCTTCGTGCACTGCCAGTCCGGGGATCCGCAGGCCGCCATCCTTTCTGCAGACCAGTCGCAGTCCCTCAGCCCCTACGATCCGATGCTGTTTGGAATGCTGGCAAGCCGGGCGATCGCTCTGGTGCGCCTTGGTCGATACGAGGAGGCTGCCGATTGGGCCGCAAAGGCCGCGATGCGCCCCAACGCGCACGTGCATATCATGGCCATCGCCGCGCTCTGCCTTGCCGTTGGCGGGCGGCTTGATGAGGGGCGGGCGTATGTCGCGGCGATCCGCCGGCGGTATTCCGGCTATCATCTGGCCGATTTCTTCGCCGCTTTTCATCTCGTGCCGGTTGACCAGGCCTTGTTCCGGGAAGCCGCGACGCGCATCGGGCTGACGTGATTCCGTCCCACTTGGCCAAGCCATCCAAAGCCTCTAAGGTTCTGGTCTGAAACCATTTCCGCGAGTCTCATCAATCCATGTTTCTTCTCTCCGTTGCCGCAATCTGGGCGGTCGCCGCCATCACGCCGGGTCCGAATTTCTTCATCGTCGTGCGCACGGCGCTGGAGGGCTCGACGCGTGCCGCGGTCGCGGTCATCGCCGGGGTCATCCTCGGCACGGTCTGCTGGGGACTGGCCGGCTGGCTCGGCATCAGCGCCTTGTTCTCGGCCGCACCCTTTGCCTACCTGTTCCTGAAAATCGCCGGTGGTGCCTATCTTCTCTGGCTCGGCACCAAGCTTTTGTGGAAGACCTACAGCAAGTCCGCAACGCTGGGCGAACCTGTGGTCCGCCCCGCCATGAGCAGCCGGCAGGCCTTCTATTCCGGCCTGATAACCAATCTCGCCAATCCGAAATCGGCCGTCTTCGTCGCCAGTCTCTTTGCCGCCACCCTGCCTGCCGACCATTCCTGGGTGCATGGCGCTCTGGCCGTGGTGACGATGGTTCTGGTGTCCTCGCTTTGGTACACCTTCGTTCTGACGGTGTTGCGCAACCCCGCAGTCTCAGGCGCCTACGCGCGGGGACGCCGGCGCATCGACGCGATGGCCGGCATCATTTTCATGGGATTCGGCGTCAAGCTTCTGACATCTGCCCGATAGGAGACCGCATGCCGCATCAACTCGTATTCGACCCGGCGTCCGTCGAGCCCGAAGTGGGCGCGCCCGCCGCCGACCGCATCGTTTCCGGCAATCCGCAATTCCGCACCTGGAACCTGGAAGAAGCCGAAGGCGGACTCTACGCCGGCATTTGGGAAGCGACACCCGGTAAATGGCGGATTTCCTACGATGAGTGGGAATATTTCAACGTGCTGTCAGGCCATTCGATCGTCACAGAGGACGGCGGCGAGCCCGTGCATCTCAAGGCCGGCGACCGGATGATCCTCAAGCCCGGCTTCAACGGAACCTGGGAAGTCGTTGAAACGACTCGCAAGGATTATGTGATCCGGGTCTGAGTGCCGAACCTCAGCGCCTGAAACTCTCCGCGAAAGCAGGGGAGGAAATGCGGTTCAGGGTTTTGCGCAATTCTTCCGACGCTTCAGCGCCGAAGGCGTTTTCGAAGCGGTCGCGTGCTTCGGCCCAGAGACGGTTGGCTTCTTCCCATTTTGCCCGTCCGGCCTCCGTCAGCGTGGCCCGTTTGACGCGCTTGTCCTTTTCGTCGGGCACCAGCTCCACCAGCCCGTCCCGGATTAGCGGCTTCAGCGTGTGTCCGAGGGCGGAGAGGTCCATCACCAGCCCGTCGGCCAGGAATTTCAGCGACGGCTTGCCGTTCATATGGATCTGCGTCAGCAGCCCGAACTGCGTGCCTCTCAGCCCGCTTGGTGCAAAGACCTCCTCATAGAGCTGCCCGAGCTGGCGTGTCGCGCGGCGAAGCGCGCTGTTGCTGCAAACGGTCCAGCTTTCGAAGCCCGGTATTTTTTCGTCCATCGTCGTTCTCCTGATCCGGTGTCACCGGATTGCTGCCGGCCGTCAATCGTCTTCGATAATTTCTTCGGTGCGCCCTTGCGCAAGATGTCGTTGATCTCAATATAGTGGTATATGCCACTAATTGCCAACGCATCGAAAAGGATTTCACGATGTCAACTTCCTCCCTTGGTACAGCTCTCGTTACCGGCGCCTCCTCGGGTATCGGCGCCACCTATGCCGATCGTCTCGCAATGCGCGGATACGATCTGCTGCTGGTCGCCCGTGATGCAGCCCGTCTGAATGCCCTGGCTGAAAAGCTCACCACCGCTCACGGCATCAAGGCCGAGGTCCTGCAGGCGGATCTGACGAACAGGGAAGACGTGCGAAAGGTCGAGAAGCGCCTGCGCGAGGACGAGGCGATTACGCTGCTCGTCAACAATGCCGGTATCGGCCCTAAAGGCGCATTGCTCGAAGATGATATCGACTATCTCGAAACGATGATCGAGATCAACGTCGTGGCCGTCAATCGCCTCGGTGTCGCAGCGGCGCAGACCTTCGCGAAGCGCGGCAAGGGCGCCATCATCAACATTGCCTCGGTGGTCGCATTCCTCGCCGAACGCTTCCACGGCACTTACAATGCCAGCAAGGCCTTCGTGCTCAACCTGACCCAGTCGATTCATGCCGAGGCCAGCGCGAAGGGCGTCAAGGTTCAGGCCGTTCTTCCGGGCCTGACCCGCACCGAGATCTTCGAACGCGCTGGCGGCTCGGTTGATCAGCTGCCGCCGTCGATGGTGATGGACGTCACCGATCTCGTCGATGCGGCCCTTGCCGGCTTCGACCAGGGCGAACTCGTGACCATCCCGTCGCTGCCAGATCCTGCCGATTTCGAAGCGCTGAACGCCGCCCGCTATGCGCTCGGACCCAACCTCTCACACAACAAGCCGGCGAGCCGCTACGGCATCGCATAAGGCTCCGGTTTTTGCCGGGCTGCGTCAAACCAACGCAGTCCGACATTAACATTTTGTAATGTTTACAGAGCCTTACAGGTTAAATCCTTGATTTAGTGAACGAACAATCCTGCACGCTATGTGGGGCATCGGAGGCCGACTTCGAACTGTCGCAGAAATGTCATCAAACTGTAATGTGCAGCGCCTAGCCCGCCTTTGCGACGGGAATTTCAGCGCCCTTTGCCAGTGGATACCCCCTCCATGGCGCCGGTCTCGTCGATTGTTCGTTCCATTCAGGGAAGAGACCATATGCTCACCAAGACACTTCTTTCGGCCTGCCTCGGCGCCGGCCTGGTTGCTGCGCTCGCAGTGTCCGCTTCCGCCGCCGATATTACCGGCGCCGGCTCGACCTTCGTCTATCCGGTTCTGTCCAAGTGGTCCGCGGACTACAACAAGCAGACCGGTGACAAGCTGAACTACCAGTCGATCGGCTCGGGCGGCGGCATCGCCCAGATCAAGGCTGCGACCGTCGATTTCGGCGCTTCCGACGCCCCGATGAAGCCTGAAGACCTCAGCGCTGGCGGCTTCGGCCAGTTCCCGGTCGTCGTCGGCGGCATCGTCCCCGTCATCAACGTCAAGGGCATCAAGTCGGGCGAGCTGAAGCTCTCCGGCAAGGTTCTGGCCGACATCTATCTCGGCAACGTTACCAAGTGGAACGACAAGGCGATCGCCGACCTGAACCCGGGCCTCAAGCTGCCCGACAGCCAGATCGCTGTCGTTCACCGCTCGGACGGTTCGGGCACCTCGTTCAACTGGACGAACTTCTTCTCCAAGGTCAACCCGGACTGGAAGTCCAAGGTCGGTGAAGGCACTGCCGTCAACTGGCCGGTCGGCATCGGCGGCAAGGGCAACGAAGGCGTCGCTGCCTACGTCACCCGCGTGAAGGATTCGATCGGTTACGTCGAATACGCCTACGCCCTGCAGAACAAGCTGCCCTTCGTTCTCGTTCAGAACGCCTCCGGTCAGTATCCGAAGCCGAATGCAGATAGCTTCTCGGCTGCTGCTGCCAGCGCCGAATGGGGCAAGGCCCAGGACTTCTACCTGATCATGACCAACGCGCCTGGCGAAAAGGCCTGGCCGATCACCGCCACCACCTGGGCGATCATGTACAAGGAGCCGAAGGATGCCGAGCGCTCCAAGGCTGCTTTCGCCTTCTTCAAGTGGGCACTCGAGAACGGTCAGAAGGAAGCCTCTTCCCTCGATTACGTTCCGCTGCCGGCCACGCTGGTGAAGCAGATCGAAGACTACTGGACGGCGTCCTTCAAGGGTTAAGTCCTGGAAATGCCGGGGCAGGGAGCATTCGCTTTCTGCCCCGTTTGCTTTGACGCCCCCTCAAAAGCAAGTCGAGTATCGATATGAGTGAAGCACTGGCATCGCTGCCGGCCGTCGTGCCGGATGTGAAGCGCCGCGACGGCGCCAACGGCGACCGCATTTTCCATTGGATCGTGATGGGCTGCGGCCTGTTCGTTCTCGCCGCGCTCCTGGCGGCGGCAATCTCCATGGCATGGGGCGGCCTTCTCGCCTTCCGCACCTTCGGCTTCGGCTTCATCACCGGCACCGAATGGGATCCCGTTGCTCAGCATTTCGCAGGTCTGGTGCCGATCTACGGCACGCTGGTGACCTCCGCGCTCGCCATGCTGATCGGCGTCCCGATCAGTCTCGGTATTGCCGTCTTCGTCACCGAGGTGGCGCCGCGCTGGCTGCGCGGACCGATCGGCGGCGCCATTGAACTGCTCGCCGGCATTCCCTCGATCATCTACGGCATGTGGGGCCTCTTCACTTTCGCGCCCTTTATGTCGGATTACGTCCAGCCGGCGCTGATCGACTGGCTCGGCCCGATTCCCGGCATCGGCCTGCTGTTCTCGGGCGCCCCAATGGGCATCGGCATGCTGACGTCAGGCATCGTGCTGGCGATCATGATCATCCCCTACATCTCCTCGGTCATGCGCGATGTCTTCCTGGTCGTCCCGGCGCAGCTGAAGGAATCGGCCTATGCGCTGGGCTCGACCCGCTGGGAAGTGGTGCGCGACATCGTCATCCCGCACACCCGCACCGCCGTCGTCGGCGGCATCTTCCTCGGCCTCGGCCGTGCGCTCGGCGAAACGATGGCCGTCACCTTCGTGCTCGGTAATACCCACAATATCGCGGTCTCGCTGATGGAGCCCGGCAACTCGATCGCCGCCGCGATCGCCAACGAATTTACCGAAGCCGATACCGACATCTATCTCTCGTCGCTGATCGCGCTCGGTTTCATCCTCTTCGTCGTGACCTTCATCGTCCTTGCCGCTGCCAAGCTGATGCTGCTGCGCATGGCAAAGCAGAGAGGCGAATAAGATGACCGGCTCCAACTCCATCTATCGCAGCCGCCAGATCAAGAGCGGCATTGCACTGACGCTCTGCACCGGCGCCACCGGCCTCGGCCTGATCTTCCTCGTCTGGATCCTCTGGACAACGCTGGTCAACGGTCTCTTGGCGCTCAGCCTGAAGCTCGTCACCGAAATGACGCCGCCCCCTGGTGAAGACGGCGGCCTCGCCAATGCCTTCGCAGGCAGCCTGATGATGGTCGTGCTCGCCGTCATCATCGGCACGCCGATCGGCATTCTGGCCGGCACCTACCTGGCTGAATTCAGCCGCGGCAAGAAGATCGGCGCGGTCATCCGCTTCATGAACGACATTCTGCTTTCGGCGCCGTCGATCATCATCGGCCTGTTCGTCTATGAGCTCGTCGTCCGCCAGACTGGACACTTCTCGGGTTATGCCGGCGGCATCGCGCTCGCCTTCATCTTCCTGCCGGTGGTCGTGCGTACCACCGACGAGATGTTGCGCCTTGTACCGGACGTGATGCGCGAGGCAGCTCTTTCGCTCGGCATTCCGCGCTGGAAGGTCACGGTCGCCGTGCTCTATCGCGCCGCCTCGGCAGGTATCCTCACCGGCATTCTGCTCGCCGTCGCCCGCATCTCCGGCGAGACGGCGCCGCTGCTCTTCACTGCGTTGAACAACCAGTATTGGAGCACGGATATGTCCGAGCCGATGGCCAACATCCCGGTGGTGATCTTCCAGTACGCGATGAGCCCCTACGACGAATGGCATGTGCTCGCCTGGGCGGGCGCCTTCGTCATGACCGCAATTGTGCTGCTTCTGAGCGTGGGCTCCCGCGCCATTCTGAACCGTAAAGGTGGCAAATGATGCTGCAATCTTCCTCCACATTAGACACCCGCAGGACCGTGATGCCGATGGCCAACGACAAGCTCACCCTCGAAGATGTCAATTTCTACTATGGCGACGCGCATGCGATCCGTGGCGTCAGCCTGAATTTCCCCGAACGCCAGGTCTCGGCGCTGATCGGCCCGTCCGGCTGCGGCAAGTCCACGCTGCTGCGCATCCTCAACCGCATCTACATGCTCTATCCGAAGATGCGCGCGACGGGCACGGTGAAGCTCGATGGCGAAAACATCCTTGACCCGCGCTATTCGATGAACGAGCTGCGCGCCCGGGTCGGCATGGTGTTCCAGAAGCCGGTGCCGTTCCCGATGTCGATCTACGACAACATCGTCTACGGCATCCGCCATCACGAGCGGCTCGGCAAAGCTGACATGGATGTCCGTGTCGAGCAGGCGCTGCGCCAGGCAGCCCTCTGGGACGAGGTCAAGGACAAGCTGAAGGGCAGCGGTCTTGGCCTGTCCGGCGGGCAGCAGCAGCGTCTCTGCATTGCCCGCGCGGTGGCATTGCGCCCCGAAGTCCTGCTGCTCGACGAGCCGACCTCGGCACTCGATCCGATCTCGACGGCGAAGGTCGAGGAACTGGTGTCGCAGCTGAAGACCGATTTCACCATCGTCATCGTCACGCACAACATGCAGCAGGCGAGCCGCATCTCCGACAACACCGCCTTCATGTATCTGGGCGAACTCGTCGAATACGGCCCGACCTCGCAGATCTTCCAGGCACCGAAGAACAAGCGGACCGAGGATTACATTACCGGACGTTATGGCTGATACGCCCGGTAGCCCTTTTGCCCAATCCCTTTAGGTGTATCCGAATACGCTAATTTACCGGCGCCGGTCCTTTCCGGTAAGAGAGCCCGGTCGCGAGCGGCGCGATGCGGGAGGGCTTCATGTCTTCGGGAATGATCGGGCGGTGGCTTCCACAGGGAGCCATCGCGGGGCTTCTGTTTGCTATCTGCATGTCATCGGTCGCCTTTGCCGGCGAGAGGATCGATCTCGCGCTGGTGATCGCCGCCGACGTCTCGACGTCGATGGATCCGCGCGAGAAGGCGATGCAACAGGACGGCTTCGTCGCCGCCTTCCGCCAGCCCGAGATCATCGACGCGATCGGCAGCGGCAAATATGGCCGCATCGCCGTCACCTATATCGAATGGGGCGGCGACCGCGGTCAGCGGATGGTGGTTCCCTGGACATTGCTCAAGGATGAGGCCGATTGCTGGATGTTCTCGCTGCGGCTTGCCGAGAATTCTCCGACCAAATTGCGCCGCGGCACCTCGATCAGTGAGGCGCTTTCCTATTCGGCATCCCTGCTGCGCCAGAGCGGCTACGCATCCGACAGGCTGGTCGTCAATATCTCCAGCGACGGCGTCAACAGCATCGGCCGGGAGGTCGCGCCCGTGCGCCGGGAACTAATCGCCGACGGCATGACGATCAACGCCCTCGTCATCAGCGCCCAGGGCGAAGAAGACGATGAGGAGCCGAACCTCTCTCCGGAAGCACTGTTTTCCTATTTTCACCGCGAGGTCATCGGCGGCCCGGGCGCATTCGCCATGCCGGTCCGGTCCGCCGCCGACTACCCAAGCGCCATCTACCGCAAGCTACTGCGCGAGATCGGCGGCTTCGGCGAGATTGCAGAAAACCGCTGAAATCACCACGCTAAATCAAGTCGCTCCAGCCCGTGGAAGTGATAGACATCCTTCACCGCGGGCACCTTCGCCATCCGCAGGCCCGGCAGGCGCTTGAAGAGGATCGGCAGGACGACGTTGAGCTCCAGACGCGCCAGCGGCGCGCCGATGCAGAAGTGGATGCCGGCGCCGAAGGAAAGGTTGGGTGCCTCGTTGCGGCCGGGTTGGAAGGTGAGGGGATCGGTGAATTTCGCAGGGTCGAGATTGGCGGCCGCGAGAATGAGGCTCACCTTGTCGCCGCGCTGGAACGAAATGCCGTCGATCTCGACCGGCTCGAGCGCCCAGCGCTGGAAGATGTGAACCGGCGCGCAGATGCGCAGCGTCTCCTCGACCGTCCGCTCCGTCGTCGGCTCATTCTTGAAGAGTTCTGTAGGATTGCAGCCGTTGTCGAGGATGACGCGTACCGAATTGCCGATCTGGTGCACTGTCGCCTCGTGGCCGGCATTGAGCAGCACGATCGTCGTCGAGACGAGCTCCTCCTCGGTTAGATACTGACCCTTGTGCTCGGTATGGATCATGTGGCTGAGCAGATCGTCGCGCGGTTCGGCGCGGCGTTCGGCGATGACCGTCTTCACATAGTCGGAGAATTCCTTGGCGGCCTTCTCGGCACCGTCCTCGTCCTCGCGGGTGCGGCCAAAGAGATACATGCGGATATAGGCATGCGACCAGTCGAGAAGCTGCGGCCCCATCTCTTCGGGAATGCCGATCATCCGGGCGATCATCGTCACCGGAATGATATCGGCAAAAGCCGATAGTAGCTCGACCTCGCCCTTGTCCGCGAAGCCGTCGATCAGCCGGTTGGCGAGTTCTTCCAGCTCCGGCTTCATCCGCTCGACATGGCGGGAGACGAAGGCGCGGTTGACCAGCGTGCGCAGACGGGTGTGTTCAGGCGGCTCCAACTCAAGCAGGGAATAGCGCTCGGCCAGATCGAAATTGGCCACATGCTGGTCTGGCTCCGGCAGTCCTAGCTCTTCGCGGCTGGCGATGTGCAGGATCTGGCGGCCGAAGCGGCGGTCGCGCAACAGGCTGTTCACATGGTCGTAGCCTGTGCAGAACCACTGCTTCTGCTGTTCCCAATAGAAGGTCGGACAATGCTGGTGCAGCGCCGAATAGACGGCGTTCGGATTGCTATAGAACGCCGGATCGCTGCTATCGAGAGAAACGCGGCGGGTGGCGGGATCGATCGAGAGGAAGGGTGCTATCATCATGGCTTCGAGGCTTAGCGGATTTGCCAAGCCTCGAAAAGATGCAGCAACGGACGTGCGTCAACCGGCGCGGGAAAGCGAGCCCATGCGGCGCAACGCCTCGACCTGATCGTCGACGGTCGGAACCAGTTCGCCGGCATTCTGGTCCATCTTCGCCGGTGGCGGGGCAGCCGTTTCCTTTTCGCCGAAGATGACGCTGCAATTGCGCCCGGCGCCTTTGGCGGCGTAGAGCGCCCGGTCGGCGGCCGAGATCATCTTGTCGACATTGGCCTCGATCGGCGAGGCGATGGCCACGCCGATGCTGACGGTTGCCGGAACGATCGCTTCGCCGGTCGATATCGGCAGGCGGCAGAATTCGGTGCGGATCGACTCGGCCAGCGCTTCGGCTTCCGTCTGGTCGGCAACCGTTGCGAAGGCGGCGAATTCCTCGCCGCCCATGCGGCCGAAGACGTGGTTTGGCACGAACTGGCGGGCCGACAGCGCGAAAGCCGAGAGCACCGCGTCGCCTGCCTGATGGCCGAAGCGGTCGTTGACGCGCTTGAAATGGTCGAGGTCGAAGAGGAGCACTGCCACCTGACGCTTTTCGTCGAAGGCCTTTTCCTGGATGGCGCCGAAGCGGGCAAACAGGCCGCGGCGGTTCCAGACGCCGGTCAGCGAATCCGTGAGGCTCAACACGCGCAAGTGCCTTTCAGAGCGTTCCATGATCATGCGGCAAGTCAGTGCAAAGGCGATCGTCAGCAGGAAGGCGCTCACCATTGCTGCCACGCCGCCGTAATTGGTGGCCTGAGCATCGGTTGGCAAGGTCAGCGCCATCATCAATGCCACGGCAAAGCAAAACACGCCCTGGATGACGAACACGGCTGCCAGCTTGTTGCGCGTTCTTTCCTGGCGCATGTTGCCGGTGGCAACCGCCATGGCGAGCGCTGTCGCACCCGTGGCCGAGGCGAGATTATAGAGAATGACGCGGTTGCCGTAGTCGCCGCCGACCCATGGCAGGAAGACGCCGGCCAGCCAGATCGCGGGCGGCAGCAGCGCCCACCACTCGATCTTCCGGCGGTCGAGCGCCATGAAACCGGCGACCCAGGCGCTTTGGCCGGCCAGTGCCACGGCATTGCCGCCTTCGATAGAGAGAATATTCGGGATTTCACCGCGCAGCGCCACCATGGCAAAGCCCGCGCCGCTGAGCAGAAAGCCGAAGCTCCACAGCAGATAGGCCTTGTTGCGCGTATTATGGCGCCAGGCCATCAGCAGCAGCAAAGCGAGCGTCATGGCCTCCGAGCACCAGATCGCCAATCCTGTCGTAACACTAAACACGGCAATACCCCTTGAAGTCAGGGGCATACTCATCCGCCAATCTTCGCCAGTTGATTAATCGGGGGATCGGTGGCGGGGGATATTCGCGGTTAGGCTTTGTAAAGGGTAAACGTTTGAAAGCACTTGCCGATGGATTAAGCTTCCCTTCATCCTGTCGCCGAGAAAAGCTGTGCGGGTGCTTGCAGGTCACTCGCCGTTAAGCGGCAATTCGCAGATAGACGCTACATCGCAGCACAAGGCTTTTTCCACCGGTCCCCTTGCTTCTTAACGTTATCCTTATGCGTGTCTTGAAGTAGAGGGCAGGGACACTCTATGTAGGGATAAGGCATTTTTCTTTGATTCCCGGCCCGGCCGGCAAGACGTTGACAAAGGACGCACATGAGAAATCCAGTCGATACCGCTATGGCCCTCGTGCCGATGGTTGTTGAACAGACCAATCGCGGTGAACGCTCCTACGACATCTACTCCCGCCTGCTGAAGGAACGCATCATCTTCCTGACGGGTCCTGTCGAGGATCACATGGCGACGCTCGTCTGCGCCCAGCTGCTCTTCCTCGAGGCCGAAAACCCGAAGAAGGAAATCGCGCTTTACATCAATTCGCCAGGTGGCGTCGTCACCGCCGGCATGGCGATCTACGACACGATGCAGTTCATCAAGCCTGCCGTTTCGACGCTTTGCATCGGTCAGGCCGCTTCGATGGGTTCGCTGCTGCTGTGCGCCGGCGACAAGGACATGCGCTTCGCAACGCCGAACGCCCGCATCATGGTTCACCAGCCATCTGGCGGTTTCCAGGGCCAGGCTTCGGATATCGAGCGCCATGCACGCGACATCCTGAAGATGAAGCGCCGCCTGAACGAGGTTTATGTCAAGCATACCGGCCGCTCCTACGAGGAAGTCGAAAAGACGCTCGACCGCGATCACTTCATGACCGCTGACGAAGCCCGCGAATGGGGCGTCGTCGATAAGGTTCTGACGTCGCGCACCGAGATGGAAGGCGATGCTGCGGCATAGTGATTAATTGGGATGGTGTTTTCGCTGCCACAGTTCTATCCCAATTGTGATTGAACAAGGGGTTTAATCTCGGAGCGGACACGCTAAGAGTAAGTATTAATGCTATGTTGAATTTTCATGACATAGCATTCGGCATTCGAAGGGGAATTCGTTGCCGCCGGAACTTGAGCGTGTTTGGTTGAGTTCCGGTTCTTACCCCTTGAAGCTAGGCCGGCTGATGCTCCGGTGGCGGAGCGGGCTGGCGGGCCATTGAGTGGACCGCGATTTCACCTTTGAAATGCGGCGTGCTGGAAGGAAAGTGAAATGAGCAAGGTCAGCGGCAGCAACGGCGGCGACTCCAAAAATACCCTGTACTGCTCCTTCTGCGGAAAGAGCCAGCACGAAGTCCGGAAGCTGATTGCCGGGCCGACGGTGTTCATCTGCGATGAATGCGTCGAATTGTGCATGGACATCATTCGCGAGGAGAACAAGTCCTCGATGGTCAAGTCACGCGACGGCGTTCCGACGCCCCAGGACATCATCAAGGTTCTCGACGAATACGTCATCGGCCAGCGCCAGGCGAAGAAGATCCTGTCGGTTGCCGTTCACAACCATTACAAGCGCCTCGCGCATGCGACCAAGAACGGCGAAATCGAACTGGCGAAGTCGAACATCATGCTGGTCGGTCCGACCGGCTGCGGCAAGACCTATCTTGCCCAGACGCTCGCCCGCATCATCGACGTTCCCTTCACGATGGCCGATGCGACGACGCTGACGGAAGCCGGCTATGTCGGTGAAGACGTCGAAAACATCATCCTGAAGCTGCTGCAGTCTGCCGACTACAATGTCGAGCGCGCTCAGCGCGGTATCGTCTACATCGACGAAGTCGACAAGATTTCCCGCAAGTCGGACAATCCTTCGATCACCCGCGATGTGTCGGGCGAGGGCGTACAGCAGGCGCTTCTGAAGATCATGGAAGGCACCGTTGCCTCGGTACCGCCGCAGGGCGGCCGCAAGCATCCTCAGCAGGAATTCCTGCAGGTCGATACCACGAACATCCTGTTCATCTGCGGTGGCGCTTTCGCCGGCCTCGACAAGATCATCTCCGCCCGTGGCGAGAAGACCTCGATCGGCTTCGGCGCCAGTGTCAAGGCGCAGGATGACCGCCGCGTCGGCGAAGTGCTGCGCGAGCTCGAGCCCGAGGATCTGGTCAAGTTCGGCCTGATCCCCGAGTTCATCGGCCGTCTGCCGGTTCTGGCAACGCTCGAAGACCTCGATGAGGACGCGCTGATCCAGATCCTGTCGGAGCCGAAGAACGCGCTCATCAAGCAGTATCAGCGCCTGTTCGAGATGGAAGACGTGGAACTGACATTCCACGAGGATGCCCTTCGCGAAATCGCCCGCAAGGCGATCGTCCGCAAGACCGGCGCCCGCGGCCTTCGCTCGATCATGGAAAAGATCCTGCTCGACACGATGTTCGAACTGCCGGCGCTGGAAGGTGTCCGCGAAGTGGTCATCTCCGAGGAAGTGGCGCGCGGCTCGGCCCGCCCGCTCTACATCTACGCTGACCGTCAGGACGAGAAGGCCAACGCTTCTGCCTGATAGTCGTAGACGGCATGGTTAGATTTAGGGGCTTGCCTGCGGCGAGCCCCTTTCTATTTTGTGAACCGGGAGCCCTCCTGTTAATTATTGCAGAAGAAGCTTGAAAACGCTGTTCCTGACGTTGCGGAATGCTGCGTCCCCGGCAATGATGGAATGATTCCGTAGCGTGTTTTCCGGCCCAGTATTTTAGCCGGTTCGGAATTGGTAAGCGCCACTACAGTTACACGCGTCATAGTGTGGGCGTTCCTTTGTAATAAGTCTGTCACAAGCAGGGAGCGCGAGCGTTGGCGTGGCTTGAAAAGGGTAAGAAGAACCTCCACTTGTAACCCAAGTGAGAGTGCCGGCCGGGTCCCAAGCGGCCGCGCCAGAGAGCCCGGAAACGGGACGATGGAAAGGAATAAGAAATGACGAAGAAAACGTCTGTAGCGAGCAGTGTTGCCTATCCTGTTTTGCCCCTGCGCGACATCGTAGTCTTCCCACATATGATCGTGCCGCTGTTCGTCGGCCGCGAGAAGTCGATCCGTGCGCTTGAAGAAGTCATGGGCTCCGACAAGCAGATCATGCTCGTAACCCAGATCAACGCCAGCGACGACGATCCGGATCCGTCCGCGATCCACAATGTCGGCACCGTGGCCAATGTTCTGCAGTTGCTGAAGCTCCCCGACGGCACAGTCAAGGTTCTGGTCGAAGGCCGCGCGCGCGCCGAGATCGATGCCTATACGGCCCGCGAAGATTTCTACGAAGCCCTCGGCCATGTGCTCGAAGAGCCGCATGACGATCCGGTCGAGCTGGAAGCGCTGTCGCGCTCCGTCGTCTCGGAATTCGAGAGCTATGTGAAGCTCAACAAGAAGATCTCTCCTGAAGTCGTTGGCGCCGCCAGCCAGATCGACGACTACTCGAAGCTTGCCGATACGGTCGCATCGCATCTGTCGATCAAGATCACCGAGAAGCAGGAGATGCTGGAAACCACCAGCGTCAAGGCTCGCCTCGAAAAGGCGCTCGGCTTCATGGAAGGTGAGATTTCGGTTCTCCAGGTCGAGAAGCGCATTCGCTCGCGCGTCAAGCGCCAGATGGAGAAGACCCAGCGCGAATACTATCTGAACGAACAGATGAAGGCGATCCAGAAGGAGCTTGGCGACGGCGAGGAAGGCCGCGACGAGATGGCCGAACTGGAAGAGCGCATCTCCAAGACCAAGCTTTCGAAGGAAGCCAAGGAAAAGGCTGACGCCGAGCTGAAGAAGCTGCGCCAGATGAGCCCGATGTCGGCCGAAGCCACCGTCGTGCGCAATTATCTGGACTGGCTGCTCGGTATTCCCTGGGGCAAGAAGTCAAAGATCAAGTCCGATCTGAACAATGCCGAGAAGATCCTCGAAGCCGATCACTTCGGTCTCGACAAGGTCAAGGAACGCATCGTCGAGTATCTGGCAGTGCAGGCCCGTGCCACAAAGATCAAGGGTCCGATCCTGTGCCTCGTCGGCCCTCCGGGCGTCGGCAAGACCTCTCTCGCCCAGTCGATCGCCAAGGCGACCGGCCGCGAATACGTGCGCATGGCGCTCGGCGGCGTTCGTGACGAAGCTGAAATCCGCGGTCACCGCCGCACCTATATCGGTTCGATGCCCGGCAAGGTCATCCAGTCGATGAAGAAGGCGAAGAAGTCCAACCCGCTCTTCCTGCTCGATGAAATCGACAAGATGGGCCAGGATTTCCGCGGCGATCCGTCTTCGGCTCTGCTCGAAGTGCTCGATCCGGCGCAGAACTCGACCTTCATGGATCACTACCTGGAAGTCGAATACGACCTTTCGGACGTGATGTTCATCACCACGGCGAACACGCTGAATATCCCTGCGCCCCTGATGGATCGCATGGAAGTCATCCGTATCGCCGGCTATACCGAAGACGAAAAGCGCGAGATCGCCAAGCGGCACTTGCTGCCGAAGGCAATCAAGGAACATGCGCTGCAGCCGCAGGAATTCTCGGTCAGCGACGATGCCCTGATGGCGATCAGCCAGCAGTACACCCGCGAAGCCGGTGTTCGTAACTTCGAACGCGAACTGATGAAGCTCGCCCGCAAGGCGGTCACCGAGATCATCAAGGGCAAGACGAAGTCGGTTCATGTCACGGCTGAAAACATCGACACCTATCTGGGCGTCCCGCGCTTCCGCCATGGCGAAGCCGAACGCGAAGATCAGGTCGGCGTTGTCACCGGTCTTGCATGGACCGAGGTCGGCGGCGAATTGCTGACGATCGAAGGCGTGATGATGCCGGGCAAGGGCCGCATGACGGTCACCGGCAATCTGAAGGAAGTGATGAAGGAGTCGATTTCGGCTGCTGCATCCTACGTCCGCTCACGCGCCGTCGATTTCGGCATCGAGCCCCCGCGCTTCGACAAGTCGGACATTCACGTCCACGTGCCTGAGGGTGCGACGCCGAAGGATGGTCCGTCGGCTGGTGTTGCGATGGCAACCGCGATCGTCTCGATCATGACCGGTATTCCGGTCGACAAGAACGTGGCGATGACGGGTGAAATCACCCTGCGCGGCCGTGTCCTGCCGATCGGCGGTCTGAAGGAAAAGCTGCTCGCAGCACTTCGCGGCGGCATCAAAAAGGTGCTCATTCCGGAAGAGAACGCCAAGGATCTGGCGGAGATTCCGGATAACGTGAAGAACAACATGGAGATCATCCCGGTATCCCGCATGGGCGAGGTGATCAAACATGCTCTGATCCGCAGGCCGGAGCCGATCGAGTGGGATGGAACGGTTGAAACGCCGGTCATCGCAACGGTCGAAGGCCTTGACGACACAGGTGCTGGCATCGCTCATTGAGCGGCATTCGCCACATTTATGTCAAATTGCTGCAAATCCCCGAAAAGGCTGGCGTAAATCGCCAGCCTTTTTTGTGAAAACCTTATGGAGGTGCTTGCTTTTCCTTGATTTGCAGGGCTTTTGGGTTGCGGCGGGCCTGATGAAACCTATTCTGTGCCTGGCTTACAGATTGAGTCGTTTCAAACCATTGAAAGGGGTGGAAACATGAACAAGAATGAACTCGTGTCCGCAGTTGCTGAAAAAGCTGGCCTGACCAAGGCAGACGCTGCCTCTGCTGTCGACGCTGTTTTCGACGTTGTCCAGGGCGAACTGAAGAGCAAGGGTGACGTACGTCTCGCTGGCTTCGGCAGCTTCACCGTTTCTCATCGCGCTGCCACCAAGGGCCGCAATCCGTCCACCGGCGCTGAAGTCAATATTCCGGCTCGCAACGTGCCGAAGTTCACGCCCGGCAAGGGCCTGAAGGACGCCGTCAACGGCTAATCCGGTTTTGCTTGGCCGCCGGATAACGAGACCGGCAGGCGAAGTTTTGAAGGGTTCGGCGATAGCCGGACCCTTTTTGCATTTAGGACGGCTTGCAGGCGGAAGACCTTTGAACTACGGATCGGTTGTTCTCAGGGCGGGGTGAAAGTCCCCACCGGCGGTAAGGGTTTCGGCCCAAGCCCGCGAGCGCTTTGCCCCCAAAAGGGGCAGGGGTCAGCAGATCCGGTGCGATTCCGGAGCCGACGGTATAGTCCGGATGAAAGAGAATGATCGCGAGCCGTATGCGGGGCAGGGTCTGCCCGGCAGCCGTCTTGCGATCATGCGTCCTGATTTGTGTTGGTCCCTTTCTGGATGAAAGACATGAATCAGACTTCCCTCAGCTTTTCCTCGTCGCGTGCGATGGCCGGTGCCGCCTTCATGGTGCTGGCGGGCATCGCCTTTTCCATTCTTAATGTCGTCACCCAATGGGTGACGATGAAGATGGGTTTCTCCGCTGCGTCGGCCGCCTTCTGGCAATATGCTTTTGCGCTGGTCTTCTCGCTGCCGTTTCTGAAGCGCACTGGTCTGTCGGCCATGCGCACCGCCTATCCCTGGCGCCACATCGTTCGCGTGGGGCTCGCCGCACTCGGCGTCGAAGCCTGGGTCTCCGGCCTCGCCACAGTGCCGATCTGGCAAGCGATCGCGCTGGTCATGACCTCGCCATTCTTCATCATTCTCGGTGCCCGCCTGTTTCTCGGCGAGCGTGTCGGCCCGGCGCGCTGGGCAGCCACCGCCGCCGGTTTCGCCGGCGCGATGATCATCCTGCAGCCCTGGTCGGATGCCTTCACCTGGGCCGCCTTGCTGCCGATCCTCTCGGCGCTCTTCTGGGGCGCCTCGTCGCTGATTACCAAGAGCCTGACCGGCATCGAGAAGCCCGAAACGATCACTGTCTGGCTGCTGGTGCTGCTGACACCGATCAATGGCGTGCTTGCCGCTGCCGTTGGCTTCGAGTTGCCTGAGGGGTTCACCCTCGCGCTCTTTGTCTTTGCAGGTCTGCTGACGGTCTTTGCGCAATATCTGCTTACGCTCGCCTATACGGTGGCGGATGCCGCCTACGTTCAGCCCTTCGACGATCTGAAGCTGCCGCTCAATGTGCTCGCGGGCTGGCTGTTCTTCGGTTATGCGCCGGCAGGTTATCTCTGGCTCGGTGCAGCGCTGATTTTGACGGCTTCGCTGTTCATCATGCGCAACGAGATCAGACGCGAGCGGGCAGGGGCTTGATGCAAAGCGGTGCAAAACGCATCGCCTGTCATCCCTCTGTCATCCGCTTCCCTCAAAACCCCCATGTTTCGATTTTTCGACGCATGGGGGATTTCATGACTATTTCATCGCGCAAGGCAGCGCTCGCTGCCGTGCTTCTGGCTTCCGTTGCCTTTCCGGCAGCCGCCGAGCCTGTTTTCAACCGCATCGCATCCTTTCCGGTCGCCTCGAACCTGCCGGAAGGCAAGGACAAGCTTTCGACGACCTCTGCCGAAATCATCACCGCTACCGATGACGGCAACACGCTTGTCTACAGCGACAGCCCGCTCGGCGCGATCGGCTTCGTCGATATCACCGACGCCAAGGCCCCGAAGGCTCTTGGCGCGCTGATGATGGACGGTGAACCGACGTCGGTCACTTCGACGGCTGGCAAGGCGCTCGTCGCCGTCAACACCAGCGAGAGCAAGGTGAAGCCGTCGGGCCGTCTGGCGATCGTCGACGTTGCCACCAAGAAGATCGAGAACACATGTGATCTCGGCGGTCAGCCGGACTCGATCGCCCTCAACAAGGACAAGACGCTCGGCACCATCGCCATCGAAAACGAGCGTGATGAAGACGTCAACGACGGCAAGATCCCGCAGATGCCGGCAGGCGACCTGGTGATCTTCGAGGTCAAGGCCGGCGCCGTCGATTGCGGCACCATCAAGCACGTCACGCTGACGGGTCTCTCGGCTGTTGCGCCTGAGGATCCGGAGCCCGAATTCGTATCCTTCAACAGCCAGGACGAGATCGCCCTGACGCTGCAGGAAAACAACGAAATCGTCATCATCGACGGCAAGACCGGCACGGTGAAGACGCATTTCACCGCCGGCAGCACCGATCTCTCTGGTATCGACACCAAGAAGGACGGCCAGCTGAAGTTCACCGGCGAAGCGAAGGGCGTCCTTCGCGAGCCCGACGCCGTCAAGTGGCTGGACGACAACCGTCTCGTCGTTGCCAACGAAGGCGACTATGAAGGCGGCTCGCGCGGCTTCACCATCTTCGACAAGACGGGCAAGGTCCTCTACGAATCGGGCGCCTCCTTCGAGCGCGCCGTTGCCCATCTCGGCCACTATCCCGAGGGACGCTCCTCCTCGAAGGGCGTCGAGCCTGAAGGTCTGGAAGCCGCCAAATTCGGCGACGACCAGCTGTTCTTCCTGCTCGCCGAGCGCGCTTCCGTCGTCGGCGTCTTCAAGGACACCGGCGCTGATCCGGAACTCCTGCAGATCCTGCCGTCGGGCGTTTCGCCTGAGGGCGCAGTCGCCATCCCGAGCCGCAACCTGTTTGCCACCGCCAACGAAGTCGATCTCGGCGAAGATGGCGGCCCGCGTTCGCACGTCATGATCTATGAGCGTGCCGAAGGCGAGAAGGCCTACCCGCAGATCGTTTCGGCGGAAAAGGACGGCAACCCGATCGGCTTTGCAGCTCTTTCCGGTCTTGCCGCTGTTCCTGAAAAGGCTGGCCAGCTCTTCGCCGTCTCCGACAGTGTCCTCGGCAACCAGCCGACGATCTACACGATCGACGCCACGAAGAAGCCCGCTCTCATCACTGACGCGCTGACAGTCAAGCGCGATGGTGCGGCTGCCCAGAAGCTCGACATCGAAGGCATTGCCGTCGATGAAAAGGGCTGGTTCTGGTTGGCCTCCGAAGGCAACAGCGAGAAGCTGCTGCCGCACGCTCTCTACCACGTCAACCCGAAGGGCGAGATCAAGGAAGAGATTGCGCTGCCGAAGGAACTGACGGATAACGAGATCCGCTACGGCTTCGAAGGCGTGACGATCATCGGCTCCGGCGACGACGCAACGCTGTGGATGGCCGTTCAGCGCGAGTGGAAGGACGACAAGAAGGGCTTCGTCAAGCTCGTCTCCTACAATCCGAAGAGCAAGGAATGGGGTGCTGTTCGCTACCCGCTCGACAAGTCTGAAAACGGCTGGGTCGGCCTCTCGGAAATCTCCGCTCATGGCGACAGCGTCTACATCATCGAGCGCGACAACCTCGTGGGCGATGCTGCCAAGTTGAAGAAGCTCTACAAGGTCGCCATCTCCGACCTGAAGCCCGCCAAGCTCGGCGGCGAGCTGCCAGTCGTCAAGAAGACCGAAGYCCACGACTTCCTCGACGAGCTGAAGACGGCAACCAATGGCTACGTCCTCGACAAGCTTGAAGGCTTCGCCTTCGACGCCTCGGGCAAGCCCTACGCCGTCACCGATAACGACGGCGTCAGCGACTCCTCCGGCGAGACCCTGTTCTTCCCGGTCAACCTGGTCGGCACGAACTGAGCTGGCGATAGCTGGATAAAATAGGAAGGCCGGGCGAGAGTCCGGCATTTTTCTATGTTTGGGCTGAGCCATACGCTGATGTGGGTGATGGAAACTCAACCGGCACATCCCCCTCAACGCCCTCATCTCTGTGCTTGTCACAGAGATCCAGCCGGCTCAAGTCCTTGGGCCGAAAGGACTCCTCTCGCCGCGCAGACGCGCGGCGACTGGATTCCTGTGACAAGCACAGGAATGAGGGAAGGGCGGGTGCAAACAAAAAAACGGCCGGCAAATAACCCGGCCGTTCCTCACTAAACTCTCGCCAAATCCTACCAGCGATGATGCACATGCGGTGCGATCAGCCGCTCGTAGATCTCGCGTGTCGCCGCCATGACGTCGTGTGAGAGCGGCGCGAGGCTGGCAGCCGCTGCGTTGGCCTTCGCCTGTTCGCCATTGCGCGCGCCGGGGATGACCACGGTGACTGCCTCATGCATCAGGATCCAGCGCAGTGCGAAAGCCGCCATCGTAGCGCCCTCGGGCACCAGCTTGCGCACTTCCTCAACCGCCTGCAGGCCAACCTCGAAGGGAACGCCGGCAAAGGTCTCGCCGACATCGAAAGCTTCGCCGTTGCGGTTGAAGTTGCGGTGGTCGTCGCTCGCAAACTTCGTGTCGCGGGTGATCTTGCCGGACAGCAGGCCGCTGGCCAGCGGTACGCGGGCGATTACCGCGACATTCTTGCGACGGGCTTCCTGGAAGAACAGGTGATCAGGACGCTGGCGGAAGATGTTGTAGATAATCTGAATGCTTTCGACGCCCGGGAATTCGATCGCCTTCAGCGCTTCCTCGACCTTTTCGACGCTGACGCCGTAACCCTTGATCTTGCCGGCCTTCTGCAGCTCGTTCAGCCCTTCGAAGACTTCGGCGCGGTAGAGCACTTCCGTCGGCGGGCAGTGCAGTTGCACCAGGTCGAGGCTGTCGACCTCGAGATTTTTCAGGCTGCGATCGATGAAGCCTTCGAGATTGGCCTTCGTGTAACCGTCGGCGACATGCGGGTTGAGGCGGCGGCCGGCCTTGGTGGCGACCATCGGCCGTTTGCCGCCGCGGCTCTTCAAGACGTCGGCGACGATCTTTTCCGAGCGGCCGTCGCCATAGACGTCTGCGGTGTCGATGAAGGTCATGCCGGCATCGAGCGCCGCGTTCAGCGCCGCGCGTCCGTCAGCCTCGCTGATATCGCCCCAGGAACCGCCGATCTGCCAGGCACCGAAGCCGACATTGGTGACCGAAAACGGCATGCGGCCGAAACTATGTTCTTTCATGGAAATCTCCCTCGTGATGAAACTGCATCGCAACTAGCAGCCGCCGCAAATGGCGGCAAGCGTGCGACCGCAAGGGAAATAGGGCAGGGCGTCACTTCTTCGAGAAGGTCACGCGGACGGTGGCGACCGGGAAACCGAATTTGCTGACCCAGGCGGTGTTCAGCAGCGTGCCGTCAGGCTGGCGCCGGATCGTGTCGTGGAAGCGCACGATGTTCTGGTTCGGCCCCGGCGCGATGTCGACGAGATAGCTGTAGCGCGCCACCTCGCCATTGATGGTAACCTCGGCGGGACCAACGACATCCTCGCGCGTGCCGCTGTAGCGGCCGGGTGCCGTTTTGACGAATCGCCAGGTTTTGCGCTCGCGAACGCCATCCGCGTAGACAAAGTCTTCGCGAAGCGTGAGCCGCTTTCCGTTCCAGCGGCCGGTGAGCGCCACGCGGAACTTGCGATCGACGCCGTTGATCGCCTTGAACTCGCCATCGGCCACGCTTCTGCCGGCAAAGAAGTCCTCGAGCGCGAAATCGCGCGCGCTTGCCAGATGCGGCAGGGCGAAGATGACAAGTATGGCGGCGACAATGATGAGACCGGTGCGGCGCATGGTCTTCCTCCACTTCAAATCAGCCTGTTCCTGACCTACGTTTCGGCTAACGCACCGGATCAATCGCAGGAGAATCAAAATGGACATCAAGCAGGCCGGATCGCGGCCCTCGACCAGGCCATCCGCCGACTATTTCACCGGCACCGTCCGCCTCGATCCGATCGTCGAAGGCCCGGATCCGGCGCGGGTGCGCGCCGCCACCGTCACCTTCGAACCGGGCGCCCGCACGGCTTGGCATACGCACCCCCTCGGACAGACGCTAATCGTGACCTCGGGACGAGGCCTGTTACAGGTCTGGGGGCAGGACACCCGCGAAATCCGCACTGGCGACGTCGTCTGGTTCGAGCCCGGCGAAAAGCATTGGCATGGTGCAGCACCCGACACGGCGATGAGCCACATCGCCATCCAGGAGGCGCTGAACGGTTCCCCGGTCGATTGGATGGAGCATGTCAGCGACGATCAATATGCAGGAAAGAGCTGGACCGTCTCGCGCCAGGCCTAAAGCAAGAGGGCGATCGGCGGTCTGCCGATCGCCGCGCGGCGTCAGAGCCGCTTCAGGCAGTAGGAAAAATGAGCATGTGATTCGACGGTCAGGAACTCGAACTGCCAGCCATAATCCTTGCAGAACTTGGTGACCGCCTCGACGACGCCATAGACGATCGGCTTCACGGTATTGCCGGTGCAGAAATCATGCCCGGCAATCCGCCCCGTCCGCTTCACTTTCTTCTCGCAAAGCAGCAATTCCTGCCAGGTCAGCTCGAAGGAATGGTCGGTGTCGATATAGGCCCAGTCGAGAAACCCGTCCTCGAATTCGGCCAGCTTCTCCAGCGAGGTACCCTGCATCAGCTTGACCTGACCAGAGGCGATTTCGGCCTCGAACTTCGTGTGGACGTCGTGCAGGCCGGAGCTATAGCGGTCCATCCCCCAGGGATCGATGAGGAAAAGCTGCGACGGCCGATTCTTTTCAATGATCTCGGCGGTATATTCACCGAAGGCAACGCCCACCTCGACGCCGATTCCGCCATTCGGGATGCGGTAGAGCAGCTCGCCGCGATCCGGGAGAAGCCTGGCATTCTCCATATGGTGGGCCAAAAGCTGGGTCCGCGGCATCGCCGCACGCTGCGCCTGCCGTTCTTCGCGTGTCTTCATGATTCTCGCCTTATCCGGGGCAATTCTGCTTCACTGACTGCCAAGTAGCCGAAAGACGCGGGAGCGCCAACATCGGAGCCGCGATGTGAGATCAAATATCTGAGATTTCACTTGGGAAAAGAATGGTGGGCGATGAGAGACTCGAACTCCCGACATCCTCGGTGTAAACGAGGCGCTCTACCAACTGAGCTAATCGCCCTCGCGTCACGAAGCCTGTTCGGCCCGCCGCGTCGGTGGCCGTGATCTATGCGGATCGGGAAAAAACCGCAAGAGTGTTTGTGAAGATTTTTTGATTTTTTTGGAAAGGGCGCGCCAACGCAGGCTTTTCGGCTTGTGGAAAAGGGAAGGGGAGTGCGCGGGTGGGTACCGCCCGGTGGATCTCTATATAAGGATCAGTGCGAGAAGGCCCCGCGCGGCGTCTGCTTCGCGCGAACTTTCAGACACTTGCGCGCTGCATCCAAAACAATTTCCGTGCTGTCATGGATTTGTCTCCAAACCTGCTTGACACTCAAATGCGAACCCCTTAGTTAGCCGCTCATCGAAGCGGCGAGCCCGCCTCGGTAAGGAAGCGAAAGCCTCCGGATTGCTTGAAATGAATGCGGGTGTAGCTCAGTTGGTTAGAGTGCCGGCCTGTCACGCCGGAGGTCGCGGGTTCGAGCCCCGTCACTCGCGCCATTTCAAAGCAAGTGCTGAAAGGCACATTCCGGTCATCGCCTCCGCAATGCGCGGGTGTAGCTCAGTCGGTTAGAGTGCCGGCCTGTCACGCCGGAGGTCGCGGGTTCGAGCCCCGTCACTCGCGCCATTTTCTCCTCCAAGCCATGCAGAATTTCGTGGGCTGCCATGCAGCCTTCCGCAACCTAAGCGGATTTGTCGCGACATCGTTGCATCTGCTTGATAATGTCGCATCATCGTAGCTTGAATTGGTCTTCTAAAAGTCTTGCGCCGTGGCTCAGCCTGCGCTAACCACGGCTTGTTGCAACGCACGTTCGCTTGCCGGGCATTTGCCCATTGCGCCGCCCGGCGCAGCCGGCAAGCAGGGATGAACATGATGACTGAACTGCTCGGTAATTACATTCCGATCGCTATTTTCATTGGTATCGCTCTCGTTATCGGCCTGGCGCTTCTGATTGCGCCGTTCGCCGTTGCCTTCAAGGCACCTGATTCGGAAAAGCTCTCTGCTTACGAATGCGGTTTCAATGCCTTCGACGATGCCCGCATGAAGTTCGACATCCGCTTCTATCTCGTGTCGATTCTCTTCATCATCTTCGACCTCGAAGTCGCCTTCCTCTTTCCTTGGGCCGTTTCCTTCGGCGCCATCGGCTGGTTCGGCTTCTGGTCCATGATGGTCTTCCTCTTCGTGCTGACCATCGGCTTTATCTATGAATGGAAGAAGGGAGCCCTGGAATGGGAGTGACCCCCGCCGGCAATCAGCCGCTCGTTTCTCAGGCCCCGAAGGGGATCATCGATCCTTCGACCGGCAAGCCGATCGGCGCCAATGACGCCTTCTTCGGCGAAATCAACAACGAGCTCGCCGACAAGGGCTTTCTCGTCACCTCGACCGACGAGCTGATCAACTGGGCCCGTACCGGATCGTTGATGTGGATGACCTTCGGTCTCGCCTGCTGCGCCGTCGAAATGATGCAGTTGTCGATGCCGCGTTACGACGTCGAGCGCTTCGGCTTTGCGCCGCGCGCTTCGCCCCGCCAGTCCGACGTCATGATCGTCGCCGGTACGCTGACCAACAAGATGGCGCCTGCGCTCCGCAAGGTCTATGACCAGATGCCCGAGCCGCGTTACGTCATCTCGATGGGCTCCTGCGCCAATGGCGGCGGCTACTATCACTATTCCTATTCGGTTGTTCGCGGCTGCGACCGTGTCGTGCCGATCGACATCTACGTGCCGGGCTGTCCCCCCACGGCAGAGGCTCTGCTTTACGGCGTGCTCCTGCTGCAGAAGAAGATCCGGCGCACCGGCACGATTGAGCGGTAAGGGTTAAGGACAAGACATATGAGCGAAGCCCTCACTGAGCTGTCGTCCTATATCTCGGAAGCACGTGGCAACCTGGTTGCCGCGTCGCAGCTGAAGTTCGGCGAATTGACCCTGACGACGACGGGTGAAAACCTGATCGCGCTGCTGACGTTCCTGCGTGACGATGCCAAGTGCGGCTTCGTCAACATGATCGATATCTGCGGCGTCGACTGGCCGCAGCGCGAGCTGCGCTTCGATGTCGTCTATCACCTTCTGTCTCCGAAGCAGAACCTGCGCATCCGCATCAAGGTCGCGACCGACGAAGACACGCCGGTCCCCTCGGCCTGCGCCGTTTATCCAGGCGCCGACTGGTTCGAGCGCGAGACCTGGGACATGTACGGCGTTCTCTTCACCGGCCATCCAGACCTGCGCCGCATCCTGACCGACTACGGTTTCGAAGGTCACCCGCTGCGCAAGGACTTCCCGACGACCGGTTTCGTCGAAGTCCGCTATGACGACGCCGCCAAGCGCGTCGTTTACGAGCCGGTGGAGCTGAAGCAGGAATTCCGCAACTTCGACTTCATGTCGCCATGGGAAGGCACGGATTATGTGCTGCCGGGCGATGAAAAAGCGAAGCAGTAAATTTTGATAGTGGCTGGTGGGCAATCCCCGCCAGCTGCTGATTATCTGAGAACGCGAGCCCGATCGCCATGACAGAACATAACGTCCGCAACTTCAACATCAATTTCGGACCGCAGCATCCGGCGGCGCACGGCGTTCTTCGTCTTGTCCTGGAGCTTGACGGCGAAATTGTGGAGCGTGTTGATCCGCATATCGGCCTGCTGCATCGCGGCACCGAGAAGCTGATCGAGACCAAGACCTATCTGCAGGCCGTTCCGTATTTCGACCGTCTCGATTACGTAGCGCCGATGAACCAGGAGCATGCTTATGCACTGGCCGTCGAAAAGCTGCTCGGCATCGATATCCCGATCCGCGGCCAGCTGATCCGCGTTCTCTACTCGGAAATCGGCCGTATCCTTTCGCATCTGCTGAACGTCACGACGCAGGCCATGGACGTCGGCGCGCTGACGCCGCCGCTCTGGGGCTTCGAAGAGCGCGAAAAGCTGATGGTGTTCTACGAGCGTGCCTGCGGCGCGCGCATGCATGCTGCCTATTTCCGTCCGGGCGGCGTCCACCAGGATCTGCCGGAAGATCTCGTCGAGGATATCGGCAAGTGGTGCGACCAGTTCCCGGGCAAGCTCGACGACATCGACGATCTGCTCACCGGCAACCGCATCTTCAAGCAGCGTAACGTCGATATCGGAGTCGTTTCGCTGGAAGACTGCTGGGCCTGGGGCTTCTCGGGCGTCATGGTGCGCGGTTCGGGTGCTGCCTGGGACCTGCGCCGTTCGCAGCCCTACGAGTGCTATTCCGATCTCGAGTTCGATATCCCGATCGGCAAGAACGGCGACTGCTACGACCGCTACCTGATCCGCATGATCGAAATGCGCGAATCGGTCCGTATCATGAAGCAGTGCGTCAATCGCCTGCTTTCCGACGCGAAGACCGGTCCGTTCTCCTCCATCGACGGCAAGGTCGTGCCGCCCAAGCGTGGACAGATGAAGCGCTCGATGGAAGCGCTGATCCACCACTTCAAGCTCTACACCGAAGGCTATCACGTCCCGGCCGGCGAAGTTTACGCCGCCGTCGAAGCGCCGAAGGGCGAGTTCGGCGTCTACGTGGTCTCCGATGGCAGCAACAAGCCGTACCGCTGCAAGATCCGCGCCCCGGGCTATGCCCACCTTCAGGCGATGGACTTCATGTGCCGCGGCCACCAGCTGGCCGACGTCGCAGCCGTTCTCGGCTCGCTCGACATCGTCTTCGGTGAGGTTGACCGCTGATGAAGCTCACCGTGCTCTCGTCCGCCGCATTCCTCGTTGCTGCCTCGGCCTTCGCCCAGGACAATACGCAGGGATTCGGCCCGAAGCTCGGTGCGGAAGAGATAACGCCGCCAAGCGGTCAGGCCACGATCGGGGAGCTCGTTTCCAAGGGCTACCAGATCAAGGCCGCCGTTCCGAACGGCAAGAAATTCGTAGTGTTTTTGCAGAAAGACCAGTCGGCCTACGCTTGTGAGATGCAGTCTTTGACGGCCTCGCGGTGTGGGACCCTAAACTGACAAGGCGTGAGGAAGAATGTCCGTTCGTCGACTAGCCGAAGATCAATTCCAGCCTGCCGCATTCGCCTTCAATGACGAAAACGCGGTCTGGGCGGATAAGACGATCCAGAAATATCCCGCAGGCCGTCAGCAGTCCGCGGTCATTCCGCTGCTGATGCGAGCGCAGGAGCAGGACGGTTGGGTCACGCGCGCGGCGATCGAGAAGGTCGCCGACATGCTTGACATGGCCTATATCCGCGTCCTCGAAGTGGCTACCTTCTACACGCAGTTCCAGCTGGGTCCGGTCGGTACGCGCGCCCACGTTCAGGTTTGCGGCACCACGCCCTGCATGCTGCGCGGTTCGGAAAAGCTGATGGGCGTTTGCCGCAGCAAGATCCACCAGCACCCGTTCGAGCGCAACGCCGAGGGCACGCTGTCCTGGGAAGAGGTCGAGTGTCTCGGGGCCTGCGTCAATGCACCGATGATCATGATCGGCAAGGACACCTACGAAGATCTGACGCCGGAGCGTCTCGAAGAGATCATCGACACGTTCAATGCCGGCAACGGCGCGAGCGTTAAGCCCGGTCCGCAGATCGATCGTCACTTCTCGTCGCCGGAAGGCGGCCCGACCTCGCTTCTGACCGAAGAGCCGAAGGCGAAGGCAAAGACCTCTGCGAAGAAGGCCGATGCCGATGCCGTCAGTGTTCCGCCGTCGGAAGCTGCGCGTCCGAAGAGCACCGATGCAGAGACCAATGCCGCGCTGAAGACGCCTGTCACGGCGCCGAAGGCTGCTGCCAAGAACGCCGCTGCCGAGGCTGCACCCGCTGCCAATGAAAAGCCTGCCAAGGCTGCCGCTGCTCCGATCGCTGCCAAGCCCTCGCTGGAAGACAAGAACCGTCCGGCTGGCATCGCAAAGCCTGCTGCGCCTGACGATCTGAAACTGATCTCCGGCGTCGGTCCGAAGATCGAAGCTATTTTGAACGAACTCGGCATCTTCACCTTCGCGCAAGTCGGCGCGTGGAAGAAGGCTGAACGCGAATGGGTCGATGGATACTTGAATTTCAAGGGCCGCATCGAGCGCGACGACTGGGTCAAGCAGGCCAAGGCGCTCGCCAAGGGCGGTGAAGCGGAATATATCAAGGTCTTCGGCAAGAAGCCGCGGTAAGAGGTGAAGCATGTTACAAGATAAAGACCGCATCTTTACCAATATCTACGGCCTCAAGGACAAGTCCCTGAAGGGCGCGATGAGCCGCGGCCACTGGGATGGCACCAAGCAGATTCTCGAAAAGGGTCGCGACTGGATCATCAACGAGATGAAGGCTTCCGGCCTTCGCGGCCGTGGCGGCGCAGGCTTCCCGACTGGCCTCAAGTGGTCCTTCATGCCGAAGGAATCCGACGGCCGGCCGCACTACCTCGTCGTCAACGCCGACGAATCGGAACCCGGTACCTGCAAAGACCGCGATATCATGCGCCACGATCCGCATACGCTGATCGAAGGCTGCGTTATCGCGAGCTTCGCCATGGGCGCCAATGCTGCCTATATCTACGTCCGCGGCGAATATATCCGCGAGCGTGAAGCTCTCCAGGCTGCAATCGACGAGTGCTACGATGCCGGTCTGCTCGGCAAGAGCAACAAGCTCGGCTACCCGATGGACATCTACGTCCACCACGGCGCCGGTGCCTATATCTGCGGTGAAGAAACCGCGCTGCTCGAAAGCCTTGAAGGCAAGAAGGGCCAGCCGCGCCTGAAGCCGCCGTTCCCGGCGAACATGGGTCTCTACGGCTGCCCGACGACCGTCAACAACGTCGAATCGATCGCCGTTGCGCCGACCATCCTGCGCCGCGGCGCCGGTTGGTTCTCCTCGATCGGCCGTCCGAACAATGTCGGCACCAAGCTGTTCATGCTGTCGGGCCACGTCAACAAGCCGTGCACAGTCGAAGAAGAGATGGGCATCACCTTCCGTGAGCTCGTCGATCGCCACGCCGGCGGTATCCGCGGCGGCTGGGACAACCTGCTCGCCGTCATTCCGGGCGGCGCATCGTGCCCGATCGTGCCTGCCAAGGACATCATCGACTGCCCGATGGACTTCGATGGCCTTCGCGCCGTCGGCTCGTCCTTCGGTACGGCCGCCGCGATCGTCATGGACAAGTCCACGGACGTCATCAAGGCGATCGCCCGTATCTCTGCCTTCTTCAAGCATGAGAGCTGCGGCCAGTGCACGCCGTGCCGCGAAGGCACCGGCTGGATGTGGCGCGTCATGGAGCGCATGGCCAAGGGCAACGCCCAGAAGCGCGAAATCGACATGCTGTTCCAGGTCACCAAGCAGATCGAAGGCCACACCATCTGTGCGCTCGGCGATGCTGCTGCATGGCCGGTCCAGGGTCTGATCCGCAATTTCCGTCCGGAAATCGAAGCGCGTATCGATCAGTACACGGCAAGCGCCATGGATCATGGTGCGGTTCTGGAAGCTGCGGAGTAAATGATGGCCAAGGCATCTGGCGGCAATGACAAGGAAGGGGCAGCCGATTTCTCGGCTGACTTCGGCCGTCTTGCTGCCGAGATGCTGGAGAACGCAAAGGCGATGCCGATCCACCCGCTGATGGCCCATCCGGCCGCGGCGATGGCTGCGGCAACCGCCGTCGGCATCGGTTTCTCGACGCAGATCGCCGGTGCCTTCTTCGGAGCGCTGCAGGGCGCCTTCGAGGCGACCAGCCGGATTGCCGAGGCGCTCGACGAAACGCCGCCGCAGGCCGCAAAGCCCGAGGTGCGCATCAAGCCGGAAAATATCCGTCCGGCCGCGGTGCGCAAGGCGAAGCTCTCGATCGTCGCGGCCGAGGAGCCCAAGGCTCTGGTTGCGAAAAAGCCGGTCAGCCGTGCGAAGAAGGCTGACGACCTGAAGCTGATTTCGGGCATCGGTCCGAAGCTGGAGCAGGTTCTGAACGCCAGGGGCATCCGCACGTTCGCGGCGATTGCCGCCTGGAGCGACGCGGAAGCGGCAGGCGTTGATGCCGATCTCGGCTTCGACGGCCGGATCGCCCGCGACGACTGGCGCGGCCAGGCAAAGGCGCTCGCGGCGAAGGGCCGCAAGCGAAGCTGAATTTTTCCGGCTGACCCAAGCGGCCGGAGGGAATAAGGCAGGCATGGCGGGGCAGGGGCCTCGTTCACGCAAGCCGATCGGGTCTCGGGTTCCCCGGGGCCGGGGAAAGACAATTTGGGCGACGCCGATGCCTGCGGGGACGAAATCCCGCCTGGCAGCGGTCATGTTGCAGAATAGGTTTGTTTGCCGCCATCCGGCGAACGGGAAACAGGACTTGAGTGACGATGGCAAAACTGAAGATTGACGGCAACGAGATCGAGGTCCCGGATCACTACACGCTCATCCAGGCGTGTGAGGAAGCCGGCGCTGAAGTTCCGCGCTTCTGCTTCCATGAGCGGCTGTCGGTCGCCGGCAATTGCCGTATGTGCCTCGTCGAGGTGAAGGGTGGCCCGCCGAAGCCGCAGGCTTCCTGCGCCATGGGTGTGCGCGATATCCGCGGCGGCCCGAACGGCGAACTGCCTGAAGTTTTCACCAACACGCCGATGGTCAAGAAGGCCCGCGAAGGCGTGATGGAATTCCTGCTGATCAACCATCCGCTAGATTGCCCGATCTGCGACCAGGGCGGCGAGTGCGACTTGCAGGACCAGGCGATGGCCTTCGGCATCGACACCTCGCGCTATCAGGAAGACAAGCGCGCGGTCGAAGACAAGTATATCGGACCGCTCGTCAAGACGGTCATGAACCGCTGCATCCACTGCACGCGCTGCGTCCGCTTCACCACGGAAGTTGCCGGTATCTCCGAGCTGGGCCTGATCGGCCGCGGCGAAGATGCCGAAATCACCACCTATCTCGAGCAGGCGATGACCTCCGAGTTGCAGGGTAACGTCGTTGACCTCTGCCCGGTCGGCGCGCTGACCTCCAAGCCCTTCGCCTTCACGGCCCGTCCGTGGGAACTGAACAAGACGGAATCGATCGACGTCATGGACGCGCTCGGTTCGGCGATCCGCGTCGATACCCGCGGCCGCGAAGTCATGCGCGTCATGCCGCGCGTCAACGACCAGATCAACGAAGAGTGGATCTCCGACAAGAGCCGCTTCATCTGGGACGGCCTGAAGACGCAGCGCCTCGATCGTCCTTACGTCCGCAAGAGCGGCCGCCTGCAGCCGGCAACCTGGGCCGAAGCCTTCGGCGCCATCAAGACGGCAGTGGCTGGCACGACCGGCGAGAAGATCGGCGCGATTGCCGGCGACCTCTCCACGGTCGAAGAAATGTACGCTCTGCAGGAACTGGTAAAGTCGCTCGGTTCCGAGAACCTCGACTGTCGCCAGGATGGGACGGCACTTGATCCGTCGCTCGGCCGCGCAAGCTACCTCTTCAACCCGACGATCCAGGGCATCGAAGAAGCCGACGCGCTGCTGATCATCGGCGCCAACCCGCGCTTCGAAGCAGCCGTTCTCAACGCCCGCATCCGCAAGCGCTGGCGCCGCGGCGGTTTCCCGATCGGTGTGATCGGCGAAGCCGGCGACATGCGCTACGATTACGAATATCTCGGCGCTGGCCCGGATACGCTGAAGGATCTCGTCGATGGCAACCATGCCTTCGCCAAGGTTCTCGCTGATGCCAAGAAGCCGCTGATCATTATCGGCCAGGGTGCTCTCTCGCGTGTTGATGGCGCCGGTGTCCTCGCCAGCGCTGCCAAGCTCGCGGGCACGGTTGGCGCTGTCGCCGACGGCTGGAACGGTTTTGCGGTCCTGCATACGGCTGCTGCCCGCGTCGGCGGCCTCGACCTCGGTTTCGTTCCGGGCGCCAAGGGCGTCAACGCTGCGGATATGCTGTCCTCCATGGACGTGCTCTTCCTGCTCGGCGCAGACGAGCTCGATTTCACCAAGAAGACCGCGAAGTTCACGGTCTATATCGGCTCGCATGGCGACCAGGGCGCGCATAACGCCGACGTCATCCTTCCGGCTGCTGCCTATACCGAAAAGTCCGGTACCTGGGTCAACACCGAAGGCCGCGTCCAGATGGGCAACCGCGCCGGTTTCGCACCGGGCGATGCCCGCGAAGACTGGGCGATCCTGCGTGCGCTTTCCGACGTGCTCGGCAAGAAGCTTCCCTTTGATTCGCTTGGCGAATTGCGCGGCAAGCTCTACGCGGCATTCCCGCATTTCGCAGCCGTCGACGAGATCGCCGAAAGCGACAGCGCCAAAATTGCCGCAGTTGCGAAAAAAGCCGGGAAGATGAACAAATCCGGGTTTGCTTCACCGGTCAAAGACTTCTATTTGACGAACCCGATCGCGCGCGCCTCGGCTGTCATGGCCGAGTGCTCGGCATTGGCCCGCAACAACTTCAAAGTCGCGGCAGAGTAAGGGCAGGGGACTATGGAATCGTTTGTTTCAACTTATGTCTTGCCTGGCCTCATCATGGTCGGTCAGTCGCTGCTCATGCTCGTCTGCCTGCTGGTCTTCATCGCATACATCCTGCTTGCCGACCGTAAGATCTGGGCTGCCGTTCAGCTGCGCCGTGGACCCAATGTGGTTGGTCCCTTCGGTCTTTTCCAGTCCTTCGCCGACCTTTTGAAGTTTGTCTTCAAGGAGCCGGTCATTCCGGCCGGCGCCAACAAGGTCGTCTTCCTGCTGGCCCCGCTGGTCACCGTGCTTCTGGCGCTGTCGACCTGGGCGGTCGTGCCGGTTGCCAACGGCTGGGTCATTGCCAACATCAATGTCGGCATTCTCTACATTCTGGCGATCTCGTCGCTCGAAGTGTACGGCATCATCATGGGCGGCTGGGCTTCGAACTCGAAGTACCCGTTCCTCGGCGCGCTCCGCTCGGCAGCGCAAATGGTTTCGTATGAAGTCTCGATCGGCTTCGTCATCGTCACCGTTCTTCTCTGCGTGGGTTCGCTGAACCTGACGGATATCGTCATGTCGCAGCAGACCGGTCTCGGCACCAAGCTCGGCCTGCCCAGCTCGTTCCTCGACTGGCACTGGCTGTCGCTGTTCCCGATGTTCATCATCTTTTTCATCTCGGCGCTCGCTGAAACCAACCGTCCGCCCTTCGACCTTCCGGAAGCGGAATCGGAACTGGTTGCTGGCTTCATGGTCGAATATGGCTCCTCGCCATACATGATGTTCATGCTCGGCGAATATGCTGCCATCTGCCTGATGTGCTCGCTGACGACGATCCTGTTCCTCGGCGGCTGGCTGCCTCCGGTCGATTTCTGGCTGATCAATTGGGTCCCGGGCATCATCTGGTTCATGCTGAAGTCGTGCTTCGTGTTCTTCATGTTCGCGATGGTCAAGGCTTTCGTGCCGCGCTACCGCTATGACCAGCTGATGCGCCTCGGCTGGAAGGTCTTCCTTCCTCTGTCGCTCGCCATGGTCGTCATTGTTGCATTCGTGCTGAAGCTGATGGGATGGGCATGATCATGTCCTTCCTCGTTTCCAGCAAATTTGGAGGTTGAAGATGGCCAGCTTGTCCAACGCCGTCAGCTCGCTGTTCCTCAAGGAATTCGTCGGCGCATTCTTTCTGTCGATGCGCTACTTCTTCAAGCAGAAGGCGACGATCAACTACCCGTTCGAAAAGGGTCCGGTTTCTCCGCGCTTCCGCGGCGAACACGCACTGCGCCGTTATCCCAACGGTGAAGAGCGCTGCATCGCCTGCAAGCTCTGCGAAGCGATCTGTCCCGCTCAGGCGATCACCATCGAAGCCGGTCCGCGCCGCAACGACGGCACGCGCCGCACGGTGCGCTACGACATCGACATGGTGAAGTGCATCTATTGCGGCTTCTGCCAGGAAGCTTGCCCTGTTGATGCGATCGTCGAAGGCCCGAATTTCGAATTCGCCACCGAGACCCGCGAAGAGCTTTACTTCGACAAGCAGCGGCTCCTCGACAATGGCGACCGGTGGGAACGCGAAATCGCGCGCAATATCGCGATCGACGCTCCGTACCGTTGATTGAAATTTGAAATGCCGCAGGGCTGGCACTCGCCGCCCGCGGTCAACATGCACCGGAGCTTTGCCGGCCCTTCACGGGTGACGAAGCTTCATCGGGCAGGGAAACTCCCGGCTGCCCGGGGGAAGATGAAAAAGGCACCAACATGGGTCTGCAGGCTCTATTTTTCTATCTTTTCGCCTTCGTCGCGATAGCGTCGGCGTTCATGGTCATCTGGGCAAAGAACCCGGTTCACTCGGTTCTGTTCCTGATCCTGACCTTCTTTAACGCCGCGGGCCTCTTCCTGCTGCTCGGCGCCGAATTCCTGGCGATGATCCTGCTCGTCGTCTATGTCGGCGCGGTGGCGGTTCTCTTCCTCTTCGTGGTCATGATGCTCGATATCGACTTTACGGAGCTCAGGGCAGGCGTTCTGGAATATGCGCCGATCGGCGCGCTGATCGGACTGATCCTCGCAGCCGAACTGATCGTCGTAGTCGGCGGCAGCGTGATTTCGCCCGAGATCGCCAAGACCGTCGCCATGCCGATCCCGGCGCTGACGGAACGCACCAATACGGCGGCACTCGGCGACGTGCTCTATACGAACTACGTCTACTTCTTCCAGATCGCCGGCCTGGTGCTTCTGGTCGCCATGATCGGCGCGATCGTGCTGACGCTGAAGCATCGCACCAATATCCGCCGCCAGAATATTTCCCAGCAGGTTGCCCGCACGCCGGCGACCGCCGTCGAGGTGGTCACCGTCAAGCCGGGGCAGGGTGTCTAAGGACAGGTACAAGGAACAAAGAACATGGTCATCGGTCTTTCCCACTACCTGACGGTCAGCGCCATCCTCTTCACGCTCGGCGTCTTCGGCATCTTCCTGAACCGCAAGAACATCATCGTCATCCTGATGTCGATCGAACTCATTCTGCTCGCGGTCAATATCAACATGGTCGCCTTCTCGTCGTTCCTCAACGACATCGTCGGCCAGGTCTTTGCACTTTTCATTCTGACCGTTGCGGCTGCAGAAGCGGCCATCGGTCTTGCAATTCTCGTTGTCTTCTACCGTAACCGCGGTTCGATCGCGGTCGAAGACGTCAATATGATGAAGGGCTGAGCGGCTCATGTTCCTCTATAAGGCTATCGTCTTTCTTCCCTTGATCGGCGCGATCATTGCCGGCCTTTTCGGCCGCGCGATCGGCGCCAAGGCATCGGAATACGTCACCAGCGGCCTGATGATCATCACCGCCGCTCTCTCCTGGTATGTGTTCTTCACGGTGGCGCTCGGTCATCCGGAAGGCGCCATCAAGGTGGAAGTGCTGCGCTGGATCCAGTCCGGCGGCATCGACGTCTCCTGGTCGCTGCGCATCGATACGCTCACCTCCGTCATGCTGATCGTCGTCAACACGGTCTCGACGCTGGTGCACGTCTACTCGATCGGATACATGCATCATGATCCGCATCGCCCGCGTTTCTTCGCCTATCTGTCGCTCTTTACCTTTGCCATGCTGATGCTGGTGACCTCCGACAACCTTCTGCAGATGTTCTTCGGCTGGGAAGGCGTGGGTCTGGCCTCGTATCTCCTGATCGGCTTCTGGTTCAAGAAGCCGTCTGCCTCGGCTGCGGCGATGAAGGCCTTCATCGTCAACCGCGTCGGCGACTTCGGCTTCGTGCTCGGCATTGCCGGTGTCTTCGTGCTGTTCGGCGCCATCAACTTCGATACGATCTTCGCCAACGCCGCGAACTTCGCGCCGCATGAAGGTGCTGAAGCTGCCAGCGAAGTGGTTCTGAACCTCTTCGGCATGCAACTCGACAAGACGCATGCGCTGACGGCCGTCTGCCTGCTGCTGTTCATGGGCGCCATGGGTAAGTCGGCGCAGTTCCTGCTGCACACCTGGCTCCCGGACGCCATGGAAGGCCCGACCCCGGTTTCGGCGCTCATTCATGCCGCAACCATGGTTACCGCCGGCGTCTTCCTCGTCGCCCGCATGTCGCCGCTGTTCGAACTGTCGCATGATGCCCTGACCGTCGTCACCATCATCGGCGCGATCACAGCCTTCTTCGCGGCAACGGTCGGTCTGGTCCAGAACGACATCAAGCGCGTCATCGCCTATTCCACCTGCTCGCAGCTCGGCTACATGTTCGTGGCGCTGGGAGTAGGGGCCTATGGTGCGGCGATCTTCCATCTCTTCACGCACGCTTTCTTCAAGGCTCTGCTGTTCCTTTGCGCCGGTTCGGTCATCCACGCCGTCGATGGCGAACAGGACATGCGTTACATGGGCGGCCTGCGTCCGCACATCAAGGTAACGTTCTGGATGATGATGATCGGCACGCTCGCCATCACCGGCGTCGGCATTCCGTTCACGCCATTCGGCTTTGCAGGCTTCTTCTCGAAGGACGTCATCATCGAAGCTGCCTACGCGTCGCATTCGCCGGCCGCAGGCTTCGCCTTCACCATGCTCGTCATCGCCGCGCTGTTCACCAGCTTCTATTCCTGGCGCCTGATCTTCATGACCTTCTTTGGCAAGCCGCGCGCTTCCCATGAAGTCATGCATCACGTCCATGAATCGCCGCAGGTCATGCTGGTGCCGCTCTATATCCTCGCGATCGGCGCCGTCTTCGCAGGCTTCCTCTTCGAAGGCCGCTTCTACGGCGAAGAGTATGCCGAGTTCTGGAAGGGCGCGCTGTTCACCTCCAAGGAGAATGAACTGCTGGAACACTTCCATCATGTTCCGGCCCTGGTGGCTCTGAGCCCCTTCATCGCCATGGTCGTCGGCTTCGTGATCGCCTGGTACATGTACATTAAGTCGCCTTCGACGCCGCGGGTTCTCGCCCAGCAGCATCGCGTGCTCTACCAGTTCCTCTTGAACAAGTGGTACTTCGACGAGCTCTACGACTTCCTCTTCGTCCGCTCGGCCAAGGCTCTTGGCAAGTTCCTGTGGCAGAAGGGTGATGTCGGCGTCATCGATACCTACGGTCCGAACGGCATTGCCGCCCGCGTCGTCGATGTGACGAACCGCGTGGTCCGCCTGCAGACCGGTTACCTCTATCACTACGCCTTCGCGATGCTGATCGGCATTGCAGCGCTCGTTACCTGGATGATGCTCGGGAGTTCCTTCTGATGACCGATTGGCCTATTCTTACAACGGTCACCTTCCTGCCGCTGGTCGGCGTGGTGCTTCTGCTGCTGATGAATGAAAACGGCCCGAACGGCCGCCGGAACGTGCTCAACATCTCGTTGTTCACGACCATCGTCACGTTCCTGCTGTCGCTTCTGATCTGGATCGGCTTCGATAACGCCAATCCGGGCTTCCAGATGATCGAGAAGCATGCCTGGCTCGGCACCGGCATCGGCTATCATGTCGGTATCGACGGCATCTCCATGCTGTTCGTCATCCTGTCGACCTTCCTCATGCCCTTCTGCGTCCTGGCCAGCTGGCTCTCGGTCGAGAAGCGCCTGAAGGAATACATGATCGCCTTCCTCATCCTCGAAGTGATGATGGTCGGTGTCTTCGTGTCGCTCGATATCGTGCTGTTCTACGTGTTCTTCGAAGCAGGCCTGATCCCGATGTTCCTGATCATCGGCGTCTGGGGCGGCGCGAACCGCGTCTATGCAAGCTACAAGTTCTTCCTCTACACGCTGCTCGGCTCGGTGCTGATGCTGCTCGCCATCATGGCAATGTACTGGCAGGCCGGCACGACCGATATTTCTGCGCTGCTCGCCTACAAGTTCCCGCCACAGATGCAGACGTGGTTATGGCTGGCCTTCTTCGCCTCCTTTGCAGTCAAGATGCCGATGTGGCCCGTCCATACCTGGCTTCCTGATGCGCACGTTCAGGCGCCGACGGCTGGTTCCGTCATCCTGGCGGGCGTGCTCCTGAAGCTCGGCGGCTACGGTCTCATCCGCTTCTCGCTCGGCATGTTCCCCGTGGCGTCCGATTTCTTCGCGCCGATGGTCTTTGCCTTGTCTGTCATCGCCATCATCTACACCTCGCTGGTGGCGATGATGCAGGACGACATCAAGAAGCTGATCGCCTATTCGTCGGTGGCGCACATGGGCTATGTCACCATGGGCATCTTTGCCGCCAACATGCAGGGCGTTCAGGGCTCGATCTTCCAGATGCTGTCGCACGGCATCGTCTCGGGCGCGCTCTTCCTCTGCGTCGGCGTTGTCTACGACCGTACTCATACCCGCGAGATCGCGGCCTATGGCGGCCTCGTCAACAACATGCCGAAATACGCGGTGGCGATGATGGTCTTCACCATGGCCAATGTCGGTCTTCCCGGCACCTCCGGCTTCATCGGTGAATTCCTGACCCTGATCGGCGTCTTCCGTGCCAACACCTGGGTTGCGCTGTTTGCGGCCACCGGTGTCATCCTTTCGGCTGCCTATGCTCTGTGGCTCTATCGCCGCGTGATCTTCGGTGCGCTGGAGAAGGAAAAGCTGAAGGCGCTTCTCGATCTTTCGCCGCGTGAGCAGCTGCTGCTCTACCCGCTGATTGCGCTGACCATCCTCTTCGGTGTCTATCCGGCACCGGTCTTCGATGCGACGGCCGCTTCGGTGGATCTGCTGGTGAATAATTATACGGCCGCCGTACACGCAGCGCAGAACGTTGCGCTGTCGATGAATTGATGACGGGACTATTTGGACATGACCGCTGAAACCATTCTTGCAAGTCTGCACCTCGCCGCGCCGGAGCTGATCCTCGCGGTAGGCGCCCTTGTCCTTCTGATGATCGGCGTCTTTGCGGGCGAGCGTTCCGGGCGCATGGTGAGCGTGCTCGCCATGATCCTGTTTGCCGCCTCAGCGCTCTGGCTGATCTTCATCCCGTCCACCGGCCTCGCCTTTGGCGGTGTCTATCAGGCGGACGGCTTCTCCCGCTTCATGAAGGTGACGGCACTGACCGGCTCCTTCGTGGCGCTCTTCATGTCGCTCGGCCTTGCCAAGGAAAACCAGCTCGACAAGTTCGAGTTCCCGGTTCTCCTCGTGCTCTGCACGCTCGGCATCATGCTGATGATCTCGGCAAACGATCTGATCGCGCTCTATCTCGGCCTCGAGCTGCAGTCGCTGGCGATCTATGTCGTCGCTGCGATCAACCGCGACAGCGTCAAGTCGACCGAAGCCGGCCTGAAGTATTTCGTCCTCGGCGCGCTCTCCTCGGGCATGCTGCTCTACGGCATGTCGCTGGTCTACGGCTTCACCGGCCACACGCATTTCGCCGACATCGCTCAGGCGTTGAACGTCGAAGGCGCCCGTTCGCTCGGCCTGATCTTCGGTCTGGTATTCATTCTCGCCGGTATCGCCTTCAAGATCTCGGCCGTGCCGTTCCACATGTGGACGCCTGACGTTTACGAGGGTGCACCGACCCCGGTGACCGCATTCCTCGCCAGCGCGCCGAAGGTTGCGGCGATGGCCATGATGACCCGTATCGTCATCACCGCCTTCCAGCCGATCATGGCGGACTGGCAGCAGGTCGTCGTGTTCATCTCGATCGCCTCGATGCTGCTCGGTTCCTTCGCCGCCATCGGGCAGAAGAACATCAAGCGACTGATGGCCTATTCGTCGATCGGTCACATGGGCTATGCGCTGGTCGGCCTCGCAGCCGGCAACCAGACGGGCGTCTCCGGCGTCATGCTTTACATGGTCATCTACATGGTCATGACGCTCGGTTCCTTCGCGATCATCATGTCGATGCGCCGCAAGGATGGCACCGTCGTCGAAGGTATCGATGATCTCGCAGGTCTCTCCAGCACCAACCCGTTTATGGCGACCGTGCTGACGATCCTGATGTTCTCGCTGGCCGGCATTCCGCCGATGGCAGGCTTCTTCGCGAAGTACTTCGTCTTCGTCGCCGCCATCGAAGCCAAGCTCTATGCGCTGGCGATCATCGGTGTTCTGGCTTCGGTCGTTGGCGCTTACTACTATCTGCGCGTCATCAAGCTGATGTGGTTCGATGAAGCCAAGGGTGAGTTTGCCCGCGTCTCCGGCGCTCTCAAGCTGGTCTACGGTCTCTCCGGCCTGTTCGTTCTCGCCTATGTTCTCATCGGCGGTCCGATCGGCGGTGCGGCTGAGCTCGCGGCAGCGACGCTGTTCTGATGGTATCTCCCATGCGCCGCCGGATATCGCTCGGCGATTTCCGGCATGAAGCGCTGCCGGAGACCCCGTCGACCAACACGGAATGCCTTGCCCAGGCCCGGGCAGGGGACAGCGGCCTCCTCTGGGTGACCGCAGTCAGGCAGACCGGCGGCCGCGGCCGCCGTGGACGCCCCTGGGTTTCCGAACCCGGCAATCTCTACGCCTCTCTTCTTCTGATCGATCCGGCGCCGATGGAGCGCATGGGCTCTATGCCGCTGGCGATTGCCGTCGCCGTGCATCAGGCCGTTCGCATGGTGCTGCCGCCGGCCGCCGAGCCGCTCGAAGTCAAGTGGCCGAACGACATCCTGATCGGTCGCAAGAAGACCTGCGGCATCCTCGTCGAAGGCGAACAGCTGCCGGATGGCCGCTACGCGCTGGTGATCGGCATCGGTATCAATGTCGCCGTTATGCCCGACAATCCGATGTATCCGGTGACCTGCATCAGGGAACAGGGCGGCAGGGCTTCCCCTGAGGAATTGTTTGCCCATCTCTATGCCTCGATGGCCGAGGTTCTGGATATCTGGAACGAGGGCCGCGGCATTAGAGAGATTACCGCGCGCTGGCGCGATGTCGCCTGCGGCATTGGCGAGAAGATTACGGTGAATTTGCCGGACAGGTCGATTTCCGGCCAATTCGCCGGAATTGATGATAATGGGCTGTTGATGCTCGATACCGGCGCAGGCAGGATGCTGCAGATCGCTGCCGGTGATGTTTTCTTTGGATAGTAGGACCTAATGGCGAAACAGGACGAACTGGTATTTCTTCCGCTGGGCGGCGTCGGCGAGATCGGCATGAATCTCGCGCTGTACGGCTACGGCCCCGCGGATCATCGCCAGTGGATCATGGTCGATTGCGGCGTGACCTTCCCGGGTCCCGATCTGCCAGGCGTCGATCTGGTGCTCCCTGATATCCGCTTTCTCGCCAAGGAGCGAAAGAGCCTCAAGGCGATCATCATCACCCATGCCCACGAGGACCACTACGGTGCGCTGGCCGATCTCTGGCCGGGCCTCAACGTTCCGGTCTACGCCTCGCCGTTCACGGCCGGGCTTCTCGAAGCCAAGCGCAATTTCGAGAAGGACGCGATCGGCGAAGTGCCGGTGACGATCTTCAAGGCGGGCGATACGATCAATGTCGGCCCCTTCAGCATCGAAGGCGTCGCCGTCAATCACTCGATCCCCGAGCCGATGTCGCTGATGATCCGCACGCCGCTCGGCAATGTCATCCATACCGGCGACTGGAAGATCGACCACGAGCCGTCGCTCGGGCCGCTGACAGACGAGACCCGCTTCCGCCAGCTCGGCGACGAAGGCGTCCTGGCGCTGATGTGCGATTCCACCAACGCGCTGCGCGATGGTGTCTCGCCATCCGAAAAGGATGTTTCCGCCAGCCTGCGCAAGATCATCGAGAATGCCGAAGGACGCGTGGCGATCACCACATTCTCCTCGAATGTCGGCCGTATCCGTACCGTCGCCGAGGCAGCAGAAGCCGCCGGCCGCGAGATCCTGCTGCTCGGTAGTTCGCTGAAGCGTGTCGTCGATGTCTCCCGCGAGCTGGGCCTGATGGAAGGCGTCAAGCCGTTCATCGCCGAAGACGAATACGGCTATATCCCGCGTGACAAGGTCGTGGTCATCCTGACCGGCAGCCAGGGCGAGCCGCGCGCAGCGCTCGCCAAGCTGTCGCGGGACGAGATGCGCAATGTGGCACTGGCCGCCGGCGATATCGTGGTCTTCTCCTCGCGCGCCATTCCCGGCAACGAGAAAGCCATTCAGGACATCAAGAACGGCCTCGTCGAGCAGGGCATTCACATCATCACTGACAGCGAAGCGCTGGTTCATGTCTCCGGCCATCCGCGCCGCAACGAACTGCAGAAGATGTACCAGCTGGTGCGGCCGAAGATTCTCGTGCCTGTGCACGGCGAGGCAACGCATCTGACGGCGCACAAGGAATTGGCCGAACAGTCGGGCATCGCAAGCGTTCCCCGTGTGCGTAACGGCGACGTGCTGCGCCTGGCGCCGGGTCCGGCCCAGGTTATCGACGAAGCGCCGCATGGCCGGATCTACAAGGACGGCTCACTGATCGGCGATTTCGAGGAAATGGGCATCGGCGATCGCAAGAAGCTCTCCTATGTCGGCCATGTCGCCGTCAACGTGCTGCTGGACAGCCGCTTCGACATCATCGGAGAGCCGGATGTCGTGGCGATCGGCCTGCCTGTTTACGACGACGAAGGTGATGAACTCGAGGATACGCTTTATGACGCTGTCGTCGGCGCCATCGAGAGCATTCCGCGCGCCCGTCGCAAGGATCTGGACATGGTGCAGGAGGCCGCGCGCCGCGCCGTGCGCTCTGCCGCAAACCATGCCTGGGGCAAGAAGCCGGTTGTGACTGTCTTCCTCAGCAAGGTCTGACCTTATGCTCGGCCGCGTCAATCACATCGCGCTTGCCGTCCCCGATCTCGCTGCGGCGAGCGCCAGCTATCGTGATACCCTGGGTGCCAGGGTGTCACAGCCGCAGGCCCTGCCTGACCACGGCGTCACCGTCGTATTCGTCGAGCTCGAGAACACCAAAGTCGAACTGCTGGAGCCGCTCGGCGATGCCTCGCCGATCGCAGCCTTCCTCGAAAAGAACCCTGCCGGCGGCATGCACCATATCTGCTACGAGGTGGCGGATATCATCGCTGCCCGCAACCGGCTTCTGGCGTCAGGGGCGAGAGTGCTGGGCAACGGCGAGCCGAAAACCGGCGCCCATGGCAAGCCGGTAGTCTTCCTGCACCCCAAGGATTTCTTCGGGACATTGATCGAGCTCGAGCAGGTTTAATTCTGCTGCGGCAGAGTGACCTATTCCCCGGCCTTGAACGTCAGGTGATTTGAGCTTCTTGCCATTCCGCTCTATAAGCGCGGCGTTGCGATGGTCGTAACGCGATTTGGAACCCACCATGCTGCAGATTTTCTTACAGGGCTTCGCCGTCTATTTCATCGTCTGGTGGATCACGCTTTTCGCCGTTCTGCCCATCGGTCTGCGCACGCAGGCGGATGACAACGAGGTGGTGCTCGGCACCATTCCAAGTGCGCCGACACGCTTCCGCGCGCTCTTCGTGTTCTCGACGACGACGGTGGTTTCAGCGATCGTCTATGGCGCTTGGTACTTCTCGTCGACCTACTTCGGCTGGGGGTTCGACGCCCTGCCGCAGATCGGCCCAGCCTTCAACATCGAATAGGGCTTTTGCTCAATCTTTGAGCATATGTGTTAACTGTCGAGAAAATGCCGTCATACGGCTGTCATCAAGATGATGCAAAGAGCTCACGCGGCGGCAGGAGCATCTGCCGTAACGTCAATTCTCTGATATTCACGTTAGGGAAGAGGCTGAAAAACCAAAAAAAAACAAGGCTAAAAGCCTTGTTTTAAGTATCGCGTGATCCGTAACCGTTACCGGGGCTGCGACAAGCGCGCCTAAGATCTGATCCTCCCAAGACTTGACCGCGAGTTGGCAAGAATTTATCTCCTTGCCTGTTTTGTGAGCTGAAACTAGCTCAAAGAATGGGCTTTGTCACCAGCTTTTTTTGCATTTTTGCTACAGTCGGGTAAAAAATTCCTGTTGACGAGATTTTGATGCAAGCCCTTATAAACACGCGATTTTTTCTGCATTCGCATTTTCCGGACGTTAACTTGCGTCTGCGGAAGGCTGCTTGCGTATCGCGCGGGTTTCTTTCCGGCTGCGAAGCAGATATGAACGCTGCCACTGTTAACGATTGCCGTCGATTCCGCGATTGATGTGGAATCCCAACTGCTCTGGAATCCGTCATGCGTCTGTCCCGCTACTTCCTGCCCATCCTGAAGGAAAACCCCAAGGAGGCGGAAATCGTCTCCCACCGGCTGATGCTGCGCGCCGGCATGATCCGCCAGCAGTCGCAGGGCATCTATTCCTGGCTGCCGCTCGGCAAGCGCGTCCTCGACAAGGTCAACAATATCATCCGCGAGGAGCAGAACCGCTCCGGCGCCATCGAGCTGTCGATGCCGACGCTGCAGTCTGCCGAGCTCTGGCAGGAAAGCGGCCGCTACGACGCCTATGGCAAGGAAATGCTGCGCATCAAGGACCGCCAGGACCGTCCGATGCTCTACGGCCCGACCAACGAAGAGATGGTCACCGACATCTTCCGGTCCTACGTCAAGTCCTACAAGGACCTGCCGCTGAACCTCTATCATATCCAGCTGAAGTTCCGCGACGAGATCCGTCCGCGTTTCGGCACCATGCGCTCGCGCGAGTTCATGATGAAGGATGCCTATTCCTTCGACCTGACGCGCGAAGGCGCCGAGCACTCCTATAAGAAGATGTTCGCCGCCTATCTGCGCACCTTCGATCGTCTCGGCCTGCGCGCCATTCCGATGCGTGCCGATACCGGCCCGATCGGCGGCGATCTCAGCCACGAATTCATCATCCTGGCCGACACCGGTGAATCCGAAGTCTACAGCCATAAGGACTTCGTGAATTTCGACATTCCCTCTGTCGATACCGATTTCGACGACGTCGCCGGTCTGGATGCGATCTTTAAGAAGTGGACGTCGGTCTACGCCGCCACCTCGGAAATGCACGACGAGGCCGCTTTCGACGCCATCCCCGAAAGCGACAGGCTCTCTGCGCGCGGTATCGAAGTCGGTCATATCTTCTATTTCGGCACGAAATATTCCGACCCGATGGGCGCCAAGGTCCAGGGACCTGACGGCAAGGAACACAATGTTCACATGGGTTCTTACGGCATCGGCCCGACACGCCTTGTTCCCGCCATCATCGAAGCATCGCATGATGAGAACGGAATCATCTGGCCGGCCTCCGTCGCGCCGTTCGATGCGATCGTGATCAACATGAAGGCCGGCGACGCCGCTTGCGACAGCGCCTGCGAAAAAATCTATGCCGCGCTCTCTAAGGCCGGCAAGGACGTCCTTTATGACGATACCGACGATCGCGCCGGAACGAAGTTCGCGACGGCAGACCTGATTGGCGTTCCGGTTCAGATCATTGCCGGCCCGCGTGCGGTCGCGAACGGCGAAGTCGAAGTCAAGGACCGCAAGACGGGCGCCCGCGAAACGATGACGATCGACGCGGCGATCAACAAGCTCTTGGGCTGATATCGGAGGCGAAATGGCAGACGCAGCAGTGGACCAGCGGGGTTCCAAATCCGGTTTCGGTTCGGCGAGTAAGCCATTTTCCACCTTCGAACGCATGGTCGCCTGGCGCTATCTGCGCGCCCGGCGAAAGGAAGCCTTCATTTCGGTGATCGCCGGCTTCTCCTTCGTCGGCATCATGCTCGGCGTCGCGACGCTGATCATCGTTATGGCCGTGATGAACGGGTTCCGCACCGAGCTGATCTCGCGCATTCTCGGCATCAATGGCCATATGATCGTCCAGCCGGTCGATGCGCCGTTCACCGACTATGCGGCGCTGACGGAGAAATTCGCCGCTGTGCCCGGTATCCGCATGGCGCTGCCGCTGGTCGAGGGCCAGACGCTGGCGTCGGGCCAGGGTGGGGCGGGCAGCGGCGCGCTGGTGCGCGGTATCCGCTCCGAAGACCTGACCAAGCTCAAAACCGTCTCCGACAACATCAAGTCCGGCGATCTGGTCGGCTTCATGTCCGGGCAGGGCGTGTTGATCGGCTCCGGCATGGCCAACCAGCTTGGGCTGCAGGCCGGCGATACGATCACGCTGATTTCGCCGGAAGGCGACGTCACGCCGATGGGCGTCAATCCGCGTGTCAAGTCCTACACCATATCGGGTATCTTCGAGATCGGCATGTCGGAATATGATTCCGCCATCATCTACATGCCGCTCGAGGAGGCGCAGCTCTATTTCAATTCGGAAGGGCTGGTCCAGTCGATCGAGCTCTTCGCCAACAATCCCGATGATATCGACAATCTGAGGCCGAAGGTGGAGGCTGCCGCCGGCCGCCAGATCGCCATCACCGACTGGCGCCAGCGCAACCAGACCTTCTTCTCCGCCCTTCAGGTCGAGCGCAACGTCATGTTCATGATCCTGACGCTGATCGTTCTGGTCGCGGCGCTGAACATCATCTCCGGCCTGATCATGCTGGTGAAGGACAAGGGCAGCGATATCGCCATCCTGCGCACCATGGGCGCAAGCTCCGGTGCGATCATGCGCATCTTCTTCATGACCGGCGCCGCCATCGGCATCGTCGGTACGCTGGCAGGCGTTCTGCTCGGCGTCGTCGTCTGCATCAATATCGAGTCGATCCGCCAGTTCTTCTCCTGGATCACCGGCACCATTCTCTTCAATCCGCAGCTCTATTTCCTGAGCCAGCTGCCGGCACAGATGAGCGTCAGCGAGACGACCTCTGTCGTCATCATGGCGCTGACGCTGTCCTTCCTTGCGACCATCTTCCCGGCCTGGCGCGCCTCGCGCCTCGATCCGGTGCAAGCGCTACGCTACGAATAAGGAATGCTGAACTCCATGAAACGCAATGTCGTTCTCAAGCTTTCCGGCGTCGAGCGTCACTACGGGCAGGGCGATACGGTGCTCTCCATTCTGAAGGGCGCGGATTTCACGCTGCATAGCGGCGAAATCGTCGCTCTCGTTGCACCATCGGGCACCGGCAAATCGACCCTGCTGCATCTGGCGGGTCTGCTTGAACATCCTGATGATGGCGAGGTCAGCATCAACGGTCATGCCTGCAACGGGCTCTCCGATGACAAGCGCACCGCGATCCGCCGCAGCGAGATCGGCTTCGTCTATCAGTTTCATCACCTGCTGCCGGAATTCTCGGCGCAGGAAAACATCATGATGCCGCAGATGATCTCGGGCTTGGCGCGCAAGGAAGCCGCCGTCCGCGCCCAGCAGCTGCTCGAATACATGCGCATCGGCCATCGCGGTTCCCATCGCCCAGGCGAACTCTCCGGCGGCGAGCAGCAGCGCGTGGCGATCGCCCGCGCAGTTGCCAACGCGCCGAGCCTGCTTCTCGCCGACGAGCCGACCGGCAATCTCGACCCGGAAACCGCCAACTACGTCTTCGACGCGCTGGAAGCGCTGGTTCGCCAGTCCGGTCTCGCGGCCCTGATCGCCACCCACAATCACGATCTCGCCGCGCGCATGGACCGCCGTGTGACGATCACCGACGGCAAGGTCGTCGAATTCTAAAGGCGGATCAGACCGCCGCGATAATCGAGTTCGTAAGCGCGCCGTTCTTCGACGACAATCATCTCCATGCCGCGGAAATGCCCGCAATCACCCTCGCTTCGGTCGATATACAGGCCGAACGCGTGCTCATATTCCATGCCGCCGAGAAAGCGTTTTTCACCACCATAAAGCGCCGAGAGCGCTGCCTTGATCACGGCCCCGGCGCGGCTACCGTCGATCAGCCGCGGCTCGATGATGTGGCCGAAGTAGTTCATCGCCCAGACGGGCTCGCCATTCAACCAGACGGTCTCCTGGCCTGCGAAATCGGTGCCGCCGAAATAGCTGTCGAGATAGCGCCATTCGCCGCGCTCATAGCCGATATCCTGCGATCCCGGCCGGCAGGCCGCGATCTTTGCCCCGCCGCCGACATAGGTCTGCGATTTTGCCTCGACGATGAAGTCGTTCAAGAGAGTGAGATACATGCCGCGCCTCCTGCGATATGTCTCGCAGACGTCGCGCTTTTTGTAAAGAACAAAAAGAGAACAAATCAGTTGCCGCAGATCGACTGGCCGGTTTCGGCCTTCCAGTCGGTAATGGCGATAACGCGCGGCTCCGATGTCTGATCCTTGCCGGCTTTTTGCAATTTGCCCGTCAGCGCATTGTAGTCGCAGGTGCCACCGGCATCCGGGTCGAGCGTGTCGTAATCGCTGTAGGTATAGCCGGCGACGACGAACTGGCCGTTGCGATAGGCGAGCGTCAGTGTTTGCTCCCAGCGGTCCCGGCCGATGGCGCTGTTCTGCGAATGCACGGAGATCGACGATTTCCCGGCGGCCTTGATCGACGGCTCCTGGCCGTAGATCCCGTCAACAGCCGTGCTGCCCCAGATCTTGCCGGGTGCGCTGGCCGCAAGCCGCAGCAGATCGTGGTCGTCGCGCAGATAGATGTAGATGCCGAGCTGATCGTCTTCGGCATCCGCCGCAGCCTCGGCAAGCACTGCCAGATCAGGCTTGCCGTCGCCGTTCCAATCGCCCACGGCAGCATCCACGACGCGGGCGGGGCCGGCGTCGGCGGCAATAGCGGCCTGAGCCGAAAGCAGAGCGGCGGCAAGGATTGTGAGGCGCATGTTTCTCTCCTGTTCCGCGTTAACCAAACAGAAAACAATCCTGTTGACAACGGAACAATAGCGGAACAAACTAAAAACATAACGAGTAAAGGAGAGCCAAATGACTGACATGATCCGTGACGTCGCAGCATTCACCTCCATCGCAATGTTTGTTGCCAGCTTCTCTCTGATTCTGATGGCTATGTAATTTTTCAGGGGCCGCATGGCTGCCATGCGGTTCCGGACAGGGACTTCTTCTGGACATCTCGACGGGCAGGACCGACAATGGCACCGATTCATACGGGCGATTGAAGGGACGTGTCATGGCGGATGCAGAGGGCGGATTTATCGGCGGGACGCCGGGTTTCGTTCATCTGCGCGTACACTCGGCCTATTCGCTGCTCGAGGGTGCGCTGCCGCTGAAGAAGATCCTCTACAAGGCTTCGGGCGACAGCCAGCCGGCGATTGCCATCACCGATACCAACAATCTCTTCGTCGCCCTCGAATTCGCCCAGAAGGCGATGGACGAGGGGCTGCAGCCGATCATCGGCTGCCAGATCTCCGTCGATATGGAAGACGGACTGGAAGTTGAAAAGCGCGGCGGCCAGCAGATGATGGGCAAGCTGCCTGCGATCGTCGTGCTGGCGGCAACAGCTGCCGGTTACGAGCGGCTCGTCGATCTCGTGAGCCGCGCCTATCTCGGGGGTGAAGACAATCAGGCGGTCCACGTCCGCGCCTCCTGGCTGGAGGAAGCCGGCACCGAGGGGCTGATCGCGCTCACCGGTTCGCTGGGCGGCCCCATCGATATGGCCCTGAAGCAGGGGCACATGGCGCCTGCGGTTTCGCGCCTGCTGCGTCTCAAGGCGCTGTTCGGCGACCGGCTCTATGTCGAGCTGCAGCGCCATGGCACCTATGACAAGCGCCACGAGCAGAAGATGATCGGCCTTGCCTACGAGCACGATCTGCCGCTGGTGGCGACCAACGAGGCCTTCTTCCCGGCGCGGGACGACTACGACGCGCATGACGCCTTGATGGCCGTGGCGCACAACGCCATCGTCTCCGACGACAGCCGCTTCCGCCTGACGCCGGATCACTATCTGAAGAGCCGGGCGGAGATGGCCAAGCTGTTTGCCGATCTGCCGGAGGCGCTGGAAAGCACGCTGGAGATCGCCAGACGCTGCTCCTTCGTGCTGCAGACCCGCAAGCCGATCCTGCCGCGCTTTACCGGCGCCAGCGACGACGCCGACGAGGCCGATCGCGCCGAATCCGGCGAGCTGCGCCGTCAGGCCGTCGAAGGCCTCGATATGCGTCTGGCGACGCTCGGCATGTCACCGGGCTACGAGGAAAAGGACTATCGCGACCGGCTGGAATTCGAGCTCAGCGTCATCGAGAAGATGAAATTCCCCGGCTACTTCCTGATCGTTGCCGACTTCATCAAATGGGCCAAGCTGCAGGATATTCCGGTCGGCCCGGGCCGCGGTTCCGGTGCGGGTTCGCTGGTCGCCTATGCGCTGACGATTACCGACGTCGATCCGCTGCGCTTCTCGCTGCTGTTCGAACGCTTCCTCAATCCCGACCGCGTGTCGATGCCCGACTTCGATATCGACTTCTGCCAGGACCGCCGCGAAGAGGTGATCCGCTACGTGCAGAAGAAATACGGCCGCGAGCAGGTGGCGCAGATCATCACCTTCGGTTCGCTGCAGGCGCGTGCTGCACTGCGCGACGTCGGCCGCGTGCTCGAAATGCCCTATGGCCAGGTCGACAAGATCTGCAAGCTGGTGCCGAACAACCCGGCCAATCCGACGCCGCTGTCGAAGGCGATCGAGGAAGAGCCGAAGCTGCAGGAAGAGGCGGCCAAGGAGCCCGTCGTCGCCCGTCTGCTCGACATCGCCCAGAAGATCGAAGGCCTTTACCGCCATGCCTCGACCCACGCCGCCGGTATCGTCATCGGCGACCGTCCGCTGTCGAAGCTGGTGCCGATGTATCGCGATCCGCGCTCCGACATGCCGGTCACCCAGTTCAACATGAAATGGGTGGAACAGGCCGGCCTGGTGAAGTTCGACTTCCTCGGCCTGAAGACGCTGACCGTTCTGAAGGTCGCCGTCGATTTCGTCGCCAAGCGCGGTATCAAGGTTGATCTCGCCTCGATCCCGCTCGATGACAAGAAGACCTACGAGATGCTGTCGCGCGGCGAAACGGTCGGCGTGTTCCAGGTGGAAAGTGCCGGCATGCGCAAGGCGCTGATCGGCATGAAACCCGACTGCATCGAGGACATCATCGCGCTGGTGGCGCTCTACCGCCCGGGCCCGATGGAAAACATCCCGACCTACAACGCCCGCAAGCATGGCGAGGAAGAGGTCGAGTCGATCCATCCGACCATCGACTACCTGCTGAAGGAAACCCAGGGCGTTATCGTCTACCAGGAGCAGGTCATGCAGATCGCTCAGGTGCTCTCCGGCTACTCGCTGGGAGAGGCCGACCTTCTGCGCCGCGCCATGGGTAAGAAGATCAAGGCCGAGATGGACCAGCAGCGCGAGCGCTTCGTCAGCGGCGCCGTTAAGAATGGCGTGTCGAAGCCGCAGGCCGACAATATCTTCGAATTGCTCGCCAAGTTCGCCAATTACGGCTTCAACAAGTCACACGCCGCCGCCTACGCCATCGTCTCCTACCAGACGGCCTATATGAAGGCGCATTATCCGGTCGAGTTCCTCGCCGCCTCGATGACGCTCGATATGTCGAACACCGACAAGGTCAACGACTTCCGTCAGGACGCCAAGCGCCTCGGCATCGACGTGATCGCGCCCTCGGTCCAGACGTCGTTCCGGCATTTCGAGACGGGCGAGGAGCGGATCTATTATGCGCTGGCAGCGCTCAAGGGCGTCGGCGAAAATGCCGTCGAACACATCGTCGCGGTGCGTGGCGACAAGCCGTTTTCCAGTATCGAGGACTTCTGCCTGCGCATCGATCCGCGTCAGGTGAACCGCCGCGTGCTGGAAAGCCTGATCTATGCCGGCGCCTTCGATTGCTTCAATCTCGACCGGGCGCAGCTTTCGGCTGGTCTCGATCGCGTGCTCGGCTATGCGCAGCGCGCCCAGGAAAACAAGCTGAGCGGCCAGTCCGATATCTTCGGTGGCGCGCTGTCGTCGGGACCGGAAAAGATCGCCCTGCCGCCTTATTCGCCTTGGCTCGCCTCGGAGCGGCTGCTGAAGGAGTTCCAGGTTCTCGGTTTCTATCTGACGGCGCATCCGCTCGACAGCTACAACAGCCTGCTGGACAAGATGCGCGTGCAGACCTTTGCCGATTTCTCGGCAGCCGTCAGGCAGGGGGCAGCCAATGGCCGGCTGGCCGGTACGGTGATCTCCAAGCAGGAGCGCAAGACGCGCACCGGCAACAAGATGGGCATCATCGTCTTCTCGGATTCGTCTGGCCAATACGAAGCCGTGCTGTTTTCCGAGATGCTGAACCAGTATCGCGATATACTGGAATCAGGAAAATCCTTCGTCATCACCGCCACCGGCGAAGAGCGCCCAGAAGGCATCGGGCTGCGGATCCAGACCATCCAGTCGCTGGAAGAAAAATCGCTGCAGATGCAGAAGACGCTGCGCGTCTATGTCCGCGATTCCGGCCCTCTGAAGGCGGTTGCCGCTCATCTGAATGCCAAGGGCGAGGGGCTGGTGTCCTTCATCGTCATCAAGGAAGATGGCAAGCGCGAGGTCGAGGTGGCGCTGCAGCAGAAATACCGCATCACCCCGGAGATCGCCGCGGCGCTGCGCGCAGCACCCGGCATTGTCGATGTCGAGCTCGTCTAGCGCGTCACGGTGATGAAGTCGGTTCCGGCGCCGGTCTCGGGGCCGAGGCCGGTATCGGAAATCGTCATCGTCGAACCGGCGGCCAGCATCATGTCCACCTTGCGCCTGGTGTCGTCGGGGATCTGGATCCGCGACAGCGCGTTGGCGATCGGGCTGCCCATGATGATCGAGCCTTCCTGCGTCTTGATGCCGAGGCGCTTCATCGTCTGTGACGGCAGGTTGTTATCAAGCGTCAAGCCCAGCCAGTCGGCCGTGCCGTTTTCCTGATCCACGTTGTGCAGCGTGAAGAAATGCGTTCCGAGCGCCAGTTGCGGGTTCTCGATGGTAACGGGAGCCTCGAAGACAGGCTTGAAATCCTGGCGGATCATCAGCACGCCGTTCGGCGGCTCGCCTTTGCCTACCGCAGCGTAAACTTCCCTTAGGAGAGTATCGCTGGTCAGCGTTCGGTCGCCCTTGAACGCAGTGGGGCGCAAGGCCTTGAAAGCATTGATCGCCTGCACCGTCGATGGGCCGAGCAAACCATCCGGATTGCCGGCATTGAAGCCGAGCTGATTGAGGAAGGTCTGGATGTCGATGATCGATTCCCGCTGGGCGCGGCGGGTGATCAGGATGCGGATCGGCTCAAGGTTTTCAGCGGGGGTTGCCGTTGGCGGGATCAGCGATGCAGACACCGTGTTCATCGCCAGTTGCACCGGCTCGCCATCGGTGCTGCCGATGGATGGGCGCAGCTGGACGTCGGAGAGCAGCAATGCCGGTTCCGGCGCATTCGGGCGGAACAGCGACGGGTGGTCGATCGGCTCGGGCACGACGGCAGCATTGCTGATGATAACAGGAACGCTGAGATCCGTCATCTTGTAGAGCTCTTTGGCGAAGGCGGCGGGCATACGCACGCAGCCATGCGAGGCCGGATAGCGCGGCACCGAATTCGACTCGTGCAGCGCGATGCCGGACCATGTCAGCCGCTGCATCCACGGCATCGGTGCTGCCGAATAGAGATTGGACTCGTGATATTTCTTCTTCTCGAGCACCGAGAAGATGCCGCTCGGCGTCGTGTGGCCGGGCTTGCCGGTCGAGACTTTCGAGGTCGCCACGACCTCGGTGCCGTCATAGACCGCAAGCGACTGCTTGTCCTTGGAGACGATGATTTGCAGCGTCCTGGCATCCGCTGCCAGAGCAGGGTTCACCAGTGCGGTTGCCGACAGCAAGCCGAGGCCGAAAACAAAACGCGAGAACATGTTACCCAACCAATACGCAATACTCGAGGGGAACAATATTCAACGAAGTTTAAGGAAGGCTTGATCGCGAGCCTCCGGGGCGACCGTCACGCACTCGTGATCAAGCGGCCGCTTATTGTAGTGGGCGCGAATGTATGCAAATCTTGACGCTGTGGCGGTTGGGGAGCCGGGCTATGCACGTCGATATTGTGTCTGCGTTCGACGAACTCGAGAAATTGCAGGGCGACTGGGAGGCGGTCTATGACGCCGATCCGGAATCCAACTATTTCATGTCCTGGAACTGGATGCGGCGCTATCTGCAAACGCGCGCTAACTGGCATGTTCTGGCGGCAAAGCGCGCGGAAGCGGATGAGCATTACATCGCATTCCTGCCGCTGCAGATCCGCTTGGATTTCGAGCCGGGGAAGGGTTTTTTCAATGCCATCCATATGGCCGGCATGCCTTTCTCCGTTTACAGCGGCATTCTCTCACGGCCCGAATGGTCCGATGAGGCAATGGCGGCTTTCGCAGCCTGTCTGCAGACCTTCAACTGGCGCCGGTTCAATCTCGATGAGATCTATCTGTCGGACCAGCGTCTTTCCGCACTGATCGGCAGTTTCCCGCGCCAGGAATTCGTGCCGGCAAAGGTCGTCCGGGCTGACCATATCACCGATGCCGGCGAGAGCATCGATCACGACGCCTATGTGTATATTCCGCTGGCGGATGACTTCGAGACATTCCTCAGTACCCGCCTCAGCGCCAAGGCGCGCCGCAACGCCCGGGTCGCCATGCGCGATTTGGCGAGCGGAAAGCATGGGCTGCACGTCACCCATACGACGGCCGAGACATTCGAGCAGAATCTCGAGACCTTCTATGCGATGTGGAATGCGCAATGGGGTGTGCGTCAGCCGGATTATGCCGCCGGGATCATTGCCGGTTGCCGCAAGATGTTGCCCGGTTCGCTTGATGACGGATCGCTTCTGGTGCCTGTGCTTTGGGAGGGCGACAGGCCTGTCGCCATGCAGGTCCTCTATCTCGATCACAAGAAGAAGACGATGATCTGCTTCATCGGCAGCCGGGATAGCAATGCGGCCTCTCATAGCCCAGGCTTCACGCTGCATTGTTATTGCCTTCGCTGGGCAATCGAGAATGGCTACCGGAACTACGATTTCGGTACCGGAGATTTTGCCTACAAGTTCACTTTCGGCGGCGAACAGCAGCTGGTGGAGCGTCGCAGGGTGATGACGGTCTCCGAGCGCAATATCGGCGATCGTCTCGACCCGCGCTCGCTGGACGCGGCCTGTTACCGCGCCGCGCAGATGGCAGCGAAAGGCGATATCGAAAATGCCGATCTCTGCTGCCGCCAGATCCTCGCCACCGATCCTTCTCATTCCCAGGCGCTGGCGCTGGCTGAAAGCCTCGAAGCGGCACGGTGCCGGCCTGCTGCGGATGTCGAGCTGGAGGCGTTGATGCGCACCGCGATCGCAGATCACCGTGAGGGCGCCCTGGCGCGCGCCGAATCCGGCTATCGCCGCATCATCGAAGCGGTGCCTGGGCACTTTGCCGCCCTGCATCAGCTGGCGCTCGTGCTGTTGCAGCAGGGCCGCCTCGATGCCGCAAAGTCGTCGATCCTTGAGGCGCTGGCCGCCGGGCCTGGCAATGCGGCCGCCCATTGCACCTGCGGCAATATCCTTGCCGCTCTGTCCGAGGATGCTGCGGCCATCGCCAGCTATGAGCGCGCCATCGCCCTCTCGCCGTCCTATGCCGCGCCCTTCAACAATCGCGGCAATGTTCTGCGCCGGATAGGCCGGCTGGAGGATGCGGCGGAAAGCTATTCGCGAGCCCTCGAACTGGCGCCCGATCACGCCCAGGCGGCGCTGAACAAGGCGGCCGTGCTGGCGCAGATCAACGCGATGGCCGTCGCTTAGCGGTCGCGCTTGCCGCTGCCGAACGTGTAACCGGTCTCGACGGTGTTCTTGCCGAACTTTTCGCGCAGCTTGTCCATCGCCGCTTCAGCGGCGGCGCGGCGGGTCGATTGCTCGTCGATCAGATCGGGCGGATCGGCACGGCCGGGATCGCATAGATCGGAAACGCCGATCCCGATCAGCCGGAATTTTGTGCCGTCGGTCTCCCGTTCAAGCAGCTCAACGCCGGTGCGGAAGATCCGGTCGGCAAGCTGCGTCGGGTCTTCGAGCCGCCTGTTGCGCGTCCGTAGCTTGAAATCCGCAGTCTTCATCTTCAGCACGACGGTATGGCCGGCGATGTCATCCTTCTTCAGCCGCCAGGACACTTTCTCGGAGAGGTTCCGCAGGATCGGCACGAGATCCTCGTGGCGGGAAATGTCTTCGAAGAAGGTGGTTTCCGACGAGACGCTTTTCGCTGCCTCGTTGAGATGCACCTCGCGGTCGTCGATGCCGCGGGAGAGCCGGGCGAGGCGCTGGCCCATGCTGCCATAGCGGCGCATCAGGTCGGTCTCTTCCATCTGCTGCAACTGACCGATCGTCCGGATACCGTCGGCCTCCAGCGTCGCCGCGAAGGCCTTGCCGACGCCCCAGATGGTCGTTACCGGGCGCGGCGCCAGGAACTCGACAGCCTCTTCACGCCCGATGACCGAAAAGCCGCGGGGCTTCTGCAGGTCGGAAGCAACCTTGGCGAGGAACTTGCAGTAGGAAAGCCCGACCGACACGCTGATGCCGATCTCCTTCTCCACCCGCCGTACGAATTTCGCCAGCGTCCGGGCAGGGGGATCGTTGTGCAGGCGCTCGGTGCCGCCGAGTTCCAGGAAGGCCTCGTCGATCGACAGCGGCTGCACCAGCGGCGTCAACTCCTGCATCATCGACCTGACCTCGCGGCCGACCCTGACATATTTCTCCATGTCGGGCCGGATGACGATCGCCTGCGGGCAGGCTTCCAGCGCCTTGAACATCGGCATGGCGGAGCGCACGCCATGAATGCGGGCGATATAGCAGGCGGTGGAAACCACGCCGCGCTTGCCGCCGCCGATGATCACGGGCTTGTCGGCGAGCTCGGGATTGTCGCGTTTTTCGACCGCCGCATAAAAGGCGTCGCAGTCGATATGCGCCAGCGTCAGGCCGTAAAGCTCCTTGTGCCGGACAAGCCGCGGGCTTCCGCAGCTGACACAGCGGCGCGTCTCCGCCTTCTGCTCGGCAAGGCAGTCGCGACAGAAGCCGGGTGTCTTGTCAGGTGCAGCCAAAGTCATCACGGGAACAAATATTGAACATCGCGACATTACGCTCTAAGTTCTTGAGTCTCAAGACAGAGGAGCGCCGTGGCGTTGGATAACAAACGGCATTTTGGGGCCGTTGGATCGATGAAGACAGCGGATCAGCCGCGGCCACTGCCGCCGGAGGCGCCAAAGTGTTCGCCGATATGAACAGATGCCTCCGCCCACCCCTTGATCCGGGCAATGCCTTCCATGGCCGAAGGGGCAAAGCGATGAATGTCCGACTCCGGCATCAGGTGCAGCAGCAGGCAATCCTCGACATGTTCGTGGACGGAATGAAGGTTGCGGACCATGTCGTCGATAAAGGCAACGGGCACGTCCCGCGCACCGTGAAGCGCCTTGACGATCGGCCCCTTGGGCTGCAGCGACGCCAGAAGCGGGTAATGCAGCTCGAAGCGGTCGAGCAATCTGCGGCGCTGGTCGCGATAGACGGGCGGCATGGCCGTCAGGAGCACGATGTCGGCGGTGCCGGAAAGGCGCGCCAGAGTTTCCTCTGCAAGCAGAAGCGGCGCCTGCCACTCTTCCTGCCGCTCGAAAAAGGTTTCGATCAGCCGGCTGACAGTGACTTCGTCAGCCGCTGTCCCGTCCGGCGTTTCGATGTTTCCGTGCAGCTTGAACGATCGCGGCACCAGCCGGTAGCCCTCGCTCTCAAGAAAGCGTTCGAACGGCACGATGAATTGCAGCACGACGTCATCGACGTCGCAGACGATCAGGGGCCGGTCGGCGAGCCGCACATGCGATGTGTCGAGGTGCTCGATCTCGGCCACGGTCAATACTGCCCCGAATCGAGACCGGGCGACGAGAAATGCTGCCAGGCAGCCGTCAGCGCCTCGGGCGGCGTGCCGCTCGCCTGGCAGAAAGCCAAGGCTGTCGGCTCATGCTGCATGACGAAGTCGAGCATGCCGGAAAGGAAGGCCGTATCGTTGATCGCGTTGCGCACCTGGGCCGGTTCAATGCCGGTCAGCGCAAGAAAACGCGAAAACATGTCGGGTTCATTTGCAAGCCAGCCGAGTACGGCGATCGCCGTTTCATGCGGATCCCTGGCCAGTTGTTTAGAGGTCTTGAAGTTGCTTTGCATTTCGCTGGGTAAGTTACCTTTTTTTCAACCAAATACCGGTAGCTTGCCGCTATCGGTTTCGTCGAGCCGCGCGTTCGCAGGTCGCTTCTTGTCAGGCGGACATTTGCAGGGACGGAACATAGGAACGAGCTTGCCATGCCCAAACAGGTGATGATTGTAGAAGATAATGAGCTCAACATGAAGCTCTTTCGCGACCTGATCGAGGCCTCGGGATATACGACCATTCAGACCCGGAACGGCATGGAAGCGCTTGATCTTGCTCGAAAACACCGTCCGGATCTGATCCTCATGGACATTCAGCTGCCGGAAGTTTCCGGTCTCGAGGTGACCAAGTGGCTGAAAGAGGATGACGAACTGCATGTCATTCCCGTGATCGCGGTCACCGCATTCGCGATGAAGGGCGATGAGGAGCGAATCCGTCAGGGCGGCTGTGAGGCTTATGTGTCCAAGCCGATCTCGGTTCCCAAATTTATCGAAACGATCAAGACGTATCTCGGCGATGCTTAGTGCATCGGAAAGAAGCTCATGACTGCGCGCATTCTGGTTGTTGACGATATTCCGGCGAACGTGAAGCTGCTCGAAGCGCGGCTCGTCGCCGAGTATTTCGACGTGCTGACCGCTGCCGATGGCTATGAGGCGCTGGCGATCTGTGATCGCAACCAGGTCGATATCATTCTTCTCGATGTCATGATGCCGGGTCTCAACGGCTTCGAGGTCTGTGAGCGCCTGAAGGCAAACCCGAAGACCTCTCATATTCCGGTCGTCATGGTCACCGCGCTCGATCAGCCAGCCGACCGCGTGCGCGGCCTGAAGGCCGGTGCCGACGATTTCCTGACCAAGCCTGTCAACGACCTGCAGCTGATCTCGCGGGTCAAGAGCCTGCTGCGCCTGAAGACGCTGAGCGACGAACTGCGTATCCGCGCCGAAACGGCGCAGACCATGGGCATGGACGATCTGCTGCGGGCAGGCGAGGGACGCGCCGAGGACGCAGGTCAGATCCTGCTTGTCGACGGCCGCGCCAATTCGCAGGAACGCATCATCAAGACTCTGAAGCCGATCGCCGATGTGACGGCGATCTCAGATCCGCAGGCGGCTCTCTTCGAAGCGGCTGAAAATGCGTTCGAGCTGGTGATCGTCAACACCAATTTCGACGATTACGATCCGCTGCGGCTCTGCTCTCAGTTCCGCTCACTGGAGCGCACGCGCTTCCTCCCGATCCTGATCATCACCGAGCAGGGCGCCGACGACATGGTCATCCGGGCGCTGGATCTCGGCGTCAACGACTACATCATCCGTCCGCTCGATCCGAACGAGCTTGTCGCCCGCAGCCTGACGCAGATCCGCCGCAAGCGCTTCAACGACCGCCTGCGCGCCAGCGTCAAGCACACGATCGAGCTCGCGGTTACCGACGCACTCACTGGGCTGAATAACCGCCGCTATCTCGACAATCACCTGAACGTGCTCTTCAACCGCTCGATGGCGCGGGGCAAGCCGCTCTCGGTGCTGATCACCGACATCGATCGATTCAAACAGGTCAACGATACCTACGGCCATGATGCTGGCGACGAAGTCCTGAAGGAATTCGCCAACCGCATCCGCTCGACCGTGCGCGGCGCCGATCTTGCCTGCCGCTATGGCGGCGAGGAATTCGTCGTCGTCATGCCCGATACTTCCCCGGAGGTCGCGGCAGCCGTGGCGGAGCGCCTGCGGGCGTCGATCGAAGACAATGGCTTCACGTTGAAATCGGCAGGCGAGGAGCTGAAGGTCACGGCCTCGTTCGGCATCGCTTCGCGCCAATCGAGCGTGTTGACGCCTGATCAGCTGATGAAGCAGGCCGATCTCGCGCTTTACAAAGCCAAGAACACCGGCCGCAACCGAGTCGTCGCCGCGGCGGCCTGACGATACCGGGCCTGTTTAGCGGGTGGTTTTCCCAGTTTTCCACCGGCAGCGGTGAAAGATTAACAAATTTTAATGATGCCGCTGCCATATCGCATGCTGTTTTTCAACTAAGACCCCAAAAATGGAGAGCCGATACAATCGTCCAATTTGAGGGGGATTTGTGTTCGTTTTCACGAATAGAATCGTTCTCAAAAGTCAGCGTCAAGCATAAATGGTTTTGCGCCAAGAGTTGTGGTGATATTACTATTCGCGTGAGCGTAAATCGGCTACCTAACGTAACGGAAGTGCGCGATAATTGTACTGATATATATTTCCGGTGTTCTTCGATCGCGTTTTTCTTCATCAAGTAAAGAAACGTGATTCGTTCATTTCGCACCTGCCCCAAAATTGGACTTTTAACCATAGGGACAAGCTCACAAATCTAATCATTAAGAATTTGTTGATTTTCTTTCATTTTCGGGCAAATTATCGAGCCATAAGAAAAGCGCTCCCGAACATGGGATGCCGAAATACCCCATGATGCTCAGGTCCGCCGCATCTCCTGGGTCGTGGGGTCGGTCGGCTAGTTCGCAACTTTAAGCGGTTCCTCGTGCCGCGTTGCTTGCTGGCCGACCCCCTTTCGTAAAAACACCGCCCTTGCCGATAAACCGGTAGGGCGGTGTTTTTGTTTGCGCTAACATTTATCGTGACGGTAGACCGGAAAACGAAAAAGGCGCGCAGCCGTTGGGCGCGCGCCTTTTTCAAAACCCAGGGATCAAGAATTACTTGATCTTGGTTTCCTTGAACTCGACATGCTTCTTAGCAATCGGGTCGTACTTGGTCTTGGTCATCTTGTCCGTCATCGTGCGGCTGTTCTTCGTCGTGACGTAGAAGAAGCCGGTGTCGGCCGTCGACAGCAGCTTGATCTTGATTGTGGTAGCCTTAGCCATGGTCGTCCTGCCTTTAATAAAATGAATGCCGTGGCAAGCCGGATGGGCTCCACGGCAAATTCTGGCGCGAAAATACGAATCTCGCCCGAAATGTCAACCTCGCTTTCGAATGAAAAGCAGTCTTATGCCTGAAAGCAGGGCATAAATGCCGAAGAAGCCGGCGATTGCCCAGGCAAATCCGTCATTGCCGGCAACGTCGATCGCCGCGCCGATCACCTGCGGACCGGCAACGGTGCCAACGGCGTAACAGAAGACGAAGGCGGCGTTGGCGGCGGCGAGGTCGGAGCCCGTCAGCCGCGAGCCGAGATGGTTGAGCCCGACCGTGTACAGACCGGCCACACAGCCGCCCCAGAAGAGCAGGACGCCTGCCATGAGTACCCAGCTATGCACGAGCAGCGGCAGCATCAGCGAGCCGATACAGCCCATGAAAGCCATAGCTGCGAGCAGGGGGCGCTTGTCCTTCATCTTGTCGGACAGCAGGCCGACGGGAATCTGGAAGATCACGTTGCCGATGCCCATCACCGTCAGCAGCAGGGCAGCCTGCGATTCGGTAAAGGCGGCGCGGGTCGCATAGATCGGAAACAGCGCCAGGCCGCCCGCTTCGACCGCTCCGAAGATGAAGACGGCGGCGGTCGCCGTCGGCACCAGGAAGACGTAGCGCATGAAATGCAGTTCCGGCTTCTCTTCCAGCACCGGGCTTTCGTAGCGCGCGATGAAGATCGGGATCGCGGCAAGCAGGATGGCGACAGCGCCGACGGCAAAGGGAAGCACGCCGTCGCTGCCGAGGATCGAGAAGAGCAGGGGGCCGGCGGCAAAGCCAAGCGACAGCACTGTCGCGTAGATGCCGAGCACGAAGCCGCGTTTCGATCGCGGCGATGCGGCGTTGATCCAGAACTCGGACAGGATGAAGAGCGTTGTCGTCGCACCATGAAAGGCGAAGCGCAACGGGAACCACATCCAGAAGTCCTGGGCGTAGTAGAAGCCGATGGCGCTTAGTGCCGAGATCACCACCGCCCACAGCATGGTGGAGGCAACGCCGTATTTATGCGCCAGCTTCGTCGTGATCGGTGCGGCAGCCATGGCGGCAACGCCGGCCATCGCGGTGTTCAGTCCGATCAGCGTCGATGAAATACCGCGTTTCTCAAGGATGATGCTGAGCAGCGGAAGGCCAAGGCCGATCGCTATGCCGACGGCAGAGATCGACGAGACGGCGGCAACGAGCGACGGCCAATGGATTTCTTCAACATCGCCCGGCGTGCCGTTTCTCGGCTGAGACATATATCCATCCTTGAATGACTGAAACGAATCACCCGTCTCGTGTCACACAGAAGGGCACAGACATGCCAAATCCAGGTGACGGGCAGAGCTTTAAGGGAAGTCCGGCGCTGATGGCAAGAGATCGAATAGTCGAACATCAGATCAGTCAAGAAAACGCGCACCACTTTATTCGCCGGACAAAGACACAGGCAGGCAAAAAAACCCGCCACGCGCATGAGCGTTGCCCAATACAAGCGAATTATGTCTGGATGGTGAAGGTGCCTCGAAACGCGCCCTAGGGCTTGTCCCTGCCGGGAATCTCATAGACGTCGTGGTCGTCGCTATGACCGCCGAAGCCGTGCAGCCGCAGCGCCCATTGCAGGCCGATGACGCCGCCCTTGATCGGCTGGATGATGAGGAGCGCGGAGAGCAGCGTCGCCGGCGCCCAGATGGCGAAGGTCAGCCACATCGGCAGCGGCCAGACGAGATCGGTCAGCATGTAGCCACCGAGAATGACGTGGCCGATGACGAAGATCGTCAGATAGGGCGGCAGGTCGTCGGAACGGTGATGATGCATCGCCTCGCCGCAGGCCGCGCAATTGTCCACCGGCTTCAGAAACGCCCGGAAAAGCTTGCCGCTGCCGCAGTTCGGGCATTTGTTCAGCATGCCGCGGATGATCGAGCGCGTCAGCGGACGTTCGGCCGCGTCTGTGCCGCCGAATTGGACCGGGTGATCGGGTGCAGGCGTCGTCATCGCAGTCTTCCTCTGGCGTTAGCGCCGCCCGCGCGGCGGTCTCGTGCCTGCCTTCTTGCGGGCCTGCATGTTATCGCGGCGGCCGGACTTGTGGAACGAGCGCACCGCCGTCGGCATCGCCCGTCCTTCGCTGACCATCTCGAAGCGCAGCGCGCCGGCCAGCGGAATAGCCTCGGCAAGCTTGACAGTGACGGTGTCGCCCAGACGGTAGCCGAGCCCGGTCCGCTCTCCAGACAGCGCCTGATGCGCTTCGTCGTAGATGAAATAGTCGCTGCCCAGCGTAGATATAGGGATGAAGCCGTCAGCTCCATACTCGGGCAGGGCGACAAATAGTCCCGACTTGGTCACGCCGGAGACCCGACCCTCGAATTCCTCGCCGACGCGGCCGGCAAGGTGATGGGCGATCAGGCGATCGACGGTCTCGCGTTCGGCGGCCATCGCCCGGCGCTCGAAGGTTGAGATTTCGGCGGCGATATCGTCGAGCGCGGCCTCTTCCTCGGGCGTGATCCCGCCTTCGCCGAAGCCCAGCGAGCCGACCAGGGCGCGATGGACGATCAAGTCGGCGTAGCGGCGGATCGGCGAGGTGAAATGCGCGTATTTCATCAGGTTCAGGCCGAAATGCCCGATATTCTCGGGGCTGTAGATCGCCTGGCTCTGTGAGCGCAGCACCATTTCGTTGACCATCGTCTGATGCGGCGTTCCATCGGCTTTCGCAAGGATGCCATTGAAATTGTTGGCGCGCATGTTGCCGCCCTTGGCAAGCGAAATGCCGAGCGTTGCCAGAAACTCGCGCAGGATCTCCTGCTTGGCAAGCGTCGGGCCGTCATGCACGCGATAGATCAGAACCTGCTTCTTCTTCTCCAGCGTTTCGGCAGCCGAAACGTTGGCCTGGATCATCATCTCCTCGATGAGCTTGTGTGCGTCGAGCCGCGGCGGCACGAAGACGCGGTCAACGGTGCCGTCATTCTTCAGCAGGATCTTGCGCTCGGGCATGTCGAGCTCGAGCGGCTGGCGCCGCTCGCGGCCGCGCGTCATCACCGCATAGGCGTTCCACAGCGGCTTCAGGATCGGCTCCAGCATCGGGCCGGTCTTGTCGTCGGGCTTGCCGTCGATGGCCGCCTGCGCCTGCTGGTAGGAGAGCTTCGCCGCGCTCTTCATCATGATGCGGTGGAAGGTGTGGCCGATCTTGCGGCCTTCCTTCGAAAACACCATGCGCACCGCAAGTGCCGGACGATCGACGCCTTCGCGCAAAGAGCACAGATCGTTGGAGATGCGCTCCGGCAGCATCGGCACGACGCGATCCGGGAAATAGACCGAATTGCCGCGTTTCAGCGCCTCGCGGTCGAGTTGCGATTTCGGCCTGACATAATAGGAGACGTCGGCGATCGCCACGGTAACGATGACGCCATCGGCATTGTCAGGCGAGAGGTCGGTCTCGGCATAGACGGCGTCGTCGTGATCCTTGGCATCGGCGGGGTCTATGGTGATCAGCGGAACGTCGCGCCAGTCCTCGCGATGCGACATCGAAGCAGGCTTGGCAGCCTCCGCCTCATCGATGACGGCCTGCGGGAAGACATGCGGAATGCCCTGGGCGTGGATGGCGATCATCGAGATCGCCTTCTCGGAGCCAACCGAGCCGACAACCGAGAGAACCTTGGCGCGCGGCAGGCCGAAGCGGCCGAGCCTTGCGATCTCGACCTCGACCAGGTCGCCGTCCTTGGCGCCGCCGGTATATTCGGGGTCGATCACCATTTCCTCGCCGCGCCGCTCGATCGGCAGCAGCCGTCCGGCACCGCCGGGAGCGGTGCGGAATACGCCCATGCTGGCGCCGCGGCGCTTGTCGAGAACCTTGATGATGCGGGCGGTATAGGAGGGGCCGCCGCGATCGGCAGCCGGAAAGATTTTCGCGAGAACCCGGTCGCCCATGCCGGCAACGGGCGCCTTGCCCTTGCCCTGGCGTCCCGCAGGTGAGGACTGGCGGATGGCAACGGCAGGCGCGACGCCCTGATCATCGGGCCATTCTGCCGGGCGGCCTATCAGCTCGCCATCCTTGTCGCGCGTGGTGATGTCGAGAACGGTCACCGGCGGCAATGCGCCCGGGCGGATCAGCGACTTGCGGGTCTTCTGCAGCATTCCCTCTTGCTCGAGGTCACGCAGCAGATGCTTGAGTTCGACGCGCGTATTGCCCTTGAGGCCGAACGCCTTGGCGATCTCGCGCTTCGATGCCTTCTGCGGATGGTCGGCGATGAAGCGCAGTACGACTTCGCGCGACGGCATGGCGCCGTGGACGATGTCCGCTGCTGCAGGTTGGGCTTCGCTGCCCGCACGGCCAGTCTTGCCCGGACGCTTGCCCGGGCCTCTTGTCTTCTCGCGCGGTATCTTGCTCACACTCAGCTCTTCTTCGGTTTGGCAGGCGCCTTGGCCTTCGCCGCTTTCGGTTTCGCGGCAGCCTTGGTCTTGGCTGCGGCCTTCGGCTTGGCGGCAGTCTTGGTTGCCTTGCGCTCGGCAGCGGCTGCCTTCGGCTTGGCCTTGCCCTTCGGAGCCGGAGCCTTGCCGGCCTTGGCGGTGATCAGCTCGACGGCTTCCTCGACGGTGATCGCCTGCGGATCCTTGCCCTTCGGCAGCGTTGCGTTGACCTTGCCCCAGTTGACATAGGGTCCATACTTGCCGTCGCGCACGGTGATCGCACCGCCGCCAACCGGATGCTCGCCGAGTTCCTTCAGCGCTGCCGGCGTTCCACGGCCGCGGCCGCCCGGTCCCTTGGCGGCCTTTTCGGCAATCACGGTGACGGCGCGGTTGAGGCCGACGGAAAACACGTCCTCGACGGTTTCGAGGTTCGCGTAGCCGCCGTCATGCAGCAGGAACGGTCCATAGCGGCCGATCCCCGACGAGATCATCTTGCCGGTTTCCGGATGCTTGCCGATATCGCGCGGCAGCGAGATCAGCGCCATGGCCTTCTCGTAGTCGATATCTTCAGGCTTCCAGCCCTTCGGCAGCGAGGAGCGCTTCGCATCCTTGCCGTCGCCGCGCTGGATATAGGGCCCGAAGCGGCCCGAACGCAGCGTCAGCTCTTCGCCGGTCGTCGGGTCGGTGCCGAGGTTCTTCGGCTCATTCAGCGCCGTGCCTTCGCCTTCCCCGTTGTTCTCCGAGGAGAGCTGGCGGGTGTAGTTGCATTCCGGATAGTTCGAGCAGCCGACGAAGGCGCCGTATTTGCCGAGCTTCAGCGACAGATTGCCGGTGCCGCAGACTTGGCAGATGCGCGGATCGCTGCCGTCCTCGCGCTTCGGAAACACCAGCGGCGCCAGCGATTCATTCAGCGAATCGAGCACGTTGGTGACGCGCAGTTCCTTGGTGTCTTCGATCTGGGCGAAGAAATCCTGCCAGAAGTCGCGCAGAACCTGCTTCCAGTTCAGCTCGCCGGCCGAGATGCGGTCGAGCTTTTCTTCGAGATCGGCCGTGAAATCGTATTCGACATATTTGGTGAAGAAGCTTTCGAGGAAGGCCGTCACCAGCCGTCCCTTCGAATGCGGGATCAGCTTGCGCTTGTCGATCGTCACATATTCGCGGTCGCGAAGCGTGGCGAGCGTTGCAGCATAGGTGGACGGGCGGCCGATGCCGAGCTCTTCCATCTTCTTGATCAGCGAGGCTTCGGAATAGCGCGGCGGCGGTTCGGTGAAGTGCTGTGTCGAATTGATCTTCTGCTTCGCGAGGTTCTCGCGGGCATTGATCTCGGGCAGGCGGCCATCTTCGTCGTCGTTGTCGTCGCTCTGCTCGCCGTCTTCCTTCTGGTCCGTGTAGGCGGCGATGAAGCCGTCGAAACGGATCACCGAGCCGACGGCGCGAAGACCGGCCTTTTCGCCGCCCTTGTCGGCGGTGATCTCGGCGGTCGTGCGCTCGATTTCGGCCGAGGCCATCTGGCTGGCGATGCCGCGCTTCCAGATCAGGTCGTAAAGCCTGATCTGGTCGGCATCCAGGTACTTGCGCACCTCGTCAGGCGTGCGGTTGAAATCGGTCGGCCGGATCGCTTCGTGAGCTTCCTGGGCGTTCTTCGCCTTGGTGGAGTAGAGGCGGGCCTTGTCGGGAACGTAACGGCTGCCGAACTGATCGAGGATGGCGCTGCGCGCCGCATCGATCGCTTCAAGCGCCATCTGCACGCCGTCGGTACGCATATAGGTAATGAGACCGACGGTTTCGCCGCCGATGTCGACGCCTTCATAGAGCTTCTGCGCTACCTGCATGGTGCGCGATGCCGAGAAGCCGAGTTTCGAGGAGGCGGCCTGTTGCAGCGTCGACGTCGTGAACGGCGGCGACGGGTTGCGCTTGACGGGCTTCGCCTCGACGCTGTCGACGACATAGGAGGCGCCGTCGAGCAATGCCTTCAGCTTGCCGGCTTCCTCGCCGTTGCCGATGGCTCGCGGCTGCAACCGCTTGCCATTGGCCGCAACCAGCTTGGCTTCGAACTCATCGCCGCGTGGTGTCTTCAAGAGCGCCGAGATGTTCCAGTATTCTTCCGAAATGAAGCGCTCGATCTCGGATTCACGGTCGCAGACGAGGCGCAGTGCCACTGACTGCACGCGCCCGGCCGAACGGGCGCCCGGCAGCTTGCGCCAGAGGACCGGCGACAGGTTGAAACCGACGAGATAATCGAGAGCACGGCGCGCCAGATAGGCGTCGACCAGCGGCACGTCGATATCGCGCGGATCGGCCATCGCGTCGAGCACGGCCTTCTTGGTGATGGCGTTGAAGACCACGCGCTTGACGGTCTTGCCGCCGAGCACCTTCTTCTTGTTGAGCATGTCAAGGACATGCCAGGAAATCGCTTCGCCTTCGCGATCAGGGTCGGTTGCCAGGAACAGGCCGTCGGAGGATTTCACCGCATCGGCAATATCCTTCATACGCTTGGCCGAGGCCCCATCGACCTCCCAAAGCATTTCGAAATCCTGATCGGGCAGAACCGATCCGTCCTTTGCAGGCAGATCGCGAACGTGACCGAAGGAGGCGAGCACCTTGTATCCAGGACCCAGATACTTGTTGATCGTCTTTGCCTTCGCAGGCGATTCTACCACGACTACATTCATGATGATTCTCTAAAAACTGCCGCGTCCGGCGGGAGGATGAGCGCAATACTTGCCGCTTGCAGATTGCCGGTTCTCCGACATGGACAGGGAAATCGCTTCGGTCAAGGGGTTTGCTTCAATTTTACGTTTTGCAACGCGATGCAACCTGAGAGGGATTATAAACGTATTGCAATTTAAGATAATTGCGTTATCGTTTTTCAGGTGTGGTCAAGGCCCCTCCCAAGCCGCCGTCCGTCATTCAGAGACTGTCCATGTCGCCCAAGGGTTTCAACAAGAGAACCGACAAATCGGCTTCGCGCGAAAACATCGCCTTTGTCAGGCAGATGCTGGCGGAGTTGCGTCAGGTTGCCGAAAAGGAAGACGCCAGCATGCTCTGCTATCTGATCGAGATGGCCTATGTTGAGGCCGGCGAACTTCACAACCGCATGTAGTGCGCTCAGTCTCCCATCGCAAGGGAGACCATGCCGCCGGGATGCCGGTGCAGGCGCCCGGCAATATCTAGCTCCAGCAGAACCAGATAGACCGAAGGCGCCGGAAGTCCGGTGTGGCGGATGATGTCGTCAACCTCGACCGGTGCCGGACCGAGCGCATCGGTGATCCGCGCCCGCTCGGTATCGTCGGGCGGCGACAGGCCCGGTTCGTTGCCGGCCGGCTCCTCCGCCATTGGCGCCGAAAACAAGTCGAGCTGCGAGAGCGGCGCCAGTGCCTCGATGACGTCTTCGGGCGAAGTGACGATCATCGCCCCGTCTTTCAACAGGCCGTTGGTGCCCTGGCAGCGCGGATCGAGCGGCGAGCCGGGCACGGCAAAGACCAAGCGCCCGAATTCACCGGCCAGCCGCGCCGTGATCAGCGAGCCCGACCGCGTCGCCGCCTCGACGACGACGAGCCCAAGCGCGATACCGGCAATCAGCCGGTTGCGGCGCGGGAAATCCCGTGCACGCGGCTCCCAGCCGAACGGCATTTCACTGATCGCCAGTCCGCGGCCTTCGCAGATCTCATCGAGCAGCGGCACGTTTTCAGGCGGGTAGGGCTGGTCGAGGCCACCTGCGAGGGCTGCGATGGTGCCGGTATCGAGACTGGCGCGGTGGGCGGCGGTATCGATGCCGCGGGCAAGGCCGGATACGACGGCGTAGCCCGCGCGGCCGCAATCCCTGGCGATCATCGCCGCAAACTTCGCGCCGCTGATCGAGGCATTGCGCGAGCCGACGATGCCGGTTGCCGGCCGATGCAGAACGGAAACGTCGCCCTTGACGGCAATCAGCGGCGGGGCGCCATCGATCTGGCGAAGGGCTTGCGGATAGTCTGGTTCGCCGATGCCGATGAAGCGGGCGCCGAAACGCCGGGCCGTTTCCAGCTCGCGATGCGCTTCGGCCTCGGTGGCGATCCTGATCGCCCGCGTGGCGCCGCCGCGGGCCGAAAGCTCGGGCAGGGCGGCAAGTGCCGCCTCGGCGGAACCGAAATGATTGATGAGTCCACGAAAGGTGGCCGGCCCCACATTGTCGGAGCGGATCAGCCGAAGCCAGGCGATCCGTTGCCGGTCCGAAAGCGCAATTCCCTTTGGCCTTGCGCTTCCGACGTCCATCCTACCCCTTCGCCCCGATCTTGCTTTCCGTCCCGCCGATGAGCCGGGAGATGTTGGCCTTGTGTTTGTAATAGGAGATGACCGACATGATCGCCATGACGGCTGCAACCTTTTCGTATCCAAATATCCACAATGCAACCGGAATGACAAGCATTGCCGTGAGCGCTGCCAGCGACGAGTAGCGGAAGATGAAGGCCATGGTCAGCCAGACAGCGGCAAAGACCAGAACGAAGAGTGGTGCAACGCCGAGAAGCGTGCCGATGTAGGTGGCGACACCCTTGCCGCCCTTGAAGCCCAGCCAGACCGGGAAGAGGTGACCGAGGAAGGCGAAGAGGCCAGCAATGGCGCCGGCTTCAGGGCCTGCGACATAGGCCATGATCCAGGCTGCGACTGTCGCCTTCAGCGCGTCGAGCAGCAGGGTTGCCGCGGCAAGCTTCTTGTTGCCGGTGCGCAGCACGTTGGTGGCGCCGATATTGCCCGAACCGATATTGCGGACGTCACCGAGACCGGCTGCCCGCGTCAGGATCAGGCCGAATGGAATGGAGCCGAGCAGATAGCCGGCAATGGCTGCAGCAAGCGCCATGGGCAGAGTGATCTGCCAGTTGGTGAGTTCCGAAATCATGTCCCCTCCACCTTATATTCTACGGCCTTGTCCCGAAGCCGCTGTCTTAACCGTTCTCGAAGACCCAGATTTCCGCGCCACCGAGCAGCAGCGCGGCCAGCGTGCAGAGCGTCACGAATACGGTGCTCAGCACGATGGTCGACGAATAGTGCTTTGAGCCTCGCTGCTTCCGGATCGGGGCGGCATGATGACTGTCGTTCTCGTTCTCATTCATGCCGCTACCTCCTCAATCCAGCGAATGAACCTTGACCCCGCCCACATAGGTCGCAACCGCCCGGCCCGAGAAACGGGCGTCCTCGAAAGGCGTGTTCTTCGAGCGCGACAGAAGCATGTCTTTCGCAACGAGCCAAGGCTCTTCGAGATCGATCAGCGTGATGTCCGCCTTGGCGCCGGGCTTCAGCGTTCCGGCGTCGAGGCCGAAGATCTGTGCCGGGCGGGTGGACATCGCATCGATCAGCCGCATCAGGCTGACACGGCCGCTGTGGTGCAGGCGAAGGGCCGCTGCCATCATGGTTTCGAGCCCGACGGCGCCGTCTGCCGCTTCGCCGAAGGGAAGGCGCTTGGTATCGACATCCTGCGGATCATGCGATGAGACGATGATATCGATCTCGCCCTTTGCCAGCGCATCGACCATCGCCACGCGATCGTCTTCGGTGCGCAGCGGCGGGTAGAGCTTGAAGAAGGTGCGGTACTCGCCGATGTCGTTCTCGTTGAGCGCCAGATTGTTGATCGAGATGCCACAGGTGACTTTCGCGCCGCGGCGCTTGGCAAGCTGGATCGCCTCGACCGACTCAGGCACGGAGATCATCGCCGCATGATAGTTGCCGCGGGTCAGCTGGGCGATGCGCAGGTCGCGCTCAAGCGGGATCAGTTCCGCTTCCTTAGGAATGCCGCCGAGACCGAGCCAGCTCGCAAACAGGCCTTCGTTCATGACGCCTGTCGCGCCGAGATATTTGTCGCGGGTCTCGCAGGAGATGACGGCGCCGAACTCGCGGGCATAGGTCATCACCCGGCGCAGCACCTGCGTATCATGAATGCTGGAGCGGCCATCGGTAAACGCGACGGCGCCGGCTTCCATGAGAAGACCGATTTCGGTCATTTCCTCACCAGCCAGATGCTTGGTGATCGCCGCTGCCGGGTAGACATTGACGAGCGCCTTGTCCTTGGCGGTCTTCTTGACGAATTCGACCAGCGCAATGTCGTCGATCACGGGATCGGTGTCCGGCATCATGATGATCGAGGTGACACCACCGGCTGCAGCAGCACGGCTGGCGGAAGCGATCGTCTCGCGATGCTCGGCACCCGGCTCGCCGATATGGACGCGGGCATCGACGAGGCCGGGTACGGCAACGAGACCGTTGCAGTCGCGGACTTCGGCGCCATCAGGCACGCCCTGGTTCAGCGCATCCTTGCCGGCGGCAACGATCACGCCGTCCTTGACGACGATGGTGCCCGTTTCATCGAGATTGCGCGAGGGATCGATGATGCGGACATTGTTGAGGACGAGGTTGCTCATGCGCCCACTCCTTCCGTCCGCGGCCCCTGGTTCTGAGACACAAGCAGGGTCTCCATCACCGCCATGCGCACAGCGACACCCATTTCGACCTGTTCGGCAATCACGCTCTGCGGACCGTCGGCGACCTCGGAGGCGATCTCGACGCCGCGGTTCATTGGGCCCGGATGCATGACAAGCGCGTCTTCCTTCGCCGATTTCAGCGTTTCGGCATCGAGTCCGTAGAAATGGTAATACTCACGCACCGAGGGTACGAAGGCGCCGGACATGCGCTCGCGCTGCAGGCGCAGCATCATCACGACATCGGCGTCCTTTAGCCCTTCCTTCATCGAATGGAAGACTTCGACGCCCATATCGGCGATGCCGGCCGGAAGCAGCGTTGCCGGAGCGACGACGCGCACCCGGGCGCCCATGGCGTTCAAGAGCAGGATGTTGGAGCGCGCGACGCGCGAATGCAGTACGTCGCCGCAGATGGCGACGATGATCCGCGACAGCTTGCCCTTGGCGCGGCGGATCGTCAGCGCGTCGAGCAGCGCCTGGGTCGGATGCTCATGCTGTCCGTCACCGGCATTGACGACCGAGCAGGAAACCTTCTGGGCCAGCAGGGCGGCGGCACCGGCGCTCGAATGGCGGATCACCAGCACATCGGGGCGCATCGCGTTCAGCGTCATCGCCGTATCGATCAGGGTTTCGCCCTTCTTCACCGACGAATTACCGACCGACATGTTCATGACGTCGGCGCCAAGCCGCTTTCCGGCCAGTTCGAACGAGGCCTGCGTGCGAGTCGACGCTTCGAAGAAGAGGTTGATCTGCGTCAGACCTCTCAGCGTCGACGTCTTCTTTTCTCTCTGTCGGCTGATCTTGACGGCCTCGTCGGCCTTGTCGAGGAGAAGGGTGATATCCTGCTCGGTGAGACCTTTGATACCGATGAGGTGGCGGTGGGGGAAAAAGACCATGAACCTGCCTCTTGCTGTGTCGCTGGGTCTATAATGAGTGCCGTCCGCGGCTGCAAGCTTGTGCTGTGGGCAAAGCTCTGTGTCCCCATGCAATTTTGCCGCAAATCCGCTAGAGCTGGAGTTGAAATCGTCAAGTTCCGGTTTCCATTTATCTGGCTCATGCAATAGAAGCGACTCATGACTCCCGCTGAAGAAAAACTCGCCGAGCTGAACCAGCCAAGCCTCTGGTCCGGTATCAACGCCTACCGCTCCGATCCGCTGATCGTCGACCTGACGGCAGGCCTGCCGCGTGGCACGCGTGAAGACCTGGAAAACATGGGCCGCTACGTGACCTCTCCGGAGGCGCAGGAGCTGGCGCGCATGGCGAACGAGGGCGTGCCGAAGCTGCGCACCCACGGCCCGCGTGGCGAGCGTCTCGATGTCGTTGAATTCCATCCGGCATGGCACGCGCTGATGCGCCGCTCGATGTCCGTCGGCCTGCATTCTTCCGTCTGGGATCCGCAGGCCGATGCCGACGCCAAGGACCAGTCGCACAAGATCCGCGCCGCGCGCTTCTATCTGACGGCGCAGCTGGAATCCGGCCATCTCTGCCCGCTGACGATGACCAGCGCCTCCGTGGCCGCGCTCTCGGCTTCGCCTGCCGTCCAGAAGGACTGGGCGCCGAAGATCCTGTCGCGCAAATACGATTCCTCGAATAAGCCCGCCATGCAGAAGTCCGCTGTGACCATCGGCATGGGGATGACCGAGAAACAGGGCGGCACCGACGTCCGTTCCAACAAGACGACCGCCGAAAAGGTCAGCGAAGGCATCTACCGTCTCTCGGGCCACAAGTGGTTCATGTCGGCGCCGATGAGCGACGCGTTCATCATGCTGGCGCAGACCAAGGACGGCATGGGCTGCTTCCTGGTGCCGCGCCTTCTGGAGGACGGTTCCGCCAACGGCCTGCAGTTCCAGCGCCTGAAGGACAAGGTCGGCAATCGCTCAAATGCGTCGTCGGAAGTCGAGTTCAACGATACGTTCGGTTTCCTGCTCGGCGGTCCCGATGCCGGAATCCGCACCATCCTCGACATGGTGACGCTGACGCGGCTCGACTGCGCGCTGGCATCTTCGGGGATCATGCGCGCGTCGCTCGCCGAAGCCGTGCACCACACCCGCGGCCGCAGCGTCTTCGGCAAGATGCTCGTCCACCAGCCGATCATGACCCGCGTTCTCGCCGACATGGCGCTCGACGTGGCGGCGGCGACGGCGCTTTCCTTCCGCTTAGCCGATGCCTTCGACAAGGCACGCAACAACGCAGAAGAGGCAGCCTACGCCCGCGTCATGACGCCGGTAGCCAAATACTGGTGCTGCAAGATCGCCCCGGCGCTGATCTATGAAGCGATGGAATGCATCGGCGGCAGCGGCTACATCGAGGAGCGCCCGATCGCCCGGCACTACCGCGAAGCTCCGGTCAATGCGATCTGGGAAGGCTCCGGCAACGTCATGGCGCTCGATCTTCTCAGGGTTCTCTCGCGCGGCAAGGATCTGTTCGAAACGGTCTTCGCCGGTCTCGCCCGCGATCTCGGCCCGGCCGGCAAGAAGACCATCGACGTGCTGCGCGCCGCCATGGCGCTTTGCGAGCGTGACGAGGGCGCCGCCCGCCTGCTGATCGAGCAGCTGGCACTCGCTGCCGGTGCCGCCGAACTCTATCGTCTCGGCGCCGGACGCATCGCCGACGCCTTCATCGAAACCCGGCTTGCCGGCGGCTGGCGCGCCACCTACGGCATGCTCGATGCCCGCTTCGACGCGAGCTATATCGTCGATCTGCTCTATCCGCCGGCAAGCTGACCGATGGCAACGATCCGCAACGCACGCCCCGATGACCTCGAGGCGATCTACGAGATTTCATTGCTGACGGGAGAGGCCGGGCAGGATGCCTCGGCGCTCTATAACGATCGCAAGATGATCGGCCACATCTATTCGGCGCCTTACGTGACGCTGAGCCCGGAGACGTCCTTCGTCGTCGAGGATGCCGATGGTGTCGCCGGCTACGTCGTCGGCCCCTACGATACGCCTGCGTTCGAAGACCGTCTTGAACGCGAATGGTGGCCCGCCTTGCGCGCCCGCTATCCGGCGCCGCAAGGCGATCCGGAAGGCTGGAATGCCGATCAGCGCCGCAGTTTCACCATCCACAATCCGCAGCGCGCTTTCGCGGCGCGCGCCGCCGAGTTCCCGGCCCATATCCATATGAACATGCTGCCGCGGCTGCAGGGGCAGGGGCTTGGCACCAGGCTTCTCGATTGCTGGATGACGTCGGCCCGCCAGGCCGGGATCAAAGGTGTTCATCTCGGCACCAATGCGGGCAATATCGGCGGGCAGCGCTTCTGGGCCTCGCGCGGCTTCGAACGCCTCGCCCAGCCCTTCGTCGATCCCACGGATCGCTCGATCTGGTTCGGCCAATATCTCTGATGTCTCCGGATGGAGACTTGCGCCGTCAGGCGTAGAGTGTTCCCGCCATCGCGGCTTTCACGCCGGTGCTTCCCCGGTCGATCATGGCAAGGAAGAGGGCGGTCGCCTTCTCTGAATTCCCGTCCTGCCGGAATGCCCGATGTGCCTGGAGGAAGGCGACGCTCCAGGTTGCCAGCAGCAGGTTGGCGGCGAGATCGGCATCCGGGTCGGATAACTCGCGCCCCACGGTCTCCGCCAGTCCAGCGGCGACCGTCTGCGCCAGCTCATCGCGGATCGCCCGGGCACGCGCTTTCAGCGTCTCGCTGCTCTCGACCGTTGCAATGAAGCTCTGGCTGCGGTTGGAAAATTCCACATAGGGCCGCTGTTCGGCCACCAGCTGGTGGGCAAGCAGGCGCAAGGCCTCGACTGGCGGGACGGACGGATCGCGGTTTTGCAACGCATGGCGCAACGTCTCCCGCCCTTCCTCATCGCGGTCGAAGAACATGTCCTCCTTGCGCGGGAAGTGATTGAACACCGTCATCCGCCCGACATCGGCCGCAGCCGCGATGTCATCGACCGTCACATGATCGAAGCCCCGCTCGAGAAACAGCCGGTCGGCGGCAAGAGAGATGGCCCGCCGGGTGGCGAGGCGTTTGCGGGATCGCCTGTCGTCAGGCTGATTGGAATCGAAAGTCGCGTTCATGTCCGCATCGTAGCGCAGTTTATATACTGAGTACATATTTGCATTGACAGTTTGCAGTCGCAAGATTTATGTACTGAGTACATTTTAAAACTCGGTATAGCGGAGCCTGCCATGAACAAGGCACTTGTTGTCATCTTCACCACCATCGGCCTCGACGCGGTCGGGATCGGTCTGATCTTCCCCATTCTTCCGCGGCTGATCGCGGAAGTGACGCATGCAGGCAATGTCGCCGCCTATATCGGCATCATGACCTCGCTCTATGCGGCGATGCAGTTCATCTGTGCGCCGGTGCTCGGCGCTCTCAGCGACAGGCTCGGGCGGCGGCCGGTGCTGCTGATCTCGATGACAGGCGCTGCCGTCAACTATCTGATCCTGGCCTTCGCGCCGCATTTGTGGATGCTGCTGATCGGCCGTGCCGTCGCCGGGCTGACAAGCGCCAACATCTCGGTCGCCAGCGCCTACATCACCGATATCTCGGCGGAGGAGACACGCGCCCGCCGTTTCGGATTGTTCAACGCTACCTTCGGCATCGGCTTTATCGTCGGCCCGGTTCTCGGCGGCATCCTTGGCGATTACTGGCTGAGGCTGCCGTTCATAGCTGCCGCAGTTCTCAACGCCGGCAATCTGCTCCTGGCGCTGCTGGTGCTTCCGGAGTCGCGCAAACCGAGCCGTGAGCGGATCGATCTCGCCGCCCTCAACCCGCTTCGCCCGTTCCGCTGGCTGATCTCGATGCGCGGCTTGCTGCCGATCATCACTGTCTTCTTCATTTTCAGCGGCGTCGGCGAGGTCTATGGCACCTGCTGGGCTCTGTGGGGACATGACGTGTTCGGCTGGAACGGCCTGTGGATCGGCCTCTCGCTCGGCACCTATGGCGCCTGCCAGGCTCTGGCGCAGATGTTCCTGCCGGGGCCTGCCGTGAAGCTGCTCGGCGAGCGCGTCACCATCCTGACTGGCCTTGCCGGCACCTCGCTGGCGCTTGCTGTCATGGCCTTCACCACGCAACCGTGGATGATCTTTGCCGTCATGCCGGTGTTCGTGCTGGGCGGCATCGGCGTGCCGTCGCTCCAGTCCATGGCGACACGCATGGTGAGCGGCGAACAGCAGGGGCAGTTCCAGGGCCTGCTCGCCTCGGTCGTCAGCCTCTCGTCGATCGTTGCGCCGCTTGGCTTCTCCAGCTTCTATTTCGTCGTGCAGCAGCAATGGCCGGGCGCAATCTGGCTTTCGGCGATCGCCGTTTACGCGATCACCGTACCGATCGTCCTCGGCCTCAGCATTCCCCGAATGCGGACGGCCGAGGCCGTCCGAGGGCAGACGGGGCCGTGATCGTTGCATCACGGTCTCACCAATCTCCTGAAAACCATGGGATTATCCACAATCTATCAAGGCCTTGTCCGTTGCCGGGGCAGGGTGCCGTTGTTACTCACCTTGTAGTGACAAGAACGGAATCGGCTTCGATATGCTTGACGACACCATGGTTTTGGCACCCGTTGCCGCCGAACCCGAGAAGCGCATCCGCGACCGCGGCGCGACCGAAAAGACAATTCTGAAGGCCGCCAAGGCTCTGCTGGCCGAAGAGGGGTTTCAGAATTTCGGCATCAACGCCGTCGCGCGCCGCGCTGGCTGCGACAAGCAGCTGATCTACCGCTATTACGGCGGCCTCAACGGTCTCGTCGAGGCGATCGGCGCCGATCTCGGCACCTGGGTCAAGGACCGCATCCCCGAAGATACCGGCGGCATGTTCCTGCTGACCTATGGCGATCTGATGGAGCGCCTGTCGCTGCTCTTTCTCGAGGCCCTGCGCGACGACCCGCTCGTCCGCCGCATCGTCGCCTGGGAAGTCTCGGAAAATACCGAGCAGGTGAGGCGTCTCTCCGAAGCCCGCTCCAAGGCGCTGGCGCAGTGGCTGGAGCGCATGCGCGGTTCGCTGACCCCGCCGAAGGGCGTCGATCCCGTCGCCACCAATGCGATTCTCTTCGCTGCGATCCAGCATCTCGTCCTTTCTGCCTCGGCTGGCGGGCAGTGCGCCGGGCTGACGCTGAAGACCGCCAAGGACTGGGACAAGGCGGCGACGGCGCTGAAGCGCATCGTTCGCGGCGTCTACGGCTGACGGGCGGCCGGCTCATCCACAGGCAGACGCCCGGCTGTTAACCTTAACAAATGGTTTACGTTGCACCCTCGGCGTTAAGGCGACAGGGTACGGACAGTTAAATTCTTAGCTGTCAGGACCCATGATGGGAACCAGAGCCGCCAAAGCTGCGTTGCTTGTTGCCGCGATGATGTTTTTCGCGGTGCTCGCCCTTGATATCACCGTTCCCGCGGTCGTCCTGAGCGTGATGGCATTGTCGACCTGGGTTATCGGTCTCGAAAGTCCGGCTGCCTGGCGTCATCGAGGGGAGGCCGCATGAAGTGGTTCCTGATCTTCTGGTTGGGCCCGATCGTTTTCCTGAGCGGCTGGTACTGGCTTTCCTATTACGACATCAACTTCGGCATCTTCATGCTGAGCCGTCAGGTCCATGACCTGACCTTCGAAGTCTATGGCCAGGTTCTGGGCGTGCCGCCGGAAACCATTCCGCCGCTCGTCGCCCGCGCCATTGCCGTCGACAGTCTTGTTGTTCTGGCGATCATCGCGTTCCGCAAGCGCAAGAAGATTGCCGCCTGGTGGGCCGCCCGTCAGGCGTCGAAATCATCCGCTCTCGAAAGCGCCGACAGCCTGTCCAGGGCGCCCTGAAGAATGAAGCTCGCCGCAGCGGAATCGATCCGCTCGGCCCGCTTGGCGCGCGACACGTCCATCTCCAGCAAAGCCCGCTCGGCAGCGACCGTCGATAGCCGCTCGTCCCAATAGACGAAGGGAAGGGCGGTCTTCTGCTCCATGTTGCGCACGAAGGCGCGCGTTGCCTGCACGCGCGGACCGGCCGACCCGTCCATGTTCATCGGCAGCCCGATGACGAAGCCGGCAACCTTTTCCTTCTTGGAAAAAGCCAGCAGCACCTCGGCGTCGATGGTGAATTTCTCGCGGCGGATGACAGGGCGCGGCGTCGAGAAGCGTCGTCCGAGATCAGACATCGAAAGACCGATCGTCTTGGTACCGAGATCGAGCCCGGCGATCGCCTGTCCGGGCTGCAGGAATGCAGCCATCTCTTCGATCGTCATCACTGTCATCGGCGTTTCATCCCGTCAAAACAAATTGAAGCCTGTGGCGGCTTTTCTTTGCAGCCATATCGGCTATGTCCATAACAATCGAGACCCGCTTTTGCATCACATAATCAAGGGACGCTTTTCATGAAGATCACCTGGCTCGGCCACTCCGCCTTCCGCATCGAAACCGGCAAGGCAAAAATCCTCCTCGACCCCTTCCTGACCTACAATGCCTCCTTCGAGGGCCAGGACATCAAGGATGTGTCGGCAGGCATCACCCATATCCTGCTGACCCACGGCCATGGCGACCATGTCGGCGACACCATCGCGCTCGCCAAGGAAACCGGCGCCACCGTTCTCGCCAATGCCGATCTCGCCTCCTGGCTTGCCGCCAAGGGCGTCTCGAAGATCGAAATGGGCAATACCGGCGGCACGATTGCGCTCGGCGGCTTCTCGGCGACCTTCACCAATGCGCTGCATTCCTCCGCACAAGTCACGGAAGACGGCATTGCCCATGCGCTCGGCAACGCCAACGGCCTGATGCTGCATTTCGACGATGAAGCCTCGATCTTCGCCATGGGCGACACCGACATCTTCTCCGACATGGCGCTGATCAACGAACTGCACCAGCCGGATATCGGTCTCGTTCCTGTTGGTGACCGCTTCACCATGGGCGGTGCGGTGGCGGCTCTTGCCTGCCAGCGCTATTTCAACTTCAAGACCGCCATCCCCTGCCATTACGGCACCTTCCCGATCATCGACCAGACCGCCGACAAGTTCGTCTCCGGCATGGAAGGTTCGAAGACGGAAGTGAAGGCGATCAAGCCTTCCGAGAGCTTCTCGATCTGACGAAAGCCCGTTGCACAAGGCGGACATGGTCTTTATAGCGAGTGGGAAATTTCCCTTTCGGAGTATGCCATGTCCGTCGATCTTGCCACCGTTAAGCGCGTTGCGCGCCTTGCCCGTATTGCCGTCTCCGAAGACGAGGCAAATCGCATGGTCGGCGAGCTGAATGGCATTCTCGGCTTCGTCGAACAGCTGTCCGAAGTGAATGTCGAAGGCGTCGAGGCCATGACCTCGGTCACGCCGATGGCGATGAAGAAGCGGACCGACCAGGTGACTGATGGCAACAAGGCCGACGACGTCGTCGCCAACGCCCCCGTCACCGACCACAATTTCTTCCTGGTGCCGAAAGTCGTCGAATAAGCGCTGCCGCTTTTTCCGATCCCCGCTGCCATCAAAACGATCCGAGTAAACACCATGAGCGAACTCACCAGCCTGACCATTGCCGAAGCCCGCGAGAAGCTGCGCGGCAAGGAGATCACCGCCACCGAACTGACCGAAGCCTATATCTCGGCGATCGATGCGGCGAACGGCGCGCTGAACGCCTATATCAAGACCACGCCCGATCTCGCCCGCGCCATGGCCAAGAAGTCCGATGAGCGCATCGCGGCCGGTGAGGCAGGCGATCTCGAAGGCATCCCGCTCGGCATCAAGGATCTGTTCGCCACCGTCGGCGTCCACACCCAGGCCTGCAGCCATATTCTCGACGGCTTCGAGCCGCGTTATGAATCGACCGTCACCCAGAACCTCTGGGACGACGGCGCCGTCATGCTCGGCAAGCTGAACATGGACGAGTTCGCCATGGGCTCGTCGAACGAAACCTCGCATTACGGTGCGGTGATCAACCCCTGGCGCGCCTCCGGCTCCAATCAGCAGCTGGTTCCGGGCGGCTCTTCGGGCGGTTCTGCGGCTGCCGTTGCTGCCCATCTCTGCGCCGGTGCGACCGCGACCGATACCGGCGGCTCGATCCGCCAGCCGGCAGCCTTCACCGGCACCGTCGGCATCAAGCCGACCTACGGCCGCTGCTCGCGCTGGGGCACTGTCGCCTTCGCCTCGTCGCTTGACCAGGCCGGTCCGATCGCCCGCGACGTGCGGGACGCCGCGATCCTCCTGAAGTCGATGGCCTCGGTCGACTCCAAGGACACGACCTCGGTCGATCTGCCCGTTCCGGATTACGAAGCCGCACTCGGCAAATCGCTGAAGGGCATGAAGATCGGCATTCCGAACGAATACCGCGTCGACGGCATGCCCGAGGAGATCGAAACGCTCTGGCAGCAGGGCATTGCCTGGCTGAAGGATGCCGGTGCCGAGATCGTCAACATCTCGCTGCCGCACACCAAATATGCGCTTCCGGCCTATTACATCGTCGCCCCCGCCGAGGCCTCCTCGAACCTCGCCCGCTACGACGGCGTCCGCTACGGCCTGCGCGTCGACGGCAAGGACATCGCCGACATGTACGAGAAGACCCGCGCTGCGGGCTTCGGCAAGGAAGTCAAGCGCCGCATCATGATCGGCACCTACGTGCTGTCGGCCGGTTACTACGACGCCTATTATATCAAGGCCCAGAAGGTTCGCACGTTGATCAAGCGCGACTTCGAGATCGTCTTCGACGCCGGTGTCGATGCGATCCTGACCCCGGCCACACCGTCGTCCGCTTTCGGTGTCGCCGACGAGAACCTCGCCGCCGATCCGGTCGCGATGTATCTGAACGACATCTTCACGGTCACCGTCAACATGGCGGGCCTGCCGGGCATCGCCGTTCCCGCCGGTCTCGACCACAAGGGCCTGCCGCTTGGACTGCAGCTGATCGGCAAGCCCTTCGACGAGGAAACCCTCTTCAAGACCGCCCATGTCATCGAACAGGCAGCCGGCAAGTTCTCCCCTGCCAAGTGGTGGTAAGATTGAAGCGCTCCGCTTGAGGTAAGCGGGGCGCTCTGCCGGTGGTTGTATGCAAATCGCTATTTGGGGTAGATTTCGCTTGGCTGCCCTGCTAGGCGGAGGTGAATTTCGATCAGGTTCAACCCGTGCCGCAAAAACGTCTATCGATCATCGCCCCAACTTACAATGAAATCGGAAATGTGATTCCGTTTGCCGAGCGTGTAAAATCCACGCTAGCTGGCATCGACTGGGAAATACTGTTCGTTGATGACAATTCCGCGGACGGAACTGCGCGGAAGGCGTTCGAATACGCCGCAGACGATGCCCGTATTCGAACTATCATCAGATTGGATGATCGTGGCCTTGCCAGGTCCAGCATTCAGGGCATGTTGTCAGCGCGTGGCGATTTGCTGTGCGTGATGGACGTTGACGGTCAGCACGATCCGGCAGTCTTGGTTGACATGATCGCGCGCCTTGAAAGCGATAATCTCGACATCGTCAGTGCTGCTCGCCGCCTCGAGGCCGATCGCGCCCTGGAGGGACTTTCACCGCTTCGCCAGAGGCTGTCCACATTTGGCAATTGGCTGAGCAGCTTGGTTCTTGGACGAAAGCTGTCCGATCCGCTGACCGGCTTCTTTGTAATGCGTCGCAGCAGCTTCCTCGATGTGGCACCAAGACTCGGAGATCCTGGCTTCAAGCTGCTTCTCGACATATTGTATTCCAACAAGAAGCTTCGCCATGGTGAGGTTCCATTCGACTTCGGCGTGCGAACTCATGGCGAATCGAAGCTCGACATCTATGTCGTATGGAAATTCGTGACATTCTTGCTGAGCAAGATGACCGGCGGCCTTCTCCCGGTCAGCCTCATTTCCTTCTTGTTCGTTGGTGGCTCGGGCATTTTCGTTCATTTTGCCGTGCTCTATTCGGTCTTGGCATTTGCGCTGCCTTTCATCGCCGCACAAACGGTCGCGACGCTGGTCGCTGCTACTAGCAATTTTCTGCTCAACAACCTTCTGACCTTTCAGGACAAACGGCTGTACGGATGGAAAAAAGCCTTGGGTTACCTCAAATTTCTGGCTGTTTCCGCAGTCGGAATCGTTGCCAATGTTTCCGCCGCCACACTGGCTTATGAGCGGCTCGTGCATGTCGTGTTCCTTGCCACGCTTGCTGGTATCGCGATCGATACGGTGTGGAAATTCGTAATCGCGAACAGGTTTATCTGGAAATGACTATTTCGGCTTCCGGCGCCCCTGGGCCTCAGACCCTATCCCGCAAGGTGATGACGTCGCTTTGGATTTTGCTTGCTGCCTCCGTATGCTCGTTGCTGCTTGTCAAACTTGTTCAGCTTTCTTTCTACTTTGACGGCGGCATCTACGCTGGAGTCGCCAGAAATATGGCCGAAGGGGTCGGTTCGGCCTGGAGCCCGTATTTTTCACAGACACTCTTCCCGGTCTTTGCGGAACACCCCCCTTTCATGATGTGGGTTGAATCCTTGGGATTCATGGTCTTCGGTGACACGATTGCAGTCGAAAAGAGTTTCTCGCTGCTGACTTTTGCAGTCGCAGGCGTTCTCCTGTTGAAAATGTGGATGCGGTTGCACGACGGCGATGTTGTCATGCAGCGCGCGGCGCCGATTGCCTTGTTCATGGTACTGATCGCCGGCCGCATGAAATGGGGTTTTGCCAATGGTATGTTGGAAAATCAGCTAATTATCTTCACGTTGAGCGCCGTCTTACTGATCGTAACGGCCTACGACCGGCGCTTGGGTGTTTCCAGTTTGTCGCGTATATCGCTGATCGCATGCGCCGGGCTGGCGATTTCGCTGGCCGTTTTTACAAAGGGCCCGGTTGGCCTGTTTCCATTAGCCACGCCGGCGATTTACTGGTTTTGTTTTCGGCGCCCGTCTTTCGCCGCCGTGGTGCTCGATAGCCTGATACTTGTCGCCATTGTCGTGCTTCTGTTTCTCGTGCTCTGGTCTTTCGACGCTTCGCGCGAAGCGACACAGCGCTATTTGGCTGCTCAGCTGTTGCCCAGTCTGGCAGGAGATCGCGGAAACTTCGGCGGCGGTCTCTCGGCCGTTCGCAATCTCATTGGCGTCAACGGCTATTCGTTCGCGATCACCGCGCTTGTTCTCGTTGTTTTCCGCCGGTGGGACATGGCGGTACCGGACGCGGTTTTGCGGAAGAAACGAATGCAGAGTGCAGCATTCCTGTTGCTTGTCGGGTGTTCGGCCTCATTTCCAATTCTCGCCAGTCCGCGTGTCACGAACTTTTACTTCAATCCTTCGTTGCCGTATTTTTCGACAGGATTCTGCGTGTTGTGTGCGCCTGTTCTGCTAGGCGGTCTCAGCCGGCTGGGAGAGCGATGGCAGAATCGCTTGTGGATCGCGTCGAGCGTTGTTCTTGCTGCATCCGTGGTGATTGTTGGTCTGAATTTTGGCCGTATGGGCGGCGACAAGCAGGTTATCGAAAACGCATCTGCAATTGCCGAAGCCGTTTGTGGTGCCAGCAAGACCGCGTGCCGCGAGACCGTTAGCGCCTGTGGCAAGGTTTGGGAGGATTGGCCGCTTCATACGTATTTGCAGCGCTACTACAAGGTGAGTATGGCGCCGGAGCCCTCCGCTGCGATCAAGTACTTGGTAGCCGACGAAAGCTGCCAGTTGGACTCCACCTACGCTGATACAGGCGTGAAACTCTTCCCATACCGTTTGCTGCAACATTGAGTGTGCGGTTCGATCGTGGGCTTGGTTCGATAGGATATTGAAGGACCGGCTCTCCTATGAGAGCCGGTCCTTCTGCCTTCATCGATTATCCTGCTCCGCCCTCACCAGCACCAGTCCCCGCTCGGTAATCCGGTAGGGCTTGCCGCCCTGTGAGCGGATGGCCCGTTTCTGCTTGAGCTTGCGGAAGGTGAGGATGTCGATGCCGGAGAAGACCCAGCCTTCTCTGGTGAAAAGTTGAAGCTTCTCGATGACGCGGTCTTCGCCGCGGGTGAGTTCGATCCGGCCGCCCTGGGCGAGCAGGTGCAGGATGCGCTGTTCGGCGCGTGAAATGTCCATTGTTGTGTTGATCCGGTCTGGCGCTCGAAAGCGCACAAAAAAACGATCCGTCGTTCAAGGCGAACGGCGGGGCTTCGTTTTTTCTGGCCCATGCGCGCAAGCAGCTTGCGGGCAGGGCCCTTAGCGGGTCTCAGACGAGTTCAACATAAGGTTTGCCTAACCCACGCACAGGTTGCCGTCAAGCGCGCCAGATTCGCAACTCGCCTGCAAAAACGGTGCGAAAGCCGCGCAAACCGATGGAAAAACTGGCGATTCGGTGTTCTACTTTGATCATTGAACGGGGGTTCCATGATCCACATTCGCAATGCCCGCGAGGGCGAGGCGGACCTTCTGAGTGAGATCGGCCTCAGAGCCTGGCAAAAGGCGATGGTGGCCATGGGCGAGACGGACGCGCTGCTCGATGCGGCGCGCAGTGCATTTTCGAATTTCACCCGTAACAGCTGGCTGACGATTACGGTGGCCGAACTCAACGGCCAGATTGTCGGCTGGGGCGCCCGGGAAAAATTCGACGAAACGATCTCGGATTTCTGGATCGACCCGGCCTTCACCCGCCAGGGTGTCGGCGCCGCGCTGCTGGCGCAGATCGAGACGGATATCGCCGACCAGGGTTTCTCCAGCGCCGGCATGCAGACGCATTCGGGTAACAACGAGGCTATCAACTTCTTCCAGAAGCACGGCTATAGCATCCACTGGCTGTCGATCGTCTACAACCCGAAGCTCGACCGCGACGTACCGTCCGTCGGTTTGACCAAGCCGCTCGAGAGCGGGGGTGACGGCACTTACGGGCCGGACTTCTAAGTAAGCCCCAATCGTCCGGCTGCGACGAAGACGGCAAGCCCACCGCATACCACGGCATGAAGCAGCGCAATTCCCATAAGAAGCGTGCGAAACGGCTCCTTCTGCGTCTTGTGCCGCAGCAGGCGCTGGGCTGTGATCGCGCCCGGGCTGCCGCCGAACAATGCAAGCATCAGCAAGGTCCGCTCGCTGACGCGCCGGTGTCCCAGACGGGCGGCGCGCTTGTCGATGAAATAGGTGGCGAAGACGAAGAGATTGTAGGCGAGAAGCAGGGCACCGAGTTGAAGCGCGTGGGCGGAGATCATACATCCATGCTAGCGCGCCGCTGTTAACAGCGCGAAAACGGGAGCTGTGCCCCAGACACGCCGAAAGCCTTGCACCGGCAGGCCATTTCCGTTACCTCACCAGATGAAAAGAACAGCCTCCCGAAGAGTATCACATGACCCTTGTCGACGTTCGCACGCCTGATCCGAAACGCTTCATTCCCGGCGCCACCGGCGATTGGGAAGTCATCATCGGCATGGAAGTCCATGCGCAGGTGCTGTCGAATTCGAAGCTCTTCTCCGGCGCCTCGACGGAATTCGGCAAGCCGCAGAATTCGAATGTCTCCCTCGTTGACGCCGCCATGCCCGGCATGCTGCCCGTCATCAACGAGGAATGYGTCCGCCAGGCGGTGCGCACCGGTCTCGGCCTGAAGGCGCAGATCAACAAGCGCTCGCTGTTCGACCGCAAGAACTATTTCTATCCCGACCTGCCGCAGGGCTATCAGATCTCGCAGTTCAAGGATCCAATTGTCGGCGAAGGCCAGATCGTCATCTCGCTCGGTCCGGATCGTCAGGGCCAGTTCGAAGACATCGAGATCGGCATCGAGCGTCTGCATCTGGAACAGGACGCCGGCAAGTCGCTGCATGACCAGCACGCTACCATGTCCTATGTCGACCTGAACCGTTCTGGCGTCGCGCTGATGGAGATCGTCTCCAAGCCCGACATGCGCTCGTCCGATGAGGCCAAGGCCTACATGACGAAGCTGCGCTCGATCGTCCGTTACCTCGGCACCTGCGATGGCAACATGGACGAAGGCTCGATGCGCGCCGACGTCAACGTTTCCGTGCGCCGTCCGGGCGAGGGCTTTGGGACGCGCTGCGAGATCAAGAACGTCAACTCCATCCGCTTCATCGGCCAGGCGATCGAATACGAAGCCCGCCGCCAGATCGGCATTCTGGAAGACGGCGGCTCGATCGATCAGGAAACCCGTCTCTTCGACCCGAACAAGGGCGAGACGCGCTCCATGCGCTCCAAGGAAGACGCGCATGATTACCGCTATTTCCCGGATCCGGATCTGTTGCCGCTCGAGTTCGATGACGCCTTCGTCAGCGCGCTGGAAAAGGACCTGCCGGAGCTCCCTGATGACAAGAAGGACCGCTTCGTCCGCGAACTCGGGCTGTCGATCTATGACGCGTCGGTACTGGTGTCCGAAAAGGCGATTGCCGCTTATTTCGAAGCCGTTGCCGAAGGCCGCGATGGCAAGACGGCTGCTAACTGGGTCATCAACGACTTGCTTGGCGCCTTGAACAAACTCGGAAAAGATATTGAATCGACTCCGGTTTCCCCGGCTCAGCTCGGCGGCATCATCGACCTGATCAAGGCCGAAACGATTTCCGGCAAGATCGCCAAGGACGTCTTCGAGATCATCCTCAACGAGGGTGGCGATCCCGCTGAAATCGTCGAAAGCCGCGGCATGAAGCAGGTGACCGACACCGGCGCCATCGAAAAAGCTGTCGATGAGATCATCGCCGCCAACCCCGATCAGGTTGCCAAGGTTCTCGCCAAGCCGACGCTGGCTGGCTGGTTCGTCGGCCAGGTCATGAAGTCGACCGGCGGCAAGGCCAACCCGCAGGCCGTTCAGGCGCTGGTCAAGGCCAAGCTCGGCATCGTCGAGGAATAACCGGCATCAGCCGAAGAGCGTGAGCGGCCCTGGATCCCAGCGCCGCCAGGAGAAAGCCTTGGTGTATTTTGTCCGCACCGCCGGTGAGCGCGATCTGGAGAAGATCCGCGCCGTGCTGGTGGAAAGCTTTCATGCGACCTACGACCGCTTCTATGGCGTGCCGAAGGTCGATGAACTGATCGCCCACCTGTTTTCGCCGGCGGCGCTGAAAACGCGGCTGACAAAGAAGAATGCCGAATTCGTTGTCGCCGACAGCGGCAAGGATATCGGCGCAGTCGGCTATGCGGCAATGTCCGCCGATTTGGCAAAGACGGCGATCCTGCATCTTCTCTACGTGCGTCCGGCGCTGCAGCGTCAGGGCATCGGCCGCGACATGTTTGCCGAGCTGGAAACCTGCTTTCCGGATGCGGAGATCATGCGTCTCGAAGTCGAGCCGAAGAACGAGGATGCGATCGGCTTCTACAGTAAGCTCGGTTTCATCGAGGCGGGCCGCAACGAGAATGTCGGCCTCGGCCAGTCGGGTATTGCGACGCTGGTGCTTGAAAAACATCTTCCCGCCCATTGAGACCATCATGACCGGCAAGCTCATCATCCGCGAGGCCAGGCAGGACGATCTTGCCGCGTTGATCGCGCTCTTCGCCGCCGACGATATTGGCGGCCATGGCGATACGACCGACGAGAGCGCTTACGCGGACTACCTCAAGGCCTTCTCGGCGATCGCCGCAGCGCCGGACCAGACGCTCTATGTCGGCGAACTGTCCGGCGATGTCGCCGGCACGTTTCAGATTTCGATAGCGACGACTCTGACCGGCCGTGGTGCGTCCTTCATGATCATTGAGGCGGTGCAGACGCGCAGTGACTTGCGCGGGCAGGGCATCGGCAAACAGATGATCGAGTTCTGCATCGCAGAGGCAAAAAGCCGCGGTCTCGTCCGCGTCCAGCTGATCTCGAACGGCAAGCGCAAGGATGCCCACCGGTTCTACGAGCGCCTGGGCTTCGAGCCATCGCATCTCGGCTTCAAGATGGCCTTGAAATGAGCCTTTGCAAATCTGGAATCACTGGACAATCCGGTCTTCCGGCGGCATAAGCGAGTGAACGAATTCCAGTCCCGCTTGACCTCTGGCAAGCACAAGGAACAGACATGAAGAACTTCCTGCTGCACATTTTCACCTGGTGGAACCACTACACGCTGGGAACACGGTTTGCGCTTCGCGGTTTCAAGCGTGTTGGCGAAGATGAGCTCGGCAATGTCTATTACGAAGGCGGCCTGTCTTCCTATGGCCTGCCGAAGCGCTGGGTGATCTACAGCGGCTATGCCGAAGCCTCGGCCATTCCTCCGGGCTGGCACGGCTGGATGCACCACCGCACCGACACCCCGCCATCGAAGGAAAACTACGCCGCCAAGGAATGGGAAAAGGCGCATCGCGCCAACCCGACCGGCTCGCCGCAGGCTTACCGCCCGCCGGGTTCGCTGTCGGCCACCGGCGAGCGTCCGCGTGTTACCGGCGACTACGACGCCTGGACGCCTGGTAACTGAGTTCGCCGACCGCAAAGCGGGCCGTCCGGCCCGGCTTTTGGCCACAATTGACCTTTACCCGCAGGTTGGCCGCAGAAGCTGCGGCCATTATCATGAGATGCGGTGGAGACGGGTAGATATGCAGCTTTTCACGCGGAACCAGGTCCTGCGTGCCGCCGGGGTCGCCCTGGCGCTTGGCTCGCCGCTGTTGCCGCAGATTGCTTCTGCCGCGCGCATCGAAAACCCTGTCGCCGTCTTCTCGGGTCTCGACAAGATCACCGGCCGCATCACCACCTTCGACGTCTATGTCAACGAAACGGTCCAGTTCGGCGCGTTGCAGGTGACGCCGAAGGCCTGCTATTCGCGCGACCAGTCGGAGGCGCAGAAGATCGACGGTTTCGTCGAAGTCGATGAAATCACCCTCGACCGCAAGATCCGCCGCATCTTCACCGGCTGGATGTTTGCCGACAGCCCGGGTCTGAACGCCGTCGAGCACCCGATCTATGACGTCTGGCTGAAGGACTGCAAGGCGCAGTCGGACGTGCCGGCGCCGGATGGCGCGGCGAAGGCTAAGTAGAAATCTCTCTTGTTGGTTGGCCTTGGTGGCCGGCCCTCGTCCTTCGAGGCCCTTCGGGCACCTCAGGATGAGGGGCGGAGTGGCTGTTGGTGTTGGAAGTACCCGTCGCTGGTTTTGATCTGGCTCCAAGCGGAGGCTTCCAAGAGAGCCCTCATCCTGAGGCGGGAGCGAAGCGCCCCTCGAAGGACGAGGGAGGGCACACCCATCCCGCAATCCCGCGGTAAGCCAACTTCACGAGAGCCCTCCTCCTGAGGTGCCCGAACGGCCTCGAAGGACGAGGGCGGGCGCTCCCCTAAAACTCCAGATGCGGCGAATCCATCGCTGCATCCAGCATCACCGCATATTCATCCTTCGGCACGTCGATCGCCCCGAAGGTCTTCAGATGCTCCGTGGTGAACTGCGTATCAAGCAGCCTGAACTCTTTGTCCTTCAGACGCTCGACCAGATGCACGAGGCAGATCTTCGAGGCGTCGGTGCGCCGCGAGAACATGCTCTCGCCGAAGAACGCCGCGCCCAGCGAGACGCCATAGAGTCCGCCGACAAGCGTATCGCCCTCCCAGGCCTCGACCGAATGCGCATGGCCGATGCGGTGGAGGGTCGAATAGAGCTGCCTGATAGTGCCGTTGATCCAGGTGCTCGGGCGCCCGGAGGTTTCCGCGGCGCAAGCCGAGATCACCGCATCGAAATCATGATTGAACCGGATGTCGAACGGTTTGCGGCGAATGGTTTTCGCAAGGCTTTTGGAGATGTGGAAATCGGCGAGCGGGATGACGCCGCGAAGTTCGGGCTCGACCCAGAAGATCTCCGGGTCATCGGCCGATTCGGCCATCGGGAAGAGGCCGATGGAGTAGGCGCGCAGGAGGATCTCCGGGGTAATTCCTGGGGACTTCCTGCGCGACCCTGYCATTCGTGATCAGGCCGGCTTGGTGCTGGCGAGATATTGTTCCAGCCAGTGGATGTCGTAGTCGCCATTCGCGATGTCCTGGTTCGAAACCAGATCCTGGAACAGCGGCAGCGTGGTCTTGATGCCATCGACGACGAATTCGTCCAGCGCGCGGCGCAGACGCATCATGCATTCGACGCGGGTGCGCCCGTGCACGATGAGCTTGCCGATCAGGCTGTCGTAGTAAGGCGGGATCTTGTAGCCCTGGTAGGCGCCGCTATCGATGCGAACGCCGAGGCCTCCCGGTGCGTGGAAATGCGTGATCGTGCCGGGCGAGGGCACGAAGGTGCGCGCGTCTTCGGCGTTGATACGGCATTCGATGGCATGGCCCTCGAAATTCACTTCCGCCTGCGTCACCGACAGACCGCCGCCCGAGGCGACGCGGATCTGTTCGTGCACGAGGTCGATGCCGGTGATGGCTTCGGTGACCGGGTGTTCCACCTGCAGACGGGTGTTCATTTCGATGAAATAGAACTCGCCGTTTTCATAGAGGAACTCGATCGTGCCGGCGCCGCGATACTTCAGCTTCTTCATGGCGTCGGCGCAGACCTGGCCGATCTTCATGCGCTGCTCGACATTGAGCGCCGGGGAATTGGCTTCTTCCCAGACCTTCTGGTGGCGGCGCTGCAGCGAGCAGTCGCGTTCGCCGAGATGGATCGCATTGCCTTCGCCATCGCCGAACACCTGAACTTCGATGTGGCGCGGCTTGCCGAGATATTTTTCCATGTAGACGGCTTCGTTGCCGAAGGCGGCAGCCGCTTCGGTGCGGGCCGTCGACCAGGCTTCGATCACGTCGGCTTCGGATTTCGCGACCTTCATGCCGCGTCCGCCGCCGCCGGCGGTTGCCTTGATCAGAACGGGATAGCCGATTTCGGCCGCCGTCTTGATGGCGTCTTCTTCGGTCTTCACTTCGCCGTCGGAGCCCGGAACGACGGGGATGCCGAGTTCCTGCGCCGTCGTCTTGGCGGTGATCTTGTCGCCCATGATGCGGATGTGATCCGCAGTCGGGCCGATGAAGGTGATGCCGTGGGCCTCGAGAATATCCGCAAACTTGGCGTTTTCGGACAGGAAGCCGTAACCGGGATGCACGGCATCGGCACCGGTGATTTCGCAGGCTGCGACGATCTGGTGGATGTTCAGATAGCTGTCGCGCGACGGCGGAGGGCCGATGCAGACGCTCTCGTCGGCAAGGCGTACATGCATGGCGTCGGCATCGGCGGTGGAGTGAACCACGACGCAGGGAATGCCGAGCTCCTTGCAGGCGCGCAGGACGCGCAGCGCAATTTCGCCGCGGTTAGCAATGAGGATTTTCGAGACCATGATGCCCGCCTTATTCGATGACGACGAGGGCCTGGCCGTATTCGACGGGGCTGCCGTCTTCGACGAGGATTTCCGTGACCTTGCCTGACTTCGGCGACGGGATCTGGTTCATGGTCTTCATCGCTTCGATGATGAGCAGCGTCTGGCCTTCCTTGACGGTCGAGCCGACTTCGATGAAGGCGCGTGCGCCCGGAGCCGGTGCCATATAGACGGTGCCGACCATCGGGGCGCTGACCGTATTGGCCGGGTTGCGGGCCGGGGCAGCGGCGGCTGCCGGAGCGGCCGCAGGTGCGGCGGCTGCAGGCGCAGGCGCATAGGCCGGAGCGCCGCCGATCGGCGCCTGGACATATTGAACATTGCCGCCGCGCGAGACGCGGATGCGCAGATCTTCCTGCTCGACTTCGATTTCCGTCAGGTCCGTGTCGTTCAAGATGTTCGCGAGGTCACGGATCAGTGCCTGGTCGATACCCGATTTCTTTTCAGCCATGAGTGTTTGCCCTGTCTTCTTCTTATGCCGTAAGGTTCTTCAGCGCGTGAAGCGCCAGAATGTAGCTGTGAGGCCCGAAGCCGGCGATCACACCCTTGCAAGCGGGGGCAATCATCGACTTGTGGCGGAATTCTTCGCGTGCATGCACGTTAGAGATATGGAGCTCGATCACCGGAATGGAAATGGCCTTGATCGCATCATGCAGTGCAATGGATGTATGCGTGTAGGCTCCGGCATTGATCGCAACGCCTGCAGCCTTGTCGTTTGCTTCATGAAACCAGTCGACGAGCGCGCCTTCGTGGTTGCTCTGGCGGAAATCGATATCGAGACCGAGTTCCTGGCCCGCAGCCCTGCAATCCGCTTCGATGTCCTTGAGCGTCTTGCCGCCATAGATGCCGGGCTCTCTTTTGCCCAGCATGTTCAGGTTGGGCCCGTTCAGGACGAAAATGGTTTGCGTCATCGAGTGTTCCATTAAATGCACGAGGGCAACCTATAGACTCCCCATGCCCTTAATGAAAGCCCTTTGGGGTGGGCAGCCGGAATCGTGCCATATTTGTCCACATGGCTGAAACGCTTAGATTTTGGCGATTTGATGAGCGTCGCTCTCAGCAGCTCGTCTTGCCGCAGGTGCGCATGTTCTTGACCTTGGCTTCCAGGTCGTCGAAACCGACCGCGCCCTGCACCAGCTCGTTGCCGATGACGTAGGAGGGCGTGCCGGTGATGCCGAGCTTCTGGGCAAGGTCATAGGCATTCTGCACCGAAGACGTATCGGGGCTCTTTTCCATCTCGGCGCGGATCTGCTTTTCGTTGACGCCGAGCGAGGAGGCCACTTCGATGGCGCTGTCTTCGTCGGCGCGGCCTTCGCTGCCGAGCAGAGCCATGTGGAACTTCTCATATTTTTCAGGCGCCAGCTTGCGGAAAGCGTCGGACACCTTGTGCGCGGCAACCGATTCCGGGCCGAGGATCGGGAATTCCTTGAGCACGAAGCGGACGTTCTGGTCCTTCTTCAGCATCGTCTGCATGTCGGTCAGCGCGTGACGGCAATAGCCGCAATTGTAATCGAAGAACTCGACGATGGTGACGTCACCCTTCGGGTTGCCGATCGAGATATCGTCCTTGGCTTCGAAAATGCTCTTGCTGTTTTCGCCGATCACCTGGTTGGCTTTGACGAGGCGGGCCTCTTCCTGCTTCTTCTGCAGGGCGTCCTGAACGTCGAGCATGATCTCGGGATTCTGGATCAGGTATTCCTTGATGAACTCGCCGAATTCCTTCTTCTGCGCATCGTCGAGAGCGGCAGCGGGAAGGGGCATCGCAAAGCTGGCAGCGAGCGCAAGGGCGGTGAAGGTTTTCGGAAAGAGAGCCATTGTGTCCTCGTCGGCTGATCGAATGCGATGCCGCTTCATAACATCGCCCGGTTAATGGGCTGAAACGTTCCGCATCAAATTACGGTGTGCGGCCCGGCCATCAAACAGGATTTTTCTGGATCGCGGTGCAATCGCGGGATTGTGATGCACGTGATAATGCGGCAATTGTCTGGCCGCAATTGAATATCCGGAGTTTTAGCCCTTGTTTTCCGTATCGAAGCGCAGCGAAGTCGAGCCTTTCCACGCCATGGACGTTCTGGCCGAGGCGACCAAACGGCGTGCCGCCGGTCACCCGGTCATTTCCATGGCGGTCGGCCAGCCGTCTCATCCGGCACCGCAGGCAGCACTCGACGCGGCCCGCGCGGCGCTGACGGAAGGCAAGATCGGCTATACCGATGCGCTGGGTACGGCGCGGCTGAAACACGCGCTCGCCTGGCATTATCGCGATCGCCATGCGTTGGAGATCGATCCGGCGCGCATCGCCATCACGACCGGTTCCTCGGCCGGTTTCAATCTCGCCTTCCTGTCGCTTTTCGATGCCGGAGATGCGGTGGCTATCGCCAGGCCCGGCTATCCGGCCTATCGCAATATCCTTGGCGCACTTGGCCTGAAGGTGATCGAGGTCGCAGTGACGGCCGAGACGCATTTCACGCTGACGCCCGAAAGCCTTGAAGCGGCGCAGCGGGAGAGCGGCGTCAAGCTCAAGGGTATCCTGCTCGCGAGCCCGGCAAATCCGACCGGAACGGTCACCGGCAGGGCGGCGCTGAAGGCGCTTGCCGATTATTGCGCCGCTCAATCGATCGCCTTCATCTCCGACGAGATCTATCACGGCCTGACCTTTGCGGGCGAGGAGACGAGCGCGCTGGAACTGACCGACGAGGCGATCGTCATCAATTCCTTCTCGAAATACTATTGCATGACCGGCTGGCGGATCGGCTGGATGGTTTTGCCGGAACGGCTGGTTCGCCCGATCGAGCGCGTTGCCCAGAGCCTCTATATCTCGCCGCCGGAACTGTCGCAGATCGCCGCGACGGCGGCGCTTGGAGCCGCTGCCGAGCTCGATGTCTACAAGGCGAGTTACGCCGCCAATCGCGATTTCCTGCTCCGCCGTTTGCCCGAAATCGGCCTGCCGGTGGCATCCCCGATGGACGGTGCCTTCTATGCCTATGTCGACGTGACGCGGTTCAGCAACGACAGCATGGCCTTTGCCAAGCGGATGCTGGCGGAGATCAATGTCGCCGCGACGCCGGGCCTCGATTTCGATCCGCTCGAAGGCAACAGGACGATGCGCATGTCTTACGCCGGCTCGCAAACTGAGATCGTCGAAGCCGTCGAGCGCATGGCCCTCTGGCTGAAATAGAGTCCGCGCTCAAGCGCTTAGACGCATTTCCTGACTCATTTTGCCAGACAGGTGAATCAAGATCTGAAGAGGCTTGCTGCCGCGAGACAAAGCCGGATTGGCCTTCTCGACTTATCTCGGATGCCCCTTTCCAATCTCTCCCGGATACGGAATCAAAAAAGCCGGCTGTGTCACCACAGCCGGCTTTTCATTGATCAATCAGCGGTCTCTCAGAAGAAGCCGCGGCGCTGCCACCAGCCGGCCTTCTTCGGCTTGCCGTCGCCCTCGGGCTCGGCAGCTTCGCTGCGCGTCGATTTGACGGTCGGCGAGGAGGAGGAGACGTTCGAGCCGCGATTGGCGCGGGCCGACTTTGCTTCTTCCGTTGCCGGAGCGTCGAGATCGGCAGAGGCTTCCACCGTCTCGGCTTCGGGTGCAGGTTCGGCAGTTGCTGCGGCAGCCGGAGCTTCCTCGGCAACGACAGGCTCTTCCACTGGCGAAACCTCGACAGCCTTCTTGCGGCCACGGCCGCGGCCCTTGGCGGGCTTGACGTCCTCGGTGACGAAGGCGCCGGTTTCGACAGCTGCCATAGCCGTCTGGCCTTCGGCCGCATCTTCGGAAACGGCCTCGATGACTTCAGCCTGCGTCTCGGCTGCCGCGCTTTCGGCAGCGTCACCTTCGCCGGCTTCGCCATCAGCGTCCGTCTCGCTGTCGGTGCCTTCGGCACTCAGTTCGCCGTTTTCGTCACGGTTGCGGCGTCCGCCACGCTTGCCGCGGCGGCGGCGCTTGCGGCGCTGTTCGCTCTCGCTGTCGGTTTCGGCGCGGGCTTCCGCGGTGCCGGCAGCGGCTTCGTCGCCCTCTGCGCCTGCATCATCCTCGTCGCCTTCACCGTCGTCGCCCTCGTCGCCGGAAGCGTCGTTGGCCGACTGCTGTTCATTTCCGCCACGTCCGCCACGGCGGCGGCGGCGCCGCTTGCGCTTGCGGTTGCCGGCTTCGCCATCGCTCTCGGCGCGTGCCTGCTGGGCAGGACGCTCGCTTGCGGCTGGCTTTTCTTCCAGTTCTTCGTCTTCTTCTTCGTCCACCTCGATCACGACATCGTCGTCGTCATCTTCAGGGATGGCCGCGAAGTTGAACAGGGTTTCGATCTTCACCGGATTTTCGACCGGCTCGCCGCGATCAATCGCAAAGTGCTGCGATCCGACGCTGTTGTCGGCGCCGATGATGATCGCCACGCCGAAGCGGGTCTCGTAATCGACGATCGACTGGCGCTTGTGGTTCAGAAGATAGAGCGCGATGTCGGGCGTGGTGCGCACGGTGATATCGTGCGTCGTGTTCTTCAGCAGATATTCCTCGATGCCGCGCAGCACATGCAGGGCGACCGAAGACTGCGAACGGACGTGACCGGTACCGCCGCAATGCGAGCAGACCTGGGTCGTCGATTCCAGAACCGAGGCACGGATACGCTGGCGCGACATTTCCAGAAGGCCGAAATGCGAGATACGGCCGACCTGAATGCGGGCGCGGTCGTTCTTCAGGCATTCCTTCAGACGCTTCTCGACAGCGCGGTTGTTGCGCTTTTCTTCCATGTCGATGAAGTCGATGACGATCAGGCCTGCAAGGTCGCGAAGGCGAAGCTGGCGCGCGACTTCGTCGGCGGCTTCGAGGTTCGTCTGCAGAGCCGTGTCTTCGATCGAATGCTCGCGGGTCGAACGGCCGGAGTTGACGTCGATCGAAACCAGCGCTTCCGTCTGGTTCATGATCAGGTAGCCGCCCGACTTCAGCGTCACCTGCGGCTGCAGCATGCGGTCGAGCTGCGCTTCGATGCCGGAGCGCGAGAAGATCGGGTGGATGTCGCGGTAAGGCTGAACCACCTTGGCGTGGCTCGGCATCAGCATCTTCATGAAGTCCTTCGCTTCACGATAGCCTTCTTCGCCGGCAACGATGACTTCGCCGATATCCTTGTTGTAGAGGTCGCGGATCGAACGCTTGATCAGCGATCCCTCTTCATAGACGAGGCAAGGGGCTGTCGACGCCAGCGTCAGCGTGCGGACGTTTTCCCAGAGACGCATCAGATATTCGAAATCGCGCTTGACCTCGACCTTGGTGCGGTTGGCGCCGGCCGTGCGCAGGATGACGCCCATGCCCTGCGGCACTTCGAGCATCCGGGCGATTTCCTTCAGGCGCTTGCGGTCCTGCGGATTGGTGATCTTGCGGGAGATGCCACCGCCACGCGCCGTGTTTGGCATCAATACCGAGTAACGGCCTGCGAGCGACAGGTAAGTGGTAAGAGCTGCACCCTTGTTGCCGCGCTCTTCCTTGGCGACCTGCACGAGCAGGATCTGGCGGCGCTTGATGACTTCCTGGATGCGGTACTGCTTGCGCGGCTTGCGCTGAACGCGATCGGGAACTTCTTCCATCGCGTCTTCCGCGCCGACCGATTCGATCACTTCTTCCTCGTGATCATGATCGTCGTCGTCATCGTCGTCATTGCCGCGGCGGCGGGAATCGACGTCTTCGGAAATCGAGTCGGTCTCGACCATGGCAGCCATCGAACTGCCGTTCGAGTCGTCGTCGCTATCGACGGAAGCAACCGGCGCTTCGACATCGGTCGGAACGGCATCTTCGGTCGCGGTGGTCTCGACAACCTTCTTGCGGCTGCGGCGCGGCTTTGCAGCCTTCTTTACCGGAGCGGCGTCTTCAGCGGCCGGCGCAGCTTCCGCTTCGATCGCGGCAGGGGCCTCGGCCGTAACGTCCGCTGCCGGCTCGTCCTTGGCGACGATGCCGATGTCGGGCTGGTCCTGGTTGGCCGGATCGTTCATCGGCGCGGTTTCGACGTGCTCGACGTCATCGTCGCGGCGATGCTCTTCGGCTTCCGCGCGCAGCAGCGCCTGGCGATCGGCCAGCGGGATCTGGTAATAATCAGGGTGGATTTCGGCAAAGGCCAGGAAGCCATGCCGGTTGCCGCCGTAATCAACGAAGGCGGCCTGTAGCGAGGGTTCTACCCGCGTTACCTTTGCAAGATAGATGTTGCCGCGAATTTGCTTCTTGTGCTGCGACTCGAAGTCAAATTCTTCTATGCGGTTCCCGCGAACGACAACGACGCGCGTCTCTTCCTCGTGAGACGCGTCGATAAGCATTTTGTCTGCCATGTAAGCTGTGCTCCTCGGCGCAGCCTCATACGCGCATCCCCGCCAGTGTCTGAGACAGGCGGGGTGCGGTCAGGAGGGGTTGCGCCGGATAATGAAAGTCGCGCTTGGTTCGGGAGGGCAGGCAACAGCCAGGCAACAGCGGGGAAGATATTCTCCCGGGGCCTGTAGACTTTGGATAAAACCTGCTGCGACACCATTATGACCAAGCGAGATCGACAATACTAAGACCCGTAGGTCCGATGAGTTTGCTCCTCGGAGCGGTTGGTGGCTATCCACCGATGAAGTTTCCGCATACGCCGGAAAAATCAGAATCCAGTTCACTCGGAAAGAAACACGTATGACGGCGGACGATTGCCGGTTGCGGCGCCAGGTCCTCTCAGGGGTTGGCAGCCTTCGCGGCGACTCTATCCCGTCAGCACTTCTAACCTGAAATCGTTGTATGGTTTCTCTGTCACAATAGCAAGGGAAAAGCCAAATGTGCCATAATATTGATGGATTTCGTCACGCATAGAAAATCGGGGATCCGCGGTCCCGATTCGATGCGCTATGCTCGGCGCCGGGCATCGGGCAGGCGCCGCCGGGCGGCGGGGATCATGTGCCCCGGGGACATATGCAATGACAAATAGGGTGTGGCGGTCGATTGTTTAAGAGGGAGCGGCCCGTAGCGGGGCAATCCGGCAACCGGAAGAATGTTTTTGCGGCGGCGCTCGCTGCCGCGGCGCTGTGTCTCGGGATGGCGACCGCGATCGCAGCCGACGGCGCCAAGCCCGAGCCGCTGCTGGCCTACGGTGCCCGGATTATCGGCGATGACGCCCGCACCCGCATCGTCATCGATTTCGACCAGGCCCCCAGCTTCTCCATCCATTATATTGCCAATCCCGAGCGCATCGTCGTCGATCTCCCGGCGACCGCCTTCGGTTTCGATACCAAGCAGCTGGAAGCGCGCGGTCTCTTCAAGGATATCCGCTACGGCGCGATGGGCGAGGGCAGCGCGCGAATCGTGCTCACCGCCATCAAGCCGGTGAAGCTGGCGATCGCCAAGGTCCAGCAGGACGAGGACGGCAAAGGCCACCGCCTGGTGCTCGATGCCGAGATGACGTCGAAGGAAGCTTTCGCGGCGCTCGTCAAGGCTCAGACCTGGAACGGCGCCGATGACCAGCAGGTGACTAGCGCCATTCCGGCAGCAGAGGCCGCCAAGCCCGGCGATTTCGTCATCGCCGTCGACGCCGGTCACGGCGGCATCGATACCGGCGCGATCGGCGTCGATACGAAAACCGAAGAAAAGCAGGTGACACTGGCCTTCGCCAAGGCGCTGGCCGACCGGCTGAACCGCGAGCCCGGCATCAAGGCGTTTCTGACCCGCGACAACGACGAGTTCCTCTCGCTTTCCGAGCGCGTGCAAATTGCCCGCCAGAACCATGCCGGCCTTTTCATCTCGCTGCATGCCGATACGCTGAAGCAGAAAGATATCCGCGGGGCGACCGTCTATACGATCTCCGACAAGGCATCCGACAAGCTCGCCGCCGATCTTGCCGAACGTGAAAACCTCTCGGATCAGATTGCCGGCAAGGAAACCGTCGCCGAGCCGCCCGAAGTGGCCGATATCCTGCTCGACCTGACGCGGCGCGAGACGCAGGCGTTTTCGATTTCGCTGGCCGAAAGCGTCCTGAACTCGTTCAAGGACCAGATCGGCACCATCAACAATCCGCACCGCCATGCAGGTTTCCAGGTTCTGCGGGCGCCCGACGTACCATCGATCCTCGTCGAACTCGGCTTCCTCTCCAATGTCGAAGACGAGAAGCTGCTGCTCGATGAGACCTGGCGCGGAAAGATGGCGGACCTGATGACCGATGCGGTCAAGCGCTATCGCTCGTCGGTCGTCGCCAATGGCGGCTGACGCCGTGGCGAACATGTAACAGCGTGGACTAAAGCCGGGAACGGGACTGGAATGGGGCAGGGGAGCCCTATTTTGCTCACATTCAGGCCGTTACTCGCCGCTATGTTTCTGACCCGAGAGGCGGATTCGGCTTGTCGCAGTGCCGCTCATGGAGTAAGCCGCGCGCAATGTGTAGATTGCGCGCTCCGATGCGATGATATCGCCTGTGCCGATTGAAGATTTGGAATACCGGTAGCCCAATATGATCAGACTTCTTGGATATTTCTTCGGCATTGCTTGCGTCATGTTTCTTGGTGCCGCAGCTGTCGTTGCCGTCTATTTGGCAAACGTCGCGAAGGATCTCCCCGATTACGCCGTGCTGAACAGCTATGCGCCGCCGGTCACCACCCGCGTGCATGCCGGCAATGGTGCGCTGATGGCCGAATATGCCAAGGAAAAGCGCCTGTTCCTGCCGATCCAGGCAATCCCGGACCGCGTCAAGGCGGCTTTTCTTTCGGCCGAAGACAAGAACTTCTACAATCACCCGGGCGTCGACCTGACCGGCCTCGGCCGCGCTATCCTCGTCAACCTGCAGAATTTCGGTTCCGGCCGCCGCCCGGTCGGCGCTTCGACGATCACCCAGCAGGTCGCCAAGAACTTCCTTTTGACCTCCGACCAGACGATCGACCGCAAGATCAAGGAAGCGATCCTCTCCTTCCGCATCGAGCAGGCCTATTCGAAGGACAAGATTCTCGAGCTCTATCTCAACGAGATCTTCTTCGGCCTGAACTCTTACGGCATTGCCGGCGCGTCACTCACCTATTTCAACAAGTCGGTCACCGAGCTGACGATCGCCGAAGCCGCCTATCTGGCGTCGCTGCCGAAGGGCCCGGCGAACTATCATCCGTTCCGCCACCCCGAAGCCGCTCTCGAGCGCCGCAACTGGGTCGTCGACCGCATGGTCGAGAACGGTTACGTCAGCAAGGAAGATGGCGAAGAGGCGAAGAAGCAGCCGCTCGGCGTCACCGCACGCAGCACCGGCCCGTCGCTCTTCGCATCCGATTACTTTGCCGAAGCCGTCCGCCGCCAGCTGATCGATCAGTATGGCGAAAAGACGCTGTATGAAGGCGGTCTTTCCGTCCGCACCTCGCTCGATCCGCAGATGCAGCTTGCCGCCCGCAAGGCGCTGCAGGACGGCCTGACCACCTATGACGAACGCCGCGGCTTCCACGGCGCGCTGAAGACCATCGACACGACATCGGATTGGGGCAAGGCGCTGGCCGATATCCCGGCGCTCTCCGATGTCCCCGAATGGCGCCTGGCCGTCGTTCTGGCGGTTTCCGACGATGGCGCGGACATCGGCCTGCAGCCACCGAAGGATGGCAGCGGCAAGATCGGTGCCGAGCGCGAGCGCGGTACAATAACCGCCAAGAACATGCAGTGGGCCTACCGTTCCTCGACGGGCGACCGCAAGACCGCCAAGTCGCCGGAAGGCGTGCTGTCTCCTGGTGATGTGGTTTACGTCGCGCGTCAGGGCGACGAGACCTCGACATCCTACCGCCTGCAGCAACCGCCGAAGGTTCAAGGTGGCCTCGTCGCCATGGACCCGAAGACCGGCCGCGTGCTCGCCATGGCCGGCGGCTTCTCTTACGGCCAGTCTGAATTCAACCGTGCGACGCAGGCGATGCGTCAGCCGGGCTCATCCTTCAAGCCCTTCGTCTATGCTGCCGCCATGGATAACGGCTATACGCCGGCCTCCGTGATCATGGACGCGCCGATCGAGATCGTTTCCGGCGGCCAGGTCTGGAAGCCTGAAAACTACGGTGGCGAAGTCGGCGGCCCCTCGACGCTGCGCTCCGGTATCGAGCATTCGCGCAACCTGATGACGGTGCGCCTCGCCAATGACCTGGGCATGAACATCGTCGCCGAATATGCCGAGCGTTTCGGCATCTACGACAAGATGCCGCCGCTGCTCGCCATGTCGCTGGGTTCCGGCGAAACCACGGTGCTGCGCATGGTCTCGGCCTATTCGGTTCTTGCCAATGGTGGCAAGCAGATCAAGCCGACCCTGATCGACCGCATCCAGGACCGTTACGGCAAGACCATCTTCAAGCATGAAGAGCGCGTCTGCGACGGCTGCAATGCCGGCGACTGGCAGAACCAGGAAGAGCCCAATATCGTCGACAACCGCGAACAGGTTCTCGATCCGATGACCGCCTACCAGATCACCTCGATGATGCAGGGCGTCATCACCCGCGGTACCGCCGCAGGCAAGGTCGATCTCGGCGGCCGCGACGTTGCCGGCAAGACCGGTACGACCAACGACGAGAAGGACGCCTGGTTCGTCGGCTTCACGCCGGATCTCGTCGCCGGTCTCTATATGGGCTTCGATACGCCGGCTCCGCTTGGCCGCGGCGGCACGGGTGGCGGCCTCTCTGCGCCGATCTTCAACGAATTCATGCAGGCCGCCGTCAAGGACATGCCGCCGTCGAAGTTCGTCATTCCGCAGGGCATGAACCTCGTCGCCATCGACCGCAAGACCGGCATGGCGGCGCAGGAAGGCGATCCGAACACCATCATCGAAGCCTTCAAGCCGGGCACCGGCCCGGCCGACAGCTTCTCGGTCATCGGCATGGACGGCACCATGGCACCGGAGGAAATCCTCAAGACCTCGCCACAGGCCAATCAGGCGGTGCAGTCCGGCGCCGGCGGCCTGTATTAACATCATCCGCAGAGACGGTGCGGCGGCCGCGGGCTTTACATCCTCGGCCGCCGCAACTATTTGACGGGCCAGCTCAAGACCAACGCAAAGAAGCAGGACAATGCGCGCCGAGATCATAAACGTAGTCGATGAAACCAAGCAGGCTATCACCCTGCTGAGGAGGCATCTTTGACTGGGACCAGGCGATAAGACGGCTGGACTGGTTGAACAACAAGGCAGAGGACCCAAACCTCTGGAACGATGCCCAGGAAGCCCAGAAGCTGATGCGCGAGCGCCAGCAGCTGGATGACGGCATCAATGGCGTGAAGCAGCTCGAACAGCAGCTGAACGACAATATCGAGCTCATCGAAATGGGCGAGGAAGAGGGCGACGAAGGCGTCGTCAAGGACGCCGAGGATGCGCTGAAGGGCCTGAAGGCCGAAGCTGCGCGCCGCCAGGTGGAGGCAATGCTCTCTGGCGAAGCCGATGGCAACGACGCCTATCTGGAAGTCCATTCCGGCGCCGGCGGCACCGAGAGCCAGGACTGGGCCAACATTCTGCTGCGCATGTACACGCGCTGGGCTGAACGTTCGAAGTTCAAGGTCGAGCTTCTCGAAGTTCACGATGGTGAAGAAGCGGGCATCAAGTCGGCGACGCTGCTCGTCAAGGGCCACAATGCCTATGGCTGGCTGAAGACCGAATCGGGCGTTCACCGCCTGGTGCGTATTTCGCCATACGACAGCAATGCACGCCGCCACACGTCCTTCTCGTCCATCTGGGTCTACCCTGTGATCGACGACTCGATCCAGATCGACATCAACGAAGGCGATTGCCGCATCGATACCTACCGCTCATCGGGCGCCGGCGGCCAGCACGTCAACACCACCGACTCGGCCGTGCGTATCACGCATATGCCGTCGGGCATCGTCGTGCAGTGCCAGCAGGAACGTTCGCAGCACAAGAACCGCGCCAAGGCGTGGGACATGCTGCGCGCCCGTCTTTACGAAGCCGAACTGAAGAAGCGCGAAGACGCGGCCAATGCCGAAGCCGCCTCGAAGTCGGATATCGGCTGGGGCCACCAGATCCGCTCCTACGTGCTGCAGCCCTACCAGCTGGTCAAGGACCTGCGCACAGGTGTTGCCAGCACCGCTCCGGGCGACGTGCTCGACGGCGAGCTCAACGAGTTCATGGAAGCAGCACTCGCGCACCGCATCAGCGGCAAGCCCGATGCCGTCGTTGACGACATCGACTGAGCCCCGCAGGCCGGACAATCAAAAAAGCCCCGGACATCCGGGGCTTTTTTCGTTCTAGAGGTTCAGGCGGAAATAGACGCCGTTCCGATGCGGCCGGTAGTAGCGGTCGCGATACCGCCAATCGCGATCACCCCGCCAGCGCCGCTCGGCCCGCCAATCCCGGTGATGACGGCGCTCATAGCGCCAGCTGTCGCGATAACGCGGGCGGTGATCCCGGTAGTAGCGGCGATCCCGGTGCCGGACCTGAACCACATCGCTCTTCTCAACGGCAGCGACCGGCGCCTGAGACCGCGGCATCGCCGCCGCAGGCTCGACGGCAACGAAGGCCGAACCGATGGAAAGAACAGCAGCAACCGCCAAATGGACGATTTTCATAGCGCATCTCCTTGCTATTTCATGACCAAAGGTGACCCCACGGGCCTGAACTCGCTCTGAAGACGGGCTTCATGTCCGGTTCATCGAAGAGGACAAGAGACAGAGCGGCTTGAGCAACGAGAGATGCGACGGCGCACAGATAGCATCAGCGTCGTCGTGGCTTGCCTGCTCGATCGCAAGCCCGGCAAAAGCCTTCTATCGTTTAACAGTGCTTGGCCTATTCGATGGAGACGGACATGGATGAACCATTTCCCGCTATGTTCGAGCAATATGTGCTCCTGCTGACCGCAAAGCGCACGATGCTGAGAGCCGAGGCGGCGGGTGTCGCCACGCTCGTTGCCGGTTCGTCACATGGCGATTTCGGCTTCGATCCGGCGTATCTGCCCGGATCTTTCAACCTGTGCTGCCGATCACAGGATCTGAAATACTCCTACTTTCTCTACAAGACCCTTTCGGAGCAACTCGAGGCGCTCCGCACCATCGTTGTCTTCTATTCGGTTTTCTCACCGGGATGGGTGCTCGATCGCTCGCGATCCGAAGGCATGATCTCGGTGGCTATCAATGAGCTGTTCAATCTTGGATTGGACTACGAGGATCCGGCGCTTACCAGCCTCTACGAAACCGTGGTGGGCAAACTTGGGGATTTGTCGGTAGACGTTTCGGGGCGCTCCGGGTTTCTGCCCGACTATAACAAGAGCTTCATGCCTCCGCGCATGACGACGGAACAGCGCGTCGCAGATCATATGAAGTTCAATCGGCGGGAAAACGCACTTCCTTATCTCGACATGTTGATCAGCTTGTCGGCGCAAAACCGCCACAGGCTGCTCGTCGTCGTTCCCCCAGTCCGAAGCGATTTCCGGATTCGCGCCCCAGGTGCAGAATTGTTTCGCGGTCTGAAGCAGCGAACCGATGGGCATGCTCACGTCCAGGTGCTTGATCTCTATGACCACGATGATTTTGAAGACGGCTTTTTCGGAGATATGGATCATCTCAAGCCGTTGGGTCCAGGCACGGCGCTGCTGTCGCGTCTGGTTGACGAGGCCTTGAGCCGCGGGTCATGAGCGGGGCGCAATCGCGCCGTGCGCCATGTTTTGGGAGCGCAGCGTCAAATTCTGGAACAGGCACCCGCCTACGGAGCAGGCGCCATCCGGCTACGCTTCTGATTTCGCTATGAGTGAGTGGTGCCCCCGGCAGGGTTCGAACCCGCGACCCCCTGATTACAAATCAGGTGCTCTACCAACTGAGCTACAAGGGCAATGCGTGCCAACTACCAGATTCTGAATTCGTGTAAAGGCAAAATCCGGCATCGGCGCGAATTCGTGAACGGTTTCGGCTGCAGAATCATGGAAATCGTGCTGGGCGACAACAGCGGTTGGCGGAAACTATCGCGCCCCGCCGGGGCCGTTTCGCGGAAATGCCGGATGCTCACACTTTGTCGCGTTTCCGCACTTTGTATTGATGTGCAAAACACCTTGTCGCACAAGCCCTTTATCCTTTAGCTAGGCGAGCATAACAAAGGGCATTGAATGGGCCGGTCATTTCAGACGCTTGGTTTTCTGGCTTCCTCCACGACTGAAGCGCTTGCTGCGCGCGAGGAGCTGATTCGGATCTACGGCGACGTGCCGGCCGAAGAGGCGGATGTGATCGTCGCGCTCGGCGGCGATGGCTTCATGCTGCAGACGCTGCATGGAATTATGAACAGCGGCAAGCTGGTCTATGGCATGAACCGCGGCTCCGTCGGCTTCCTGATGAACGATTACCGCACCGAAGACTTGCAGCAACGCATCTGTGCTGCTGTCGAAAACGTCTTCCGTCCGCTGCAGATGACGACGGCCAATGCCGATGGCACGAATTCCGAGGCGCTCGCCATCAACGAGGTGTCGCTGTTTCGCCAGTCCTATCAGGCAGCCAAGCTTCGCGTCGAGGTGGACGGCCATGTCAGGCTGCCGGAATTGATCTGCGATGGCGTGATGGTGGCGACTCCGGCGGGCTCCACCGCCTACAATCTTTCCGCACACGGCCCGATCCTGCCGCTGGAAGCGCCGCTTCTGGCGTTGACGCCGGTCAGCGCCTTCAGGCCGCGGCGCTGGCGTGGCGCGTTGCTGCCGAACAAGGTGACGGTCGATATCCATATCCTTGAGGCCGAGAAGCGGCCGGTGAACGCCGTTGCCGATAATTCCGAGGTCAAGTCGGTGCTGCATGTGCGCATCGCCCAGTCGGAACACATGACCGCCCGCATCCTCTCCGATCCGGATCGTTCGTGGTCGGACCGCATTCTGGCAGAACAGTTCGAGGACTAACGATGAGGGCAGGGACTTTTCTATTGGCGGCCACGCTCCTGACGGGCGCAGGGATTGCCAAGGCGGCTCCAGGCACAGAGACGATCCTGCCGTCCGCTGTCACTTTCGCCACCAGCACGGGATATTGGGAAGAAAGCAAGGCTGACATCGCTATCGAGCGCACGCCCGAGACGTCAGGCAAACCCGTATCTGCCGATCAGGCGGCGGCAAAACCCGGAGAGTCGCGTCATGGCTATTACAAGCTCTTCTCCGTCCGCCAGGATGACCGCACATCGAAGGTCTACCTGCAGCAGGTGGCGCAGACCGATGGCGGGCCGCAGATCGTCTCCACGGTTGAACTGCACGAATTCACCGATCTCAAACCCTATGTCACCGATATCCGTCCGGAGAACTCGACTGGGATCATCAAACAGCCCGGACTGTTCGCCACCGTCTATTTGAAGACCGATCCGGATGCCGAGCCGGATGGCTGGACCGTGCTGATCGACGAGTTCGGAGAAATTTCCGTCGAAAAGGCGACCAACTGACAAAAAAGCCCCAGCGATACCGGGGCTTTTCTTTTGCTCGGCGGGGGGCCGGCCTACTGCTGCACAGGCTCGTTGATGCTTGCCTCGATCTTGGCGCCGTTGCCGGTCTGTCCGGTGCCGGATGGCGCCATCATCACGATGCTCAGCACCGAGCCGACCATTAGAACTACGACGGCGATCATGATTCGCATGCGTTCTTCCTTGCATTAACCTGCGGGACAAACGCGCGGAGATGTTTGAGGTTCCGGAAGCCCTATTGCACAGGGGCTGGTGCAGAGGGGCCGGGGGCCGAGGGGGCCAGCGGATCGGGCTGGCGCACCGGATGGGAGGGATCGACCCAGACGAGGCTGAGAATGATGCCGACGAAGACTGCGACGAACAGAATGCCAAACAGGAGGGGCCGGATTGCCATGCCGGATCGTTTCCTTCTCTCTTGCTGTTTTCGGTTCGCCGCCATCTAGCCCCGGCATGCGTTCATTTTGAGACCCCGGTCCTATTTCGCCAGATACTGCCGGGCCGCATACATGGCGATTGCAGCCGCGTTCGAAACGTTCAGCGACTTGATGGCGCCGGGCATATCGAGACGGGCAAGCGCGTTAACGGTTTCGCGGGTCTTCTGCCTCAGGCCCTTGCCTTCAGAGCCGAGAACGAGCGCCACCTTGTCACCTGTGAACGTTCCCTCAAGCGGAGCCGGCCCTTCCGAATCGAGGCCGATCGTCACAAAACCGAGCTTGTGCAGCTCGCCGACGGCGTCGGCCAGATTGGTGATCTGGATATAAGGAATCAGTTCCAGCGCCCCGGAGGCCGATTTCGCCATCACACCTGATTCTGTCGGGCTATGTCTCTGGGTGGTGATAACCGCACCGGCATTGAATGCCACTGCCGAGCGCATGATGGCGCCGACATTATGCGGATCGGTCACCTGGTCGAGAACCAGAAGCAACGGGCTGTCCTTCAAGGCTTCCAGCCGGCGGACGGGCAGGGGCCGCGTCTCCAGCATTACGCCCTGGTGGATCGCATCGGGGCCGAGCATCTTGTCGATATCCTGCGGCGAGACCATCTCGACCGGGATCTTCATGTTCTCGGGATTGATCTCGAGGCGCGCCAGCGCATTCTGCGTCACGGACAGCTTGATGTTCTTGCGCTCGGGATTTTCGAGCGCCGCGCGAACCGTGTGCAGGCCATAGAGATAGACCTGCTCAGGCGCCAGAACCGGCGGCTTCCAGTCGTCGCCGCCGCGCTTGCGCTTCTGCGGGCCGGGGGTCGGTATGTCGCCGCGCTCGCGCTTTGCATCGCGGTGCTGGCGGCGCAAGGTCGCATAATGCGTATCCTTGGCGGTTTTGTCGGTGTCGGGCTTGCCGGTGAATTTGTTGTCTTTGCTCATGCGGCTTTTATAACGGCGGCAACTCTCCGCGCATAGGACTTCTTTCACAGAGGGCCTTTCAACAGGCGATGAAATTTTTCACATTTTTTCCGCAGTCATCGTGTTGACATGAGGAAATCGTCCGGTCATATACGCGGCGCAGACCGAGGGGCGGCAACGCCAGACGGTCGCAAGCTTGGTCTTCCGATCCAGACGAAACGAATGGAGAGATGCCCGAGTGGTTAAAGGGGACGGACTGTAAATCCGTTGGCTCAGCCTACGTTGGTTCAAATCCAACTCTCTCCACCATTCGTTCTCTGGTCGGGCCAAGACCAATCCCGCGGGTATAGCTCAATGGTAGAGCAGCAGCCTTCCAAGCTGAATACGCGGGTTCGATTCCCGCTACCCGCTCCAGTTTTTCCTTTTAGCTTCAGGTTGTTGCGCCGCGCTTTTGGCGGTGGATCTTGCGTTGCGTCAATTGCTTCCCATATGGGCAGCAAACCCCGGAATGCCGTTCGCAATTAGGTCTTGCGCAATCTCGCCGAAAGCCTTAAACGGCGGCACTAAACCGGTTCGCCGGGGTCACCCATTTCGTTCACAGGAAGCATTCAAATGGCAAAGAGTAAGTTTGAGCGCAACAAGCCGCACGTAAACATCGGCACGATCGGCCACGTTGACCACGGCAAGACGTCTCTGACGGCAGCGATCACGAAGTATTTCGGCGAGTTCAAGGCGTATGACCAGATCGACGCTGCCCCGGAAGAAAAGGCACGCGGCATCACCATTTCGACGGCACACGTCGAATATGAAACGCCGAACCGCCACTATGCGCACGTCGACTGCCCCGGCCACGCCGACTACGTCAAGAACATGATCACCGGTGCCGCACAGATGGACGGCGCGATCCTGGTTTGCTCGGCAGCTGACGGCCCGATGCCGCAGACCCGCGAGCACATCCTGCTCGCCCRCCAGGTTGGCGTTCCGGCAATCGTCGTGTTCCTCAACAAGGTTGACCAGGTTGACGACGCTGAGC
>NZ_JBFTID010000008.1:0-231629 GCF_056394605.1 Rhizobium sp. 10N427 | reverse complement strand
CAGTCACGATTTGCTCTCCTTCATTGAGTTCCCAAAAACCCAAGTAAGGTAAGCCAAACGACGCAAGGCGTGACTGTCCCAAGATCATCTGCATCTCAGAAATCCGTTCTTTCAATGCTGGGCGCGGCCTCTTTCATGCCACCTCCTGTCGCTGATGACCGTCATAATGCCCACCGCGACCGCGCGGCATGGATAATCCGCTGCCGATACGGCAGTAAATCTGCCCTATTCGGTTCCCTCGCCTGCCTTGACCAGCCAGTCGCGCAATGCGGTGAAATGCGGCTTTCGGAGATCGGTCGTGCGGCAACAGAGGCTGTAGCCTGCCGGGCGACGGATGAAGCCGAAGGGAGCGGTCAGAATATTGCGCGCCAGATCATCCTCGATCGACGCGCGCGGGGCGAGCGCTACACCGAGCCCGGATCGGGCGGCACCGAGCGCCAGCAGCAAATCCTCGAATTCCTGACGGCGGGCGAAGCTGACTGCTGGCGTGCCGCTTTCGGCAAACCATTCGTCCCAAAGCTTCGGCACGCTGCGGCTGACGAGCATGGCAGCCGTAGCCATGCCCATGGGATCGCTGCCGAAGGTGGCGGCAAGTTGGGGTGCAGCCACCGGACCGAACTCGTCTTCCATGAAGCGAATGGCGGCGACACCGGCCGAGGGGCGGTATTCGCCACCCATGATGACGGCATCGAGCTCCGGATGCTGCAACAGCGGCTCGGCGACCGCCATCGGCACGATATCGATCTCGGTATCGCCAAGCGCCCTTTGCAGGCTACCGATGCGCGGCATCAGCCACCAGATGCCGAAGGCAGATGGAACGCCGAGACGGAGCCTGCGGCTATCGTCCTTCTGCAGGTCACCGGCGGCATGCTGCAACAGGGAGAAGGCCGCCGTTGCCGCTTCGGCAAAAGCCCTGGCCCGGTCGGTCGGCACGAGGCGGCGACCTTCACGGGTGAAGAGCTTCTCGCCGAAATAATTCTCGAGCGCCGCGATCTGCAGACGCACCGCGCCGCGCACGACACCGAGCTCCTCGGCAGCCCTGAGCACGCTGCCCCGACGGCAGACGGCTTCGAAAGCTCTGATTGAATTGAGTGGCGGAAGGCGCATGGCGGTCATCAACAGGAAACGATATCCCCAGATTGATATGGGCATTGAACGAAAGGCAAGAAGGCCCCATATTGAACACCTGTGCAAAGGCGGAAACAGAACAGGTTTTGCCGGAATTTCGACCCGCTGCGGCGTGAGATTTGCCTATTAAAAACCATAGCCGCGTTATGCACCGTTAAATGGCGCATGGATCGCGCAAGCTTTCCAGCACATGCTAATATTAATGATTCTTTGAAACGACTCGAAAGGTGACCCGACAGTTGACTCTTCTCTCCCGCCTAGCCTCCGACATGCAGCTGATGTTCCGGCGTCCGCCGAGACAGCAGTATGCTGCGCTGTGCTATCGGATGAAGAAGAAGAGCAACGACGTCGAGGTCCTGCTGATGACCAGCCGCGATACCGGCCGCTGGGTCATCCCCAAGGGCTGGCCGATGAACGGCAAGTGCTCCTATGAGGTCGCCGCCCGCGAAGCCTATGAAGAAGCAGGCGTGCGCGGCAGCGTCGAGCACGAGACGCTCGGCGCCTACAGCTATCCGAAGGTCCTGAAGGATGGACTGAAGGTGAGCTGCAAGGTGCAGGTCTATGCGCTCGAGGTTTCCGAGCTTGCCAAGAACTTCAAGGAAAAGGGCGAACGCACGATCGAGTGGGTTTCCTGCGACGAGGCCTGCAAGCGGGTCCGTGAGCCGGAGCTTCGCGACCTGTTCCTGCAGTTCAAGCGCCGCATCGACGAACATCTTCAGGCAAGCCGCGCCAAGCAGATTCCGGCGGAATGATTCCTGCCATCTTGCGCTGTTAGGAATGACAGCGTTAAAGCAGGATTCCTTCCAGGAAAGAGCATGGCCGAGAAGACACCTGTCCTTACAAAACGCACGCTCGACAAGGACCTCGACAAGTATAGCCACGTCGAGGATGCCTCGAAGTTCGTTGCGCGCAAGCTGATCGCGCCGGGCATCGGCCTGGTGTTCCTCGGTCTCGCGATGCTATTTGCCGGGGTCTACGTCTTCGACCGACCGAGTGCGGTGCTGATCATCGCCGCTGCCGCGCTTGCCGCCTACATGGCAATGAATATCGGCGCGAACGACGTGACGAACAATGTCGGCGCCGCCGTCGGTGCACGCGCGATGACGATGGCGCAGGCGCTGGTGATTGCCGCGATCTTCGAGATCCTGGGCGCGACGATTGCCGGCGGCGAAGTGGTGAAGACCATTTCGTCCAGCATCGTCGATGCCGTGCAGGTTCCGGAAGGATTGCTTGCCTGGATCATGATGGCGGCGCTGATGGCGGCCGCGTTGTGGATCAATCTCGCGACCTGGCTGAATGCACCCGTTTCCACCACCCATGCGATTGTCGGCGCGGTCATCGGCGCCGGCATCGCTGCCGTCGGCCCGGAGCCGGTCAACTGGCGGGTGATGGCGGAAATCTCGTCGAGCTGGGTGACGTCGCCGATCATCGGCGGCGTGATCGCAGCCGGCCTGCTGTTCCTCGTCAAGACTTTCGTCATTTACCGCGACGACAAGATCGCGGCGGCCCGGCGCTGGGTGCCTGTGCTGATCGCGGCAATGGCCGGCGCATTTACGGCCTATATGATCCTGCAACTCACGACACCGGACCGTTTCCCGGCAACGACGGTGCTGGCCTATGGGCTGGCGACAACCGTTGTCTGCTGGCTCATCGCCCGGCCGATCGTACGCCGCCAATCCGAGGGGCTGGAGAACCGCAACAGCTCGTTGCGTATCCTCTTCAAATATCCGCTGATCGGCTCTGCCGCCCTGCTCTCCTTCGCCCATGGTGCAAACGACGTTTCGAACGCGGTCGGCCCGCTTTCGGCCATCGTGCGCTCGACGACGCTTCTGCCCGTTCACGGGGAGATCGCCCCGCCGCTCTGGGTGATGCTGATCGGCGCTCTCGGCATCTCGGTCGGTCTGCTGCTGTTCGGCCCGCGCCTGATCCGTCTCGTCGGCGAACAGATCACCAAGCTCAATCCGATGCGCGCCTATTGCGTGGCGCTGTCGACCGCCTTTACCGTCATCCTCGCCTCCTGGTTCGGCCTTCCGGTCAGCACGACGCATATCGCGGTCGGCTCGGTCTTCGGCGTCGGCTTCTTCCGCGAATGGTACACCCGCAACTCGAAGCGCCGCATCGCCTATATGCGCCATAAGGCGGAGAGCTGGGCGATCGACGAACCGGCCGATCCGAACGTCCATGAAACCCGCCGCCGCTATCTCGTGCGCCGGTCGCATTTCATGACGATCATCGCCGCCTGGGTGATCACCGTTCCGGCCTCGGGCGCGCTTGCGGCGCTGCTCTATTGGGTTATGTTCGCCCTCTTCGTTTGACCGGGAAATCTAGAATGCGCGCCAATTTCCGCATGCAGCGGCTGTTCATCGACGCACCGCTTGCCGCCAATGCCGCCGTCGAAGCCAGCTCCGACCAGTATAATTACCTGGCGAATGTGCTGCGCCTGACCGACGGCGCGGAGATTCTCGTTTTCAACGGCCGGGATGGGGAATGGAAAGCCACCCTCGCCTTTCCGACCCGCAAGCGCATCCTGCTGACACCGGTCGAACAGACGCGGCCTCAGCCGGCGCCATCCGATCTTCACTATCTCTTCGCGCCGCTGAAAGTGGGGCGGCTGGACTATCTGGTGCAGAAGGCGGTGGAGATGGGTGCCGGCGTTCTGCAGCCGGTCATGACCCAGCACGTGCAGGGCAAGATCACCAATCTCGACAAGCTCAAGGCCAACGTCATCGAGGCGGCAGAGCAGTGCGGCATTCTCGGCATTCCCGATGTCGCCGAACCCGTGAGACTTTTCGATCTTCTCGACGGCTGGTCCAGCGATCGGCGGATCATCTATTGCGACGAGGGCGATGCAGGGCAAAACCCGCTGCCCCTGCTCTCGGCGATCACCGAAAGGAAGCTGGCGCTTCTGGTCGGCCCTGAAGGCGGATTTTCGGAGGAGGAGCGCACCCGGCTGCGCAGCCTCGATTTCGTCACCGCCATCCCGCTCGGCCCGAGAATCCTGCGGGCGGATACCGCTGCGGTGGCGGCAATGGCCGTCATCCAGGCAGCGCTCGGCGACTGGAATTAACCTTGCGCCTATTCACTCAAGATACAGGATGCTATTTTTTTGAACCGGCGTTGAAAGAATTTCACTTGCAACATACCTGAGAGCGGTCCTAATCACCCTTCCATTGCCGCGCCCAAAAGGCGTTCCCCCAGAATACAGGTTAGATTTGCATGGCTCGCGACACCACCGACCAGACACCGCTCTCTTCGGTTCAGGAGCTGACCGATTATCTTGCTGCGGGGAACAAGCCGACGGAAAAATTCCGCATCGGCACCGAGCATGAGAAGTTCGCCTTCTTCCGCGCCGACAACAGCCCCGTTCCCTACGCCGGCGACGCCAGCATTTCCGCGCTGTTGAAGGGCCTGCAGGCACGATCAGGCTGGGAGCCGATCATGGACGGTGAGAATATCATCGGCCTTGGCGAACAGCACGGCATGGGCGCGATCTCGATCGAGCCGGGCGGCCAGTTCGAACTGTCGGGCGCTCCGCTCGAAACCATCCACGAGACCTGCAGGGAATCCAACCAGCATCTCGCCGTTCTTCGCGAGATTGCCGAGCCAATGGGCATCCGCTTCCTCGGCATCGGCGGCAGCCCGAAATGGACACTGGCGGAAACGCCGCGCATGCCGAAATCCCGTTACGACATCATGACCCGCTACATGCCGAAGGTCGGCAGCAAGGGTCTCGACATGATGTACCGGACCTGCACGATCCAGGTGAACCTCGACTTCTCTTCCGAGGCCGACATGCGCAAGAAGATGCGCGTTTCGATGAAGCTGCAGTCGTTCGCGACAGCGCTGTTTGCCTCCTCGCCGTTTACCGAAAACAAGCCGAACGGCCTGCTCTCCTGGCGCGGCGACATCTGGACCGATACAGATAACCGCCGCTCGGGCCCGCTTGATTTCACCTTCCGCGACGATTTCGGCTTCAAGGACTATGCCGAGTGGGCGCTCGACGTGCCGATGTATTTCATCGTCCGTGACGGCCGCTACAAGGACTGTACCCACGTCACCTTCCGCCAGTTCATGAACGGCGCGCTGAAGAGCGAGATCAAGGACTGGGAGCCGACGATGGGCGACTGGACCAACCATCTCTCGACGCTGTTCCCCGATGTGCGGTTGAAGCGCTTCCTCGAGATGCGCGGCGCCGATGGCGGCCCGTGGCGCCGGATCTGTGCGCTGCCCGCTTTCTGGGTCGGCCTGCTCTACGACGATGCGGCACTCGAAGCTGCCGACCAGTTTACCAAGGACTGGACGTTCGAAGAGGTCGTCGCCCTGCGCAATGCCGTTCCGGCCGAGGGCCTGAAGGCTTCGTTCCGTGGTCATGCCTTGTTCGACGCAGCGAAGGATGTGCTCGCCATTTCGAAGGCCGGGCTCAAGTCGCGCAATCGCCTCAACAAGGAAGGCCAGGACGAAACGATCTTCCTATCGCCGCTCGATGAGGTGATGGCCAAGAAGGCGACACTCGCGGAAGATCTGCTCGCCCGCTTCAACGGCCGGTGGAACGGTTCCGTCGAACCCGTCTTCGAGGAATATCAGTACTAAGGTCTCCGGCAAAAAGCCGTTTGCGCATTCCTATTTCTGTTTATAGTAGCGATTCAAACGCACTAAACAGCGGAAGGACTGCCCATGCTGCCACTCTTCGACATGATGATGCAGGCGCAGAATGGCGCGGCGATGGACGCCATCGCCAAGCAGTTCAACCTTGCGCAGGAACAGGCGACCAAGGCGATGGCTGCGCTGATGCCGGCCTTCTCCGCCGGACTGAAACGCAGCACAAGCAACCCTTATGATTTCATGGGACTGATGCAATCGGTCTCCTCGGGAAATTACGGCAAGTATTTCGAGGACATGAGCAAGGCCTTCACGCCGCAGGGCGTGACCGACGGCAACAATGTCCTTGCACAACTGTTCGGCTCTCAAGAGGTCTCCCGCGCCGTTGCGGCTCAGGCGGCACAGATGACCGGCATCGGCCAGGAGATCTACAAGCAGATGCTGCCTGTGATCGCCAGCACGCTGATGGGCGGGCTGTTCAAGCAGTCGATGGGTCAGATGTCATCGCCGGTCAATCCCTTCGTCAACACGGCGATGGGCGAGACGATCCAGACATGGCTGGAGAGCACCGGTTTTGCGCCGAAGCAGAAGGCCGCACCCGAGCCCAGCATCTTCGACAATCCCTTCACGCAGGCGATGCAGCTGATGTTCAGCGTGCCGAAGCCTGAACCGGAGAAGACGCAGAACCCGTTCCTCGACAATCCCTTCGCCAAGGCATTCCAGGACATGATGGCGGGGATGAACCAGCCGCAGCAACCGGCCAAAGCGCCGGAGCCTCCGAAAGACGAGGCGAAGGAGCAGACGGCGGGTTACATGGATATGCTGAACACCATGTTTGACAGCGGGCTGGAAGTGCAAAAGAACTATCAGAAGAACCTGGAATCGATCTTCGACGCCTACCGCCCGAAAGCACCCTCCCCCTCCTCCAAACCATAAAAAAACCCGGAGACGGCTTGGGAAAGCGGTCACCGGGTTAAGAGGCAGGGCTATTGGCTATCACCCTGCGGGGAAAAAGGGTCCGCTCCTAATGGATATAGGAGCGGAAGATCGACAGGCGCCAGCGGCGGCGGGCGGAGTCGGTCAGCTGCGGTGACGGGTCCTCGAAGAAGGTCGATGTCAGCAGGGCGGAGGCGATATCGGCGCGGGTCAAGCCGATATCCCGCAACTGATAGTCATCAAGCTCCGTAAGACCGTTGATTGCTCTGCGATTGCGGTAGCCGCGAAAGAGAGCAGCGAGCGGCGCAAGGATGCCGGCAAGGCGTGCGGACACGCTCACAGGCTGCGTGGCACAGTCGAGTTCTAAAGTCTGGTCAATCATGCGCATCGAACTCTCCTTTCTTTCGGGCGCAACAACCCACCCCTCCCGCGAGGTCGAGCGGGAAGGCATGCGGGCTGGAACTCAAGGCGGACAGAAGGGTCTCTGTCCTTCACTTTGCTTGATTTGCACGCTGAAGATGCCAAAGGCCTATTGATCAGTCCAACGAATGTTTCTAATGGTTATTATCAGAGATCGTTATAGGTGAGCCCATGTCAGCGCCTCTTGATATTGACCAGTTGCAGACCTTCATCGCCATCGTCGATTCCGGCAGCTTCACAAAGGCGGCAGATCGCGTCTACAAGACGCAGTCGGCGGTCTCGATGCAGATGCGGCGGCTGGAGGAACGGATCGGCAAGCAGCTGTTCATCAAAGACGGCCGCGGCAACCGGCTGACGGCCGAGGGCGAGAAGCTGCTCAACTATGCRCGGCGGATCATCCGCCTGAATAACGAGGCGATGGCGGCCTTCGACGACAACCGTCTCGAAGGCATGCTGCGCATCGGCACGCCTGATGACTATGCCGACCGCTACATGCCTGAGATCATCGGCCGTTTCGCCAAGACGCATCCGAATGTCGAGCTCTATATCGTTTGTGAACCATCGGTGGACCTTGCCGAGCGCATGCACAAGGGCGAGCTCGACATCGCGCTCGTCACCCATAACCCGCGCGAACGCATGTCGGATGTGGTCAGAACCGAACCGCTCTGCTGGGTCGGCTCCGCCAACCATCCGATCCGTGACGATGCGCCGGTGCCGCTTGCCGTCGGGCGCCGTGACTGCCAGTGGCGCCAGCTTGCCTGCTCGGCGCTCGATGCCGTCGGCCGCGAGCATCAGATCCTGTTCACCAGCTGGTCCTGCACTGTTGTTGCCGCTGCCGTGCTGGCGGGCATGGCCGTCTCGGTCATGCCGGAATCGGCGCTGAGAACCGGCATGAAGGTGCTCAGCCAAGCAGACGGCTTCCCCGCCCTGCCCCCGGTCCAGATCGGCATCATGAAGCGTCCCGGCGTTTCGATCTCGCTGATGAATGCGATCACCGCCCATATCACGGCCTGCCTCGACAACATCACGCCTGCTGTCGTCGACGACAATCTGGAAGCCGATCTGAAGACCGCCTATGCGCGCAACTACCCGCGTCTGAAAGCCGCCAACATGGTGCCGAGCTGGTAAGTTTCAGCTTGCCTTGGAGAAGAGCGAAGCGCGGATCACGCGCTTCCATTCGCCGAGCATGCGCAGCGCCAGTTCTTCCTCGCTCTTGACCGCAAGACGGATCGAGGCGCCAATCAAGTGGCTGAAGAGATAGGTGCGCGCCTGCATGTCGATCGCTTCGAGTTCCGGCGCTACGCGCCTGACGGCTTCGTAGAAGATATCGGCAACCCGATTGCTGTGATCGATGTTCAGCCGCAGCAGATCCTGATCGGTTTCGGTGCCCATCCAGACGCCGAGATAGGTCGGGTCGTTGCGATAGGCATCGTAGTACCAGTCGATCATCCCCTCGATGAGATGAAGGGCGTCTTCCAGTGAGTGGACGTTGGCGAAGACCTGCGCGGTCTTGGCCTGCACCTCGCTGGCATGACGATCGAACAGCGCTTTGACGATCGCCGCTTTTTCCGGGAAGTACTGATAGACCGAACCGATCGGCACCTTGGCGGCGACCGCAAGTTCGGTCATGCGCATGGCACTCACGCCCTTTTCGGCGATAATCTCGGCGGCAGCGGACAGGATGAGATCGAAACGCTGAATGCTGCGCTCCTGCTTCGGTTTCCGGCGCAGGCCGATGCGATCCACATTGTCTATGCTCATGCCGACCCGCCCCCACAGCTTATTCTTGAGCGGCGGCAGCTGTCTCAAACCGGCGCATCCGAGCGATATGGCATGCAGGTCTTCATGCGCCGTGAAGGGAAAACTTCGCATTTTAACGAACTGTCAAACTCGACAAAAATCGGAGCAAAATGCCCCGATTTTTCATGTCTAACCCTGTGGATGACTTGGCAGCCGAAAGATCAGGCCAGGTTCTTCTTGAGGAAATCCACGGTGCGGCTCCAGGCCAAATCAGCAGCCTTCTTGTCATATCGCGCAGACGACGTATCGTTGTTGAACGCGTGATTGACGCCATCATAGACGAAGATCTGGAAATTCTTACCGTTGGCCTCCAGCTCCTTCTTGTAGGCATCGATGCCGGCATTGATGCGATCGTCGAGACCGGCATAGTGCAGCATCAGCGCCGCCTTGATACCGGGCACCTGATCCGCCTTCGGCTGGGCGCCATAATAGGCGACACCCGCCTTGAGCTCCGGCGATTTGGTGGCGAAGTTGTTGACCGTGCCGCCGCCCCAGCAGAAACCAATGGCGCCGACATTGCCATTCGCATTGGGCAGCGTCTGCAGATATTTCAGCGTCGCTTCGGCATTGGCCGCTGTGGCTGCGGCATCGAGCTTGCCGAAGAGCTCGCGGGCCTGATCCTCGTTTTCAGGCGTGCCGCCGAGCGGCGACAGGAAGTCTGGCGCCAGCGCGATGAAGCCTTCCAGCGCCATGCGGCGGGCGACATCGCGGATATGCGGGTTGAGGCCGCGGTTCTCGTGAATGACGATGACGCTGCCGAGCTTGCCGGATACGGCCTTCGGCTCAACGAGATACCCCTTCATCTCGCCGCTGCCGCCCGGATAAGTCACGTCCTTCGCCGTCAGCCGCTCGTCGCCGGCTGCCACCATTTCAGCGGAAGCCTTATTTGCCGCCAGCATCGGGGCGATGACGGCGGCGGCGCCTGCGGATCCGGCAAGCTTCGTCAGCTTGTCCATGAAGCCGCGGCGGTCCAATGTCAGATGTGTGTATTCATCATAGGCGCTGATCATCGCCTGTGTGATTTCCGGCTTGTCCATATCGATCTCCTCTTCCCTACCCGGGCTATGCCCGAGCACGAAGATAGGTCAGTGCAAAACAAGCGGTGTACAAATATGCGTTACCCGCTGAAGGCCATCCAGCCGATCAGCCAGGCCCACATGCCAAGCAGAGCGGCACAGCCGAGGGCAAAGAGCGGGCTGCGGATGCGCATGTTGTTGCTGGTGACGTGAACATAGGCGTGTGCGTAGCGCAGCACGACGAAGAGCCAGGCGAGCACGAGCGACGGAAGATTGTCGGCCTCGGTGATGTAGAGAAGCACACAGCAGACATAGAAGAGAACCGGCAGCTCGAACTGATTGGCGATGCTGTTCTTGACGAAAAGGCTCTCCGGCGGCTCATCCCGGTTTTCGCGGTATTCGGAAATCCTGATCTTGCCCTGCCTCACCATCCGGCGGCGGCGATAGCCGAGCAGGCCGTAAAGGATGAAGACCAGGACGACTTGGCCGACGATCGGCCAGAAGATCTCGAAACCGGTCATATGGGCATTTCCTTTCCGCTTCTTTCAAATTTTTCAGAGCAGTAAAGGAAAAGGAAAGCGCTTGCCAGAGGAATGCCCGCCGCGAAAAGACGCAGCGGGCATGAGGTTCAGACCTGGGCGATACCGCCATCGGCAAAGAGCTCGGCACCGGTGACGAAGCTCGAGTCATCGGAGGCGAGGAAGAGCGCGGCGGCGGCAATCTCTTCAGCGCGGCCGACACGGCCCATAGGAACCTGACCGGCCAGCAGATCGAGCAAGCCCTGCTGCTGCGCCTTGTCCTGACCGGCAAGTTCGACGAGACCGGTGGTCTCGGTTGGGCCGGGGCTCAGCGTATTGATGCGGATGCCGCGATCCTTGAGATCGAGGATCCAGTTGCGCGAGAAGTTGCGGATAGCAGCCTTGGAAGCGGCATAGACGCTGAAGGCAGGCGTGCCAGTCGATCCCGCCGTCGAGCCGGTGAGGATAACGGAGGAGCCCTTGGCGAGCAGCGGCAGCGCCTTCTGCACGGTGAAGAGCACGCCCTTCACATTGCGGCCGAAGGTGTCGTCATACTGCTCCTCGGTGATTTCGCCGATCGGTGCGAAAGAGCCGCCGCCGGCATTGACGAAGAGCACATCGATGCGGCCGGCCTCCGCCTTCACCTGCGCGTAGAGCCTGTCGAGATCGGCAAGCTTTGCCGAGTCGGCCTGAATACCGGTGGCATTGCCGCCGATTTCGGCGACGGCTTTCTGCAGCACATCGGCGCGGCGGCCGGTCATAAAGACGCGTGCACCTTCGGCGGCGAAACGTTTGGCGGTGGCAAGGCCGATGCCCGAGGTGGCGCCGGTGATGACGGCAATCTTTCCATTCAGTCTCTGGGTCATATCAGTCGTCTCCTTGTGTTCGACTGAAGCTGAGATATGGACGACCAAATCATTTCGGAATAGAAAGAAATGAAAGTCATCATTGCAGATTTGAAACAATGAAATTGCCCGATTTCGAAGGCCTCGCGATGTTTGCCAAGGTGGCGGAGGAACGCTCCTTCGCTCGCGCGGCAAAAACGCTCGGCGTCTCGGTTGCCACCGTCTCGCGCGGTGTCGCCAGGCTGGAAGAGCGGCTCGGGGCGCGGCTTTTCAACCGCACCTCGCGGCAGCTGTCGCTGACCGAGTTCGGCGCCCGGCTCGCCGACCGGGCAACGCGCATCTATTGCGAGGCGGAAGAGATGGAAAATGCCGCCCGTGAACTCTCCAGCCGTCCGCGCGGGTTGATCCGGCTGGCTGTGCCGATGTCCTTCGGCCTGCGCTGGGTGGCGCCGATCCTGCCCGATTTCTTCGAAAAATACCCTGACATCAGCATCGACCTGCATATGAGCGATGCCAGCGTCGATCTCGTCGGCGACGGCTTCGACGCGGCGCTCAGGATCGCCGTGCTGCCCGACTCATCGCTGGTCGCGCGGCGGCTGGCGCCGGTTGCGCCGTTCATTCTGGCCGCACCCGCCTATCTTGAGAAATACGGCTGCCCCGACCATCCGCGCGATCTCGCCGCCCATCACCTGCTCGGCTATTCCTACCGGCCGAAGCAGGATGTCTGGCGCCTGAAGAACCGGCAGGGCGACGAGGAATATGTGACGCCCAATGGGCCGTTGAGGGCGACCAATTCCGAAGCTCTGGTGCCGCTTGCGCTGCGCGGTCTCGGGATCTGCGAACTTCCGGAGTTCCTGGCCAGCGAATATCTGGCGGACGGGCGGCTGAAGGCGATCCTGCAGGACTGGACGCTGCCGAGCGGGGCGCTCTATTTCGTCACGCCATCGGCGCGGGCACGCCCGGCGAAGATCGAGGCACTGTCGGAATTCATGATCGCGCGGCTCTCGAACCCGCCCTGGCGTTGGCCGCGCTAGGCTTCGTCCTTCGGCCCGAAACGGATCAGCGCGAAGCGGATGATGGCGATCACGGTAACGGCGAGCGAGGCGAATTTCAGCTTGGTCAGCCAGGGCAGGATGGTGACCGCGGTGGTCGAAGACGGGCTGCCGCCGAAGGCAATCAGGCTGGATATGTTTTCGGCATAATCGGAAAAGGCGTAGATGAGCGGCAATGCCAGGACGGCTTTTACAAGGGCCGGGTGAACCGGCTTGCCGAAATATCGCCCTGTCGTCTCGAGCTTGAGGATGAGGCTCAGGAGCAGCATCGCCAGCAAGGCGGGCAACACCAGCTCGGGGCCGAGATACATGGAACGGAGAATTCCATAGGCGGCGGCATTGTCCTTCAGCAAGGACTGCATGGCCGAGACAGTCGCCTCGTCATAGCCTGCGACATAGGTATCGAGCATGGCGCGGCCGGTTTCGTGCTGAAAGGGTAGAACGAAACCGAAGAGCGCCCAGCCAAAAGCGGCAACGCAGAGAATGGCGAGCAGCCCGATGATGCGGAGCGGTATCCGGCTGCCCGCTGTCATGATCAGACGCCGGAGCCCGGATAGTTCGGGCTTTCGCGGGTGATCGTCACGTCATGCGGATGGCTTTCGCGTAGACCGGCGCCGGAAATGCGCACGAAGGTGGCGCGCTCCTGGAATTCCTTGAGGTCCTTGCCGCCGACATAACCCATGGCAGCCTTGAGGCCGCCCGCGAGCTGGTGCAGCACGCCCGATACCGGTCCCTTGTAGGGAACCTGGCCCTCGATACCCTCAGGCACGAGCTTCAGCGTGTCGCGGACTTCGGCCTGGAAGTAGCGGTCAGCCGAGCCGCGGGCCATGGCGCCGACGGAGCCCATGCCACGATAGGCTTTGAAGGAACGGCCCTGGTAGAGGTAAACTTCGCCCGGGCTTTCGTCGGTACCTGCGAGCAGCGAGCCGATCATGACGGCCGATGCGCCCGAGGCGATCGCCTTGGCAACGTCGCCGGAGAACTTGATGCCGCCATCGGCGATCACAGGGACGTCCTGCGCCTGCGCTGCTTCGACAGCCGACATGATGGCTGCGAGCTGCGGAACGCCGACACCGGCGACGATACGCGTCGTGCAGATCGAACCCGGGCCGATACCGACCTTGACCGCATCCGCACCGGCATCGATCAGCGCCTTGGTGCCATCAGAGGTGGCGACGTTGCCCGCCATGACGCGAACCGAGTTGGAGAGCTTCTTGACGCGCGCCACGGCATTAAGAACGCCCTGCGAATGACCATGGGCGGTATCGACGACCAGAAGGTCGACGCCGGCTTCGATCAGGCGCTCGGCGCGCTCGAAACCATCGTCACCAACGCCGACAGCAGCGGCGGCTCGAAGACGGCCCTGCGCATCCTTCGAAGCGTTCGGGTTCAGCTGAGACTTCTCGATGTCCTTGACGGTGATCAGGCCGACGCAGCGGCCTTCGCCATCAACGACCAGCAGCTTCTCGATGCGATGCGTATGCAGAAGGCGCTTGGCTTCCTGCTGATCGACATTTTCCTTGACGGTAATCAGGCCTTCGCGGGTCATCAGCTCGTAGATCTTCTGCGAAGGATCGGAGGCGAAGCGAACGTCGCGGTTTGTGAGAATGCCGACGAGGCGGCCGGACTTCTCAACGACCGGGATACCGGAGATCGAATACATCTTCATCAGGCCCAGCGCATCGGCGAGCGTCGCATCGGGGCCGATGGTGACAGGGTTGACGACCATGCCGCTTTCGAACTTCTTGACCTGTCGGACCTGCTCGGCCTGCTCGACCGGCGTGAGGTTCTTGTGAATGACGCCGAGGCCGCCGGCCTGCGCCATGGCGATCGCCAGGCGGCTTTCGGTGACGGTGTCCATGGCGGAAGAGATGATCGGGATATTCAGTTCGAAGTCGGTTGCGATCCGTGTCGCGACGCTGGTCTGGCCCGGCAGAACTTCGGAATGACCGGGCTGCAGCAGCACGTCGTCAAACGTGAGTGCGTCCAAACCGGTCGGCGTTTCAATGATGCGAGCCATGGCCAATTTCCTTCAAATAAGAAAAATGCGACCCCACCCGGAACGAATCGTCCGCACCGGCGGTGTGCAAGGGTTGCTTTGGAAGTTGGCGAGGGCTGGTAACACGTCTATGACAGGTTGGGAATAGCAAAACGCGAATGCCTGCTGCGCGTCCAGGGAATAGGACGATGTGCATTGGCGATCATTTACCAGAGGCGTGCAGAGTTGGGCGCGCGATAGCCGCAACTAGCTATAAAGTTTAAAAATACTTGTAGGAAGCGGTTCGGAGCCGATATCGAAATAACGGTCGAATGCACTGACCGGTACAGTTCGCCCTTCTCTCGCATGTAGTTTCAATTCACTAGTCAGCATTGCAAATGCACGTGCCTTGTCCGGACAAAACGCCACGGAATTTGCGCTCATCGGCGAAGATTGCAGCGCCATGGACGGCCACTCAGCATTAAGAATGAATCCATCGTTGAGAGAGACAATGATGTTCGGCAGGGCATCGAAGCCTTGTGCTTTTCCAAATTCGACCAAGTTCGCCAGAGTTGCGTCCGGGCCATTCGCAAAAGATCGGCACAGAATGAACCCGTATATCTGATCTCTGAACTTTAGACCTTGGTCGTATTCATTTGAAGGGATTGCGGCATAGGTGGCTCCGTGGCCGTATAATCGATAATCGGCAGCGCTGGACATGCCATTTGACTGAGTTCGATGGGAAAATCGCCGGAGATCTCTGGCAGATTTCACCTTTCTCAGAGCATCAAAAAGCGTGGCTTTGTCGACAGTGCTTTTGACTTCGCCAACGGCAATAACGCCTTCTACCGGAAAATAAGTCGCTTCGGGTGTATCATTCACGGAAAATATCGGACAGTAGTCTCGTTCAACGAGGACGATGTCCTGTTGAGTGCTTCTTCCACCAAAGCTATCAAGTACCAAGCCGCTCCCACACTGTATGAAACCCGGCAGTATTTTTTCCAGCTGCTTTCGTGCAGGGTTCTCACGTGCCGATCCGATTAAGCCAGGCGTTCCTGCTTCACTGGCATAGTCGAACTCAGCGACCAACCGCCTTCCAAGTTGGTTCACAAACTCAAGCGGAGAAAATTCTCCCATAGACTCAGCCCTCTATTTTGCCTGCCAACCGCCATGACAGCAGTCGAATCTGTGACTCCGAAAGTTGGGCAGCTCAAAGACTTAATATGAAGCCATGGGCTTGTAATAGCTTGCGTCCCAATCGGTGTAGGGGAGCGGCAACTAACGCTCCCCTCTTCTCTTCATCAGATATCGAACTGATAGCTCTTGGGCACGAAGCGGTAGCCGGCGCCCTTCTTTTCGACGAAGCCGACCGCCGGGAACGGCATGTGATAGCCGAGGAAGGCGATCTTGTCGGTGGCGATCAGGTCGAACACCTTTTTGCGCGAGGCGGCGGCCTCGGCCTTGTTCATGTCGAAACGCACTTCCCATTCCGGATGCAGCAGCGACAGGATGTAATGGTTTGCCGTATCGCCGGTAAAAACCAGCTGCTTGTTGTCGGACTGTGCATGGAAGACCATGTGGCCGGGCGTATGGCCAGGCGCCAGCATCGCGGTGATGCCGCTGACGACGGAATCGCCTTCCTTGATGAAGGTGGTCTTTTCGGCAAAGGGCACGACATTGGCGAGAACAGCCTTGTGGCCGCCTTCGGCAGGCGTGCCTTCGCGGGCCTTGTCGGTCCAGAAATCATACTCCGCCTGCCCGGCGACGTAGCGGGCGTTCTTGAAAGCCGGGGCGCCGCCTTCCATCATACCGCCGATATGGTCGCCATGCATATGCGTCAGTGCCACGACGGTGACGTCATCGACGCTGTAGCCGGCAGCCTTCAGGCCATCCTGCAACTTGCCCATGCCACGCTCGCGGCCGCCGGCACCGAAGCCGGTATCGACGAGGATCACATCGGAACCGGTGTCGATGATCGCGGGCGAATAGCTGTTCACGAACTTGTCGGCGGGCAGGAAGTTTTCGGTGAGCAGTGTCTTCACTGCTTCCGGGTCCTGATTGGTGCCGAAGGTTTCGAACGGCTTCTCCAGCACGTTGCTGCCGTCGCGGACGGCGGTGATCTTGAAGGAACCCAGCTTGAATTGATTGATCTCTGGCAATGCTGTCGTCATCTTTGCTTTATCTCCGGTCTCGGCCGCCTGGGCCGGTATTCTCAAAATGGCCGGCGCCGCCAGCAGGCCAAGACCTGCGGCAAAAAGCGTGCGCCGCTTCATCCCCAATGAAACTGCCATATATCCATCCTCCGGCAACGTGCGATCTCTATTCGCACTCATCCCCACGTGCTTGCCGGGCATTTCTGGCCGCGGCGGCGTAAGCATATGTCAATGTTGAAAGGAGAAGTTGTCGAACAAGCCGTCTCACGCAGACGTGAAGCGGATGTGTAGACTTCAGCATTTCCGGGATTGGCAGAGACCGAGCCCGGGACTAAACAGCAGCCGCCCCCAAGACCATTCAAGGCTTTCGCCTATGAACCGCATCGTTCCGCTGATCCTTGCCGTCGCGCTCTTCATGGAGCAGATGGATTCGACCGTTATCGCCACCGCACTGCCGGCGATCGCCAATGACCTGCATGTCAACCCGATCACCCTGAAGCTGGCGCTGACCTCCTACATGGTGTCGCTGGCCGTCTTCATTCCGATCAGCGGCTGGATGGCCGACAGGTTCGGCGCCAAGAACATCTTCCGGCTGGCCATCGGCGTTTTCGTCGTCGGCTCGATCTTCTGCGCCAGTTCGTCCAATCTCGTCGAATTCGTCTTCGCCCGCTTCCTGCAGGGGATCGGCGGCTCGATGATGACCCCGGTCGGCCGCCTCGTGCTGGTGCGAACGACGCAGCGAAGCGATCTTGTCTCGGCCATGGCGCTGCTCACCATCCCGGCGCTGGTGGGCCCGCTGGCCGGACCGCCGCTCGGCGGTTTCATCACCACCTATTTCAGCTGGCACTGGATCTTCCTCATCAATGTTCCGGTCGGCGTCATCGGCGTGTGGCTGGCGACCATCTTCCTGCCGCATGTCGAGGCAACGCGGCCACCGAAACTCGATGTCATCGGGTTTATCCTGACATCCGTTTCCGCGGCTGGCGTCGTCTTCGGCCTTTCGGTCGTCAGCCTGCCTGCGCTGCCGCCGGTCATTGGCATCACGGCGACAATCGTCGGTCTCATCTGCGGCTGGCTTTACGTCCGCCACGCCCGAAGCCACCCGGCGCCGATCCTGAACCTCGACCTCTTCAAGAACGCCACCTTCCGCGCCTCGACCACGGGCGGCACGCTGTTTCGCATCTGCGTCGGCGCCATGCCATTCCTGACACCGCTGATGCTGCAGCTCGGCTTCGGCCTGACGCCGTTTCAATCCGGCCTCATCACCTTCTCCGGGGCGATCGGGGCGATCACCACCAAGTTCATGGCGCGCCGTGTCTTTGCCGCTGCCGGTTTCCGCTCGACGCTGCTGACGGCCGCCTGCGTGACGACCGTCGTCACCGCTGCGACCGGCTTCTTCACGCCGGAGACCCCGCATCTGGCGATCGTCATTATTCTGCTGATCGGCGGCTTCTCGCGATCGTTCATCTTCACCGGCATCAACGCGCTCGCCTTTGCCGACATCAAGGATTCTGAGGCCAGCCAGGCGACGTCGATGAGTTCGGTGATGCAGCAGATCAGCCTGGCGCTCGGCGTTTCCGTTGCCGCCATGATCCTGGAAACCTGCATCTATTTCCGCGGCGAGGCGCTGCAGGTGGCCGATTTCCACGTCGCCTTCTATGTCATCGCCGCGCTGACGCTCATCGCGATGATCCCGTTCATCCGCATGGACAGGAATGCCGGGGCCGTGGTCTCCGGCCATCGTGGCAAGCCGATCACGCCTGCCGCCATCGAGGCCGAGCAGCAGGCGGTGAAATAGCCTATTCCGGCAACTCGCAGACGGCGCTGAGCTTGTTGCCGTCGGGATCCCTGACATAGGCAGCGTAGAAGCTGTCGTGGAACGGGCGCAGGCCCGGTTCGCCCTCGTCCTTGCCTCCGGCGGCGATCGCCGCCGCGTAGAAGGCATCGACATCGGCGCGGGTGGCGGCAGACAGTGCGGCCATCGTGCCATTGCCATTCGACGCGCGGCGCCGGTTGAACGGCGTGACCACCCAAAGGCGGCAGCGGGTGTCGCCATCGGCCGAATAGCCGATCTCCTCTTCCGAATAGCGCTGGCAGCGATAGCCGAGCGGCGGCATGATGGCATCATAGAAATGCCGTGCCCGCTCGATGTCGTTGGTTCCGAGGGTCAGATAGAGAAGCATGGGTCGGTGATATTCCAGGTCTTGGGGCTGTCATAATCGCCCCAGTTCACCCGAAAGATCAAGCTTCCGTAACGTCAACCGGCTTTTGGCGGCCTTTGAAGCCCTTGGCGAGCAGGAACATCTCAACCGATTCGGCGCGCGACGATGCCGGCTTGACGTGGACGACCTGCTTGAAATGCTGCTTCAGCATGGTCAGCAGCTCGCGCTCGGTACCGCCCTGGAAGGTCTTGGTCAGGAAGTGACCGCCCTCGCCCAAAACCTCGATGGCGAAATGCGCCGCGACCTCGCAGAGATGCATGGTGCGCAGGTGGTCGGTGCGGTGGTGACCTGTGGTCGGCGCCGCCATGTCGGAGATGACGAGATCGGGCGTGCCGCCGACGGCTTCCAACAGCGCTGCCGGCGCCGATGGATCCAGGAAGTCGAGCTGCAGAACCTTGACGCCCGGAAGCTGCGTCATTTCCAGGAAGTCGATAGCCGCGACGCGGATATCCTCGTCGGTCGAGCCGGTGACCTTGGCGGCGATCTGCGACCAGCTGCCCGGCGCAGCGCCGAGATCAATGATGCGGCGCGCGCCCTTGAGGATGTTGTACTTCTCGTCGATCTCCAAAAGCTTGAAGGCCGCGCGGGCGCGATAGCCCTCGAGCTGCGCACGCTGCACATAGGGATCGTTGATATGGCGCTGCAGCCATTGGCGCGACGACGCCTTCATCTTCTTGTTCTTGACGCGCTGGCCGAGCTTGCGGCCGGTGCGGTTGCCCGCGATGGGTGCCTTGGTCATTGTTCTCTTACCTTCCACGCTGGCCGCGGCGATTGCGGTGACGGCGCCAGACACCATCATCCGCCATCATGTCGGTCAACAGGCCTTCCCTCAAACCGCGATCGGCAACGCGCATGCGCGGGCTCGGCCAGCGGCGGCGGATGGCTTCCAAAATGGCGCAACCGGCCAGAACCAGATCGGCCCGGTCGGGGCCGATGCACGGATTGGCGGCGCGGCTTGCAAAATCCCACGACAGGAGCTTCGCCTGCATGGCCGAAACCTCGTCATCCGACAACCAGATACCATCCACCTTGCGGCGATCATAACGTGGCAGATCGAGATGGACGCCGGCAAGCGTCGTCACCGTGCCCGATGTGCCGATCAGATGGAAATCTGTCGACTGGGCAACCTCGATATCGGGGCAATCGAAACCGGAGAGCATGCCCGCGACTTCGCTGACCATGCCTTCGAAGACATCGGGCGTCACGTCCCGGCCGCCATGGCGCTCGGACAGCGTGACGACGCCGACCGGCAGCGAGGTCCAGTGGGTGATGTGATTCGCCAGGCGGCTGAAGCGGTTTTCGCCGATGCGGATGACGGCGATCTCGGACGAGCCGCCGCCGATATCGAACAGCACGACAGAGCGCGTTTCACGCCCGACGAGCGACGAGCATCCCGACACCGCAAGCCGGGCTTCAGTTTCGCGGTCGATGATTTCGAGATCCAGACCGGTTTCGGCAACGACGCGCTCCAGGAAAGCTTCGCCGTTCGATGCCTGGCGGCAGGCCTCGGTGGCGATCAGCCGCATACGGCGGATTTCGCGGTTCTTCAATTTGCCGGCGCAGACGCGAAGCGCATCGACGGCGCGATCCATCGCTTCGTCGGAAAGACGGCCGCTGGCCGCCAGCCCCTCGCCGAGGCGGACGATACGCGAGAAGGCATCGACGACGCGGAACTGGCCGGGGCGTGTCGGCTGGGCAATCAGCAGACGGCAATTGTTGGTACCGAGGTCGAGCGCCGCATAGAGCTCGTCCGGCCAGGGATGTTCGAAGCCGTGATGCTCGCGTTCGCCGGCGCGATGCGGGCGCGGCTGATCGCCGCTTCGTGCATCGGCGTGGCTGTTCGCCCGGGCGGAGGGCTGATTTGCAGCAGACGATGGCTGGGAAGCGGTCTTCTCCGGCGTCAGCGGACGACCCTGAAGGCCACGCTTTCCGCGATGCTTGCGCCGGTTGCGGCGCGAGGCATGCTCCGAATCGCCAGATGGGTTGGCCGCACCATCGGCAACCTTCTGATGCTGGATGGCGGCCTGCGGTACCACGCCAGTCTGCGGCGCAGCATTGCCACGGCGGCGGCGCTTGCGCTTGCGGGACAGATTCCCTGCTGTGTTTTCCGTTGGGCGCGCAGCGTCTCCAGAGGGTCCGGAGGCGGTCTGCGAAGCGGTCTGGGTCGCGTTGCGGTTCTCGCCGCCACGTTTTCCCTTGCGGCGCCTGGACTTTTTGCCGTCCTTGCGCTGTGCCGCTGGCGCCCCGTCAAATTGCGGCTTGGCGCCGCCTTCGGGGTCTTCCACGTTGTTTTTCCACGCGCCGCGCAAGGCCTGAACGGTATGCTGCTGGCGCTCATTAGATTTTTGCGTTGCCGCAAGAATACCAGCGCCTTGCAAAATCACCAAATTCTTTTTGAAAACAGTTTTAGAAGCCCCTGAAACGCATCATCCACATGCCCTGAAATTTTTTCAAAACAGCTATTTGCATTCCGCCGCGATTTGGTTATAAGCCCCGCACGACAGCGAAGCGGCCGACGCGCCGCTCCTGCTGGGGAATAGTTCAATGGTAGAACGACGGACTCTGACTCCGTTAATCTTGGTTCGAGTCCAGGTTCCCCAGCCAATTCTCGCAAGTGTTTTTCTAAGTTACAACGACAGTTTGGTTTAGCGGCGATTTAGGTGGCAGGGCCTCGCTCTAATTCGAGCTCAGAGCGCGCGCAGCTGGCGCCTATTGAGTAGGTTGCAAAATATACTCGACTTTAACTAAACCAATGGTAGATTTCCCCGTAGGTTGGGGAGAATGTCGTACTTATGTTTGGGCCTTTCCGTCGCGAGGAATCATCTACGCAGGATACCGCTACTGCCCTAAAGCAGGTTGCATCCGGTGAAATATGGGGCAAGACACCTCGATATGGGCATACGCCGACTGTAGAGGCATATGGTGGTCTGCTGCCCCGTGGAGTTAGGGGTATCGAGTTTACAACACCTGTCGCTCCCCATCCAAACTGCGGGCCGTTTCACGCAAAATTTTATCTTGGCTTGACGCCTGGCGTCGTAAAACGGACCCTCAATGGGGAAGACTACGCATGCATTTCCGCAAACGTCACGAACAAGCAGCCCTGATATGATTAAGCAGTCGCGATATCCTATGGAGAAAGAAGCAGCGCCACAGGCTATGTTCTGGCGTCCCATTAAATATTTTTCGCCAAACATCAATAATGACGAAGACAATCTAGATAAGTACCTTTATCTTTCTTACATCCTCGACAACAACGTCTTTGATCTTAGAGTTTATAGAGGCCAGCCTCAGTCAACTGTTGCGCTATACATGCCAGAGGACGTCGAGGATTTAGAGCTCATTCTCCATGTTATTATGCAGGTCATGGAAGCTACAACCTTACCTCTTAGCTCACTTGCATGGAAGCGAGGCGACGTGTTCGAATACGGGCAGCTTAACCGCGCTCCGAAAGATCGCCTAAGAGAGCCTGAAGCACGCGTCCTCGCTTTGAAGATAGCTTCTCAGTGCGAGGACTACACCGCTTCGATGGAATTTATCAAAAATCAGGTACCCAACTACTACAGCCTTTCTGCTCTAGACGAAGAACCGTCGCCGTCTCGTAACCGCGAGAAGAAGTGGCAACAAATTGTTGGGAACGTGCAGTCGCATAGCACTACGCGATACAGTGTCTTTAATCGAGGCTTGGCGGTATCGACTGAAGACGGGATTCGAGTAACCCGGAAAGGCTTAGACTACCTGAACAGCATTGGTTTTGTATCCTGATCTGCTTTACCGAAGCGCGCTTTATAGCCAACCGGTAGCCATTTAAGTTCACTTTTGGGTTCCGCGCCGATTTCCCACACGAACCAAGCGTATGCGGTGGTACCAGATCCTTTTTGCTCTGCCCCCGACGGGTAAAACGTAATTCTTTCGCTGAAAACCCAAACCCTTGTGGGAGGCGTCCTGTCGAAGATTGTCTTTTGTCTGTTCGCCCCCTCTAAGAAAGCGAGGCGAAGAAGCATGGCGAACTTCCGCGTCGCTTTTTTCAAACCGACCGATACGAATCCTTCTGCTGCGTTGTAAGGCGGATTCGTAATTATGTTTTCGACAGATCGTTCTGCCGTGAGAAAATCGATACCCGATTCGCCATAGCCTCGATCGTACAAATCGGATGCTTCAACGCGATGCGAATATGATCTGATAACCTCGGCCATCGCCCCATCGCCGCATGCCGGCTCCCACACCGATCCCTCGAATTTTTCATTAAGTAGTAGAGCATGTGTGGCCCACGCCGGCGTGGGAAAGAAATCGGGTCCACCGAGGTCGGCGAAGCGTTTCAAAGTTGGCTTAAATCCACCATTGAGATTGTAAGTCGCGTCCATAGCCATCCTCTCGTTTGATTCGGATCATACCATAATGGAACAAAAAGGGTACACTTGGGCGTCTTGCCTAAGTTAGAGGGACAGACTCGGACTACCCCTCCCGAGGCGCCGCGAACTCATGCCACTCCGCCTCGGACCCATGGAACACATTCAAATCGATCTTGCCCTGAACACCCTGGGAAAGCCCCGAACCCGAATACTGCCAGAGCATCCAGCGGCGGCCGGGATAGACTTGCGCCGGGTGGGCGGCGACGGAGCGGAGCCAGAAGGGGTGGCTCGGGAACTGGCCGCGCAGGTTGTCGCGGTAGAAATCGGGCGCCGTATAGATGATCGGGCGCTTGCCGTAGTAGCGCTCCAGCTTGTCCATGAAGACCTGCATCTTTTCGACGACGCGTTCGGGTGACGGGCGGCGCTTGCAGCTGGATTCGCCGTTCCACTCGACGTCGATGACCGGCGGCAGGGCATCGGGATCGCGCGGCACGTTGCGCATGAACCAATCGGCCTGTTCGCCGGCGGTGCGGCACCAGTAGAAGAAATGATAGGCGCCGCGCTTCATGCCGGCGGCCTTGGCGCGCTGCCAGTTGGTGCGGAACATCGGGTCGAGATGGTCGCCGCCGTCGGTGGCCTTGATATAGGCGAAGTTGGCGCCCTGGGTTCTGAGCGTCGCCCAGTCGATATTGCCCTGCCAGCGCGAGACATCGACGCCGTGGACGGCGAGCTTGCGCGGCGAGGCGCGGCCGAAATTGATCGGCTTGGCATCACGGAACTGGTGGGCATAAATGCGCGAGCGGGTGCGCGGGGCGAATGCGGGTTCGGCCATCGGCACGGGTGCCGCCATCAGCGCTTCCGGGCGCTCGGCCGGAACCGGGGCGCCGACCACGCGATTGACAGGCTCGAAGGCCTGCGGCTGCGGCACCTGGCCTGCCCAGGCGAGCTCTTCCTGATGCGGCATGGGGGCTGAGGGCGCGGCCTGCGCATAGACGGGAGCAGCCGGAACCGGGGCGGGCGGTGGTGAAACCGAGCTCGTCGTTTCCTTCGACACCACACCGGAAACCAGACCCTCGGGGGTCGTGCTGGATGCGCAGCCCGAGATCGTCAGGCAGGCAAGAAAGATCGCAGGAACAGCCGAAAAGCGCATGGAACCCGTACACAACACAGAAAACGACATTGGCTTCATCAGGCCCGAACGGGGCCGGATGAATGGCTAACGGCAGTTTACCGGGAAATGTTGAATCCAATCTTTACGCCGGAATTTTCCGGACGGGCGTGTCATTTTCGCACGCAAGCACTTGTTAAAGATACAGAAAACCCGGCGTTTCACCGCCGGGCCGGGATGCGATCCTGTTCGTTCATTGCCGTCAGCGGCGCATCAAGCGCATGACGAGCGAGACGACGAAGAGAACCAGGAATATGAAGAAAAGAACCTGCGCGATGGACGCCGAAGCGCCTGCAATGCCGCCGAAGCCGAGCACGCCGGCAATCAGTGCCACGACGAGGAATACCAGAGCGTAATACAGCATGGCGATCTCCTAAGCGTTGGACTGACATAATAACGGCCGCCCAAGGACTTAGTTCCATGGGCGGTCGCTTCAGAATTCAGAATGAGATTTCGCGTGAGCTGTCAGCCGAAATTGAAGAGCGCGCGTTCGGCGCGGTCGCCCTGATCGGGCGCCGGCGGCTCGGCGGCATCCAGATAGAACTTGACCGGCGCCGTCAGCACGAACCAGACGCAGGCGCCGGCCATGAAGGCGTGTCCAACAGGATCGTCGCTGCCCGCCAGAAACGGCAGGCCGCCCGATACCGAAAGCACCGTCATGCGCAGCGACCATTCGGCTTCGCGCTTGGAAACGGCGCGGGCGCGGGCCGACTTGTATTGGCGGGCGTCATAGGGGTTGGATTTCTTCAGCCGCACAAGCTTGCGCAGCGATGGTAGAGCGAGCGCCAGGAGTGCGGCGAGGCTGAGCGCCAGCGGCATGCCCGACAGCCCATACCAGCAGCCTGCCGTCAGAAGCGAGATGACGATGAGATTCCAGACCGGCTCCAGCCGTTCCGGCGCCTGGCCGGTGCGGATATGCCATGCCCTGAGCACGCTCGCCGCGCCTTCCAGCAACGGCTCGTCGATATAACGATTGATCCAGTTCACGCTGATGCGCCCCTTCATTAGGAGAGCTCAGGCAAAACCACGCAAAATCGGCATGAAGATGGCGAGACGGCCTCAAGCGGTGAGTTTTGGCCTCACCGCATCGGCAATTTCGCGCATCCGATCGACCGGCGCGTGGCCGATCAGCATGAAGGCATGGGTCGCCGTCGACCAGTAGATGACGTTCATGCCCTTGCGCCCCTCGATATCGGGCTGCTTCGCCCCCTTGTCGGAGCGGATGATGCAGAGCGCCATCGGCCCGCTCTCCGGATCGAGATAGGCGATCTGCGCCAGGGGATGATCGTCATATTCAAGCAGCTGGGCGCGCTTGAAATCGACGCCCGGCAGGGCCACCGTTTCAGGCGAGAGGTTCAGTCCAAGCTTGCCATCGACGCGGGCGAGCTGCGCGGTCTGGACGTCGGCCGGCGGCACCGGACCAGCCAGCGTATCCGGCGTATAAAGCGCGATATATTCAGCGACGACGCTGCGCCACTCACTGCCCTCGTCCCGGCCGATGCTGCGGCCAATACCGAGATAGGCGCGGTCGGCAATGATGCCGACAGCAAGCGATGCGGCGAGCGCGCCGAAGAGGCCGCGGCGGGTGATGGTGGAGCGCTCCGCGCTCGCAGCCGCAGCGGCGGGCGCCGGGATCGCGGCAAGCATCGCCTCGAGCTTCTGCTTCGGCGCCTCGTCGAGCAGCGGTGCGAAAGCTTCGCTGAACGGCATGCTGCCATTGGCCAGGAACTCGATGCGGGCAGCCACTTCCTCGTCTTCATTGGCCAAGGCTTCGATGCGCGCCATGTCCGGCTGCGGCAGTTCGCCGTCAAGAAAGGCGGTCAGCTCTTCGTCGGAAGGCATGCGGATATTGCTGGTCATGGGCGCCCTCCTTCGGCTGTTTCGGCGGAGAGCCTGGCGCGGGCGGCGGCAAGGCGGCTCATCACGGTTCCGATCGGTATGTTCAAGATTTCCGCGACCTCACGATAGGCGAGCCCTTCGACATAGGCCAGGAAGACGGCGCTGCGCTGGGCCTCCGGCAAGGCATCGACCTTGCGCAGCAACTGGGCGGCGGCGACATGCGTTTCGGTCGCCCCTGCCCCATCGAAAACCAGGGTTTCCTCGGCATCGGCAAAGCCTTGGCCCTGCCGCACCTTGTTGGCCCTGATCTCGTTCAGCCAGATAGAATGGAGGATGGAAAACAGCCAGCGGTCCAGCCGGGTGCCCGGTTCGAACTGGGCGGCGCGCTCAAGCGCCCGCACGCAGGTCTGCTGCACCAGATCCTCGGCGACATCCCGCTTGCGCGACAGCACGAGACCGTAACGCCAGAGCCGGGAGAGGTGCTCCGTCAGGCCCGTCCTGATATCCGCTTCGCTCGCGATGGCCGCCTCCGCGCCTGCTGTTTTCGGCGGCGCCGCCGGGGTGACCGGCGACTCCGATTTTTCGCGACTATAGGCAAGAAACGGGGCGTGTGCGACCGCCATCAGAGCAATCCTTTGCAGCCGGCTTCGCCCATTTGCCGATCCTCAGATTTTCGAGGGGTCGATGATCGCGGCGTTCAGATCCTGGTATTCTTCGCAATCCGTGCCGCAGATCGTCTTGATCGTTGCCAGCTGGTCCTTGGCCATGTCGAGCTGGCCCTTGATGACATAGGCTTCGCCGAGATATTCGCGGACCTTCGCATATTGCGGATCGAGCTTCACCGACTGCAGGTAATAGGAAATGCCCTCGTCGGTGCGGCCGAGCTTGCGGGTGGCATAGCCGCGGTAGTTCAGGACTTCGGCGTTGTTCTGATCCTTGACAGTGTCGAGCATGGCGAGCGCCTCATCGAAACGGCCGCTCTTTGCCAGCGAATAGGCATAGTCGGTGCGGTTTTCATCGGTGATGTTGGCGCTGCTCTGCTTCACGCACTTCTTGGCCTTCTTGTCGTAGACCTCGCCCTTCTTGCAGACCGGCATGGTCTCGCTGTCGTCGCCTGCGGCGAAGACCGGGACGGAAAGTGTTGCCGCGGCAATGAAGCCGCCGAGGATGAGAGAAGCGATACGGACAGTTGTGGTCGTCATGGGAACATCTCCAGGAAAATGACGTTGCACACCAAGAACACCGGTCATCGGGATTTTATTCGGCGGGGTCATTCATTTTTTCGCATCACCTTTTCGTGACGGCGGGAGCCTGAATAAAGCGGCTCTACGTAGTGTTCTCCAGCGCCGGGTGCATAAAGGAGAACTCCGTGAACGAACGGGTGACATTGCTTAGCGTTGCGACTGCCGTGCCTGAAGCCATCATCACGCAAAGCGAGGCGGCGGCGACGTCAGCGCGCCTTTTTGCGCACCGGTTTAAGGATTTCAGGCATCTCGCCGGGGTCTTCGAGAATGCCGGGATCAATAAGCGCCATGCGGCCCGGCCGCTTTCCTGGTTCGAGGACAATCACGGCTGGCCGGACAGGATGGCCGCGTATGCGGAGGTTGCCGGTCAGTTGTTTGCGGAGGCGGCGACGAAAGCGCTTTCCCGCGCCGGGCTCAATGCAGGCGATATCGACTGTGTCGTCACCGTTTCCTCCACCGGGATCGTTACCCCGAGCCTCGATGCAAGGCTGGCACGGCAGCTCGGATTTCGCGCCGATATCGAACGCGTTCCGGTCTTCGGGCTTGGCTGCGCGGCCGGCGTTTCCGGGCTTGGCATCGCGGCGCGGCTGGCGGCGGTGCGGTCCGGCAAGACGGTGCTCTTCGTCGCCATCGAGCTCTGCACGCTGGCTTTCCGGCTGGACGAACTGACACGGCCGAACATTATCGCCACCGCGCTTTTTGCCGATGGTGCGGCTGCCTGCATCCTGCGGAGCGGAGACGGCGGCATCGCCGAGATCGAATCGTCAGGCGAGCACCTGTTTCCCGATACGCTCGACATCATGGGCTGGAAGATCGACGACACCGGCTTCGGCATCATCCTTGCGCAATCGCTGCCGCCATTCGCCGAGCGCGAACTGGGGCCTGCGATCGACGGCATTCTCGCCCGCAACGGGCTGACACGCGCGGACATCGGCCGGTTCATCTGCCACCCGGGCGGCACGAAGGTTCTGGGTGCTATGGAAGCGACGCTGGGGCTCGAACAGGGTTCGCTCGACCATGAGCGCGCCGTACTTTCGGAATACGGCAACATGTCCTCGCCGACAGTACTTTTCGTGCTGGAGCGCGCGATTGCCGCCGGTCTGCCGGAGCGCGTGGCGATGATCGCCATGGGGCCGGGCTTTTCGGCAAGCTGCGTGACACTGAGGAGGATCGGTTGATGGACGCTTCTTTGCTGCTTCTTGCTTTCGTCACCCTGCAGCGGCTGGCAGAGCTGGTGATTGCGAAGCGGAACACGCTTGCCCTGTTTGCCCGCGGCGCACGGGAGGCCGGGGCCGATCATTATGCCTACATGGTCGCCCTGCATGCGGCCTGGCTTGGCGGCCTGTGGCTGCTTGCTCCCGGCAAGCCGGTTCAAGCGGGCTGGCTTGCGCTGTTCCTGGTGCTGCAGGCCTTGCGGATCTGGGTGCTCTTCACGCTTAAGGGACGCTGGACGACGCGGATCATCATTCTGCCCGGCGAGACGCTGGTCAGAGCCGGTCCCTACAAGCTCCTCAACCATCCGAACTATGTGATCGTGACCGGCGAGATTGCCGCCCTGCCGCTTGCCTTCGGCATGCCCGCCTACGCGATCCTGTTCTCGGTTTTGAACGCCATGATGCTTGCCGTTCGCATCCGCGTTGAAAATGCAGCATTGAGAGGGCAATGAAATTGAAATGAAACGCGATTTTTCATTTGCACCGCCGCCAGCCTAAGGGCATTTTCGGGCTTGGGAACTCATTGGGTTGCAAGGAAAAATGACAAAGACTGCAATCGTGCTTGGTGCCGGCATCATCGGCGTTTCGACAGCCATCCACCTGCAACGCCGCGGCTGGCAGGCGGTGCTGGTTGATCGCAAGGCACCGGGTAACGAAACGTCCTTCGGCAATGCCGGCCTCATCCAGCGCGAGGGCGTCGTTCCCTACGGTTTTCCGCAGCAGGTCGGGCTGTTGCTGCGCTATGCGCTGAACAACCGCATCGACGCGCATTATCACCTGAAGACGCTGCCGAAGCAGGTCGCCTTCCTCGCCCGCTACTGGTGGAATTCCAATGCCCGCCGGCACGATGCGATCACCCGCGCCTATGCGCCGCTGATCGAGAATTCGGTGCTTGAACACAAGGACCTGATCGAGGCGTCGCATGCCGAAGCGCTGATCCGCAAGGATGGCTGGATGCGGGTGTTTCGCACCGCCGAGAAATACGACCAGGCGATTGCCGAAGCCGCACTCTGGGAACGGGAATTCGGCGTCGAGTACGACAAGTTGGGTTCAGCCGATGTCGCGCGCATCGAGCCAGGCCTGATCCAGAATTTCACCGGCGGCCTGCGCTGGCGCGATCCGTGGTCGGTTCTCGATCCGCATGCGCTGACGGCGGCTTACTGCGCCTATTTCGAAAGCATCGGCGGCCGTTTCGTCAGCGGCGATGCAAACTCGCTCGGACAGGCCGGCTCGGGTTGGCGGATTTCCACGGCAGAAGGCCCGCTCGATGCCGATGATGTGGTTCTGGCGCTCGGCCCCTGGGCCGAGGTCGCGACCAAGCGGCTCGGCTATTCCTTCCCGCTCGGCGTCAAACGCGGCTACCACATGCATTACGCCGCGCAGGGAAATGCCGTTCTCAACAACTGGACACTGGATGCCGAGCGCGGCTACTTCCTGGCGCCGATGAACAAGGGCATCCGCCTGACGACGGGCGCGGAATTCGCAACGCTCGACGCCCCGAAAACGCCGGTGCAGCTCGACCGCGCCGAGAGGGTGGCGCGCACGATCTTCCCGCTCGGCGAGCGGCTGGACCCCGAACCCTGGATGGGCGCGCGCCCCTGCACGCCCGACATGATGCCCATCATCGGCAAGGCGCCACGGCATAATGGATTGTGGTTCGCCTTCGGCCATGCGCATCACGGGCTGACACTCGGACCGGTCACCGGCAGAGTGCTGGCGGAGCTGATGACCGGCGAAAAACCGTTTATCGATATATCCGCTTACTCACCGCAGCGTTTCAATCCTTAAGCACTTGCGCAGACTGGCCTTTTTCCGCCAGATGAATCCGCATCAGGGGCTTTTCAGGAAACAGGATTCCTCCAAAACCAGCACCTGAAGTTCTAGTATTGCGCTAGAATTTCAGGAGAATCCCATGTCCATTGCTTCACCCAGCCTCCCCGGCATCAAGGAGCCGTCGCTCGGCACGCCGGGGCTCGGCTCGATCATCGTGCTCGTTCTCGGCACTCTGCTGCTCGGCTATTTCTACGGCCCGGCGCAGGGCGCCCTGTGCCTTGTCGGCGGCGCGCTCGGTATCGCGCTCTACCATGCCGCCTTCGGCTTCACCTCCGCCTGGCGCGTGCTGATCCTCGATGGGCGCGGCCGGGGCTTGCGAGTGCAGATGATCCTGCTTGCCATCGCCGTCGTGCTGTTCTTCCCGTTCCTGGCAAGCGGCACGCTGTTCGGTCATGAAGTGAAGGGCTCCGTCTCGCCCGCCGGACTCGGTGTCATCGCCGGCTCCTTTATGTTCGGCATCGGCATGCAGCTCGGTGGCGGATGCGCGTCCGGCACGCTGTTCACCGCCGGTGGCGGCAACGCCGGCATGCTGATCACGCTGCTGTTCTTCATCATCGGCTCGGTGCTTGGCACCGTCAATTTCGACTGGTGGGTCAGCCTGCCGTCGCTGCCGCCAACCTCGCTGGTGCAGAGCTTCGGCGCTGTGGGCGGTATCGCCGTATCGCTGGCGATCTTCGCAGCCGTCGCCTGGATCAGCGTTATCGTCGAGAAGCGCTGGCACGGCTCGCTCGAGCAACCGGCTCCCTCGCCGCGCCAGGGCCTTTCGCGCTTCCTGCGTGGTCCCTGGCCGCTCGTCCTCGGTGCGGTGGCACTGGCGCTTCTGAACTTTCTGACGCTGGCCATCGCTGGCCGTCCGTGGGGTATCACGTCGGCCTTTGCGCTCTGGGGTGCCAAGGGCGCCGTGCTGCTCGGCATCGATCCGACGGCCTGGGCCTATTGGCAGACGCCTGCCAATGCCAAGGCGCTCTCCGACAGCGTCTTTGCCGATATCACCTCGGTCATGGATTTCGGGATCATCGCCGGCGCGATGCTGGCCTCCTCGCTCGCCGGCCGTTTCTCGCCGAGCTGGGATATTCCGCTTCGTTCAGTCGTTGCCGCCGTCGTCGGCGGTCTGCTGCTGGGTTATGGGGCGCGCATCGCCTATGGCTGCAATATCGGCGCCTATTTCTCCGGGATCGCTTCGGGCAGCCTGCATGGCTATCTCTGGGCGTTCTCTGCCTTTGCGGGGAATATCGTCGGCGTCAAGTTCCGTCCGTTCTTCTTCCTGGAGAAGAAGAACCTGCGCCGCATCGACGGTTAGGAAATACCGAGCGGCGCGAGCTTCATTCGCGCCGCGTCCGCAATCGCGTCGATGGTGCCGTCGATATCGACCGTGACCACGCCGGGTTCGCCGGTCGGAACCTCAAGCGTTGCAAGCTGGCTTTCCAGCAGCGATGCTGGCATGAAATGGCCGGTGCGATGGCCCATGCGGTCCATCAACAGTTCCTTCGAACCTTCCAGATAGACGAAGAAGAGATTGCCGCCGGCGGCTTCGCGCAGCCGTTCGCGGTAGATGCGCTTCAGCGCCGAGCAGGAAACGATGACACCCTCGCCTTCGGAGAGCGCGGACTTGATCGTCTGGCCGATCACATCCAGCCAGGGCATGCGGTCCTCGTCGGTGAGCGGGATACCTTTCGACATCTTCTCGACATTGGAGCGCGGATGAAGCGCATCGCCTTCAACGAAACGGAGGCTCAGCGCCTCCGCCAGTTTCTCGCCGATCGAGGATTTGCCGGAGCCGCTGACGCCCATGACGATGATGGCATGGGGCTTGCGGTCATTCTCCGGCATCTCTGATCCTCTTTGTTCCGGCTATTTCCATGCCTCAGGAGGCAGCAGCAGCCTTGCGGGCCAGACGCGCCCGGATGGTTTCGACATCGGCCCGCGGCGTCGCCGCAAACAGCGTCTTTGTGTAGCTGTGCTGCGGATCGCTGAAGACCTGATCGCGGCTACCGTATTCGACAGCTTCGCCGAAATACATCACCATCACGTCGTCTGCCATGTAGCGAACGACCGAAAGGTCGTGGCTGATGAAGACGTAAGTCAGGTTCAGCTCGTCCTGCAGGTCGGCGAGCAGGTTCAGCACCTGTGCCTGGACCGAGAGGTCGAGGGCCGAGACCGGCTCGTCGAGGACCAGAAGCCGCGGGTTCAGCATCAAGGCGCGTGCAATTGCAATACGCTGGCGCTGGCCGCCCGAGAACATGTGCGGATAGCGGTTGAAGTGGATCTCCTGGAGACCGACCTTCTTCAGCATCGCCATCGCCAGTTCCTGCCGTTCGGCAGCGGGCGTCTTGGTGTTGATGATCAGTGGCTCCATCAGGATGTCGCCGATCTTCTTGCGCGGGTTCAGCGAACCATAAGGGTTCTGGAAGACGATCTGCACCTTGCGGCGGATTTCCGGCGTCAGATCGCCGGCGGCGATATCGACCTTCTTGCCGTCGATCATCAGTTCGCCTGCCGTGGCAGGGTCGATCATCGTGACGATACGGGCAAGCGTGGACTTGCCGCAGCCGCTTTCGCCGACGATTGCCAGCGTCTTGCCCTGCTCAACCTTGAAGCTCACGCCCTTGACGGCATGAACGGTCTTTGCCTGCTTGAAGAGGCCGCCCGGGAGATAGTAGTCGCGGACGATATTCTTGGCTTCGAGGACTGGCGTCATTGTGCCGCTCCCTGATTGAAAAGCTCGCCGATGGTCGGCAGGCGATCACCGGTGGCGTTGTCTGGAAGAGCGGCGAGCAGAGCGCGGGTATAATCGCTCTTCGGCGCTTCGAAGAGCGACAGGACGTCGGCCTCTTCCATCTTGCGGCCCTTGTACTGAACGATGACACGGTCGGCCGTTTCAGCGACCACACCCATATTGTGGGTGATCATTATCAAGCCCATGCCGTGCTCACGCTGCAGACGCATCAGGAGATCGAGGATCTGCTTCTGGATCGTCACGTCGAGCGCGGTGGTCGGCTCGTCGGCGATCAGGAGCTTCGGATTGCAGGCGATCGCGATGGCGATCATGACGCGCTGGCACTGGCCACCCGACATCTGGTGCGGGAAGTGGTTGAGCCGCTCCGCCGGGTTCGGGATACCGACAGCTTCGAACAGTTCGATCGCACGCTTGCGGCGCGCGGCCTTGTCGAGGCCAAGGTGGATCTTCAGGACTTCCTCGATCTGGAAGCCGACCGTGAAGCACGGATTGAGGCTGGCGATCGGTTCCTGGAAGATCATCGACATATCCTTGCCGATGATCTGGCGGCGCTGGGCGCCGGACATGCCGAGCAGGTTCTGGCCGTCGAAGACCATCTTGTCGGCGGTGACCTTGGCGGTCCAGGGCAGAAGGCCCATGGCAGCCAGCATCGAGACCGACTTGCCGGATCCGGATTCGCCGACGATGGCGAGAACTTCGCCCGGATCGACCTTCAGCGAGACGCCGTCCACGGCGCGGAACGCACCTGTCGACGTCTGAAACTCGACGACGAGATTTTCGATTTCGAGAAGTGCCATATCAGGACCTCTTCAGCTTGGGATCGAGCGCATCACGCAGGCCGTCACCCATGAGGTTGATGGCAACGACGGTGATGAGGATCGCCAGACCCGGGAAAGTGACCACCCACCAGGCGCGCTGGATGAATTCGCGCGCTTCGGCGAGCATCGTGCCCCATTCGGGTGTCGGCGGCTGTGCGCCCATGCCGAGGAAGCCGAGGGCGGCTGCGTCGAGGATGGCCGCCGAGAAGGCGAGCGTTGCCTGAACGATCAGCGAAGCCAGGCAGTTCGGCAGGATGGTCTTGAACATCAGCCGCAGCGTGCCGGCACCGGCAACGCGGGAAGCCACGACATATTCCTTCTCGCGCTCGCTCATGACGGCAGCACGCGTCAGGCGGACGAAATGCGGCTGGTTGACGATCGAGATGGCGATCATCGCGTTGGTCAGGCCCGGGCCGAGGACTGCGACCAGCACGAGGGCGAGCAGCAGCGACGGGAAAGCCAGGATGATGTCCATCAGGCGCATGATGACGATATCGACGCGGCCACGGAAATAGCCGGCAACAAGGCCAATCAGCACGCCAGCGACAACCGACAGAGTGACGACGACGACGCCGATGAACAGCGAGAAACGTGCGCCATAGATCAGACGCGACAGGATATCACGGCCGACGGCATCAGTGCCGAGCGGATAGGTGAAGCTGCCGCCGTCCATCCAGAACGGCACCGACAGCAGCAGCTGGCGGTTCTGCTCATCAGGGGCATGCGGCGCGACGATCGGTGCGCCGATGGCTATGACCAGGATGAAGAGGAAGATGAAGAGGCCGATGACGGCGCCCTTGTTTCGCGAGAAATAGTACCAGAACTCCGCAAGGACGGATGGCTGGCCGGTTTTTGTGCTTACCGTGCTCATGAGCCGCTCCTAATGACGAATACGCGGGTTGATAAAGCCATAGGTGACATCGACGAGCAGATTGACCAGCATGATGATGCCGGCGATCAGCAAGAGACCACCCTGGACGACCGCATAGTCACGCTTGAACACCGCATCGACCATCCACTTGCCGATACCCGGCCAGGAGAAGATCGTCTCGGTGAGGATCGCGCCTGCCAGGAGCACGCCGACCTGCAGGCCGATCGTGGTGATAACGGGGATCATGGCGTTGCGCAGCGCATGAACGCCGACGACGCGCAAAGGCTTGAGGCCCTTGGAGCGAGCCGTGCGCACATAGTCTTCGCCAAGCACTTCAAGCATTGCCGAACGCGTCTGGCGCGCGATGACCGCAAGCGGGATCGTGGCGAGAACGATGGTCGGCAGGATGAGATAGCTGACGGCGGACTTGAAGGCGCCGGCCTGGCCGGACAGCAGACTGTCGATCAGCATGAAGCCGGTGACCGGCTTGAAGAAATACATCAGCGAGATGCGGCCCGAAACGGGCGTCCAGCCGAGATAACCGGAGAAGAAGATGACGAGCAGCAGGCCCCACCAGAAGATCGGCATCGAATAGCCGATGAGGGCGACGCCCATCACGCTCTGGTCGAACCACGTCCCTCGCTTGACCGCGGCGAAGACACCAGCGGGAATGCCGAGCGCGGCCGCCAGAATGATGGCGCAAAGCGACAGCTCGAGCGTAGCAGGGAACAGTGTGAAGAATTCGCCGAGAACCGGGCGCTTGGTGACGATCGAGGTTCCGAGATCGCCGTGCAAGACCTTACCGAGGTAATCGAAATACTGCACATACATCGGCCTGTCGAAACCGAGATCATGCATGATCTGGGCGTGACGTTCAGGCGCCATGACTCGTTCGCCCGACAACAGCATGACGGGGTCGCCCGGTAGCAGGCGGATAAACGAAAAGGCGATGAGCGAAACGCCGAGGAACGTTGGGATCAGCACCGCAAGGCGGCCGATGAAGAAACGTAACATGGCAGGTGTCCAATAGTTTCCGGCGGTCAGGATGATCCCGACCGCCGGCCAAGCCCGGCTTTCACCGGACAGTTTACAGATTTTCTATTATTCGGAAATGTCCACGCCGTCGAAGCGGTGGATGCCGAGCGGGTCCATGTGGAAGCCCGTGACCTTCTTGCTCATCGGAACGAAGACGACCGAGTGGTCGATCGTTGCCCAAGGAGCTTCCTTCTTGAAGATCAGCTGAGCCTGCTCATAGAGCTTCGTACGTTCTGCGACGTCGGCCGTCTGCTTGGCCTTCTTCATCAGATCGTCGTAGTCCTTGTTGCACCACTGAGCACGATTGTTGCCGCCAACAGCGGTGCAGCCGAGCAGCGTGTCCATGAAGTTGTCCGGGTCACCGTTGTCGCCGGTCCAGCCGAGGATGACGGCGCCATCGCGCTTCACGTCGGAGGAGAGCTTCAGGTATTCTGCCCATTCATGGGTGACGATTTCGACCTTGACGCCAGCCTTGGCGAAGTCGGCCTGCATCAGTTCAGCTGCGCGGCGTGCGTTCAGCATGTAAGGACGCGAAACCGGCATTGCCCAGATCTTCATCGAAAGATCCTTGACGCCTGCAGCTTCGAGAGCCTTCTTCGAGCCTTCCGGATCGTACTTGTCGTCAACGACGGCATCATTGTATGACCACATCGTCGGCGGGATCGGGTTCTTGGCAACGGTTGCGGCGCCCTGGAAGACGGCGTCAACGATGGCCTGCTTGTTGATCGCCATGTTCAGAGCGCGGCGAACTTCCGGCTTGTCGAACGGGGCCATCTGCGTGTTGTAGGCGAGGAAGCCGATGTTCAGGCCCGGCTGTTCGAGAACGGTCAGGTTCTCGTCCTTCTTAAGCTCGGAAACGTCAGCTGCGTTCGGGTAAGGAAGGATGTGGCATTCGCCGGCCTTCAGCTTCTGAGCGCGAACCGAAGCATCCGTGGTGATCGCGAACACGAGATCGTCGATCTTTTCCTTGCCCTTGAAGTAGGTTTCGTTGGCCTTGTAGCGGATGACAGCATCCGGCTGGTAGGCAACGAAGGTGAACGGACCGGTGCCGAGCGGCTGCTGGTTCAGCTGAGCCATCTTGCCGTCAGCAGCGAGCTTGTCGGCGTATTCCTTGGAAACGATCGATGCGAAGTCCATGGCCAGGTCGGCCAGGAACGGCGCTTCCGGACGGTTCAGGGTGAACTTGACGGTCAGGTCGTCAACCTTTTCGATCGACTTGACGAGATCCGGGAAGCCCATGCCGGCAGCGTATTCGTAGGAACCGCCTTCGACATACTTGTTCCACGGATTGTCAGCGCGCAGCTGGCGCTCGAACGAGAAGACGACGTCGTCGGCGTTCAGGTCGCGGGTCGGGGTAAAGAAGTCGGTGGTCTGGAACTTGACGCCCGGATGCAGCTTGAAGGTGTATTCCTTGCCGTCGTCAGAGACGGTCCAGCTGTCGGCGACGCCCGGCTCGATCTCCGTACCGCCATGCTTGAACTCGACGAGACGGCTGTAAACCGTACGCGAGGAAGCGTCAAAGGTCGTGCCTGCGGTGTAGAGGCTCGGATCGAAGCCTTCCGGCGATCCCTCAGAGCAATAGACAAGCGTCTTGGAGTAGGCGGCGGTGGCCATGACGGAAGCCAGGGCAGTCGCTGCCAGCAGGACAGAGAACTTTTTCATGATGTTGTTTCCCAGGTTTGTTCTTTTTGATCTTTGGAGATCGGCGCTAGTTATCCCGATCAGCGGGCCGATGKAACGATATTTATTTGCTGAAAGCAACGGCGTAGGCAGAAAATTTTTCCAGAAAACCAACTTTAGAAATTTTCGGTCAAAAATAGGCCTGAATTTGCAAGATTGAGGCACATTCGACCGCGATTCTGTCGCATTTGGTATAAATTCGCGTCTGTGGACGGCATTGGAAGCGGTTTCAACGCGCTGTGATATATCAACACTGCGTGAGCCGGAACTAAAAAGCCACGGCTACCGAGGGTAGCCGTGGCTTCATGATGACTTTCGACTATTCAAATATTAAGCAGCCGGAGCGGGTATCGCCGCCTTGCGATAAGGCTGCTCGCCGGTGATGCCGAGCAGGAAATTGATCTGCGGGCGTGCTTTGACGAGGTCGTCGATCGAGTATTCGGTCAACACGTCGAAGAAGGCATTCAGCGCCTTGCGAAGTGCTGAATTGAGACCGCAGCTATCGACCAGCGGGCACTCGACGGCGCCGTCCTCAAAGCATTCGGCCATGGCGAAGCTGTCTTCAGTGACGCGGACCACGTCGAACAGGCTGATGTCAGCTGCCGGCTTGCCGAGACGCACGCCGCCATTGCGGCCGCGAACGGTTTCGACCAGGCCAGCCTTGTTGAGCGGCTGCAGAATCTTGAAAAGGAAGAGCTCGGACACACCATAGGCTCTGGCGATTTCCGGAATCCGGCTCAAGTGTCCGTCATTGGCAGCGCAATACATCAACATGCGAACCGCATAGTTGGTCTGCTTCGTCAATCGCATGCCGGTCTCCTGACTCGAATGGGGCTGAAGCCTATATAGTGGGTAAGATAGTTTTGAACAATTCCAAAATATGAAAATCGGAGTCACGTTTATGCGGCCCCTCGCCGCATCGTCTCAAACGAAAAACGGGCCCCATTTGGAGCCCGTTTTCCAAGTCTTTCAGGATGATGTGCTTACTTCATCGTCGGCATGACGAACTCGGCGCCGTCCTTGATGCCCGACGGCCAGCGGCTGGTGACCGTCTTGGTGCGTGTCCAGAACTTGATCGAGTCGGTGCCATGCTGGTTGAGATCGCCGAAGGAGGACGACTTCCAGCCACCGAAGGAGTGGTAGGCGAGCGGAACCGGGATCGGGACGTTGACGCCGACCATGCCGATATTGATGCGCGAGGCGAAGTCGCGGGCCGCATCGCCGTCACGGGTGTAGATCGCAACGCCGTTGCCGTATTCATGCTTCATCGGCAGGTCGAGGGCTTCCTCGTAGTTCTTGGCGCGGACAACCGACAGGACCGGTCCGAAGATTTCGGTCTTGTAGATATCCATGTCGGGCGTGACGTTGTCGAACAGGCAGCCGCCGACGAAATAGCCGTCTTCGTAGCCCTGGAGCTTGAAGTTGCGGCCATCGACGACGAGCTTTGCGCCTTCGTCGACACCCTTGTTGATCAGGCCCATGATGCGCGCCTGGGCTTCCTTGGTAACGACCGGGCCAAGATCGGCCTTGTCATCGGTATAGGGGCCGATGCGCAGGGATTCGACCATCGGGGTCAGCTTGGCGATAAGACGGTTGGCGGTTTCCTCGCCAACCGGAACAGCGACCGAGATCGCCATGCAGCGCTCGCCGGCGGAGCCGTAGCCTGCGCCCATCAGCGCGTTGGCAGCCTGATCGAGATCGGCATCGGGCATGATGATCATATGGTTCTTGGCGCCGCCGAAGCACTGGGCGCGCTTGCCGTTCTGGGCAGCCGTGCCATAGACGTAGCGGGCGATCGGCGTGGAGCCGACGAAGGAAACGGCCGAGATATCCGGGTGCGTCAGGATCGCGTCGACCGCGCCCTTGTCACCGTTGACGACGTTGAGAATGCCGGCAGGCAGGCCTGCTTCGATCATCAGTTCGGCAAGACGGATCGGCACGGACGGATCACGCTCCGACGGCTTCAGGATGAAGGCGTTGCCGCAGGCGATCGCGGGGGCGAACATCCACATCGGGATCATGGCCGGGAAGTTGAACGGGGTGATGCCGGCGCCGATGCCGACAGCCTGGCGGATCGAATACATGTCGATATTCGGGCCGGCGCCTTCGGTGAACTCGCTCTTGGCAAGGTGCGGAATGCCGATAACGAACTCGCAGACTTCGAGGCCGCGAATGAGATCGCCCTTGGAGTCTTCGATCGTCTTGCCGTGTTCCTTGGAGAGCAGTTCGGCGAGCTCGTTCATGTTCTCATTGAGAAGCTGCACGAACTTCATGAACACGCGGGCGCGGCGCTGCGGGTTGGTGGCAGCCCACTTCGGCTGGGCAGCCTTGGCGTTCTGAACCGCTGCGTCCAGTTCGGCATCGCTGGCGAGCGCGACGGTCGCCTGCACTTCGCCGGTTGCCGGGTTGTAGACGTTGCTGGTGCGGCCGCTGGTACCCGCGACCTGCTTGCCGCCGATGAAATGTCCGATCTGACGCATGAAGTGCTCCTCCTGTATTTTCTCGATGGCGAACAATCGCACTTCAATTTGCACAAATCAATGCGCTGAGATAAGCAACCGTTGTGCGCAAATTGAAGTTACAAGACTGGAAAGCGGCCTTGTGAACGATAGATAGGTCCGCTTCTGCATTGGCAACCGGCATCCCAGAGGAGACGAGTAAGCGATGAGCGAAAATCGTATCGTCAGAATGGCCGAGATCGAGGTCGATCCCCAGCATCTCGAGACCTACCGCGCATTGCTCGCCGAGGAGATTGCGGCATCGGTTGCCGTCGAAGAGGGTGTCTTGTCGCTGAATGCGGTGGCGATCAAAGGCAACCCGAGCAGGATTCGTATCCTGGAGGTCTATGCCAGCCAGGAAGCCTATGAGGCCCATCTTCGGGCGCCGCATTTCCTGAAATACAAGACCGGGACGGCAGGAATGGTGACATCGCTGACACTGCTGGAGGCCGATCCGATCATGATGTGCAGCAAGCCATGAACTGGGACGATGTTCGTATCTTCCTCGCCGTCGCCCGCACCGGGCAGATCCTTGCCGCGTCGAAGCGGCTGGGGCTGAACCACGCAACGCTGTCCCGGCGGCTGACCTCGCTGGAAGAGGCTTTGAAGACGCGGCTATTCATTCGCCGCACCAATGGCTGCGAACTGACTGCGGAGGGCGAGATCTTCCTGTCGTCGGCGGAGCGGATGGAAACCGAGATGCTGGCAGCGCAGGCCAATCTCGGCCGGACCGATACGGCGATCGCCGGAACGGTGCGTGTCGGGGCGCCCGATGGTTTCGGCGTCTCGTTTCTGGCGCCGCGCATGGGGCGGCTGATCGAGCGGCATCCGGAGCTGAAGATCCAGCTGGTGCCGGTGCCCCGCTCGTTTTCGCTGTCGCAGCGCGAGGCGGACATCGCCATCACTCTCGAGCGGCCGGAACAGGGCCGGCTGATTTCCGCGAAACTCACCGACTACACACTTGGTCTCTACGCATCGAAAAGCTACGCGGCGCAGAACGGCCTGCCCGCAGATGCCGAGGCTCTGAAGCAGCACAGGCGGATCGGCTATGTCGAAGATCTGCTTTTCTCGCAGTCGCTGAACTTCACCGGTGAAGTGATGCGCAACTGGGATGCGGCCTTCGAGATCTCCTCGGCGACGGGTCAGACCGAGGCGGTGCTTTCCGGCGCGGGGATCGGCATCCTGCACGACTATATCGCCCGTCAGCACGCGGAACTCGTCCGCATCCTGCCCGGTACGTCCATCCGCCGTGCCTATTGGACGACCTTCCACGAAAGCGCCCGTGAACTCGTTCGCGTGCGCACCGTCTCGGATTTCCTGCAGGAACTGGTCAGTGCCGAGCGGCACATCTTTCTATAGATGCTTCGCCGGCTCTTCGTTCTCATCCGGATTGGGGTTTGGGGCCTCGTCGGGAAGCCTGTCGGGTTCCGGCTCCTCGATCGGCGGCTCCGGCATCCAGCCGGGTCCCGGCATCGGCGGCTGATCGGGGATAGGTTCGTTGGGTACGGACATATCCTGCTCCTTCCGTCTCTGTTGATTTCAATTTTCTGGTTTCGTGGATTCGGCAGCGCGCATCGGCATGCTGTCTATGATGGCAAACAGCTCGCCATTGCTCACGGGTTCGCTGGCCTTGAGCTTGACCGTGCCGTCCTTGCCGATCAGCGCCGCATGAAAGGTACCGGCATCAGATACGTCGAGCGCTTCGCGCAATGCGCCGGCATCGACCGGCTCCGCTGAGCCGAAGACGGTCCGGACTGCACTGCCCGACACCTTGAGGACGATCATGTCGCGCTCCTCAAGCGCCAGACGATCGGCAAGCAGCTGGTTTTCCTGGCGAGCGGCGCGGCTGTTGTCGCTGTCTGAGAAAATCACCAGAACGCGATTTTTCCACTGAAATTGCGAGAGGCTTTCGATTGCCGCATAGGCGGCGTTCGTCTCATCGACCTTGGTCGCGCCATATAAAAGCGTCTTCGACATTCTCGTTCTCCCGTCCGCTGATAGAACGACTGGGAGGATCGGACAGTTCCATAGGGCAATAGAACAATGCCCCTGAAATGAAAAAAGCCGGTCAGATCGACCGGCTTTTTAGTTCGTTCCTGCGTCAGTTACATCGGAACGAAGGCAGACAACGGGACCTGCAAGGCAGCGGCAATGCGCTTGAGCTTTGCGGGGTCGGCGTTTTCTCCATTTTCAATTTCCGTAATTTCACTCGGCACGAGACCACAGGTCACCGCCAGATCGTCGATGCTGTAGCCGACGGCTTCGCGCGCAGTCTTGACCTCGGCCGCGACGTTGATCGCAGACACCACAGTCGCCTTGGATTCATCCAGATTGTTGAGAGAAATGGACATGAAGTCTCCTTCGATAAGCAGCTCTGAAGTAACCCCCGGCACAAAATGGCACTGCCGCTCACATTTTGCAACGCAATATAAGAGAAAGTTTACCTGTGCCGGTACGGGTAGATAGGCGGACGGGCCCGGACGGCAAGACCGGTAGAATGTGATGGTCCCTGCTGTGCTTCAGGGTCCGCTTCGGGATCATATATAGAAGGAAGAATGGTACGGTTGGGGGGTCTCGAACCTCCGACCTCAGGTGCCACAAACCTGCGCTCTAACCAACTGAGCTACAACCGCACAATGCCGCGCTCGGCGCGACGGGGGTCACATACGAGGACTTGAAAATTAATTCAAGCCCTATCTCCCCTCAATGTACAAAAAGGCCGGACGAAGCGTCCAGCCTTTTGTTCTATGTGCCCGAAATCGATCAGGCAGCCTTGAAGGACGCCATGACCTTTTCGGCCGCTTCCTTGGAAGGTTTTGCGAGCTTTTCGGCAACCTGCTTGGAGGTTTCCTGCATCGACTTCGCCTGCTCGACGGTCAGCTCTGCCTGCTTGCGGAAGAAGGTGGTCTGGAGTTCGAAGAACTCGGCAACCGACTTGACGCCGAGAAGCGCTTCCATGTGCGAGAGAGAGTTTTCGGCATTGGTGCGGAGCGCATCGATGGCCTTGAGACCGATCTCGACGCTGCCGGCCTGTGCCGTCTGAACCGTGGCTTCGAGCGTCTTGCCGGCGTCTTCGCCAGCGGACTTGATCTTGCTATAGGCTTCGCGCGACTGCTGAGCGCCCTTTTCAGCAAAATCGCGGAACGATTCTGCGAACTTGGACGGATCGAATGCAGCCATTGAAAAAACGTCGTCGGTCTTTATGGTAGCCATGGATGCGAGCTCCTTGAGTCCGGGCGTTTGACGCCCTTTAGATTGGATAGAGCTTATATAGACGATCTTATTGTGCATTGCAACATAATTGTGCGTCGCACAACGCGTTAACCTTTCCGCCCGAAAAGGCGGCCTCACGCTGGACCCCTTTCCGGCGGATCGTTATTAATAGACCGTTAATTTAAAAGAGGCCGAAGGTAGCAAGGTTCCCCATGCCCGCTGTCCAGTACCCGTTCATCGACATTGCCGTGCATCAACGGGTGCGGGAGCGTTTTTCGCGTGGCGAAGCCCTGGTGCTTTTTTCCGCCGACCTCGGCCGCCTGCTCTGGGCAAATGGCGCGGGTGCCGAGCTCTTCGGCCATTCTGCCGTCTATGACCTGCTCGACCAGGGCGTCGGCAGCGGCGACATCACCTTCCGGCAGCTGGAGACGACGGCGCGGCAACTGAGCGCGACCGGCGACAGCCGTAGCCTGATAATCCGCATCGTCAAAGGCTTCCAGCGTGTTCCGGTTCAGGCAAATGCCGAGTTGATCGGGCTTTCGAGCGGCGAGCGCGCTATCCTGTTTTCGGTCCCCGTCGCCGGCAAGGCGTTGAGCCCGGCCGCCTCGGCTGCGCAGATGCTACAAGGTCTCGACGATCCGGACACGCATATGGCCGTCATCGGTGCGGACGGCGAGGTCATCGCTTCCTCCCCCGGATACGCCTCGCTCGGCATCACCCAGCAGACGGCAAAGACCCTGACCGCACTCGCATCCAGCCATCCCGATCGCCTCGTCAAGCGCCCGGTCGCCACCGGCAAGGGATATCTCCCGGCCGCCGTCGGCAAGCTGAGCGACGAACCGGTTCTCAATCTGCTTTTTGCCGTAGAGACCGTGCTCGGGCATCTCGATCCGATCGACACCGCGGCTCCGGAAGAGGGCTTATCCACAGCCGCCGTTAACCATATCTCTCCCGCGAAATTCGACGAGGCGCTGAGCGCTGTCGCCGGGATTGAAGAGGTCGAGGAGACGCTGGAAAGCGTCGACGAGCCAGAAGAGGCGCTCGCCGAAGAACCGCGCGCTGAGGAATTCGTCGATAGCGAACCGCAGAGCGAAACAGCAGTGGACGAGCCAGAACAGCAGGCCGCCGCCGAGCATGTGACTGACGAGACGCCCGATGAGCTGCCGGAGCCGTCCGTCGAAGCAGAGCCCGTTACGATCGAACCGCAGCCGAATGTCGTGCTTCATAACGAGGCCGACGAGGCCGTTGAAGATGACGCGCCGGCAGAGGAGACCGTGGAAACGCCGCTGGTCGAAGCCGCCGCTGCAGAGATTGCAGACGAACCGGTAGCCGATGCTCCGGCTGCAAGGGAAGCCGCCGCCGGCGAACAGACACCTGCCGCCGCCTTCAGGTTCCAGCCGAACAGCCGGGCAACGCGTTTCGTCTGGAAGATCGATGCGCAGGGTTGCTTCAGCGAGGTATCGAACGAGTTTGCCGAGGCCGTCGGCCCGAACGCCGCCAACATCATCGGCGTCGCCTTCAGCGATATCTCCGCGCTCTTCAATCTCGATCCGGAAGGCAAGATCGCCGAGGCGCTGGAGCGCCGCGATACCTGGTCCGGCAAGACGATAAATTGGCCGATCGAAGGCACAAGCCTCGTCGTGCCGGTCGATCTCGCCGCGCTGCCGACCTATACGCGCCACCGCGAGTTCGACGGTTTCCGCGGATTTGGCGTCGTGCGCCTTTCAGATGCAGCTGAAGATCCGCTGGCCCTTGGGCTGACACTCGGGCCGGATGGTATCGGACGCGATGCCGCAAGTCTCGACCAGCCATTGGAAGACGTTCATGCCGGGTCGCCCTCGCCCGCCGAGGACGCACCGGTGGCGGCTGTTGTCGAAGAAGCGCCCGCCCCAACCGAATTGCCTGCGCCGCGCGAAGAGCCTCCGGCGCTGCGCCTTGCCGAAACACCAAGCCGCCGCCTGACCGACAAGATCGTGCAACTGCACAATGCCGGCCCGGGACTGAGCGCGTCCGAACAGGCCAACTTCCGCGAGATCGCCAAGCGGCTCGAGGCCTTCGGCGTGCGTGAAGGCGGCTCTGCAGAAGACGAGCCCGCAGGTGCTGACGCGGTCCAAGCAGTGACGCCGGTCGAAGATATCCCGGTTGCGGCGAATGATTCCGTACCGCCGGACGAAGAGATCGCCGCTGTGGCGGAAGAACCCGCCGAGCCTGCGGAAGCGGAGATCGCCGAAGCTGCCAGCGATGGCGAACAGCCTACGGCGGCGGCAGCTGACGGCAACAGCGATGACGACGCAACCGAGGGCTTGCCGGAGACATCCTTCAGCCCGATGGAAATGCTGAGCACCGTCATCCCGCCGCGTGTGAAGATGGTCGATGGGCTTTCCTCGGCGACCGTCGATCAGCTGCCGGTCGCGGTGCTGATCCATGCCGGCGACGCGCTGATCCATGCCAATCCCGAATTCATGCGCCTGACCGGCTACACGTCTCTCAGCGAGCTGAACGAGGTTGGTGGCCTGGATGCATTGCTGCAACGGCACGAGCTGGACGAGAATGCCGGCCGCCCTGGCGCGATGATGCTTGTCACCGCCGATGACCGCGTCGTACCCGTCACCGCCCGCCTGCAATCGGTTCGCTGGGAAGACGCCAGTGCGCTGATGCTGGCGCTGATGCCGGTCGAGAATAAGGAAGCCCCAGCGGGGAAGGCCGAAGATACGCGCCACGACAACCGCTCCGACCGGATGGTCGAGAAGGTTGCCAAGCTGCAGGTCGAAGTCGAAGAACTCCGCTCGATCCTGGAAACGGCGACCGACGGTGTGGTCGTCATCGGTGCCGAGGGCGACATCCGCTCGATGAACCGTTCGGCAAGCGCGCTCTTCAACTATGACGAAGAGGAAACGCGCGGCAAACCCTTCGTCATGCTGTTTGCGCATGAGAGCCAGAAGGCTGTTCTCGACTATCTGAATGGTCTTTCGGGCCATGGCGTTGCCAGCGTGCTGAACGATGGACGCGAAGTGATCGCCCGCGAAGCCGCCGGCGGTTTCGTGCCACTATTCATGACAATGGGACGGCTGACGTCCTCCAGCGGCTACTGCGCCGTCATCCGCGACATTACCCAATGGAAGCGCACCGAAGACGAGCTGCGCAACGCCAAGGGCGCCGCCGAAACGGCCAATGCCCACAAGACCGACTTTCTGGCCCGCATCAGCCACGAGATCCGCACGCCGCTCAACGCCATCATCGGCTTCTCCGACATGATGGCCGGCGAGCGCTTCGGACCGATCGGCCACCCGCGCTACATCGAATATGCCAACGATATCGGCCGCTCCGGCCGCCACGTCCTCGATATCGTCAACGACCTGCTCGACATTTCGAAGATCGAAGCCGGCGAGATGGATCTCGACTTCGCCTCCGTCGGGCTCAACGATGCGATTTCGGAGGCCGTGGCGCTGGTGCAGCCGCAGGCGAATGGTCAGCGGGTGATCATCCGCACGGCGCTGTCGCATTCGGTGCCCAACGTCGTTGCCGATCTGCGCTCGGTAAAACAGATCGCCCTGAACATCCTGTCGAATGCCATCCGTTTCACGCCTTCAGGCGGGCAGATCGTCGTTTCGACCTCGTATGAAAGCAATGGAAGCGTCGTCTTGCGCGTCCGCGATACCGGTATCGGCATGACCCGCAGCGAGCTCGATCAGGCGATGAAGCCGTTCCGCCAGGTCTCGGCGCAATCCCGCCACCGCGGCGACGGCACCGGTCTTGGTCTGCCGCTGACCAAGGCGATGGTTGATGCCAACCGGGCGATCTTTGCGATCAATTCGGCGCCGAACGAAGGCACGCTGGTGGAGATCACCTTCCCGTCCCAGCGGGTGCTTGCCGACTGAGGCGTATCCTCGCCGGATTGAACCGCTCGAAAACGAAAAAAGGCAGCCCGAGGTCTAGGCTGCCTGGAGTTTGGTGCTGTTCAACTTTGGTGCTGTTCAACAAGGGCTTAGTCGCTCAACGTCATGTCACGGGAGCCAAGGGCTCCTAGCTGCCTATCATCCACAGCTCCAAGTTGCTTCACCTTTGACCAACCTTTCTTAACGAAGGGTTGCCGCGGCTGGGAAGCTATCAAAGGTGAAAGCTTGTAGTTTCAGGCGCCTTTTATTGAAATTAGCCGTTTAGTTCAGCCAATCCGGCGAAAAGCTCCAGCGCTTCCGGGTTTGCAAGCGCCTCTTTGTTCTTGACCGGCCGGCCGTGGACGACCTCACGCACGGCGAGTTCGACGATCTTGCCAGACTTTGTGCGGGGAATATCTGTGACGGCGATGATTTTGGCTGGCACGTGGCGCGGCGATGCACCCGTGCGGATGCGGGTCTTGATCGTCTTCACCAGATCTTCGCTCAGCGACACGCCCGGTGCGAGACGGACAAACAGCACGACGCGGACGTCGTCATCCCAATCCTGGCCGATACACAGCGCTTCCGCGACTTCTTCCATCTGTTCGACCTGATTGTAAATCTCGGCGGTGCCGATGCGCACGCCACCCGGATTGAGTGTTGCGTCGGACCGGCCGTGGATGACCAGACCGCCATGCTGCGTCCATTCGGCGAAGTCGCCGTGACACCAGACATTGTCGAAGCGTTCGAAATAGGCAGCGCGATATTTGGCACCGTCAGGGTCGTTCCAGAAGCCGGCAGGCATGGACGGAAAGGCCTTGGAGCAAACGAGTTCGCCCTTTTCCTGGCGCACCGGCTTGCCTTCGTCGTCCCAGACATCGACGGCGAGGCCGAGGCCTGCACCCTGGATCTCGCCGCGCCAGACCGGCTGCAGCGGATTGCCGAGGACGAAGCAGGAGACGATATCCGTGCCTCCCGAGATCGAAGCGAGCTGGATGTCTTCCTTGATACCTTCGTAAACGAAGGTGAACCCTTCGGGCGACAACGGTGAACCGGTCGAGGTCATCAGCCGGAGGCTCGAAAGGTCGTGACTGGTGCGCGGCGTCAGGCCGCTCTTGCGCACGGCATCGATATATTTCGCCGACGTGCCGAAGATCGCGAATTTCTCTGCCTGGGCGTAGTCGAAGAGAACATTGCCGTCAGGCGCGAAAGGCGAGCCGTCGAAGAGGCAGAGCGTGGCGCCCGCGGCCAGGCCGCTTGCCAGCCAGTTCCACATCATCCAGCCGCAGGTGGTGAAATAAAAGAGCCGGTCGCCGGGCTTGATGCCGCAATGCAGGCGGTGCTCCTTCAGGTGCTGCAACAGCGTGCCGCCCGCCGAATGGACGATGCATTTCGGCACCCCCGTGGTGCCCGACGAGAAGAGGATATAGAGCGGATGGGAGAATGGCAGCGGTGTGAATTCGACCGCCTTTGCCTGATAGGGCGAAAGGATTTCGGCGAAGGTCTTGGCGCCGGGTGTCGCTCTCGCCACGGCCTCAGCATCACCGGCATAGTGAACGATCATCGACGGCGCCTGCAGCTTGGCGGCGACGGCAGAGATCTTGGCGGAGACATCCTGCAGCTTGCCCGAATACCAATAGGCGTCGCAGGCAATGAACAGCTTCGGGCCAATCTGGCCGAAGCGATCGAGCACACCCTGCTCGCCGAAATCCGGAGAACAGGAGGACCAGATGGCACCGATCGAGGCGGCCGCAAGCATGCAGGCGATGGTCTCCGGCATGTTGGGCATCATCGCGGCAATGCGATCGCCTTCGCCGATGCCGAGTGCACGATAAGCCTGCTGCAGCTTCGAGACCGTCTCATGGAGACGGTTCCACGACCAGCGATCCTCGACCTTATCCTCGCCGCGAAAGATCAGCGCATCGCCTTCGCCCTCGGTTGACAGCAGGTTTTCCGCGAAATTCAGCCTGGCATCGGGAAAGAACCGAGCCTTCAGCATGAGATCGCCATCGGCAAGCACACGATCGCCCCGGTCGCCGCGAACGCCGCAGAAATCCCAGAGAGCTGCCCAGAATTTCTCGCGCTCGGCAATCGACCAGGCATGCAGGCCGGCGTAGTCGTCAAGCGCCAATCCGAAGCCGGCATTGCAATGCTGCATGAAGGCATACATCGGGCTTGCTTCAATGAATTCCCGTGACGGCGTCCAGAGCGGCCCAATGTCGTTCATCGCATTTTCCTCCCGTTTATTCGCTATATAACATGCTGCACTGCATTATAAAGCGTGCATTGCGCCAACTGCACGGCCAGCCGAATTGCATATGGCGCGTATTTCATATATCCGGCAAACTCAGCGCATAACCGGTAAGCGACTGAAAAGACTGGCGGAGCTGATGAGTACGTCAAGACAACCGAAGTGGCGTAGAAAGATGGCCCCCGTTTCGCGCTGGCTGCCGGGTATCGCACGTCTGGCGACGATGCTCTTGCTTGTTTCCGCCGTCATCTTTGTCTCCCTGCGCGTTGCCGCACCTTTCCTCGTCTCGACCGGCATGGTGCGCTCCGGCATCGAAGATGCGCTGTCGCGCTGGACCGGCTACAAAGCCGAGATCAAGGGCAGCCCGGGGCTGGAATTCTGGCCGACGCCGCGCATCACGCTGAACCAGATCACCATCCGGCAACCGCCAAACGCGGGCAACAAACTGCTCGGCACGATCGAGAGCCTTTCGGCTGATTTCAGCCTGATCGATGCTCTGCGCGGCCGGGCAAGCTTCCACGAATTCCATCTGCTGCGGCCCAACCTGTCGCTGACCCGCGACCAGCAAGGCCTGATCGACTGGACCTATGCCGGCCAGCTTGCCAAAGCGATCGATGGCGCCCACCAGGATGGCAATGCCGAGCTTCTCGATCCGAAGCTTGATGCGGAGGTCGGCGCGATTACCGTCGAGGACGGCACATTCAATATCGCCGATCTCTCGACGGCCAAGACCTACCATTTCGATGGGGTGACTGCCGATATCAACTGGCCAAGACTGTCGAGCGGAATGTCGGCCGTGCTGATCGCGCGCACCAGCGGCCAGGACCTGAAGATCGACTTCTCGTCGCGCACGCCGCTGCTGGTGTTCGATGGCAAGACCGCCGAGATCAAAGCGTCGCTGACATCAGGCCTGATGACCGCGGCATTCTCCGGACTCGGAAGCATATCAAGGCTCGACGGCCTGTCAGGGAATGTCACGGCCAACATTGCCGATGTCCCTGCCCTATTGGCATGGTCGGGCAAGTCGATCCCCGGGACCGAGAGCCTCAAATCTTTTTCGATCGGCAGCGACGTGATCTCGGCAGCCAATGGGCTTCGTTTCAACAACGTCACGCTCGGCCTCAACGGCTCTACCGCAACCGGCGTGATGGACGTCTCCAACGTCCGCAACAACCGTGCGAAGCTCGGGGGCACGCTTGCCTTCGACACGATGAACCTCAAGCCCTTCTTCGACGCTTTCGCGCTGCGGCTTGCAGCGGGCGAAGAGGGCGCGACGCCCGATGGCGGGCCGCTGCAGCGGCTGGATCTCGACCTGCGGTTCTCGGCCAAGGAAATGCAGCTTCAGCCATTCGCTCTATCGAATGTCGGCGCCAGCATCATCGTATCCAGCAACGAGGCGAAGTTCGATATCGGCGACAGCCAGTTCGAAGGCGGCGAGATGTCCGCGCATCTGGAAGCAACGCGTGGCGACTTCGACGGTGGCGGCAAGCTGCAGATGTCGATCCGCGGCGCGGATTTCGGAGCGTTGGTCGAGCGGCTGCAGCTGAAAGGTCCGCTGCCGCTGACCACGGGTTCGCTTGACGTTTCGCTGAAAACCGCAAAGCCGCTCTGGACGGCCGGGCTTGAGGATGTCAACGGACAGGTTGTGTTTCAGGCCGGGGCCGGGTCGATCGCCAACTTCGATGTGGAGGCGATCCGCAATCAGGCGGCGCAGCAGAGGTTCTTTCCGCTCAATGCTGCCGGTGACCACTCCTTCCCATTCACGCGGGCCGAGCTGACGGCAAACCTCTCCGCCGGATCCGCCGATCTTGAGAACGTGCGGGTTCAGGGCACGGTCGAAACGCTCAGCCTGTCGGGTCTCATTCCTCTGCAATCCAGCGGGCTCGCGCTTTCCGGCTCTCTGCAGGCGACCGACGATACGCGAGCAGCGGAGCTTCCGCTGCTGCCATTCTTCATCGGCGGCTCCTGGCCCAATCCGGTGATTTCGCCGGTGCCGGTGGTTGCTCAGCCGGCACCGAACGCGCAGTAATCAGGGCGCATTGGCGGCAGCGCGCTCATCGCGCTCCCGCTGGACTTCGCGGCGTTTGGTGATCACCGAAGCGGCGATGACGCCGACGGCGACGACCGCGATCAGCAGGGTGCAGACCGCGTTGATTTCAGGCGTCACGCCCAATCGCACCTGGCTATAGATTCTCATCGGCAGCGTCGTCGCCCCCGGACCGGAGGTGAAGCTGGCGATGACGAGATCGTCGAGCGACAGGGTGAAGGCCAGGATCCAGCCGGAAAAGACGGCGGGTGCGATGATCGGCAGCGTGACCTCGAAGAAGGTGCGGACCGGCGGCGCGCCGAGATCCTGTGCCGCTTCCTCGATCGACTGATCGAAGGTCATCAGGCGGGACTGAACGACAACAGCCACGAAGCACATGGTCAGCGTGGTGTGCGCCAGCGTGATCGTCCAGAAGCCACGGTCGAGACCTATTGCCACGAAGAGCAGCAGCAGCGACAGGCCGGTGATGACTTCAGGCATGACCAACGGCGCGTAGACCATGCCCGAAAACAGCATGCGGCCGCGAAAGCGCGTGTGCCGCACCAGCGTGATGGCCGCCAGCGTGCCGAGAATGGTTGCCGCCGTCGCCGACAGGACACCGACGCGGACCGTCACCCAGGCGGCATCCAGCAGCGCGTCGTTGTGCATCAACGACACGTACCACTTGGTCGAGAAGCCGCCCCAGACGGTAACGAGTTTGGACTCGTTGAAGGAGAAGATGACGAGGAGCACGATCGGCAGATAGAGGAAGGCGAAGCCGAGCGTGACGGAGATGATGTTAAAGCGTGTCCAGCGTAGCATCTCTTATCTCCCCTGCTCATCGGCTTTGGCCTGCGCATTCTGGAAGAACACGATCGGCACCACGAGGATCAAGAGAAGGATGGTCGCCACGGCCGAGGAGACCGGCCAGTCGCGGTTCGAATTGAACTCGTTCCACAGCGTCTTGCCGATCATCAGCGTCTGCGATCCGCCGAGCAGATCGGGGATGACGAACTCGCCGACGGCGGGAATGAAGACCAGCATGCAGCCGGCGACGACGCCGGGCAGCGACAGCGGGAAGGTGACGCGCCAGAAGGCCCGGATCGGCGTGCAGCCGAGATCCTGCGCCGCCTCGATCAGGGTGCCATCCATCTTTTCCAGCGAGGAATAGAGCGGCAGCACCATGAACGGCAGGTAGGAATAGACGATGCCGATATAGACGGCGATGTTGGTGTTCAGGATGATCAGCGGCGTATCAATGATCCCCGTTCCGATCAGCACCTGGTTCAGCAGCCCTTCCGGCTTGAGAATGGCGATCCAGGCGTAGACGCGGATCAGGAAGCTCGTCCAGAACGGCAGGATGACCAGCATCAACAGCGTCGGACGGATGCTGCGCGGCGCCTGCGCCATGCCATAGGCGATCGGATAGGCGATCAGCAGCGTCAGGAAGGTCGAGATCCCGGCAATGACAAGGCTCGAGATATAGGCGTTGAAATAAAGCGGATCGTCGATCAGGTAGCTGTAATTGTCGAAGGAGAAGGTCGACATCTTGTCGAGGATGCCACTCCAGCCGTCGGCGAACGAGAAGGACGGCTCGTAGGGCGGCATGGCAATCGCCGTCGCCGAGAGCGATATGCGGAAGACGATGAAGAACGGCGCCAGGAAGAAGATCAGAAGCCACGCATAGGGGATGATCATCACCAGGCGATTGTAGACGGCTGAACCGAGCTTGCCCATGATCAATCCTTCAACAGCACGCCGGCATCTTCGGCGAAGGTGACCCAGACGTCCTGATCGTAGGTGAAGGGATCGTCGACCGCGCGCTGCGCGTTCAGCGACGACGCCTTGACCACCTGGCCGTTCTTCAGCTTGACGTGGAAGACGGTCATGTCGCCGAGATAGGCAATGTCCCAAAGCTCGCCCGAGGATGCGTTGACGGTGGGATTTGCGGGCGGCTGGCGGGTGACCCTGAGCTTCTCGGGACGGATCGCGAAACCGGCGCTGCTGCCCTTAGGGGGCATATCCGATGTTGCGACCTTGATCGTCAGACCTGCATCGACGGCGAGCTCGACGCTCGTGCCATCGGCGGAAACCACCTTGCCGTCGAAGATATTCACATCGCCGATGAAGTCGGCCACGAAGCGGCAGTTGGGCGCTTCGTAGATTTCAGCCGGCGTCGCGACCTGAACGACCTTGCCATGGCTCATGACCGCGATGCGGTCGGCCATGGTCATCGCCTCTTCCTGGTCGTGGGTTACTACGACGAAGGTGAGGCCGAGATTCTGCTGCAGGTCCATCAGTTCGAACTGGGTTTCCTCGCGCAGCTTCTTGTCGAGCGCGCCAAGCGGCTCATCCAGCAGAAGCACCTTCGGGCGCTTGGCGAGCGAGCGGGCGAGAGCGACGCGCTGGCGCTGTCCGCCAGAAAGCTGGTTCGGCTTGCGGGAGGCGAACTGCTCGAGCTTCACCATTTTCAGCATCTGAGACACGCGCTCGCCGATCGCATCCTTCGACATGCCGTCCTGGCGCAGACCGAAGGCGATGTTCTTTTCGACCGTCATGTGCGGGAAGAGCGCGTAGCTCTGGAACATCATGTTGACCGGGCGCTTGTAGGGCGGCGTGCCGGCCATATCCGTGCCATCCAGAATGATTTCACCCGCGGTCGGCTGTTCGAAGCCCGCCAGCATGCGCAGCAGCGTGGACTTGCCGCAGCCGGATGCGCCGAGCAGCGCGAAGAATTCGCGGTGATAGATATTCAGACTGAGATCGTTGACGGCGGTGAAATCGCCGAAGCGCTTGGTGACGTTCTTGAAGGAGATAAAGGGTTTTGCTGCCGGATCGGTCCACGGCGCGAAGGAGCGGCGAATATTGCCAAGAGACTTCATGGTTTTCCCCGAAATTATGATTTGAAACCGGCGCTCCCCCGACGGCCGGCACGTCAATAAAAGGCCCGGGCGTTGCCGTCCGGGCCGAAGTCTCGATTACTGGCCGGTAACGACCTTTGTCCAGATTCGTGTGACGATGCGCTGTGTCTTCGGATCGAGCGGCGGCACCGTGAAGAGCTTGGCCATAACTTCAGGCGTCGGGTAGATCGCCGTGTCGTCGATGACGGCCTTGTCGAGGAACTGCTGCGACGCCTTGTTGCCGTTGGCGTAATAGACGAAGTTCGATGCCTTGGCGGCGACTTCAGGCTTCATCATGTAGTTGATGAAGGCATGTGCCTCTTCGACATGCGGTGCATCCTTCGGGATACCGAAGACGTCGAAGAAGATCTGCGCGCCCTGGTTCGGAACCGAATAGTCGATGGTGACGCCAGCCTTGGCTTCCGCCGCGCGGTCACGCGCCTGGAACATATCGCCGGAATAGCCGAGCGCGATGCAGATATCGCCGTTGGCGAGCGCGCTGATATATTCGGACGAGTGGAACTTGCGCACGAACGGACGGACCGCGAGCAGCACTTCCTGCGCCTTGTCGAGATCGGCCTGCTTCTTGCTGTTCGGATCGAGGCCGAGATAGGCGAGAACAGACGGAATGACGTCGGTCGGCGAATCCAGCATGTAGATGCCGCAATCCTTGAGCTTGGCAGCCTTTGCCGGATCGAAGAGCGAATCCCAGTTCGGCTTCTCGTCCGTTCCGAGGGCGGCCTTCACCTTGTCAACATTATAGCCGATGCCGGTGGTGCCCCACATGTAGTCGACGCTGTATTCGTTGCCCGGATCGAAGGTGGCGACGCCCTTCATGACGACGTCCCACATATTCGACAGGTTCGGGAGCTTCGACTTGTCGAGCTTCTGATAGACGCCTGCAGCGATCTGGCGCTGCATGAAGGAAACCGTCGGAACGACCACGTCATAGCCGGTGCCACCTGCCAGGAGCTTGGTTTCCAGCGTCTCGTTGGAATCGAAGGTGTCGTAGACGACCTTGATGCCGGTTTCCTTGGTGAAGTCCTCCAGGATCGAGCTGTCGATATAATCGGACCAGTTGTAGACATTGACGACGCGCTCCTGGGCGTAGGATGGCGCTGCTGCAAAAATAGCCACGGCGGCTGTTGCCGCGAGCTTTGCGATGACTGACCTCATAATCTCTCCTGTGCCTTTATAATTATTAGGTATCACGCCCCCGGACACCCATTCCCTCTGGATTTTTGGCTAGACTAGAAAGGAATTCGGGAGGCGACAAGCGCTAAATCCGGGTGCTCGCAATGATTTCACCGGTCACTGGAAATCGAAGGCGCTGAGGCCGGTCACCATCTCGTCTAGCCCAAGCGGGCGAGTGACCGGCGGCTCGGCGCGGGCAAGACAGCCTTTTCGCTCACAGAGGCGGCAGGCTGGGCCGATTGCAACTGCATGTGGCGAAGATGACGTGGCCTGGCTGTAGACGGTCGCATCCCGGAACTGCGCGTCGCAGCCGACGAGCACAGCGGTGCGCCTGATCCGTTCGCCGAAAGGCGCGGCAGGGCCTTCGAGCGTTCTCGACACCGTGAGAAAACCGGAGCCATCGGGCGTTTCGGCCGTTTCGGCGATGATCTGTCCCGGCTGCAGCAGAGCGGCGTGTATGCCGAGCTTCGGACAGCCGCCGCCGAAGCGGGCATGCGGGAAACCGGCAGCACCTGCCCGGCGCAGACGGTTTCCCGCGGCATCGACCTCCATCAGGAAAAACGGAACCGCGGCATTGCCGGGACGCTGCAGCATGATCAGCCGGGCGGCGGCCTGCCCGAACGAACAGCCGTAGCGGCTGCGCAGCAGGTCGAGATCGTAGCGCACCGATTTCGCAGCAGCGAGAAAGGCTTCATAGGGCATCATGATCGCCAGCGCCGCGGAGCGCGCCAGCTCGAAGCGGGCAATGCGCTGGGCCTCCGGCGTGGAAAGGCCGAGACCATCGAGTTCCTTGCCGATCGCGGCACGCAGGGCCAGCGTTGCCACTTCGATGGCAATTTCCTGCAGCTGATCGGATGCCGACAACCGCTCGGAGATGAAAAGGCGCATCGAATGCCGGTCGAAACGGCGGCGCAGATCCGGCATGACATGAACCGGCATGATGCGCACGGTGATGCCGCGCTCCTTCTGCAGCCAGTCCTTCAGCACCTGCTGGAGATCGCCAGATGGCAGCGACATGAAGAATTGCTCGGCGGCATCCTCGATCATGGCGAAATAGGCCGGGCGCCGCTCCAGCACATCGCGGACTTCGTCCGCCGGAAGCCGGGCACCGGCGGCCGGGACATGGGCGTCGCCGGCCATGAGGGCGCTCAAATCCGACAGCCGGGCCGCCTGTTCGCGATAGGCACGGTAGAGCTTCACCATGCCGCTTGCCGCATTCGGCGCCGCCTCGGCGATCTCGACGAGCTCCTGATCGCCCGGCAGCTCGCCCGATAACAGCGCATCGGCAAAGACTTCGCGCAATCCGGCGAGATTGTTGCCGGGTTCGCTTTGGAGATCATCGAGATCGACCTTGTAGACCGAGGCGAGCTTCAGCAGCAGCTGGACCGTCAGCGGCCGCTGATTGCGCTCGATGAGATTCAGATAGGAGGGCGAGATGCCGAGCGCCTCGGCCATCGCCGTTTGCGTGACGCCCAGGCCGTTGCGGATACGCCTGACTTTCGGCCCCGCGAAGATCTTCCGTTCCATATGCCAGCCTTTTACAAATCTTTACAATTTGACATAGCGACCTTGTAAAACCCAAGGCAATATAACCTCTTTCCATGCCTAATAATCAAGTATTTTCTGGCCACTCTCGCGTGATTTGTAAATTCTGTCACACAGGCAAATGACGCCGAAGGAGGATACTGTGACTGAGTTTGACAAGCTGATCCGCAACGCACCGGCTGGCCGTTTCGACGGTATCGAGCGCCCCTATTCCGCAGAGGACGTCCGGCGTCTGCGCGGTTCCGTGGCGATCAGCCATTCGCTGGCGGAGATCGGCGCCAACAGGCTCTGGGAGCTCTTGCGCCGGGATGATTTCGTCAATGCGCTCGGCGCCCTCTCGGGCAATCAGGCGATGCAGATGGTGCGCGCCGGGCTGAAGGCGATCTATCTTTCCGGCTGGCAGGTGGCGGCCGACGCCAATACGGCGTCCGCGATGTATCCGGACCAGTCGCTTTATCCTGCCAATGCCGGCCCCGAGCTTGCCAAGCGCATCAACCGCACGCTTCAGCGCGCCGACCAGATCGAGACCTCGGAAAACAAGGGATTGTCGGTCGAGAGCTGGTTCGCGCCGATCGTTGCCGATGCCGAGGCCGGCTTCGGCGGGCCGCTGAACGCTTTCGAGATCATGAAGGCCTATATCGAGGCGGGCGCGGCCGGCGTCCATTTCGAGGATCAGCTGGCATCCGAAAAGAAATGCGGCCATCTGGGCGGCAAGGTTCTCATCCCGACGGCGGCCCATATCCGCAACCTCAACGCTGCGCGTCTGGCGGCCGACGTCATGGGCGTCCCGACACTGGTGATCGCCCGCACTGACGCCGAGGCGGCGAAGCTTTTGACCTCGGATATCGACGAAAGCGACCAGCCTTTCGTCGATTACGATGCCGGGCGCACGGTCGAGGGCTTCTATCAGGTGCGCAACGGCCTGGAGCCCTGCATCGCCCGCGCCGTCGCCTATGCGCCCTATTGCGATCTCATCTGGTGCGAGACGTCGAAGCCGGATCTGGATCAGGCACGGCGCTTTGCCGAGGGCGTGCACAAGGTTCATCCGGGCAAGATGCTCGCCTATAACTGCTCGCCGTCCTTCAACTGGCGCAAGAACCTCGACGAAGCGACGATCGCCCGGTTCCAGCGCGAGCTCGGCGCCATGGGCTACAAGTTCCAGTTCATCACCCTTGCCGGCTTCCACCAGCTGAATTTCGGCATGTACGAACTGGCGCGCGGCTACAAGGACCGGCAGATGGCGGCCTATTCCGAGCTGCAGCAGGCGGAATTCGCCGCCGAGGCCAATGGCTATACGGCGACGAAGCATCAGCGGGAAGTCGGCACCGGTTACTTCGATGCCGTATCGCTCGCCATCACCGGCGGCCTGTCCTCGACGACAGCGATGCGAGAATCGACCGAACACGCACAGTTCAAACCCGCAGCGGAATGACCGCGCAACAGGAGGAGAAGACAATGGCTTCCATCTCACGTGTCCGCGAACGCGCGGAAGAACAAGCATCGACGATGACGCCGGACCAGCAGAGCATGATCCGCATGCTCGCCAACGATCTGCACCGGCTCAACGCGTCGGTCATGAAGGCGGTCGAGTCCGGAGTTTCCGTAGAGCTTGTCCGGTCCGCCCGCCATCACGGAGGCGACGGCAACTGGGGCGATCTGATGATCCCGGTTGTCGTTGCCAACCGCGCCTAAAGGAGGAGAAGGCGCCGGAAAAACCGGCGCCTTCTGCGTCATTTGACGCAATTGTCAGTCCCGGCAAAGGCGAGCATAATGTCTTCAAGCTCTTATGGGACATCATATGCCTGCAATGATACGCGCGGACGTGCAGTCCCTGACCGACCTGGTCTATGGGGCACTGCTCGGGGAAACCAGCTGGCAGGATTTTCTGGATACGCTGAACACGCGCATGCCGGATGGAAAATCGACGCTGTTTTTTCACGATGCCGTTCTCGGCTCCGGCGGACTGTCGCTTTCGTCGGGTCTCGATGGCTCGGCAGCCGAAGCCTACAACACGCATTTCAGCACGGTGAACCCGTGGATGGCGAAGGCGGCCGTACGGCCCGTCGGGCTGGGCGTGATCGCCGATCAGATGCTGCCGCATGAAGAGCTGTTGAAAACCGAATTCTATCACGACTACCTGCGCAGCATCGATTGCCGCAGCAGCATCGGCGTGACGATCATGCGGGAGAAGGGCCGGTCCTTCAATCTCTCGACCCTGACTTCAAGCACCGACACCGGCTATAACCGCACCAATGCGCAGGTGCTGACCGAGCTTGCCCCGCATCTTCGGCGGGCTTTCGACTACCTGCGCCGCGAGCGAAGCAACGAGGCAGGCGGCAAGCCGCTGCTCGATGCGATCGGCGTCGGGCTGATCTATCTCGGCGAGGAGCGCAAGGTGCGCTCGATGAACGCTGCCGCACAAAGGCTGCTCACCGAAGGCTGCGGCATCAGCGTCACGCCGACCGGGCGGCTCAATGTCAACGACGCCGGTATCAACGAGCAGCTGCGCGCGACCGGCCATTCCAGCGAGCCGCTGCAGCCGGTTTGCAGCGGGCGCATCGGCAATGTGAAGTATACGCTGGTTCGGCTGCAATCCGATTTCATGAGCGAGTTCCTGCAGGAGCCGACATCGGCGCTGATCATCGAACGCTCCGGCGGCACCTGCGCCCATCTGAACGACAGGCTGAGCGGCAACGAGCACCTGACCGCGGCCGAACTGCGCATTGCCTCCTCCATCGCCAGCGGCCTGTCGCTGCGCGATACCGCCAAGCTCAACGACATCAGCTACGAGACGGCGCGCTCGCATTTGAAGAACATCTTCTCCAAGCTTGGCGTCAACAGCCAGGTGGCGCTGGTGCGGCGGCTGATCCCCTAGGATTGGTTCGCATTCAGCTGCGGCTGGCCCGCTTTCCGGCGAAGAGATCGGAATAGCTCTTCAACAGCTTCGTCATGCGATCGGCAACCGCGCGGATTTCCGGCCGGTGGCGGTCTTCATTGTTCATGACGATCCATTGGCGATGCCGCAATTCCGGGATTTCGGCGCCGAGACGCTGTAGCTCGGGATCGAGATCGCCGACGAAACAGGGCAGGACCGCCCTGCCCGCACCCGCCCGCACCAGATCCGGCAGCGATCGCGGCCGGTTGACGGTGGCGGCGATCGGGCCGGATGCGTTTCGATAGGGCCAGCGCAGATAGCCGGAGATCGCTTCGTCTTCGGCAACGGCCACCCATTGCTCGGCGGCCTCGGCGGCATTGCGCCTGACATAGACGGCATAGGCGACCTCGCCGAGCAGCCGGGCGGCGAGATTCGCCTCTTCGGGCTCGAAGGCGCGAATGCCGATATCGCTTTCGCGGTAAGAGAGATTAGCGCGCGTTTCGCCGATTGTAAGCGAAACTGAGAACGCATCGCCGCGCATGCGGATCGCTGAAAAATTCTCGGTCAGCAGCCAGGCCACCCATGTTCCGGCAGCCACCCTGACCGTTGCCGCACCCTCGCCCGATTGCCGCCAGGCATCGATCTTGCGGGCAGCGGCTTCCATTTCCTGCAGATGGTCGAGCAATGCCTGTCCGTCCGGGGTCAGGCGATAACCGGTCTGGCTGCGGACAAACAGCGTCCGGCCGGTGTCCTGTTCGAGTTCGAGCATGCGGCGGCCGACGGTAGCCGGGCTGAGCCCACTCGTCCCACTGGCGCCGGTCAGACCGCCAAGCCGCGCCACCTGCAGGAAAAGCTGATAGGAATCCCAAGTGGTGTTTTTCATCGGTGAAAATCGTATGCCGATTTCACCTGTTTAAGAAGCGATTTTTGCTGTGTATCTGAAGTGATGTCTCGTCAAACGGAGGACATCATCATGATCGACCAGATCGCCATCGCCAACATGATCGGACTGTCGCAGGGCGGGCGTATTTGCCGCCAGACGTCGGAGGACGAATTCTACGAGCAATATGGCAACTCGCGGATTGTAGGGGCCATCGCGTGGCTGACGGATATCGGCCTCAAAAACAAAGGCCGCGCTGATGAGGCGCGGCCCGGAAGCATGTCTGCAAAACGGCTGGATCAGGCTGCCTGCCTTGCCGGCCGGTGAGCGACTGAAACATTGCCGATGCGGAACTGCTGGAGCAGGCCCATCAGGGCGTCGGCTTCGTCGGCGAGCTGGCGGCTTGCCTGCGTCGTCTCCTCGACCATCGAAGCGTTCTTCTGGGTCATCTGGTCCATGGCATTGACCGAACCGTTGACCTCCTGAAGAGCGGCCGACTGATCCTGGCTGGCCGTGGCAATCGTCTCGACATGCTTGCTGATTACGATGATCTCCTGGCTGATCGAAGCCAGGACATTGCCGGTCTTCTGCACCAGCTCCGAACCAGCCGTAACCTCGCGGGTCGACTTCTCGATCAGACCCTTGATCTCGCGGGCGGCATCGGCCGAGCGCTGCGCCAGTTCGCGCACTTCCTGCGCGACAACGGCAAAGCCCTTGCCCGCTTCACCCGCACGGGCGGCTTCGATACCGGCATTCAGCGCCAGAAGATTGGTCTGGAAGGCGATGTCGTCGATGACCTCGATGATCTGTTCGATCTTCTGCGACGCTTCCTCGATGCGCCCCATGGCAGCCACGGCATCGCCGACCACGGCGCCGGAGCTGTCGGCGGTCTTCTTGGTCAGCGCCACGGTGTTGTTGGCCTCGCGGGCCCGTTCCGCGGAAGAGCGGACGGTAACGGTGATTTCCTCGACAGCGGCAGCCGTCTCTTCAAGATTGGCGGCCTGGGCCTCGGTGCGCTTCGAGAGCTCGCCGGCAGAGGCCAGCATTGCGCGGCTGTTGCGCTGGATGGCGTTGGCATTGTCGCGAATGCTCGACAGCGTGTCCTGCAGACGCAGCAGCGAGCTGTTGAAATCGACGCGCAGCTGCTCGAGACGGCCGACGAAAGGCGTTTCGATGGTTTCCGAAACATCGCCCTGCGCCAGACGGCCGAGACCGGCGGCGAGCTGGTTGACGGCGAAGTCAATCTGACCATCGAGGGTACGCTTGTCGGCGTCGTTGCGGGTGCGCTCGGCTTCCGTCAGCGCGCGCTGTTCGGCAGCCTGGGTCTCCAGATCCTGGCGTGCCTTCGCGCTGTCGCGGAACGCTTCCAGGGCGCGGCCGATCTCGCCGAATTCGTTGCGCTTGTCGACGCAGGGAATGGCGCCGGAGAGATTGCCCGAGGAGATCGCATGCACCGTCTTCGTCAGCGCCTGGAGCGGGCTGACCGTCCGGCGGATGGCGAAGAAGGCCAGCAGGCTGACGGCCAGCATGACGGCGGCACCTGCGCCGATGACGAGGACCTGCAGATGCTGCAGCCGGGCGAAATAAACCTCCATCGGAATGCCGATGAAGAGGATGCCGGTATTGGCGCCGGCGGCATTTTTCACAGGGAAATAGCCGGTCATGTAGTTCTTCCCGAACAGGACAGCCGGGCCGTAGTAAGCGTCGCCCTTGGCAAGCACCGTCTGCGCCGGATGATCGGCAGCGAGCTTGGTTCCGACGGCGCGGCTGCCGTCTTCCTTCTTCACATTGGTTGAGACGCGCACATAGTCGCTGCCCTGCTTGTCGAAGATCGTCGCGACGCCGGCGATCGCCTGAGCCGTACGATCGACCAGCGAGTGGTCGGTGAATGCGGGGATCTTTTCTTCGGTGACGGTAGCGAGCTGCGAATCCGTGACCGTGATCGTGGCGCTCTGATCGCCTGCGCCATAGAGGATGGCCATGGTGCGGTTTGCATCCCTGGCATCTGAGACGGCGTTGTCCATCACATAGCGGCTGAGGTCGTAATAGGTCACGGCAACGATCGCGCCGGTGCTGACCACAAGCAGACCGAGTGTGATCGCGACCGCCTGGCGGACGATGGATGTCGAGAAAAAGCGCAGCATGAGGGCCCTCTGCAAGATGAATTGCAGATAGTCTATGCGTTAAACGTTAAAGAAAATTTTCCTCTAATTACCTGAAAAAATGCAATAAATTTCATAAGTATGATAATTTACCTATGTCTTTTCCCACATCGGTAGAAAATGTGGCCTGTCGCGAGCAGAACACAACCATGGCGGACATTTTCCAAGTCATTGACGTTGTTCGACAAACAGAAAACGGCGCCTCGCGGCGCCGTTTTCTTCATCTGGTTTTCGGCTGGGATCAGGCAGCGCGGTAATAGGCCGTGTGCGATTCGCCTTCGATCTTGAACTGCTGCACGAGAGTAAGCAGGCTGTCTGCCTGGGAAGCGAGTTCGCGGCTTGCCGCCGTCGTCTCTTCCACCATGGCGGCGTTCTGCTGGGTCATCTGGTCCATCGAGTTGACGGTGGCGTTGACTTCCTGCAGTGCGCCCGATTGATCGTGGCTGGCGCGGGCGATCATTTCGACATGCTGGCTGATGGTGACGATCTGCGCGCTGATCTTCGCCAGCACTGTGCCGGTTTCCTGCACCGACTGCGAACCGGAGCTGACTTCCGTCGTCGACTTGTTGATCAGGCCCTTGATCTCCTGCGCGGCAGCGGCGGAGCGCTGGGCAAGCTCGCGGACTTCCATCGCGACGACAGCAAAGCCCTTGCCCGCCTCACCAGCGCGCGCAGCTTCGATACCGGCGTTCAGCGCCAGCAGGTTGGTCTGGAAGGCGATCTCGTCAATGACGCCGATGATCTGTTCGATCTGGCGCGACGCATCTTCGATACGGCCCATGGCATCGATTGCCTTGCCGACGACGGTTGCCGAGTCATCGGCGCTGCGCTTGGCCTGACGGACGATCTGGTCGGCATCCTTGGCGCGCTCGGCAGACGAGCGGACGGTAACGGTGATCTCGTCGACGGCAGCGGCGGTCTCTTCGAGCGAGGCAGCCTGCTGTTCCGTGCGCTTGGCAAGATCTTCGGCCGACTGGGCCATCTGGTTGCCGTTGCCCTGGATCATCTGCACGTTGTCGCGGATCTGGCTCATGGTCTCCTGGAGACGGAACATCGAGCCGTTGAAGTCTTCACGCAGCTGTTCGAGGCGGCCGATGAACGGCGTGTCGATCGTCGTGGAGATATCGCCCTGCGACATGCGCTGCAGACCGGCGGCGAGTTCGTTGACCGCATATTCGATCTGGCGGTCCATCTCGCGCTTTTCTGCATCGTTGCGCTGACGCTCATGCTCGGCGGCCTGACGCTCCTCGTCGCTCTGCTCCTCGATGCGGATCTTGGAGATCGCATTCTCCTTGAATATCCCGAGGGCGCGGGCGATGTCGCCGATTTCGTCGTAGCGCTGTTCACCGGAGATATTGGTGTCGAGCGCGCCCTCGGCGATGCGGCGCATGGCAGCGGTGATCTGGCCGATCGGGCGCTGCAGGGTCAGAACCAGGGCGATGCCGCCGATGATCGAAACCAGGATACCGAGGCCGGTGGTGCCGACGGAAATGCTGTTCGCCTGCTCGCGCTCGGCGCCGGCCGTCTGCTTCTGCAGTTCGGCGAAGCTGGTCAGCTGGCCCCAGACACTGTCAAGCTCCTGGCGGGCAGCGGCGTAATCGCTGATGCGCTGATTGATGACATCAACGAGGCTCTGCGCGTCCTTGTCCATTGAGACGAGCGCGGGAGTAATCGCCGAGATGATGTCACCGGCAAAGTCCATGCCCTTGGCGCTGGCCTGCAGGGTGTTCAGCATGGTGTTGAGGGTCGAGATTTCCTGGTTCAGGCGAACCCGGTTCTCCTTGGTCGGCTTGGCGCTGAAATCGCCGAGCACGAGCTGCAGCGAATAGATCGACGTTTCCAGACGGCGGGTGTCTTCCAGAACCGAGTTGGTCTGGGCGATACGGCTGTCGAGCTGAACAAAAGTGGTCGTCGCTTCGCGCATCATCTGCGTGGCGGTCAGCTGGGTGTAGGTGGACATCTGGCGGAAGCGGGAGACGAGACGGCCGAGATTGGCAACGCCGTCATCGGAGCCGGCATCGGGTGCGGCGGCCTGCGTCTTCAGATCGCTGATGGTCTGGGCCATCGACTGCGTCATGCTCTTCTGGTTCTGCGGGACCGAGATTTCGATCATGCGCTGAGCCTTGATGATCGTCGGCAGCGCCGTCGTCACGACCTTCAGCTTGTCGGCGGGAAGCTGCGCCTTGTTGAAATCGTTCATGGCGGTCGCCAGCGTATCGCCGCCCTTCAGCAGACGGTCGGCGGCGCGCAGGGTTGCGGTCGCGTTGCCTTCGTCCGTGCGCACGCTCTCTTCGAGCTGGCGCGCGTCATAGCTGACATTGAAGCGGTTGGTGATCATCACCTTCTGGGCGTCGTCGATCTGCTTGCGCAGCGCGACTTCCTGGTCGTGCAGCGTCCAGAGCTTGCCGACGGTGCCCGAAATGGCACTGGTGCCGTCCATCGCAGCCTGCAGATTGTCGCGGCCGGCATTCTCGCCGATCTGAGACAGGGTGGCGTTCAAAGTTTCGCCCTGTGTCTTGATATCCGCGTAGAGCTTATCGCGAGCCTGCTCGTTGGTGTTCTGCAGGAAGTCATCCATAGAGCCGTAGAGATCCTTGAAGCCGCTCAGCGACTGAAGGATGCTGTTCGAGATCTCCATGCGCCCTTGCAGCATGCCGGAGGCATAAAGGCCGGTGAGGCCGACCGCCGAGATGGCGACGACGAAAGGCAGAACGAAGATCAGGACTTTCGTCTTGATCTTGAAGCGCGACAGGATCTTATCAATGAACATGGCTATACCGGCCTTCCATACACCACTCCTCCCACCGGCTGCTGTTGCGGCGCCGGTCGAGTGCATCGAGCTGACTTTTTTGGAATAATGGGAAACCCGAGGGCTCAGGCGGCAATCATTGCCAAGTCATCGCCGCGCGAAACGGGATGCCCATAGTTTCAGCAAGTGTGACAGAAGAGATATTAATTTTCGGATAAGCCAGATCGTTTGAAATGGCCTTTCCGATCAAGGCCATGCGGCTGCACGCCAAGGGCAGACCGCAAATTATATGATAATTCGGAAAGGTCAGACGGCGTGCGCGATCACCAAGGCGATAATCGCAGCGGTTGCGCCGGTGGCAAGCATGAGAAAGCGGAGCGTCGCGAGCTTTGCATCAGGCTGTGCCTGGGCGATTGCGATGGCGCGGGCGCGGCGTGTGTTCCTATTCATCTAAAGGACCTCACTTTTCTCAATACTGTAACAATCCATCAAAATGGCTGTGCGGTAAAGCTTTAAATGGGAAGCTTGTTCCATCGTTGCCATTGAGACACGATGGCGCACCCGGCTTAAGAAGTCTTGAATCTATTTGCCCGGATTCGAGCCTATAAGGATTCACCTGCAGCAAAACCCGAGGCCCAGGCCCATTGGAAGTTATAGCCGCCGAGCCAGCCCGTGACATCGACGCATTCGCCGATGAAATAGAGGCCAGGAACGGCCTTCGCTTCCATCGTCTTCGAGTCCAGCGCTGATGTATCGATGCCACCGAGCGTCACTTCCGCGGTGCGGTATCCTTCGGAGCCGGACGGCTTGACCGTCCAGTTCTGCGCGGCGTCCGCAAGCCGCGTCAGCGCCTTATCGGAGAGGTCGGCCATGTTGCCGGAAATGCCTTCGCGCTCGACGAGGTATTGGGCGAGACGCTTCGGCAGGATGTCCGCCAGCGCAGTCTGCGCCGACTGGCGGCCATTCGTCTGCTTGGCTTTCTTCAGATGCTGGAGCAGATCGACATCGGGTTCGATATCGACGGTGATCCCCTCGCCTTCGCGCCAATAGGACGAGATCTGCAGGATCGCCGGGCCGCTGAGGCCACGGTGGGTGAAAAGCAGCGCTTCCCGGAAGGCCGTCTTGCCGTGACGGATTTCAGCCGGAGCGGCGATGCCGGAAAGCGGAGCGATCGCTTCCAGCAGGACCGGATCGAGGGTCAACGGCACGAGGCCCGGACGGGTCTCGGTCATCGCAAGCCCAAACTGCTCGGCGATGCGATAGGCAAAGCCGGTGGCGCCCATTTTCGGAATCGACTTGCCGCCGGTGGCGATCACCAGCGAGGCGCATTCATAGGCGCCTTCCGAGGTATCGACGCGAAAACCTTCGGTGGTCTTTTCAACGCCGAGGATTTCCGTGCGCAACTGCCACTCGGCACCGGCCGCCCGCATCTCGTCGAGCAGCATGTGGATGATATCCTTGGCGCTGTCATCACAGAACAGCTGGCCGAGCGTCTTCTCGTGCCAGGCGATCTTGTGCCTGTCGACCATGGCGACGAAATCGGCGGGGGTGAAGCGAGCGAGGGCCGATTTGCAGAAATGCGGGTTGGCGGAGAGAAAATTCTTCGGCCCGGCATGGATATTGGTGAAATTGCAGCGGCCGCCGCCGGAGATACGGATCTTCTCGCCGGGGGTCTTGGCATGATCGAGAACGAGCACGGAGCGGCCGCGCTTACCGGCGCGGATGGCACACATCATGCCGGCGGCGCCCGCGCCGATGACGATCACATCGCTCTTCCGTCTCAAGCCGGTTTCCTTCCGTAAAGTGTGCCTTCTTTTTCTATCAAATGGCGAAAGTCAACGCCTCTACCCCCCTCGCCAATTGCCAAACTCTGGCTATTATGGCCTTCCGATCAACGTAACCGGTGTGTCATGTCTCCAAAAAAGACAACGCTTAAGCCTGCCAAGAACGTTAGCCCCACGATCAAGACTCCCCCTGACCCTGGGTCGTCGCGCGGTGTAGCGAACTGGAAGGAAGCGGCACAGTGGCTACGGGCACGAGGCATCGAAGATATCGAATGCATCACCCCTGACCTCGCCGGCGTACCGCGCGGCAAGATGATGCCGACATCGAAATTCACCTCGAACACCTCGCTCGCACTGCCTTCGGCAATCTACCGCCACACGATCTCGGGCGCCTATCCCGAAGAGACGGAAAGCTTCCGCTATGAGCCGCGCGACAGCGACCTCAAGCTCGTTCCCGATCTTTCGACGCTCTCCGTCGTGCCATGGGAAACCGACCCGACGGCGCAGGTGATCTGCGATATCGTCAATTCCGATGGCGGCGAAGTGTCCTACACGCCGCGCAACGTGCTGAAGCGCATCATGGGCCTTTACAGCGCCCGTGGCTGGAAGCCGGTTGTCGCGCCTGAAATCGAGTTCTATCTGGTCGCCACCAACGATGACCCCGACTATCCCCTGCATCCGCCGAAGGGCCGCTCCGGCCGTTCGATCCTCGGCGGACAGGGCTATTCGATCGCCGGGATCAACGAGTTCGACGAACTGATCGACGACATCTACCATTTCTCGGAGAAGCAGGGTCTCGAGATCGATACGCTGATCCACGAAGAAGGTCCGGCGCAGCTCGAAATCAACCTGCGCCACGGCAATCCGATCGAGCTTGCCGATCAGGTGTTCATGTTCAAGCGCACGATCCGCGAAGCGGCGCTGAAGCATGGCATCTTCGCGACGTTCATGGCCAAGCCGATGCAGGGGCAGCCGGGTTCGGCGATGCATATCCATCAGTCGGTGGTCAACGAGGAGACGGGGAAGAACGTCTTCTCCAATCCGGATGGATCGCCGTCGAAGGAGTTCTTCCACTTTATCGGCGGCATGCAGAAATACGTGCCGAGCGCTCTGGCGATGCTGGCGCCCTACGTCAATTCCTACCGCCGCCTGGCGCCGAACATGTCCTGCCCGGTCAACAACGCCTGGGGCTACGACAACCGCACGACGGCTTTCCGCGTTCCGGTTTCCGATCCGCAGGCGCGCCGCGTCGAGAACCGGCTGCCGAGCTCGGATGCCAATCCCTATCTGGCGCTAGCGGCTTCGCTGGCTTCGGGTCTGCTGGGGATCATGAAGGAAATCGAGCCGACTGCACCGACGGAAGATGCCGCCAACGAAGGCTCGATCGACCTGCCGCGCGGATTGCTGGAAGCCGTGGCGCTGATGGAAGACGAGCCGGCCTTCGAAGAGGTGTTCGGCGCGGAGTTCATCGGACTCTATGCCGGCGTCAAACGCGGCGAGTTCGAGACCTTCATGGAAGTGATCAGCCCCTGGGAGCGCGAGTTCCTGCTGCTCAACGTGTGAGGAGGCATTCCTCATGGCGGTGAAGCAAGACTGGCAGAGCCCGATCGCGCCCGGCGTTTCCTGGTATCAGGCGACAGCGGGCGAGCGGCCGACCTATCCGGAACTCGACGGATCCAGAACCTGTGACGTCGCCATTGTCGGCGGCGGCTATACCGGGCTGCAGGCGGCCTACAATCTCGCCAAGGCGGGGGTATCGGTCGTGTTGATCGATGCCAACCGCTTTGGCGACGGTGCATCCGGCCGCAACGGCGGCCAGCTCGGCACCGGCCAGCGCTGGTGGCCGGAGGAACTCGAAGAGAAGATCGGCTACGAACGCTCCAAGGCGCTGTTCGACCTGGCGGAGGGTGCAAAGAAGCACCTGCTCGATTTCGCCAACGAACATCAGATCGACATCGAGTTCATGCCCGGGCAGATGAACGTGGCGCACAAGGAGAGCTACAAGCGCTCCTATGCCGAAAATGCCGAGATCGCAGCCTCGCGCTACGATTATCCGCATGTGCGCTTCATGGACAGGGAAGAGACGCAGGAGCGGCTGGGGTCGAAGCGCTATCATTGTGGCGTGCGCGACACCGGCACCGGACATATCCACCCGCTAAAACTGCTGGTCGGGCTTGCCCGCGTCGCCGCCAATGCCGGCGCTCAGATCTTCGAGATGACGCCGGCAATCGCCGTCCGCAATGACGGCGGCAAGGTGAAGATCGATACAGCGAAGGGAGCGATCACCGCCGACAAGGCGCTGATTGCCTGTAACGGTTACATCGGCAATCTTGAGCCGGTGACGGCCAGCCACGTCATGCCGATCCGCTCCTTCATCGGCGCCACCGCGCCGCTGGAAAACTTCCCCTCCGTGCTGCCGGGCGGCGAAGCGGTTGCCGACTCGCGCTTCGTCGTGCGCTATTTCCGCAAGTCGAAGGACGGGCGGCTGCTGTTTGGCGGGCGCGAGGCCTATACCTCTGACAACCCGCGCGACATCACGGAGCACATCCGCCGCCAGATCGCCGAGATCTACCCCGTATTGAAGGACGTCGAGATTACCCATGCCTGGGGCGGCTCGGTCGGCATCACCCTGCCGCGGCAGCCCTTCGTGCGCGAAGTGATGCCGAATGTGACATCGATCGGCGGTTATTCCGGCCACGGCGTGATGCTGTCAAATTACTGCGGCAAACTTTATGCAGAAACGGTTCTTGGAAAATCAGGGGAACTCGACCTCTTCAAAGGGCTCGATATCCCGGCCTTTCCCGGCGGACCAGCCATGCGGGCACCGCTGCTTTTCCTAGCCTTGTCCTGGTTCGCGCTGCGCGACAAGTTTTAGGGCGATTGCGGGATTTCCTCTCGGGTCAATTCGCTTTAAAACCGGGACCCGAGAGATTCATTGCATCGCACACTGGCTTTTTTAAATCGATTAGATTAAAACGGCCGCCAACCAGACTGATTGAGAGAAAAGCTCATGAGCAGCCAGATCATTCCCGTTGAACCCTTTGATTATGTCGTCTTCGGCGGCAGCGGCGACCTTGCCGAGCGCAAGCTCCTGCCCGCCCTCTACCACCGCCAGATCGAGGGACAGTTCACCGAACCGACGCGCATCATCGGCGCTTCGCGCAGCCCGCTGACCGACGAAGAATACCGCAAGTTCGCCCAGGACGCCCTCAAGGAGCACCTTAAGAAGGGCGAATATGACGAAGCGGAAGTCGAAAAGTTCTGCAAGCGTCTGCATTACGTATCGGTCGACGCCCGTTCGGATGCCGGCTGGGACAAGCTGAAGAAGCTGCTCGACGACGGCAAGGATCGCGTTCGCGCCTTCTACCTCGCGGTTGCGCCTGGCATCTTCGGCGACATCTCGCAGAAGATCCACGAACACAAGCTGATCACCAAGTCGACCCGCATCGTCGTTGAAAAGCCGATCGGCCGCGACCTCGCATCGGCGCTGTCGTTGAACGACAGCATCGGCAAGGCCTTCAAGGAAGAGCAGATCTTCCGCATCGACCACTATCTCGGCAAGGAAACGGTGCAGAACCTGATGGCGCTGCGCTTTGCCAATGCCCTCTACGAGCCGCTTTGGAACGCCAACTACATCGACCACGTGCAAATCACGGTTGCCGAAGCCGTCGGCCTTGAAGGCCGCGCCGGTTACTACGACACGGCAGGCGCGCTGCGCGACATGGTGCAGAACCATATCCTGCAGCTGCTTTGCCTGACCGCGATGGAAGTTCCCTCCTCGATGGATTCCGAAGCCGTGCGCGATGAGAAGCTGAAGGTGCTGCGCGCACTGAAGCCGATCAACGCATCGAATGTCGAGCAGATGACCGTTCGCGGCCAGTACCGCGCCGGCGCCTCCGGCACCGGCCCGGTCAAGGGCTATCTCGAAGAACTCGAAGGCGGCGTTTCCAACACGGAAACCTTCGTCGCCATCAAGGCCGAGATCAACAATTGGCGCTGGGCCGGCGTTCCGTTCTTCATCCGCACCGGCAAGCGTCTTGCCGGCCGCATGTCGGAGATCGTCATCACCTTCAAGCCGATCCCGCATTCGGTCTTCGACCAGTCGGCTGGCCGCATCAGCCAGAACCAGCTGATCATCCGCCTGCAGCCTGACGAAGGCGTCAAGCAGTCGCTGATGATCAAGGATCCGGGCCCGGGCGGCATGCGCCTGCGCAACGTTTCGCTCGACATGAGCTTCGCCGAAGCGTTCCATGTCCGCAACCCGGACGCCTACGAGCGCCTGCTGATGGACGTCATCCGTTCCAACCAGACGCTGTTCATGCGCCGCGACGAAGTCGAGGCGGCATGGGACTGGGTCGACCCGATCCTGAAGGGCTGGGAATCCACCGGTCAGCTGGTTCAGGGTTACACCGCAGGCACCTGGGGCCCGAGCCAGGCTATCGCGCTGATCGAGCGCGACGGCCGCACCTGGCACGACAACATCTAGGATTGAGAGCGATGGCAGCGACCATGCATGCTTTTGCCAATGCCGCGGAACTGGCCGCCAACCTTGCAGACAAGGTTGCGGACACGCTCTCCAAGGCGATTGCAGCGAAGGGAACGGCGACTATCGCCGTTTCCGGCGGTTCCACGCCGAAAGCCTTCTTCCAGGCGCTTTCGACGCGCGACCTCGACTGGCCGAAGGTAACGATCACGCTCGTCGACGAGCGCTTCGTGCCTGAAACCAGCGACCGCTCGAACCATCTGCTGGTTGCCAGCAACCTGCTGCAGAACAAGGCAAAGGCAGCGCGGTTCCTGCCGCTCTTCCACGACGCGGGCTCCGCGGAAACAGCCGCGAAGCTTGCCACCACGGAGACGGCATCGGTCGGCAATCCGTTCGATATCGTCATCCTCGGCATGGGGGGCGATGGCCATACGGCTTCGTTCTTCCCGGGCGGCAACAATCTTGCGGTCGCGCTCGATCCGAAGACGCCGCGCGGTATCATCACCATGGAAGCGCAGGATGCCGGCGAGCCGCGCCTGACCTTCACCTTCTCCAGCCTTCAGGACGCCAAGCTCCTGGTGCTTCATATCGAAGGCCAGGGCAAGAAGGACGTGCTGACGAAGGCTGAAGGCGCCGGAGACGAGGCAGAGATGCCGATCCGGGCCGTGCTGCGGCGGGCGGCAACGCCTGTCGATATCTACTGGGCTCCGTAAGACCAAGCCTTCGGGCGAGCCGCGAACAGACAATTTGAACAGCAACCAAGGCAGGATAACTCCCATGTCCGCTAACGCACGCATTTCTGCGATTACCTCCCGCATCGTCGAGCGATCGAAGCCGACACGCGAGCGATATCTGGAGCGCCTGCGCGGCGCGGCATCGAAGGGTGCCGTCCGGTCTATCCTCGGCTGCGCAAACCTTGCGCACGGCTTCGCGGTCTGTTCCCCCGCCGAGAAGGATGCGCTCGCCGGCGACCGCGTTCCGAACCTCGGTATCATCACCGCCTATAACGACATGCTCTCGGCCCATCAGCCGTTTGAGACCTACCCAGCGATCATCCGCGAGGCAGCTGCCGAGGCTGGCGGCATTGCGCAGGTCGCGGGCGGCGTTCCTGCCATGTGCGACGGCGTGACCCAGGGCCAGCCGGGCATGGAGCTCTCGCTCTTCTCGCGCGACCTGATCGCCATGTCGGCGGGCGTCGGCCTGTCGCACAACATGTTCGACGCGGCGCTCTTCCTCGGTGTTTGCGACAAGATCGTTCCGGGTCTCGTCATTGCCGCTCTCTCCTTCGGCCACCTGCCGTCGATCTTCGTGCCTGCAGGGCCGATGACGACGGGACTGCCGAACGACGAGAAGTCGCGCGTGCGCCAACTCTATGCCGAAGGCAAGGTCGGCCGCGCAGAGCTGCTGGAAGCCGAATCCAAGTCCTATCACGGGCCGGGTACCTGCACCTTCTATGGCACCGCCAATTCCAACCAGATGCTGATGGAGATCATGGGCTTCCATATGCCCGGCTCCTCCTTCATCAATCCCGGCACGCCGCTGCGTGAAGCGCTGACGCGCGAAGCCGCCAAGCGGGCGCTGGCGATTACCGCGCTCGGCAACGAATTCACGCCGGCGGGCGAGATGATCGATGAGCGGTCAGTGGTGAACGGCGTTGTCGGCCTGCATGCGACGGGTGGTTCCACGAACCATACGCTGCATCTCGTCGCCATGGCGCGTGCCGCCGGTATCCAGCTGACGTGGCAGGATATCGCCGAGCTCTCGGAAGAAATCCCGCTGCTTGCCCGCGTCTATCCGAACGGCCTCGCCGACGTGAACCACTTCCACGCTGCCGGCGGCATGGGCTTCCTGATCAAGGAGCTTCTGAAGCAGGGCATGCTGCATGGTGACGTGCGCACCGTCGCCGGTCAGGGCCTCGAAGCCTATACGATCGATGCCCGCCTCGGCGACAACAACACGGTCGTCCGCGAGCCCTCCCCCGAAAAGAGTCACGACCCGAAGGTGCTTGCGAGCATCGAGACGCCCTTCCAGGCGAATGGCGGCTTGAAGATGCTACGCGGCAATCTCGGCAAGGGGGTCATCAAGATCTCGGCCGTAAAGCCGGACCGTCATATCATTGAGGCCCCTGCAATCGTCTTCCACAGCCAGCAGGAGTTGCAGGACGCCTTCAAGGAAGGTAAGCTCAACCGCGATTTCGTCGCCGTCGTGCGCTTCCAGGGTCCGAAGGCCAACGGCATGCCGGAGCTGCACAAGCTGACGCCGCCGCTCGGCGTGCTGCAGGACCGCGGCTTCCGCGTCGCACTGCTGACCGACGGGCGCATGTCCGGCGCATCGGGCAAGGTTCCGGCAGCGATCCATGTGACGCCCGAGGCCGTCGAAGGCGGTCCGATCGCCCGCATCCAGGATGGCGACATCATTCGTCTCGACGCCATCCGCGGCACGCTTGAGGTGCTTGTCGATGCCGCAACCATGGCCGAACGCGAGCCGGTGACGGCCGATCTCTCGGAAAACGAATGGGGCATGGGCCGCGAGCTCTTCGCGCCGTTCCGCCGCGCGGTCGGCGCCTCCGATCACGGAGCGAGCGTCCTCTTCCACTAAACGAAAAAGCCCGCGATCGACTCGCGGGCTTTTCTCTTTTCAGGTCGTGCAGCCCCGATCAGCCGCGGACGTCGAGGACGTAGTCGCGATGCGCCGGATGCGTGCTGTAGACGAAGATCTTGTTGAGCTCCTTCTGCGTCAGCAGGCGCAGGAAGCGGACTTCCACCGTGTTGTTGGCATTCACCCGCATCAGCATGCAGCCGACCTTGGTGATGCGTGCATCCGGGATGTCCAGATAGAACTGCTTGGGCAGATTGAACTGCGTCAGGATGGCGAGAACCGCCGAGCTCACCGAGATGCGAACGATATCGCAACGGCGCGAGGCCATGTGCATGACGCCTTTCTCGGTATATTCGAGACGCGCCGCGTTCATCGTGTCCTCCATTTTGAACCGCTGTTCGCGGTCATACATGAAGGATTCTTCCTTGTTCAAAAAATGCCCTGATGGCGATGGATTTGATACACCCACGACCTTATTCCCCACTCGATACAATGGGGAAATGCTAGCAGCGCCGACTTAACAGAAAGTGTCGAATGGAGGGCTTCGGGGGCTTCGTGAAAAAGCCCCCAATTTTGGCTGTCAGCGACGGTAGGTGCGGCCTTCGGCATCGAAGAGATGCAGCTTCTGGCGATCGGCCGAGAAGCGCATTTTCTGGCCCTTCTTGATGTCGATCGTGCCGGGCAGCTTGACGATGATCGGCTCGCCCGGAACCAGGCCTTCGATGTAAAGCAGCGTCACTTCGCCGAGCGCTTCGACGATCGAGACTTCGCCTTCGAAGAGGTAGGCATCGCCGCTGGCGATCTCGAGATCCTCAGGGCGGACGCCGAAGCTGGCGGACTTGCCCTTTTCGGAAGCGGCGGTCGGGATATCGAGAGCAACCGACTTACCACCGGTGAGCGTGACCGTGGTTGTGCTGCCCGCTTCGGCAATCGTCGCCGGGATGATGTTCATGGCCGGAGAGCCGATGAACTTGGCGACGAAGAGGTTTGCCGGACGCTCGTAGAGCTCCAGCGGTGCCCCGACCTGCTCGATATGACCTGCCGAGAGCACGACGATGCGGTCCGCCAGCGTCATCGCCTCGACCTGGTCGTGGGTGACGTAGATCATCGTCGTATCGGCCATCTGCTCGTTGAGCCGGGCGATCTCGATGCGCGTGGCAACACGCAGCGCGGCGTCGAGGTTGGACAGCGGCTCGTCGAAGAGGAAGACCTTCGGATTGCGGCAGATGGCACGGCCGATGGCAACACGCTGGCGCTGGCCACCGGACAGAGCCTTCGGAAGACGGTCGAGATACTTGCCGAGCTGCAGGCTGTCGGCGGCAGCGCGGACGCGGCGATCGATCTCCTGCTTGTTCTCACCGGCGATCTTCATGCCGAAGGCCATGTTGTCGTAAACGGTCATATGCGGATAGAGCGCATAGGACTGGAACACCATGGCGATACCGCGCTTCGACGGCGGCACATCGTTGACCAGCTGGCCATCGATATACATGTCGCCGCCGGTGATGTTCTCAAGGCCGGCGATCATACGCAGCAGCGTGGACTTGCCGCAGCCGGAGGGACCGACGAAGACGATGAATTCGCCCTGTTTGATCTCCAGGTCGATGCCGTGGAGAACGTCCACGGAACCATATGACTTGCGAATTTCCTTAAGCGACAGTCCTGTCATCAGTGCCTCCCTCTGATTTTTAGGCGAGCCGGGCGAAATAAGCGCCCCACGCCGGAATATCGATTTTTCCGCCATAGTTATTGCTGGTGAAGCCGTGGCCCGTCAACGCCTGCCAGTCACCATCCGGCAACGTAACGATCGTTTCAGCAGCACCCATGTTGAACACGCAAAGCATTTTTTCGTTGCCGTATTCGCGCGTGAAAATCAGGCCGTCACCCTGCGGCTCCTCGAAAGCGATCTCGCCCTTGGCGAAGGCCGGGAACTGCTTGCGAAACGCGAGGAAGCGCCGGTAGTGCTCGAGCACCGAGTTCTCATCGCCCTGCTGCACGCTGACAGCGCGCAGGATGTGCTCGACCGGAACCGGCAGCCATGGCTTGACGGTGGAGAAACCGCCCTGCGCGACCTGGCTGTCCCAGACCATCGGGGTACGGCAGCCGTCGCGGCCCTTGAACTCCGGCCAGAACTGGATGCCGTAGGGATCCTGCAGATCCTGATAGGCAAGGTCAGCCTCGGTGAGACCAAGCTCTTCGCCCTGATAGAGGCAGACGGAACCGCGCAGCGTCATCAGCAGGGATGCATATTGCTTGGCGAAGGCGTCGTGGTCCGACACCAGCGAGCCCCAACGGCTGACATGGCGCATGACGTCGTGGTTGGAGAAAGCCCAGCAGGCCCAGCCATCGGGCGCCGCAGCGCCGAAATCCTTCATCACCTCTTCGACCCGCTCAGGCGAGAGCGGATCGGGTGCCAGGAACTCGAAGGCATAGCACATGTGCATCTTGTCATTGCCGGACGTGTATTCGCCCACGATCTCAAGGCCGCGCTGGCTGTCGCCGACTTCGCCGACGGCGGCGATTGCCGGAAACTCTTCGAGCACGGCGCGGAAGCGCTTCAGGAAGTCGATATTCTCCGGGCGGTTCTTGTCGTACAGATGCTCCTGGAAATTATAGGGGTTCACGGCCGGTGCCGTGGATGCATTGCGGCGCTCGGGCGCCAGCGCCGGGTTATCGCGCAGCTGCTTGTCGTGGAAGTAGAAGTTGATCGTATCCAGACGGAAGCCATCGACGCCGCGCTTCAGCCAGAAACGGACGACATCGAGCAGGCGGTCCTGAACCTCCGGGTTGTGGAGGTTCATATCCGGCTGCGACGTCAGGAAGTTGTGCATGTAATACTGCATGCGCGTCGGATCCCACGCCCACGCGGAACCGCCGAAGATCGACAGCCAGTTGTTGGGCGGCGTGCCATCAGGCTTGGCATCGGCCCAGACATACCAGTCAGCCTTGGCGTTGGTCTTGCTCGACCGGCTTTCGACGAACCACGGATGCTGGTCCGACGAATGCGAGATAACGAGATCGATCATCACCTTGATGCCGAGACGATGGGCCTCGGCGATCAGGGTGTCGAAATCCACGAGCGTGCCGAAAATCGTATCGACGTTTTCGTAATCCGATACGTCATAGCCGAAATCGCGCATCGGCGAGGTGAAGAACGGCGAGATCCAAATCGCATCGGCGCCCAGAGCAGCGACATGCGGCAACCGGGCGGTGATGCCCTTCAGGTCGCCGATGCCGTCACCATTTGAGTCCTGGTAGGAGCGCGGATAGATCTGATAGATCACCGCGCCACGCCACCAGTCCTTGTCGTCAGCCAAATTGGGTTGAGATGCCACGCTCATGTCTTTTCCTATGCGAAGTCAGGTCTTGGGATTGGATCAGCCGCCCTTGACCGAACCCGCCAGCAGGCCACGCACCAGATATCGCTGCAGCCCGAAGAACACGAGCAGCGGAACGATGATGGTGACAAAGGCCGAGGCCGTCAGGATTTCCCAGTTGCCGCCGCGCGAACCGAGCAGCGCGTTGAGGCTGCCGGTGAGCACGAGATGCTGCCTGTCGGTGCCGAGGAAGACCATGGCGACGAGCAGGTCGTTCCACACCCACAGGAACTGGAAGATCGCGAAGGACGCGAGTGCCGGGAAGGACAAGGGAAGAACGATTTTGACGAAAATCTCGAAATCGGTCGCGCCGTCGACACGGGCGGATTCGATGATCTCCTTGGGCAGCCCCGCGATATAGGCGCGGAGCAGATAGATGGCGAGCGGCATGCCGAAGGCGGTATGAGCCAGCCAGATGCCGGGATAGGTCTTCGACGGCGCATCGAGTGCGGCACCGACGATATTGTAGAGCCGGAGCAGCGGGATCAGCGACATCTGCAGCGGCACGACGATGAGGCCCACCACCAGCGCGATGATCAGCGCACGGCCCGGAAACTCCATCCAGCTCAGCGCATAGGCCGCAAAGGCCGCGATGAGGATCGGGATGATCGTCGCCGGGATCGTCACCGTCAGCGAATTGATGAAGGACTGGCCGATGCCCTCGCCCGTCAGAACCGTCTTGTAGTTATCAAGCGTGAATTCCGGCGGGGTCGAGATCGCAACGTAAACACGGCGGCCGGCATCGTCATCGGTGAAGGCTGCGGTCTTGGTATAGCGGTAGGTGCCGTCGGTGTTGACCTGCAGGTTGAGACCGTCGCCGAGATCGGCGTTCTCGCCGACCTTGTAGGCCGACGGCTGCTGGATGCGCGTGCCGAAGGCGCTGATTGCGCGACCGGCCAGATCGCCTTGCAGCACATTGCCGGCGATGACGTAGAGCGGGCCTTCCTGCTTCTGATCGGCAGCGGCGCCGACGCGGGCGGCCACCGTGCGGGTGGAGCCGACGAAGGACGTCCACCAGCCCGACACGACGATCTGATCCTTATCGCGCAGCGCGCTGACGAAGATGCCGAGGGTCGGGATCAACCAGATGATGACTATCAGGAGAACGCAGGCGTGAACGAAGAGACGGGCCGGGCCTATCTTGAAGAAGCTTCCTGACAAGGTCATCTCAGTGCCCTCCGAGTTCGCGGTTGGCGCGGCGGACGTTCCAGACCATGATTGGCGTCACGGCCAGCATGATGATCAGCGCGATAACCGCACTTCGGCCGGAATCCCCGCCTCCGCGGAACATCCAGTCGAACATCAGGTTCGCAAGCACCATGGTCTGCCATTGGCCGTTGGTCATCGTCAGCACGATGTCGAAGACCTTGAGGACGAGGATGGTAATGGTTGTCCAAACGACGGCGATCGTGCCCCAGACCTGCGGCACCATGATGCGCCAGAAGATCTGCCAGCCATTGGCGCCGTCGATGACAGCCGCCTCGATCGTCTCCTCCGGGATACCGCGAAGGGCGGCCGACAGGATGACCATGGCGAAGCCGGTCTGGATCCAGATGAGGATGACCATCAGGAAGAAATTGTTCCAGAAAGGCACCGAGATCCAGACCTCGGGCGTGCCGCCGAACATCTGGACGATGGCGTTCAGAAGGCCGATCTGCACGTCGTTGCCGCCGCGATATTCGTAGATGAACTTCCAGATGACCGAAGCGCCGACGAAGGAAATCGCCATCGGCATGAAGACGATGCTTTTCGCGATATTGCCCCACCAGATGCGGTCGGTCATCACGGCGATGACGAGACCGAAGAAGGTGCAGGCGGCCGGCACGACGGCGAGCCAGAGAATGTTGTTGAAAATCGACTGGCGGAATTCGCGGTCGCTGAGCGCCCAGGTGTAATTGGCGAAACCGACGAAATTCGAACCTGATCTGTCATAGAAGGACAGAATGAAGGTCGCGATCACGGGATAGACGAGATAGACGATCAGCAGGAAAAGCGCCGGGCCGAGAAACAGCCAGGGGCGGATCATGCCGCGAAGATTGAGATTGCGCGCGGCGGAATGGATATCACCATCCCTGACCGGCAGCGCCAGATCCAAAATCTTGTTCGAGAAATAGAAATAGGCCGAGCAGGCGAAAACCGCCACGACCACCACGCCCAAAGCGGAAACTATCTGCGATAGCATTCGTCCCTCCCCTGCTACCCTAGTCTATCTGAAGGGCTTACACCGGCCTGCGTCAACTTCTTCTCGGCGTTTGACCACAGTTCCGGTGCCGGCCGGATCCTTTTGCGGATCCGGCCCTGCATTCCGGCGCTGCCGCGGGAAATCCGCAGCAGCGTTCAAGGATGATTACTTGATGGCGTCCCAGGCAGCCTGGATTTCCTTGCCGGTGTCTTCGGCAGACTTGCCGCCGACGAAATCGACCATGCCGGTCCAGAAGGCGCCAGCGCCGATCTTGCCGGGCATCAGGTCCGAACCGTCGAAGCGGAAGGTCGTGGCCGTCGTCAGGATTTCTCCTTCGCGCTTCATCTGATCGTTGGCGTAAGCCGCGGTGCTGACACCCTTGTAAGGCGTCAGGAAGCTCGACTGTGCCATCCAGACTTCATGTGCGATCGGCGTCTTCAGGAAGTCGACGAAGGCGCGAGCCGTCTTCGAGTCCTTGGTGATCGACACCAGCGTGCCGGCACCCAGAACCGGCTTGCCGAGATCGGCATGCGCAGCATAGGTCGGCATGTAGAAGAAGTCGGCATCGGTGCCGAGCTTCGTGCCTTCAGGGAAGAAGGACGGGATGAACGAAGCCTGGTGGTGCAGGTAGCACTTCGGCGGAACGGCGAAGAGGCCCTTCGGGCTATCGCGGAAGTCGGTCGAAGCCACGGCTGCGACACCGCCATCGACATACTTTTCGTTCTTGGCGAACTTGCCGAATTCCTCGATCGCGGCAACGACGGCCGGATCGGTGAACTTCACTTCGTTGGTGGTCCACTTGTCGTAGACGTCAGGCTTCTGCGTGCGCAGCATGATGTCTTCGATCCAGTCGGTTGCCGGCCAGCCGGTCGCGCCACCGGAACCGAGACCGATGCACCAGGGCACGCCGCCGTCCTTGACGATCTGATCCGTCAGCGCATGGAGTTCTTCCATGGTGGTCGGCACCTTGTAACCGGCTTCCTTGAAGTTTTCAGGAACATACCAGACCAGCGACTTCACGTCGGCCTTGTAGGGGAAAGCGTAGAAGCCTTCCTTGCCGTCCTTGCCCTTGTAGGTGCCGTAACCGACCCAGCTGTCGCCGGCGCCGTAATTATCCTTGACCCACTTGGCCGTGTCGTCGCCGAGCGGCGTCAGAAAGCCCTTGCTGGCCAGATCGGCGAAGAGGCCCGGCTGCGGCAGGATCGCGACATTCGGCGGCGAACCGGCCTGAGTGTCGATGACGATCTGCTGTTCGTAGTTTTCCGAAGACGAATAGGTGGCTTCGATGCCGGTCGCTTCGGTGAAGTAGGCAAGAATACTGCGGAAGAAGGCTTCGTCCTCACCGCGCCACGGTCCGAAAATGGTCAGCGGCTGACCCTTCAGGTCGGCATGCGATGCCTTGAATTCGTCGTAGCTCTTCCAATTGAACTTGGCGTCTTCGCCCGGAGCAAATTTCAAATCAGCGGCAGAAACACCACCTGCAAAAAGCGCCGCCGCGGCGACGCTCATCAAGAAAGTCTTTTTCATGTGATCAACCTCCCATCACAATCCCAACGGCACTTTCAACCTCTCACCGGAGGACTTCAAAGCGCTTTGACAAACAACTCATCTCACTCTCGCGTGAAAGGAGTCAAGCCATTTCGCGAATACCGCTAAAAGAGACGCAAATATCGCGGTGCAGCAACGCTTAAACGGGAATATGGAGCGATTTTTCTTGAGTCAAGCACGCCAGGTGCTACATAGTTTGAAAGCGCTTTGGGCGGTCTGGGAGAAACCGCAGCGTGCGCTGATCCCGGGAGGAAGCATAACACGTGAATCTCAAACAGCTATCGGAATTGCTTGGTCTTTCACAGACGACTGTGAGCCGCGCCCTCAATGGCTATCCCGAAGTCAACGAGGCGACGCGTGAGCGCGTGCTGCAAGCTGTGCGGGAAACCGGTTACCGACCGAACAAGGCGGCGCAGCGTCTGGCCACCGGTAAGGCCGGCTCGCTCGGCCTGGTGATGCCGACCGCTCCGGGGCATCAGTCCGACGTGCATTTCGGCGAGTTTCTCGCCGGCCTCGGCGAAGAGGCTGTGCGCCACGACTTCCATTTCGTGATCATGCCTGCCGATCCCGACGACGAGGTTGCCGCACTCAGGCGCCTGGCGATCAGCGGCAATGTCGATGCGCTGTTCGTTGCCTACATGCGTGGACACGATCCGCGCCTGCCGATGCTGAAATCGCTGTCGACGCCCTTCGTCGTCCATGGCCGCTCGCATGGGACGGAGCCAGATTATCCCTATCTCGACATCGACAATGAAGCGGCGTTCTATGACGCCGCCAAGCTGATGCTCCAGCTGGGGCACAAGCGCTTTGCGCTGATGAATGGCCCAGAACATCTGGATTTCGCGATCCGCAGGAAACAGGGCCTGGAGTCGGCGCTTGCCGAGCGCGGCCTGCATCTGAACGAGGACTGTATCAGCCATACGCTGATGACCGATGAGCAGGGACTGGTGGCGATGGAGCAGTTCCTGCAGCTGCCGGACCGCCCGACCGCGATCCTGTGTTCCAGTACGGTTCTGGCGCTCGGCGCCATCCGCGCCGTCAATCAGGCGGGACTGAAGCTCGGCGAGGATATTTCGCTGATCGCCCATGACGACGTGCTGCCGCTCTTGAAGCCCGAGAATTTCTCGGTGCCGCTGACGACGACGCGCTCTTCGCTGCGCGCGGCGGGCGCCCGCATTGCGCAGCGGCTGATCGGCACTGTCAAGCAGACCGGGAGTTTCCCGGAGCAGGAACTCTGGAAGACCGAACTGATCGTCAGGGGGTCGACGGGCCCTGCCCCGAAGCCCTGATCAGAACTTCGGCGGCGTCTGGCCGGCGGTGCGGTGCGCTGCGATCACGGTATTCGCCATCAGCATGGCAATGGTCATCGGGCCAACGCCGCCCGGGACGGGCGTAATCACCGCAGCGACCTGTTCTGCCTCAGCGAATGCGACATCGCCGACAAGACGGGTCTTGCCTTCGCCCTTCTCGGGTGCGGCAATGCGATTGATACCGACATCGATCACCGTGGCGCCGGGCTTGACCCAGTCAGCTTTGACCATCTCCGGACGGCCGACGGCCGCGACGAGGATATCTGCCTTACGGCACACCGCGGGCAGGTCCTTGGTACGCGAATGGGCAATCGTCACGGTGGCGTTGGCATTCAGCAGCAACTGCGCCATCGGCTTGCCGAAGAGATTGGAGCGGCCGATGACGACCGCGTTGAGACCGGACAAGTCCTCACCATGGGTGCGGCGGACGAAAACCATGGCACCGGCCGGTGTGCAGGAAACCAGGCCGGTTTCCAGATCGCCGGTGGCGAGCTTGCCGGCGTTGACGACGTGAAGGCCATCGACATCCTTTTCCGGCAGGATCGACTGGATGATCGGCTCGCTGTTCAGCGGCTTCGGCAGCGGCAGCTGCACCAGGATGCCGTGGATCGACGGATCGGCATTGAGCGATGCGACGAGGGCTACGAGTTCTTCCTGCTTGGTTTCAGCCGGCAGTGTGTACTGCACGGACTTGAAGCCGCATTCCTTGGCCATCTTGCTCTTGGAATTGACGTAGGCATGGCTCGCCGGATCGTCGCCGACAATCACCACGGCAAGACCGGTCTTCACGCCACTCTGCTTTTCAAGCGATCCCGCCGCCATCTTCACGGTTTCGATTACCGAAGCGGCTACCTGCTTGCCATCGATCACTGTCGTCACGCGTCTCTCCCGCCTGTGCGTTCGTGCGCAAAGCTAGGACTTTGCCAGCAGCGCCGTTTGCCTCAGAACGCCCTATCCTGTTTAAAAGCGGCAAATGCAAGGGCAATGATGCCGCCAGTTGCCAAGAAGATGAAGGTCAGCGGCCACTTGCCGCATAGGTCTGGAACTTGCTGCGCAGTTCTGCAAGCTCCGCACGCAGGCGCTCGAGCTCATCCGGCTCCGCCGCCGCTTCCTCGACCTGGGGCTCCTGGAGCACCACAGGCTCCACCGTCTCCGGCAGAACCGGAATATCGAATGCATCCTCGTCGCGCCTGCGCACGAGCGACAATGCCAGCGAGGTGGCGAGCCCGACAAGCAGACCGATTCCGCCGCCGATTGCCGAGCGCATTGGCGTTGCGTAGCCAGCCTGCGCCGCAGTCACCCTTGGCGGGCTCTGGACCGTGACCGATGCAGACGGCGTTGTCGCGGATGGCAAGGCATTGTCGAGGCGGGCTTTGGCGGCACCGGCCTTGTCACGCAGTTCCGTAAGTTTGGCGAGATCGACACCGGTGTCACGGCTCTGGGCGATCATGCCGTTGCGCTCGTCGCTGAGCTTGCGACGCGCATCGACGGCGGCCTTGGCATCCGCAGTAGCATCCTTGGCTTGCAGCGACAGTTCCTGGGTGAGCTTGTCGCGCAGACCATCGACGATCGCCTGTTGCGCAAGCAGCTTCGGATGGCGGGGGCCGAGATCGATGGAGAGTTGCGACAGCGACGCCTTTTCGACCGCATATCTGTCGCGTGCATCCAGCAGGACCGGTGACATCATCTCCGCAGGTAAGACGCCGTTGATCACGTCGTTTGCCTTTGCAGTCTTAAGACGATCGGCACGTTCCTTGGAGATGGTGATACGCTGCTCGGCGATCTTGAGATCGGCATCGCGCTGATTGATGCGCTGCTGAAGATCGGCGGCGACTTTGACATTGCCCTCCCCGGCCTTTGCCGTGAAGGCATCAAGTTCGGCGCGCGCCTGATCATAGGCGTTGCGAAGTGTGCCATTGGCCTCAATGGCATTGCCTGCCGGTGCGCCGGTCAAGATTGCCGAAAGGCGATTTGCGATCTGCCTGGATTTTTCGGCGCCCAAGGTGGAGATCCTGAGCGTCACAAGACCAGTGCTGCCATCCGGCACGGCGTCGATCGCAGCGGCGACGGCCGTTTCTGCGCGGGATGCCGCGTCTGCCGCAGCACCGCTGCCAGAGAGCAGATCGACAGCGATGCCAACCGCATTTGGCTGGTCGCCTGCAAATTCGGGATCCCGGTCAAGTTTCAGAGCGGCGACCGTGGCGGCAATGGCCGGCGCCGAGACGAGCTTCTTGGCCGCAGCCGATGTCAGCGCCGGGCGTGTGGCGGTATCGGCTGCAACACGCAACGCCATTTCGGCCACATAGCGTACCGGCGCCTGTGGCATCATTAGCGTAAAGGCGGCGCCCAGCATCAGGCCGAGCATCGCGAACGCCACCGGCTTGACCGGAAGGCGGCGCGGCGCATCACCGATCTCAAGGAAGGTAATATCGTTGGTATTGGCGGGAATGAAGGCCGGTTCGTGCGGTACCGATGCCGGCTGCGTCACGACCGGCGCAGCTGGCGGCGGCGTCTTGACATCGTTGGCGGCTTCGAACCGGGGGGAGAGAATGGCTTCGATGCGGCTTGTCAGCGGCGCTGCAGCTGCTGCCCGCGCGCGGCGCTGCTCGTCAAGCGCCTTTTCGATGACACGAAGAAGCTCGGCTTCCGAAGGAAGGACAGCAGCGCCCGAATTTGGCGCATGCGGTGACGCGCGGAGATCCGGCGCGCTGGCTCGTCTGCCGTTCAATGCCTTGTTGTCATACATGGACGCCATTTCTCATGCACGTGATGATCCGGCTGGTTGCCCGCACTCGCGCGAGTATTAATCCAGCCTAAAGATTCATGGCAAAGAAATGGTTAACAGAAGACCAAGGTCGCGGTCAGCGCTGTGAGCCGCTGCGCTTCTGAAGCGGCAGCTGACTGCTGCGGTCGCCTTCCAGCTTCATGATCCGCTCCCGGCGGCTGAATCGGTATTGCAGCACATGAAACAGGAAGACCGGGATACCGACAACGTAGCGGCGCCAAAGGCGCGACGGCTCCTGAACAAGCCGGTAGGCCCATTCGAGGCGCATCATGCGGATGGTATCAGGCGCGCGCGGTATCTCGCCCGAGACGAAGTCGAAAAGAGCACCGACCGTCAGCACCAGACGCGCATGTTCCGGACGGATATGGCGATGCGCCCACTTCTCCTGAAGGGGCGTGCCCATGCCGACGATCAGCATGTCGACTTGCTGGGCATCGAGTTCGCTGATGACATCGACCGGATTATCCTTGTCGAAATAGCCATCCGAAATGACAATGAACTCGTGCCAAGGCGCGTGTCTGGCAAAGTTCTCAGCCGCCCGCTCGACGACATCGCGCTTGCCGCCGATCAGGCCGACACGCCGCGGCGTTTCCATGAACGTCAGCAGAGCTGGCACGAAATCTGTGCCATTGAGATTGGCCGGGAACGGACCGCCATGCGAGACCTGCGAGGCGATGTTGAGCCCGATACCGTCAGGCAGGACGAGGTTGTGTTCGAGGATCTCGCGATATTCAGGGTCGCGCAGCGTCATCAGCATATTGTGCGCGTTGACGAAGGAGATGACCGTCTGGCCAACCGGCAGTGACGCCAGCTCGTTGATGAAGACGAGGGCATCGTCCCATCCGAGATCGCAGACCGGCACGTCGAAAATCGTGCGGCGCGAGGCCATAACCGCGAAATTCGCGATCAAATTCATCCCAACCTCCTGCAAGGGGTGCTTCATGCGCCCAGCATCCCGGAAAACGAGCGACAAATATCCGAACCGGCAGCTGCCCGCCGGCGTGTGGCTGTCATGACGATACCCGCTATCCCGGGCACCTCGCCAAAACTGTCCTAACCGAGGGTATATCAGCTTGACTTCAAACAACCTTTAGGAAAATCCGTTGCATTGCGGGAACCGGAGAAAGCATTGGTTAACCGTCAGCTCCCAAACGCAAATGGCGCCCGAGGGCGCCATTTTGATCCTGACTGTCAATGTGATCAGTGCGCCGGCGCGGCCGCCGCATCGGCGGCAGGCGCCGCTTCGACGATCTTGACCGGCTTGCCCATCTTCGGCTGCTGGCCCGATGTCGCCGCCTTCTGATCTTCCTTGGACAGATAGTCGAGCTGCTGCAGCATAACGTCGGCAATGTATTCGCCGCCCAGCCGTTCGTTCATGCCCTTCTTGATCGCATCGCGGAACGCCTGCGGATCGAAAGACTTGACCTTGCTGATATCGACCATCTTGTTGCCGACGAGCAGCGTGAAGAGCTGATCGGTGGTCATCTCGGTCAGCGGCAAAGTGGCTCCCTTGACGACATCCTTGTTCATCATGAAGGAGAGCTGGCCGATGAAATATCCGGTGACGGCGCCATCGCCGATGATCGGGATGGTGACGGTCTCGCCTTTGACAAGCTCGAGCTGCGCCTGCTTGGAATCATCCGGCGGCGGTGCCGGCGCGGTGGCCATTTTCACCGAGAAATAGACCGAAGCCAGCGTGATCGCGCAGACCCAGACGCCTGTGAAGACGAGTTTAAGCATCAGGCATCACGCGCGACGAATTGTTCCTGGGAATAAGTGCCGTCGGCATCCGCATCCTGCACGGCGTTCTTCAGAATATCGGCGACAGCACGAACGGCTTCGAGGTGAGCCTCGACACGGCGTGCGTTCAGCGTCAGCTTCTTCTTCAGGCCATGCAACTGCTCAAGATGCGAAGCGGCAAGCTCTGCCGGATCGGTATCGCTGAACAGCATCGACAGCTCATAGAGGCAACGGCTCTTGTGCGCGTTGGAGACCTTGAGATCGAACTGCGGGTCGTTGCCGATCCGCGTGTTCTCGTTGTCGATGATCATCTCCAGGCGGCCGAGGACCGACTTGATGCGATATTCGTTTGAGATTATTTCCATTTTATCCTCGGTTATGCTTCATTATTGGTCTTGGCATCCGCAGTCGGGGTGCCAAATGTCTTGCGCTGGAACTCGTCGACCATGCTGAAGGCGACCTTGCGGTCGTTCTGATCGGCGCTGGCGTTGACGATGGCGCCTTCCTTCTTGCGAAGAGCGTCGTGATAAAGTTCCTTGGCGATACCGATGCCATCGCCCTTGGACATGACGTTGCCGAGCTGCTCGGCCATCATGCCCTTCCAGATATCGCCCGTGGCGCCCTTGCCGTAGACCTGTTCGCTATCGCTCGGCAGCATGTTCTTGACGAAGTTCTGCAGAACCATCGATTCGAACTTCCGATAGGTCTCGGGAATCTCTTCGGTCTTGCTGCGATTCTTGACGTCGTTGAGACCGGTCTTGGCGGCAGCGTTTTCGAGAACATCGACCTTGGACGAAAAGCCGTTGCCGGCGTCAGCAAGGCTGTTTGCCCTGAAGGCGGCGCGCGTCGCCATGAGTTTTTCCTGGGCAGCCTGAACCTCGGTCGGGTCCGCAGCTTTGACAACGTCCAGGACGAGATCACTAGGGGGCGAAATAGCCAACGTCACAATCCTCTAATGTAAGGTTGCGGCGATTATTATTTTTGAAGCTTGCTGGAGGCTGGCGTTGCGAACTTCTGATCGATGATATCATAGACTGCATTGTCATCGGCCTCGCGGCGCTCGGATTCCTGGGCCTCTTTCATGCCCTCCTCCAGCCGGTCGCCCTTCGCCCGCTCATGCTGCAGACGCATCTCATGCAGCTGCTGGATGCCCGTCAGCTGCTTGTCCTTGGTGCTGAGGCGCTCGAAACGGTCGGCGTAATTCTGCGAGAATACCCGGTGGATCGGATCGACCGAGCCAAGTGCTGTGATGACCGTATCCATCGATTCGTTCACTTCGGCGCGCTGCCGTGTGGTTTCGGCAAGGTCGTACTCGGCCATCTGCTCGAGGTGGCGCTGAACGGCGACAAGGCGCTTGAGTTTCTGCGAACGGGATTTTTCCGCCATTTCGCTACATGCCTATGAAGACGGACGGGAAGGATTCCGCGAACTGACTGATCAGCGCGGCCACGGAGAAATAGAACAGGAACAACCCGCCAAGTATCAGATATGGCGTCGAGATGAAGTAAACGGGGATCTGCGGCGCCAGCTTGTTGATGAAGCCGATCGAGACGTTGAACATCATGCTGTAGAGCAGAAACGGGCTGGAAAGCCTGAGCATGATGGAGGTCGTCGAGACCAGCGTGTCCGTCAGCGAGATGAGGTTGGCGCGCACATCGGTCAAGCCGCCAAAAGGCATCGTCGTGTAGGAATCGATCAGGGCCTTGAAGACGATGTGGTGAAAGTCCATCAGGAACAGGATCATGATGCCGGCGAAAGTGATAAAACCGGACAGGCTGGTTTCCGGCGTATCTTCCACGACATCCTGGCCGCCCGGCGAGGTATAGCCGACCATCATGGCAATGATGGTGGCGGCAAACTGGAAGCCCATCGTGTAGAGCCGCGCCAAGAGGCCGTACATGACGCCGATCAGCGATTCGCTGAAAATCAGCCCGATATAGCTGGCGCTGGTACCGCTGACCGCGGGATAAACCGTATCCCAGAGCAGCGGCAGAACGGCAAGCGACAGACCGGCAGCAACAAAGACCCGCAGGATTTCAGGCACACGCGCCGAGGAAAAACCCGGCATTGCCAGGACGCAGCCACCCATCCGGCAAAAAATCAGAAAGAGCGCAAGGATGGTGCCCTGCGGGTCTGTTATCATGAAACCGAGCCCAAAATCTTTATCTCGATGCCCTTCGCCAACTCGACGTGGGACAGAACCGGAAGCGTCGCGAACAGACGTTCGATGATCATGCGCACATAGGAGCGCGTTTCCGGCGATGTGACAAGGCAGAAAGGCAGACCGCGGTCCATGAATTCACGGATAACCTTCGTCGCCTGCTCGCTGAACTCTTCAAGCGCGCGCGGATCGATGTCGAACTCGACGACTTCGCCCTTGTTGTCGCGTTTCAGAGCCTGGTGGAAGGCCAGATCCCACTTGCTGCCGAGCCGCAGCACGCGCAGCACGCCGTTGTCGGCAAGGTCGCCGCAGATCTGCTGCGCCATGCGGATGCGGACGTGTTCGACGATCTGTTCGGTCTTGCGGACATGCGGCGCCAGTTCGGCGACGGCTTCGAGAATGAGGTGCAGGTTGCGGATCGAGACGCGCTCGGCAAGCAGCAGCTTGAGGACGGCCTGCAGACCCGAATAGGACATGTGCGAGGTGCAGATCTCGTCCGCCAGCTTCTTGTATTCCGGGTCGAGCCGGTCGATCAGCACCTTGACGTCCTTGTAGGACAGAAGCTGCGGCAGGTTGTTGCGAATGACTTCGCTCATATGCGTCAGGACGACGGAGACGTTGTCGATCGGCTGGAAACCCTCGCGCTTCAGATCCTCGGTAAAGGCTTCGAGAACGGAAACAGCCGGCATGCCGAAAGCGGGTTCGCGAATCTCGTCTCCCGGAATGCGTGGCTTGCGGCCAGAGCCGGTGACGACGAGCACTTCGCCCACACGCAGCTGGTTGGCGGCGATCGTCGTTCCGTGAATGCGGATCTGGTAGGATTTCTCGGCAATGGCGATATCGTCCGTGACCTTGATTTCGGGGACGACAAAGCCGTATTGCGTCGCGAACTTCTTGCGCATTTTGCCGACGCGGAACGCCAGTTCCTGGTGGGCACCGAGCAGGCGGGTCGAGACCATCTTGCCGAGCGCGAGCTCGATCTCGGAGGTGCGAAGGACCGACTTGACCGAGTCCTTCTCCAGTTCCTTGTTCGCGACGACCTTCTTTTCTTCTTGGTCGCGGCGAACCTTGTTTTCAGCTTCGATCTGACGCGGGATGAACCAGGCGCCGAAGGCCATCAGGCCGCCGAGCAGCGTGAAGGGCATGGTCGGCAGACCAGGCATCAGGGCGAGAATGAACATCAGTGCCGCCGAGACCGAGAGCGCGCGGGGATATCCGGACAGCTGACCGATAACCGCTTCGTCGGTGGAGCCGACATTGCCGCCGCGGGAGACGAGAAGACCGGCGGCCAGCGAGACGATAAGCGCCGGCATCTGCGACACCAGACCGTCGCCGACCGACAGCTTGACGAAGACGTCGGCCGCTTCGCCGATCGGCATGCCATGGCGGAAATAGCCGATGATGATGCCGCCGAAGACGTTGATGCCGGTGATGAGAAGACCTGCGACCGCGTCACCGCGCACGAATTTCGACGCACCGTCCATCGCGCCGAAGAAGGAGCTTTCTTCTTCCAGCTCCTTACGGCGGCGCTGCGCTTCGCGCTCGTCGATGATACCGGCCGAAAGATCGGCATCGATCGACATCTGCTTGCCGGGGATGGCGTCCAAGGTGAAACGCGCGCCGACTTCGGCGATACGTGTCGCGCCCTTGGTGATGACGATGAAGTTGATGGTGATCAGGATCAGGAAGACGATCAGACCGATGACGAAGTCGCCGGACATGACGAGGCTGGCAAAGCCGGCGATGACGCCACCGGCCGCATCGTGGCCTTCGTTGCCGTGCGAGAGAATGACGCGCGTCGTCGCGATGTTCAGCGCCAGTCGCGTCATCGTCGCGATCAGCAGGATGGTCGGGAAGGACGAGAATTCCAGCGGCTTCTTGATCCAAAGCGCGACCATGAGGATCAGCACCGAGAAGGCGATCGAGAATGCCAGGCCGAGGTCGATCAGAAATGGCGGTATCGGCAGGAAGAGTATGCAGATGATGACGATGATGCCGAAGGCAAAACCGACATCGCGCAAACTCGGTGCGACTTTCGGAAGGGGTAGTGCAGGTGGTTGCGCCATAACTGGTTCCGTCTCTTCATGAGAGGAGGCGGATACCGGGACCCGCCCTATTCGGATCGACAGTTAAATGGCGAAGCTTGCGCGAGGGTGGCTCAGAAGCCTGACTGGATGCGCGAAAATACCATGTCGGTAAAGATCGAAATCTGCGCGCCGACGAAGGGCGCGGAGATGCCGACGGTAATCAGGACGGCGACAATCTTCGGGACGAAGGTCAGTGTCGCTTCCTGGATCTGCGTGAGTGCCTGAAAAAGAGCGATGACGAGACCCACGACCATGGCAGCGGCAACTGCCGGGCCAGCCGCAACCAGCACGGTCCAGATGGCTGCCTGGAACAGATCGAGTGCGTCAGCTTCATTCATCAGGCAACCTCATATCGCCTTGGAGAAACAGCCCGGCACAAACCGGACTGTACGTCTTCATTGTTCAAACCAGCTCGACTAGGTGGAGCTGCCGGTATCAGTGCTCGGCGTCGTTGGTGCCGAATCAGAGATGGTGACACCGGTTTGTACCAGAATCTTACCGCCATCCTTCGTCGTTGCAATGATGCCGTCGGAATAAACCTTGACCGACGATACGACACCTTTGACGCTGCCATCGGCGCTTTCCATGTATTTGCCGATATAGCTGCCGGCCTGGGTGAGGCTGGAGCTGGACAGCAACGTGTCAAGCTTGGTGTTCGTCTGGATCGTCTGCTCGACCTGCGAGAAGCTGGCAAGCTGCGCCATCTGCTGGCTCGCATCGACGGGATCCGTCGGATCCTGGTTCTTCATCTGCGCGATCAGCAACTGCAGGAAGTTGTCGTAGTTCAACGTCGCCTTCTGCTGTGCAGAAGATGTGTTGCCCGACGCGGAAGAGCCTACGCCCGAGAGTGCGTCTACCGCCATGGTGCAATCTCCTTGCGAATCTGTTCGACCATCGCCGGCGCCATTTCCTGGTTGTTGAGGATGCTGTCCTCAAGCGTGTACATCGAGCGGATGGCCTTCAGAGCGTCGAACGCGCGGCCTGTCGAGACCAGACCGTCGATGCGCTTCAGCTCAGCCAAGATCTCTTCATTGCGGAAGCAGCTCAGCAGCATGGTGATCGACTTGCGGAACATCACCGTCGACTGCTCCTTGCCCTCAGGATTGATCAGAATCATCTGGGCAATGAAGTAGAGCTGGCGCAGAGGCGTCGTCGCGTCTTCAGGCTGCAGGACGTGGTTTTCGAGAAGGAATGTCACATCATTCAGGAATTCCAGCGCGACCTTGCGGTCAACGCGCAAGACCGCGCCGTTGATGAAGATTCTCTCTCCGGCTTTAAGCGAAATGCGAAGTGTACTTTTCATTTAAGTCCATCCCTGATGATGATGGTAATGTCGATAATGCCCTGGTAGTTATCGGACTGACGCCGCCTGATCCTGTCGCATTCCTTGAGAATCCAGATCGCGATGGAGATGAGATTGGCACGCAGTTCGACTTCAAGCTGATTGTCGGGGTGCTTCAGGTCTTCGATAAAGCTCACCCAAACGCGGCGGGTGTAAAACAGAGCCTCAATGGCTTCCCGGCCGTATTTTGTTTTCTCGCGCGCCGCAGCAAGCATTTCGATAGACCGATCGAGAACTTGCCGCTCTCTCTCTTTCGCATCGGTCACCGAGTCTTGCATGACCTCGGCATAAGAGAACTGATACATTCATGCATCCTTCTTTGTAATGCGCGCCTTTGATCATCAAAGGTAATTTACAAGGCTCAACTGCTGGATCTTCGAGATGATCGTGTAAGAGGTCTGAAGCTGCGTCTCCATATTCTTGACGATCGTGGTGGCTTCAACCGGGTCGACGCCTGTCAGATCGATAAGCTTGCCCTGCAGAATGCTGGACTGCGCGTCGAGTGCGGCGTTCGACTTAGTCACGCGCTCCTGCGACAGGCCGAGCTGGCTCTGCTGGCCGGTGATACCGGTGGTCGCGCGGCCGGCGTAGTCGATGGCGGCATCAGAGAGACCCGACATGCCTGCCGTACCCAATCCCTGATTGGTCAGCGCCTTGGTCATGACCGTCGCCATGGCGAAATAGCGCATACCGTCCGAATTGGCATTGGTCGAAGACGTGACGACTTCCGAGTTGCTGATGCGGCTCGTCATGTTCTGGTTGGATGCCGACGACCAGTTGCCCCAAGCCGGCGGCGTCGTATCGTAGGTCAGGCCACCTGTTGGAGCGGGAGCACCAACGGGATATCCTGTAGGCAAAGTATCCTGCATGAACATCGGCTCGACGAACATGGTGGTGAAGTTCTTCATGTCCGTGGCATCGAGGTCGGCAACGGTCTTGGGATTGCCGGTCACCGGATCGGTCAGCCCGCTGGCATAGGCCTTCAGATTGGTTTGCATCGCCGACATTGCCGCAGCACTCTGGTCGGTCAGCGGCGCGACATCGGTGTTGATGCCCGAGAACAGATATTCGCCGTTCGTCAGCGAGTTGCCGGTATCCATCAGCTGCGAGAACGCGCTGGATGCCTGCTGCAGCGTGACGGTGATCGTGTCTGCGCTCTGGCTTCCCTTCAAGGCCGTCAGTTTGGCAACAAGGTCATCGGCGGCGCCGTTCATCGCGTCGAGACCGTTCTGCGACATCTCCAGACGAAGGTTGACGACCGAATTGCTATCCTTGATCGACTTGATGCGGTCGATCTCGCGGTTGAAATCGACGCTCTTGGCCGTATTCACGCCGAGCGCAACACCGACATCGGCGTACATCTTCGTGCTGGCCTCAACCGCCGACTGCACCATCTGGTTCTGCGACTGACGGATCGTCAGCCGCATGGCGTTTTGAATGGCTGAACTAGAAATAAAAGAGCTTTTCATTTTTTAACTCGCAATATCCAGCAATGACTTCAGCATTTCGTCGACGGCATTCAAAATCTTCGTTGCCGCCTTGTAGGACTGCTCGATGTCGAGCATCAGAGTCAGCTCTTCGTCGAGGTTGACGCCCGTCTCGTTGGAATAGGCCTGATCGGAGCGCGCCAGGGCAGCAGAAGTGTTTTCGGACGCATCGCTGGCACTGCTGCGGTACTGCTCGAGCCAACCGATGGAGTTGGCGGCGAAATCCATAATGCTGACGTTAGAATCGAGACCCGAGCCCGTGTTGAAGCCAGAGACACCTGTGCCAGGATCGAAATCTATCTTGGCGCCCATGGCGTTGTAGTACTTGTCGAGCTGATCCGTATAACCGCCGTTGCCCGAAAGATTGGTGCTGTAGGGGACGTAAGGAGGAATCGCCGGCATCGGGTCCGGATCGTTGATCGAACCGTCGCGCAGCTTCATCGGATCGCCACCCTGAGAGGTGATGACTGCCGAGTTTACCTTGATCGATCCCGCCATCCCATTGATGATAGCGTACTGCCCCGTGACCGGGTCGACGGTCGGCATTCCGCCCGCGGCACCACTCGGAGACTGCGTCCAGACGAATAGTCCCGGCGTCGTCGAGCTGCCGTCGGTCTTCGTTTCGGCGAACATGTTGACGAGTCCCTTGGCGATCTCGTCGAGCTGGCTCTGGAATTTCGGCGCGACATCGTCACGGATCTGCAGCAGCGCCTGGAGGCTTCCCTGGCCGGAGGTCGTGCCGCCCTGGCCCATGGCCAGCGCCACGCCGTCGATATAGACGCCGTTGCCCTTGTCGCTCGCCTGATAGGTCGGGGTCGCCGTGAATTTTACCTCGCGGGGAATGGTATCGAAAAGAACGACACCATCGGAGGTGTAGAGTGCCATGTCGCTGCCATTGCGCGATACCGGCTTGACGCTGACAATGCTGGAAATCTGCTTCAGCAGCTTGTCGCGCTGATCGAGCGCGTCCGACGGATCGGAATTGGTGTTCACCGCGTTCTTGACGGCGTTATTGGCCGTCTCGAACTGCGATAGCAACGAGTTCAGCGTGTCGACCTGGGTCGCAATCGACTTGTCGGCAGCGGCCCGGGTGTTCTGGACGGAAGCCGTAGCGTTATTCAGCGAGTTGGCGAGATCCTGCGCCGCATTGATCGCACCCTGCGCGGCGACGACATTGTTCGGCGACGTCTGAAATGCGGCCAGCTTCTTCTGGAAGGCGCTGAGATATTCAGACGGAGAGGTCTCGTAGTCGTTGCCGCCGAGAACGCTCTTCACGTCTTCCAGACCATTTAGCAGAGTCTGCTGGGCGCTGTCCTGCGAATTGCTGGCGAGGTACTGCTTTAGGAGAGCATCCTCCTGCGCCCGATCAATCTTGACCACCGATGCGCCGTTCAACGACGTGGTGATCATCGCCTGCCGGCGCACATAGTCCTTGTTGCCGGCATTGGCGATGTTCCCCGACACGGTCGCGCTCTGCGTGCCCGTGTTGTTGAAGATGCTTTGTGCCGTATTAAGTGCTGACGTGAGCGACATGGCTTACCGGTTACCCTGATTTTATCGCTTGAGGTTGACGAGGACGTCCATGATGTCCGAACCCGTCTGAAAGACCTTGGAATTGGCCGTGTAGCTGCGCTGCGACTCGATCATTTCGGTCAGCTCGCCGGCGAGGTCGACGTTCGAGCCTTCGAGCGCGCCGGCCTGGAGGGTGCCGAGACCGTTGGTCTGCGGGAAGCCGGTGACAGTGACGCCGGAGCGGCCGTTCGCCTGATAAACGTTGCCGCTAAGCAGCGTCAGCTCGTCCGGGCTTGCAACGGTTGCGAGAGGAATGCGGAAAACCGGCTTCGGGTCGCCTTCCTTGTAGTTCGCGTAGACCGTACCATCCTTGTCGATGGTGACACCGGTTACTTCGCTTGCGGCCTGGCCATTCGGCGAACCGGTGCCGCTGCTGGCAGAAGCCTTCTGTGTGTACTTCGAGAGATCGAGATCGATGTTGAGATCGCTCTTTGTATCGGCGATTGCGAGATTGCCGGTGATCGTGCCGGCAGCAGGATCCGCAGCGTCGGTGATCAGACCGCCGGTGGCGTTGAAGGCCATTGTGCCAGAAGCGACCAGCGAATCGGGCATCGGCGAATAGGGGAACGAACTTGTGCCCGATGCTGCTGCGCCATCCTTACGATAAATAGCAACGTCCCAAGTGCCAGATGTCGCCGATGTCGGCGGAGTCGTCGTATTGTCGGCAGCCGTCGCTGCGGCGGACTTCGTGAAGTAGAAGTCGTATTGAACCTTGCCGCCAAGCTTGTCGAACACAACCATCGAGGTCTTGAAGGTGTTGGACACGCCGGCTGCCGTAGCGCCCGGATCTTGGTTGGCGCTTGGCAGATCGGTTGCAGCAACGACGGGCATGTCAGAATTCAGATTGCCCGAGAACGTTGCCAACGTGGATTCGATCGCGGTCAGACCTGTCTGGTTGACGTTAACAGGAACCAGACCATCGAAGCCGTTGACGACGACTGCCGGCGGGCCGGCCGTGTAGGGGTAGCCCATCAGCGTGAAGCCGGCGGCGTTGACCAGATTGCCGTTCTTGTCCTTGGTGAAATCGCCGGCGCGGGTCAGAACCGAGGTTCCGTCCGGGCTCTGGACGATGAAGAAGCCGTCGCCCGAAATGGCGAGGTCGGTGCCTGAAGTCGTGTAGGAGAGGTCACCCTGGGCAGTCACGGACTGGCGGACGGACGTCTGAACACCACCGGAATTGTAGTTCCCGGCCGTGGAGGGCAGGACGAGCGACGAGAATGCCGTCGATACCGACTTGTAGCCCGTGGTGTTTGCGTTCGCGATATTGTCGGCGACGGTGCTCAGGCGGTTCGCCTGGGCGTTCATGCCGGACACTGCCGTCTTCATGCTGCCAAAAATGCTCATCTGAAAACCTCGTTTTCCTTGATAGTCCGGAGAGTATTTGGCGGGCCTTGCGTGAAGCTGTCTGGTGCGGGCGGTGCTTTGGAAATCTTAAGCACCGCTGCCGCGCGGCGAGGCCCGTCGCTGAAATCAGTTCCAGTCGATGCAGTAACCGAGGAAGCGCTTGGAATCGACGGGATCGACACCGAGCTTCTTACGCAGCTTCTTGCGCAGCTTCGAGATGTGGCTTTCGACGACGTTCTCTTCGACTTCCTCGTCGAAGATGCCGTAGATGGCGTTGAAGATCTGGGTCTTCGTAACGCGGCGGCCGCGGTTTGCGATCAAATATTCGAGGATGCGGCGCTCGCGGCGCGGCAACGCAAAGACCTCACCGTGGATCTCGGGATCGCGGCCGTCCGAGAAGACGCGGATGCCGCCGATATCGGTGTGGCTTGCAATCGCTTTCAGGCGGCGGCGGATAGCCGCGGCCCGGGCGAGAATTTCGCGGGGATGGACGGGCTTGCGAACCACGTCATCGACGCCACAATCAAAAAGTGCAAGCGTCGTTTCAAGCGACGGCTGATCGCTGACTGCAATCACCGGCGCCTGCGAACGGTCGCGGATGGCCCGCGGCAACTCGAAGGTTTGCTGGCCCTGGCCAATCAGAAACGCCTCGACGGCCTGGATATCCGAATCCGCCGCCGTCTGTACCCACTCACCAAATTCGCTTGGATCAAAACCGGTCGAAGGGATGCCTTCCCGGCCAAATAGAGATGTATATCCATCTTTAACGAGCTCTCGCTCATCAACCACGACGATCATTCGTCCGCCTCCGAATCAGTGTGGCACTTCAATGATCTATGGGTACGAATCGCGTGAATCTGGAACAAGGTGTTGGAAGTTAATGGCGGGAATTAATAGTTGATTAACTTTTGTGTCCCGATTTGCTCTACATATAGTAGGCCACCTCAGTTATGCACACAAAAATTTCGTGGAAAAGTTAACGACCGGTAAATTAGGTCTTGCGTGGCCAGATTCTGGCGGATTCCTGCCACATTTTGACACGATTCCGCTTTGTTCTCTTTTTGCTATTTTTGATTGCATCAATTCTGGCAGAAGTTGCTCGCATTAGGAGTCCACTTGCCGTAGCCGGTGGCGACCAGATTGGCGATGACCCGGCACACATACTGCTTCTGCGCGGGGTCGTTGTTGGGTCCGGCGTGGTATCTGGCTACCGCCATCGTCCAGGTCTCGTGACGATCGTGAAGGTTGCGGAGGAACTTCGCTGCGTATTCGACATTGGTGTGCGGGTCGAACATCTCTTCAGCAGAGCGGAAGTTTTCGCCATGAAAGTAATGGTTGATCTGCATGCAGCCGATATCGATGAGTTTGACGCCCGCTTTGGTGGCCGAATAATACTGCCGCATGGCATCTTCTTCGGAAGGCGGAAACACCGCCTTGCCTTCGATATTGAGAGCGAAGGGATACAACGATCCCTTGCGTCCCGTCTCCGTCAGACCCACCGAATAGAGAATGCCTTCGGGGATACCGTACTTGGCCGCGGCCGACTGGATTTCCTTCTCGCAGGCGCCGTTATAGGCAGCCGCTTCAGAGGTAAACGCTGCCAGAGCTGCCGCTGCCAGCGGCGCCAGAAGCAACGTCTTCCACACCGGTCTCAGTTGCGCCATCGAAGCCTCCATTCCCTCGCTGTGCTGTCTGCGACTGACGCTCGCGCGCCTCGCCGCCCTGGCCCTGCTGCAGGGACTGCTGACCCGACTGGCTCTGTGCGTTTGCCTGAGTGCCGGTATCGGCCTTTTCGACAGGCGCCATGCTGATCGTCACGTTGTCGACCGTATAGCCCTGGCTGCGCAGCGACTCGAGGATCTTGCTGTGATCCTCCTTGAGCTGACGGTAGGCCGCTCCCGATTCGACCTTGAGATCGACATTCAGCGCATCGCCGGACAGGCGCATCGTCGCCGTAACCAGACCGAGATCAATCGGCGTCATCTGGATTTTCAGCGTGTTGACGACCTTGCCCGTGCTGGTCCATTCGGCTGCATTGGACAGCGCCGAACCCGGCTGCATGGCCTGCGCCCACTCCTTGTCGCCGCTGATCGCCGCGGTGACGGAAGCGGAATTCTGAGCCAAACCGATGTAGCGGCGCGATTCAAGCACGGTGACGTTCTCGACATCGCCCTTGCTCTTCACGCCCTGCTCGCCATGATCTTCGGTGCCGATGTGGATATCCATCGACTGCCCGCGGCCATCGGCGCGGCTCAGGCGGAATGTCTTGCCATCAGAGGCCTCGGCACCCTCGGTACCGGGAACGGCATTGTCGGCTGCCTTGGAAACACCTACCGCAGCCAGCGCGTCGCTGACATGCGATGCGGCCTTACCACCAGCGTCGATGGCATCGGCCTTCTTGTCCTTGCCGACGGCGCCGTCATCCCTGGTCTTGACGGACGAGCCCTGCGCAGCCGCAGCGATAACGACGGGCACCTGCGGGCCGTCTTTCTGCAGGAGATCGAGCGCATCGCTTGCGGCGTCCTCGCCGTCACCCTTATCTGTCTTCTTTGTCTCGTCGCCCTTTGCAGGCTTGGTGCTCTTCGTCGCATGCGGCAGCGCGTCATCGGCGAGCGTCTCCGCCGCGTCCTTCTTGATGGCGTCCTTCGCCTGTTCGATCGCTTCCTTGACCTGATCCTTCAGCGACTTGCCCATCGCGACCGTTTCCGGCTTCACCGCCGCCTGCTCCTTCAGCGACGCGTCGCTGAGATCGATAACAGGCTTGGCATGGGGGCGAGAGCGGGCAAGTGCGGCAGCATCGGCCTCACTGGGCCCACCTGCATTCGACGCAGCGTTGGCATCATTCGGATTCTGCCCGTTGTCGCCGGCCTTCGAAAGCACGTCGGAAAAGCCGCCGCCCTTGCGGCCGTCGTCGTCTTTCCCAACCGGGCGATTGGATTTCGCTGACGGCGCCTCAACCGGTGCCGCTCCCCCCGAAACGCTGATATCCATCATCTCAATTGCTTTCTTGGCTCAACAACTTGTCGATATCGTCAAGTTTGGACCGGCTCGCAGCCATAAAGGATTTGTAGGCAGGATCGGCATTCTGCTGACCCTGGCTGCTGTCTGCCGGGAGTGCCTGCGCCGCGCCATCGTCAACCACCTCCGAAGGGGCGGTCGGCGACTGCGATTCGGCGTCCGTAGTAACAGCTGCCTGTTCTGAAGTATTCGCTTCATTAGAAGAAGTAGAATCCTTGGCTTGCGTCAAGCTTGCAGGGTCAGGCGCTTTCAATACTTGTTCGGCTACCGAGCGGGCTGCGGCGCGCAGAGCCTTGTCGCGATCCGAGAGATCGCCGTCTGCGACCTTGCCGATGTGCTGGGCGGCCGAATCGACATCCGGCGTCGAGACCGACGCCATGTTGCCGTAGAAGCTTGCCAGGGCGCCAAGCGGATCGGTGTCGCCCCCAGACAGAGTCTGTGCGTGCTCGGCAGCAGTTTTGGCGAGTTCCACCTTGCCGGCAATGCCGGCCGCGCGGGCGATACGCAGATAAACCTCGCGCTGACGCGCATCATCCATGAAACCGAGAATGCTGACGACGTCCTCCGGCTTCACGTCATGCTCGTGATCGACGATCAGCTTGACGAACAGGTCGGCAAACTGGCTCGCATAGGGAGAATGCAGGAAGCGGCGGACATAGCGCTGCGAGTAGGCCATGCCCTTGTCGACCAATCCGGCCTCGACGCTGATCGCCACCGAGCGGCGCAAGGCCGCCTCCTCGACAATGGTGCCGGGCGCAGACAGCCGCGCCTGATCGTAGAGCTTCAATGCCTCGAGCGGGCTGCGCGCCACCATGACATTGCCGCCAACCAGCGACAGATAGGGACCGATTTTCTTGTCGCGGTATTCGTTGGCCGTTTCGACCAGCGTCTTGGCAACCAGCAGTCCCTTGCCGCTCAGATACTTCCGCAACACGTCGGTGACACGATTGTCGAAATAGCCGTTGACGTCACGCGACACCAGGTATTCCAGCGTCGCCGGATTGCCGCCGCTCATCGCGTAGACGAGCGCCGCATCAACGTTGCGATCATCGTCATAGACCGACGCATCGACCGAGCGCAGACGCTGATCGATCGTGCCCAGCATGAAGCGCTGCATTTCGGCAGCAGAATGATCGCCAAGAACCACGGAATCCTGCACGAATTGCAGCGAGCGCAGCATCTTGTAGGGCGCCAAATCCTCCTGCTCATCCGCAACGGCTACGGCCGGCGCTGCAAGCGCCAGTCCGAGCATGAGGGAGAGAAGATGATGGTGCTTGCTGCGCGCCATGGTTTATCCCTGGTCCGCCTGAACGAGGATTTCGATACGGCGGTTTGCGGCGTTCAACGGATCATCTGGAAGCTTGAGCTTGCGATCGGCAAAGCCGGATACCTGCGAGACGCGCTGCTCGCCCAAGCCACCACGAACGAGCATGTAATAGGCCGCCTGAGCGCGATCCATCGACAGGCGCCAGTTTTCGTTGTCTGCGCCCTTATACTGACGGCCATCGGTATGGCCACGGATCACCACCGCGCCCTGGCGCGCCTTCAGGATCTCGCCCAGCTTTTCCATGACCTGCACCATTTCCTTGCGGGGAACGGCCGAGCCGACGTTGAACATCGAGTCATTGCCCTGGTCGGACAGGCTGACGAGCAATCCACCTTCGGACGGGGTTACCGTCAGGCCTTCGGCGAGCTTGCCGCCGACCCCGCTGATCTGTTTGGTAATTTCCTGCTTCAGCTCATCGGCCTGCTTCTGCTCTTCGGCCTGCTTTTGCGCATCCTGCTGCTTGTCGGCCTCGGTATCTGCCGGCTTCTGATCGGACTTCTTGTCGGCCGCCTTTTCGTGAGGCTGATCGGCAGGCTTGGCATCGGCAGATTGGTCTTCAGGCTTCTGCTCCTCGAGCTTGGCAAGCTCTGCAGCATCCGGCTGCTCCTTGACGTCCTTGGTCGCCGGCGTCTTGCCAGGATTGTCGGCGCGCGTCACTTCGACCTGCTTGGTCCAGAAATCCGGATCGAAAGGATCGCGATAGGCCTCGCCGCCGTCGGCACCGGTAGCAGGGCCGGAATCGGCCGCACCGCCCTCGCCCTTGGCGCTGACGTTAGCCTGCTGTCCGACTTCCTGGGCGATTTCGGCCAGAACGGAATAGGGATTCTCGAAGAAGTCGGCTTCGGAGTAGTTCGTCTGATCGCCTGACGTCGAGGTCTGGTCGTCGCCGCTGGCGGCAGAGGCGCCCTGCGTCTGCTGCTCTTCCTTCTGCTTCGACTTGTCCTTCGTCTCCTCGCCCTCAGCCGTATCGACAGGCTTCTTCAACCCCTTTTCGGTGGGCTTTTCGTCGGCAAGCTTGATCGGGTTGAAATAGGTCGCAACGGAGGCTTTCGTCTCCTCGTTTGCAGCATTGACCAGCCACATGACGAGGAAGAACGCCATCAGGGCGGTCATGAAGTCGGCGTAAGCGATCTTCCAGGCGCCGCCATGCGCGCCATCATGATCGCCACCACCATGTTTCTTGATGATGATGACTTCATTTTTGCCGTGGTGGTGATTTTCGCTCTCACTCATTCCAGAACTTTCTTCAAGCTGGCAGACCAGGCAGAAATACGTGTGACGAGAACGGAGCCATCAACCTCGACAATGAGGTCGACGTCATCCGTCTCAATGTGCCGCAGAAGGCCGGATTTTTCTCCGAGCGCCTTCTCCAGCGATGCGAAAAGATTGGCGGGACCCTTGACGATCACCACGCCGGCCGCGCCATCGAGAATTGCCTCTTTCAGAAGCACCGCAAGATCTGCGACAGCCTGCTCCGCGACAGCCTCCGTCACAACGGGCGCGATCGCCTTGGCGGCGGCGGCGCTGACAAGTTCCGCCACTTCGAAGGCGATGCCCGACAATCTGGCAGCGAGAAGGACCGCGAGTTCCTGCTCATACTTCTCTTTCAGCTCATCGAGCTGCCGCTGATAGCCAAGCTCGGCAGCCTGCAGCTGGTCCGCGTGGGTCTTGGAGAGAGCAGACGTTGCCGCGGCGTGGCCCTCGGCATAGGCAGAGCGGCGTTCAGCCTCGAGATCGACTGCAGGTTCTTCTGCGAAATCTGCAAAGCCCCCAAACGCCTCTTCGGCGAAGTCGGACGCTTCGGGTGCCGGGGCGACCGGCTTAATATCACTGAAATCCTTGAGATAGCGGGATAGCATCGCGCTCATCGACCACACCCGGTATCTGCAAAAAGCTGCGGCATGCCTGCGCCCCGTTCAAACCAATTCTGACCGCCGCTTCACAGAACTGAGGCAGCCTTGCCTGGAACCTAGAAAGTCAAACTTGCGCGAGGATGAATGGCGGGCACTTGCCCGCCAGCTGAGCCAGATTACTATTCGAGCAGGATCAGGATGTTGCCGGCGGAATTGTTAAGAATGTTCATCGCTTCGGTCGCGATGTTCAACTGTGCCTGGATTGCCGTCTGACGAGTCGATGCCTCATCCATATCGGTATCGACAAGCGCACCCACCGTGGTGTCGAGCGAGTCCATCATCTTGTTCACATAGTCCGACCGGGCATCGACCTGGTTCTTCATGATGCCGAGACCGGCCGCTGTGGTGTTCAGACCGGAGAGGACCTTTTCAACGACAGCCTGCATGTCGGCCAGATTCTGCGGTGTCGTGCTGTCAGAAAGCGAGATCTGGCTGCCGGTCGCGGGGGTCGTCGAGTTTGCGTTCAGCAGGAAGTACTGGTTGCCGCTGCCAGTTCCCGGATCGATGTCCTTGGTCAGCAGACCCTTTGACGCGTCGCGCGTATCGATCATGACCAGGCTCGATGATGGAAAGCTGATGTTCTGCGGGTAGAACTGGCCGTTAGCGCCGCGGATATAGCCACCGATCACCGAGCGGGTATCCGGAATGACCGAGTTGTTGTTGTAGAGCCAGTTCTCGCCCGAGAAGCTGGTACCGGTAACGCCCGACTGGAGCTGCGACAAATACTGCTGCAGTGTGGTGTTCAGCTTGTCACGGTCATTCGCCGGGTCGGCGGCGGAAACGAGCGTAGCCTTGATATTGCTGACCAGGTCGATCAGCGAGTCCATGGTCGTATAGGTCGTATCGACCTTCGCCGCACCAAGGCCAAGCGCATCATCGATCGTCTTCAGCGAGCTGCCGTCGGTGCGCAGGGTCTGCGCGTAGGACCAGTATGTGGCATCGTCCGCAGCAGTCTGGATCCGTAGTTCCGATGAAATCTGCTGCTGAATTTTATCGGAGTCCTTGCCGAGGCCCCGCATGATGTTCAGTGCGGTCAGGGCAGCCGGGTCTTGAATGGTATAGGCCATCTGTCGATCTCTTGAATGAATGGGAAAGGGACAGACCGGTAACCGGCAGCGACAGATTATGGCTTCATGCCCCCGGCAAAGCGGCCGGTGCGTCGCAGTAACAAATCAACTCGTTGGTGAAATTAACCCAACTTTAATCATAGTTTCAAGGGTTGAGGCCCCTCGGGACGCCGAAACTTGAAAACGCATTTAAGTACATGTTTTTAAAACGAAAATCGCGCCTTTCGAGCGCGATTTCTGTGTGTTTTTGACGGATTGAAAACAGCGCCGCAAGATTCGGTCCAGCTTCAATTTCCGGCTTAGCTGCGGAACAGCGTCAGAACGTTCTGCGCGCTCGAATTCGCAATCGACAGCGACTGGATCGCCAGCTGCTGCTGTGTCTGAAGCGCAGTCAGTTTGGACGATTCCTCTTCCATGTTGGCATCGACGAGACGGCCGACACCCGAGTCGATGGAGTCGCTCAGAGACGAGACGAAATTCTCCTGCAACTGAATGCGTGTCGAAATCGAACCGAGCTGCGAAGCCGCCTTCGTCATTGATTCAAGACCTGCCTCCACAGCATTCAGGGCGAGGCCGATGTCATCCGTCGACAGGTTGGAGATGTCGAACGAGAAGATCGAGCCGATCGTGCCGTTGGAGCTACCGATGATGCCAGTCGAGGTATCGATCGATCCGTTGCTGGTGCCGAACAGCACGTTGCCGGTCGAAGCGGAGTTCAGCACATATTCGGTGGTGGTGACCGAAGTGTTGCCGTTGCCGTCGCGAACGAAAGACGAGACCACACTCTTGGTTTCGTTGCCCGCCACCCAGTTTTCGCCGGAGAACGATGCGGACTGCGCAATGCTCAGAAGCTGAGACTGAAGCTGCTTCACTTCTTCCTGGATCTTCGTGCGGTCGACGCCTTTTTCGGTTGCGGCGACAAGCTTGGACTTGATCTCGGTGACGACGTCGATGGCGCTGTCCATCGCCGAATAGGCGGTGTCGACCTTTGCTGCGCCAAGACCTAACGCGTCGGACACGGCGGAAAGCGCCTTGTTGTCGGAGCGCATGGTCGTCGCAATCGACCAGTAGGCGGCGTTATCGGCAGCCTTGGCGACACGGTAACCGGAGGATACGTGATTCTGGGTGGTTTCGAGACTGTTGTTAATCGTACGAAGTGTCTGAAGCGCAGCCATGGCTGCGACGTTCGTCAAAATGCTCGTCATGAAAAAGTGCCCCTTATTGGCAATACGTCGAGAAGGGACATTCCGGCCTACCGGGAACGGGAACCAGCGCTCATGCCTGTTAACCTGGGATTAAACTTGGTTAACTCACCGTTACGTTGAGCGCAGAAGACGGCAAAATGGTTAACAAAACGTTAACGCGGACAGCAAAAAACCGCGCCCGTTAAGGCGCGGCTTCGTTTTCCTGGGCCGACCGGACAATACCGGAGGGCTTGTATCGCTAATCCTATTAGCCGCGGAAGAGCGACAGGATGTTCTGCGAAGAGGAGTTTGCAATCGAGAGCGACTGGATGGCCAGCTGCTGCTGCGTCTGCAGAGCGGTCAGCTTCGAGGACTCTTCTTCCATGTCGGCGTCGACGAGGCGGCCAACACCCGATTCGATTGCGTCGCTCAGCGACGAAACGAAGTTCGACTGCATGTCAATACGCGAGGAGATCGAACCGAACTTCGAACCGAGCGAGGTCATGTCCTTCAGAGCGGTTTCAACGTCGGTCAGCAGGCCGTCGATGTCGCCCTTGGTCGTGGAGGAGTCGATCGTGAACTCGGTGATCGACTTGCCCGAAGACGCGCCGGCCGTGCCGAGAATACCGCCGGTACCGGCAGTCGCATCGGTGTAGAGCAGATCGGTGTCGGAAGCGGTGTATTCGGTGACCGTAACAGATACAGCGCCGGTGTTGCTGCGGACGAAGGAGGAGACAACGCTCATCGTTTCGCCGGCGTTGTTGGCAACCCAGTTCTCGCCGTTGAACGAAGCGGAAGAAGAAATGCTCTTCAGCTGCGCCTGGAGCTGGGTGATTTCGTCCTGAACCTTCGACTTGTCAACGCCGTCTTCGGTTGCAGCAACGAGCTTCGACTTGATTTCGGAAACGACGTCGATGGAGCTTTCGACAGCGGTGTAAGCCGTGTCAACCTTGGCAGCACCCATGCCGAGAGCGTCAGAAACGGCGCCGAGGGCCTTGTTGTCCGACTTCATCGTCGTTGCGATCGACCAGTAAGCTGCGTTGTCAGCAGCCTTGCCAACGCGCAGACCCGACGAAACGTGGTTCTGGGTATCGGCGAGGTTCTGGTTGACGTTGCGCAGGGTCTGCAGAGCGGACATTGCGGAATTGTTGGTAAGAATGCTGGTCATTTAAATGTGCCCCTAATTGGCTACGTGATGAAGGGCATTCCGGTCTCACCGGGAACGGCGCTCAGCGTCATGCCTGCCGATCGTCTGTTGACCGACCGCCGTTTCGATGTGCTTAGAAAACAGCATCATCGTTAAAAGAAGCTAAACACGGTTAAAAAAAATCGTTAAAAATCGGTAACTTAGGTTAAATCCTGTTAATCCATTTTTAATAACAAAAATGGCCGGTGAGACACCGGCCATTTCGATTTTTCGGTACTTGCTGCCAGCTCTTAACGGAAGAGCGACAGGATGTTCTGCGACGAGGAGTTTGCAATCGAGAGCGACTGGATAGCCAGCTGCTGCTGCGTCTGCAAAGCGGTCAGCTTCGAGGACTCTTCTTCCATGTCGGCGTCGACGAGGCGGCCAACACCCGATTCGATCGAGTCGCTGAGCGACGAGACGAAGTTCGACTGCATGTCGATACGCGAGGAGATCGAACCGAACTTCGAACCGAGCGAGGTCATGTCCTTCAGAGCGGTTTCAACGTCGCTCAGCAGGTTGTCGATACCACCCTTGGTCGTGGAGGAGTCGATCGTGAACTCGGTGATCGACTTGCCCGAAGACGCGCCGGCCGTGCCGAGAATACCGCCGGTACCGGCAGTCGCATCGGTGTAGAGCAGATCGGTTGCACCGGCCGTGTATTCGGACGTGGTGACCGATACCGAACCAGAGCTGCTACGGACGAAGGAGGAGACAACGCTCATCGTTTCGCCGGTCGAGTTGGCAACCCAGTTTTCGCCGTTGAACGAAGCGGAAGAAGAAATGCTCTTCAGCTGCGCCTGGAGCTGGGTGATTTCGTCCTGAACCTTCGACTTGTCGACACCGTCTTCAGTCGCAGCAACGAGCTTCGACTTGATTTCGGAAACGACGTCGATGGAGCTTTCGACAGCGGTGTAAGCCGTGTCAACCTTGGCAGCGCCCATGCCGAGAGCGTCAGATACGGCGCCGAGGGCCTTCGTGTCCGACTTCATCGTCGTTGCGATCGACCAGTAAGCTGCGTTATCGGCAGCCTTGCCAACGCGCAGACCCGACGAAACGTGATCCTGGGTCTTGCCGAGGTTCTGGTTGACGTTACGCAGCGTCTGGAGTGCTGCCATTGCGGAAGTGTTGGTATTAATGCTTGTCATAAGTCTGTCCCCTAGAAAACTAGATACAAAAACGAGGACATACCGGACTGTGATTACCGGCGATGGCGGATGCGCTTCATGCTACTGGGCGCCTTTTCTGTGTGGCCCCAAACCCGTCATGTCCAGGGCAATCTCGCAGCCAATGCTTGCCAACTCCTTAAATGTGCGGGGGCCGACAGGACCCATGCCAAGTATAGTTAAATCTTCCGCAAGATATTTTCGGTTGCACTCACCGAGCGCCCGCCGCCCCTGCGCCACCAGCTTCGAGCAGGCTTCGCGTGCGAATATGGCAAAGCCGGGAAGCAGGTGAACTCGTTCCATTTCGAGGTGACGGTCTTCTGTGCCGCGGCTGCATCGGCGTTTTGATCAGAGCATTTCCAAACGGAGTTCGGTTTTGAACAGCAAAGTCTCGTTTTCGGTGGCATCCCGTGAATACCAGATGGGGCGCTACACAAAGTCTCTCGCAACCCTGAACCAGCTGATCGACGTCCAGAAAGATGCGAAGACCTACGCGCTGCTGGCCAAGAACCTGCTTCAGCTCGGTTTCAAGTCGGACGCGGCGAAATCCTATTCTCTTGCGGCCAAATCCGAAGGCCCGAACTCCTACGAGTATCACAAGCTCGCCGCGCGGCTGCATTTCGAATGCGGCGAGGAGGACGAGGCTCTGGTGATCTGCATGCGCAACTTCGAAAAGGCGCAGCGCGACCCCGACCTCGCATTCATTCTCGTGTCCGTATTCCTCGGCCGCCAGCAGCGCGATCTGATCCAGCCGCTGAAGAACGTCCTTTCCGAGAGCAGCAACCGCGAGCACCTTGCCGCCGCTGCCAAGCTGGTTTCCAACGATCTCAGCGACGCTTCCAACGAGCTTCTCGCCCGCAATATCTTCAAGCGCTTCCCGAAGGATTATTCGGCACGCTTCCTCTATCTGATCTTCCTGCGCGAATTCAACGATTACGAAGAGGCGCAGAAGCACCAGAAGGTCGTCGACGACTTGGTTGCCGGCGGACGGCCGGAGGTCCTGCAGAAGGATCACCCATTCTATCACCTTCACTGGTGCGGCAACGAAGACCACAATCGCTATCCGACGGTCGGTGTGCCGAAACTCGATCCCGAAAAGATCGCACTTCGCCGCAGTCTGCCGCATGCGTGGGCCGGCAAGATCCGCGTCGGCTACATGTCCTCGGACTTCTGGGACAACCACGCGACCATGAAGCTGATGCAGCGCGTGCTCGAACTCCACGACCGCGACAAGTTCGAGATCGTGCTGTTCGACCACAGCGGACCGCTGGCGCTGCAGACCAACAAGACGGACCGCAGCAAGTGGGGTACCGTCGTCGATATTCACAGCATCGCCGACAAGGACGTGCTGCAGGTCGTTCGCGACCACAACATCGACATCATGGTTGACCTCAAGGGACACACGGCCGACAGCCGCGCCCACACGTTCAACATGCCGCTGGCGCCAGTGCATGTCGCCTGGCTCGGCTTCCCGGGAAGCACCCTCGGCATCGATCTCGACTATGTCATCGGCGACCACTTCGTGCTGCCTGACGTCGCCAAGCCCTTCTATCACGAAAAGTTCTGCCGGATGCCGGAGAGCTACCAGCCGAACGACCCTGCGAACCGTCCGCAGCCGCGTCCGGTCACCCGCGACCAGTTCGGTCTTCCGGAAGACGCCTTCGTGTTTGCCTCCTTCAACGGCAATCGCAAGATCACCCCGGAAGCGATTGCGAGCTGGGCCCGCATCCTGAAGCGTGCGCCAAACAGCGTGCTGTGGCTGATGACGACCTCGCCGCGCAACGAGGGCAACCTGCGGAAGGCCTTCCAGGCAGAGGGCCTGCCCACCGACAGGATCGTCTTCTGCAAGCGCAGCGCCTATGAGGAACATATCAGCCGTCTGCAGGCTGCCGATATCGGCATCGACACCTTCCCCGTCAACGGCCATACGACGACGTCGGAGCAGCTCTGGGGCGGTCTGCCGGTTCTCACCAGGAAGGGCACCAACTTCGCCTCACGCGTCAGCGAGAGCCTGCTGAATGCCATCGGACTGCCCGAACTCGTCGGTGCGGACCTGCAGGGCTACGAAGATCTCGCTGTCGAACTGGCGGCGCAGCCGGAAAAGATCGCCGGTTACAAGGCGCACCTTGCCGAACAGCGCTACATCGCCCCGCTCTTCGACGCCGAGCGCTTCTGCCGCCATCTGGAACAGGCTTACGAGACGATGGCCGAACGCGCCAAGCAAGGCGAAGCACCCGATCACTTCGACGTCCCTGCCCTGCCGGCACGGACCGAACCGTTCCCGGCCGCATAATAGCGGCCCGAGACCGGAGACACGCAAAACCCGCCGGAGTTGCTCCCGGCGGGTTTTCTTTATGCGGACGAATGAAAGATCGTGAGCGTATCAGCTGAAGGAGCGGACCAGGCTGCCAACCAGAAGATTCCAGCCGTCGATCAGCACGAAGAACAGGATCTTGAAGGGCAGCGAGATCGACGTCGGCGGCAGCATCATCATACCCATGGCCATAGTGATGGTGGCGACAATCAGGTCGATGACCAGGAACGGCAGGACGACCAGGAAGCCGATCTCGAAACCGCGGCGGATTTCGGAAATCATGAAGGCCGGGAGCAGGACGCGGTAGTCGATGAGCGCGCCTGTCTGAACGTTCTGCCCACGCTCGCGGGCCAGATCGACGAAGAGCGCCAGATCCTTGTCGCGGGTATTGGCTGCCATGAAGGTGCGGAAAGGCTCAGCGATGCGCTGGACGGCTTCCTGCTCCTGGATCTGGTTGGCGAGAAGCGGCTGAACGCCGTCCTGCCATGCCTTATCGAAAGTCGGCGCCATGACGTAGAAGGTCATGAACAGCGACAGCGACAGCAGGATCATGTTGGATGGCGTGGACGAGAGGCCGAGGCCGGTGCGAAGGATCGAGAAAGCGATGATGAAGCGAGGAAAACTCGTCACCATGATCAGGATGCCCGGCGCGACCGAAAGAACGGTCAGAAGGCCGAATGTGCGGATGATCCAGGCAGCGACCGAACCATCGACAGGAAGATTTAACAGATTTGTCGGCAGCTGCTGAGCCACCGCCAATTCCGGTACCGCCATCATGGCGGCCAAGAAAATTATGAATCGAATCATTCGATGACAAAGGTCCTGAACATGACCTTGGATACGCGCCCCTGAGAGCGCAGGTCAACACGTTCCTGGATGTCATCCCGTAGATATTGAAAGCCGCGCGGACCTTCGATCTGCTGCAGCGAAACCGTTCTGATGTAAGCCATTATATCTTGATGGATATCTTCGGCGACCTTCACGTCGGGCGGTCCGTTGAAGAGCAGTGCGACCTCTAGCCTCACCCAGTTTTCGGAGGGGTAAGCGAGGTTGGAGGTGATCGGCTCGAGCTGAACGACGTTGTTCGCTTCGGTCGAGACATGCGGGAGGCCGGTTTCGCCTTCCTTCTTCTCGCCGCCGGCGGGCTTCGGTTCGGCAGCTGCCTCATTCGCCTGCTCGGCGCTCTTGACGTTCGGGGCGATCATCGTGCCCACGGCCCAGCCGCCGCCGGCGCCGAGAAGTGTCAGGATGGCGATGCCGACGATCGTCATCATCGCTGCCGATTTCTTCTTCGGTTTGGCTTCGCCTGCTTCTTCGTCTGCCATGGTTCCGGCCTTAAAGCGGTGAGAAAAGATCGACGGCCTGCTGGCCGCGCGGCGGCTGCTGCATTTCCATCAGGCGGCCACGGCCACCGTAGGAGATGCGGGCTTCGGCGATCTTCTCATACGAGATCTGGTTGTCGGAATTGACATCCTGCGGCCGCACGATACCGGCGACGTTGAGGATGCGGATTTCCTGGTTGACGCGAACTTCCTGCGAACCGCTGATAACAAGGTTGCCGTTCTCGAGGATACCGGTGACGACGGCGGCGACCATGAGCTTCAGCGTCTCGGACCGGTCGATCTTGCCCTTGCCGTCGGTGCTCGTGTCGGAGCCGTAGGTCAGGTCCGTCTTCGAAGCCGGATTCCAGCCGAGAATATTGGCATTGACGTCCCAGTTCATGCCGCTGGAATTGGTGCGGCTACGGCTGGTGTCGTTCTCGAACTTCGCCTTGTCGTTGATCTGGATATTGACCGTCAGGATGTCGCCGACATTCAATGCGCGTGCGTCCTTGAAGAGCGCGGCCTGGCTATCGCTCCAGAGCGAATAGCCCTGCGCGACCTGGCGCGGCTGCTTCGGATAAAGCGCCATCTGCGGCGTCTGGCCGTAAGCCAGGCCGCTGCCGATCGGGCTCATGGCGGGCGCCCGGCCGATCTCCCTCACGGACTGCGGCGACTGGCAGCCGGCGAGAAGGGCGACGGCGGCAATGGCAGCCGGGAAACGCTTGTTCATGAGGGATCCTTCGACGTATTGGGATCGGATGCACTGGCGATGATGTTGGCGATGACGGCGGCCTTCTCAGGGTCCATCTCGTTGAGGATCAGGCTCGACTGGCGCGGGCCAAGCCGCATGATCACGGCGGCCGCAATTTCGGTCTTGGCCTTCTCGAGCTGCAGTGCAGCAGCATCCGGCTTCATGTTCTTGTAGATGTCCGTCAGGCCGGCTTCGGCCTGCTTGAGGAAGACATCACGGCGCTTCAGCCAGTCTTGGTATTCGGCCTTGCGCTTATCCATTTCGGCGACGCGCGTATCGATATCGGCGCGCAGCTTTTCGAGCTCCTGCTTTTGCAGAAGATAACGCTGGTCGCGGGCCGGATCGGCGATGTTGGTGCAGAACTGCTTGATTTCATCCTCGGAGGTGATGTCGCCCTCCGGCTTCTGCGCTTCCTGTGCGAAGGCGCCAGGAATGGAAAGCAGCAGCACGGCTGCCGCCGGCAGCGCCGAGCGCCGCAACAGTTCGGCAACCGTCATGTCCCTGTTCAGCCTGATCATTGCAGCACAAGCTCCGCCTGCAGCGCACCTGCAGATTTGATACCTTGGAGGATGGCGATGATGCCGTCCGGTTTCACGCCGATATTATTGAGACCGGCAACGAGGGTGCGCAGATCGGGACCATCAAGCATTGCCACCCGGCCGCCGGATTTCTGTGCGGCGATGTCGGTCTGCGGCTGTATAGCCGTCTGGCCCTTGGAGAAGGGTTCGGGCTGGATGACCTGCGGCGTCTCGGTGACCTGAACCGTCAGCGTACCATAGCTGACAGCAACCGGTGACACCCGGACGTCGGCGCCGATGACGATGGTGCCCGTTCGCTCGTTGACCACCACCTTGGCAGGCGTATCGGTCTCGACGACGAGGTTTTCGATATCGGCCATCAGGCGCGTCAGGTCGGCTTCACGCGGCTTCTGTACGATGACTTCCTGGGCGTCCTTGGCTTCGGCAACGGGGCCGCCGAAGCGTGACGACGCATAGCCGTTGACGACATCGGAAATACGCACGGCGGTCGAGAAGTCCGGGTTGCGAAGCTGCAGGACGAGATTGACGGAATCCTTGAAGCGCGATGGCAGTTCGCGTTCGATGATCGCACCGCCGGGAACGCGGCCGGCGGTGGTGACACCTTCGGTAACGGTTGCCGCAGCACCCTGCGCCTGAAAGCCCGATACCACGACGGAGCCCTGGGCAACGGCATAGATTTGGCCATCGGCGCCCGACAGCGAGGTCATGACCAGTGTACCGCCGCGCAGCGACGAGGCATCGCCCAGCGAGCTGACATTGACGTCGATGCGGCTGCCTGGGCTGGCGAACGGCGGAAGATTGGCGGTGACCATGACCGCTGCGGTGTTCTTGGCATTGGATTCGCCGCCCTGCGTCGAGATGCCGAGATTCTGCAGCATGGCGCGCATCGACTGTTCAGTGAACGGCGAGGCACGGAAACCGTCACCCGTTCCCTGCAGGCCGACGATCAAGCCGTAGCCGATCAGCTGGTTATCGCGGCCAGCCTGCAGCGAAGCGATATCCTTGATGCGCGACGACATCGCGACGGCAGGCGTCACGGTGGTCATGCACATGGAGAGAGCCGCGAGCGCGGCGAGGATGCGAGAGACGATATTCATTTTGCCGCCACGTGGATGGTGCCGTCAGCCAGCACGGTGCCGCTGATGATGACGCCCGAATCCATGTTGCGGGCGCGGATGACCTGGCCGGTCGAGCCATCTTCGAGCGGCGAACCGGCCGCGGAAATGGTCATCGGGCCAAGATTGAATACCAGCCGGATCTGCGAGCCGCGCGTCACCGTATAGGCTTCGCGCAGCGCCGAGACATTGATGGTCCGGCCGGGAAGAAGCGTGCGCTTCGAGATCATTCCCCGGACCTCGTCGATCGACTTTGCGTAGTCTCCCGAGAGGTTGGGGTTCGTGACTTCGACTTCCTGAAGCTGGCCGGCGCTGATCGTTTCTCCGGGATAGATCGTCGCGGTCGGGACGACCGCGTAACCCATGCCTGCGCTTGCCGGCGATGTCACAAGGACACCGCCATATGCGATCGCAGCCAGTGCCGTCAGAGCGACGGTATTTCTCGCCCGGCGAAACATCATGTTCGGCCCTTTCCTTGATTACTTCAGGTTCTTGCTGACGATGGAGGCCATTTCGTCGGCAGTGGTGATGACCTTCGAGTTCATTTCATAGGCGCGCTGCGCGGAGATCAGCTCGGTGATTTCCTTCACCGGGTCGACGTTCGACGATTCCAGGTAGCCCTGCTTCATGTAGCCGTAGCCCTCTTCGTCGGGGGTGCCGACGACAGCTTCGCCGGAGGCAGGTGTCTGCTGGAAGAGGTTGTCGCCCATCGGCGTCAGGCCGGCTTCGTTGACGAAATCGGCAATCGTCAGCTGGCCAAGAGTGGTCGGATCGGTCTGGCCGGCGAGCACTGCCGACACCTCGCCGGAACGGCTGATCGTCAGCTGCGTCGAACCGGTCGGAATGGTGATCCCGGGGACGACCGTATAGCCGTCGGTGGTGACCAGCTGGCCGGTTTCATTCTTGTTGAAGGCGCCGGCGCGGCTATAGAGCGTCGTGCCGTCAGGTGTCTGGACCTGGAAGAACCCGCGGCCGACAAGCGCGACGTCGAGGTCGTTGCCGGTCTGGCTGAGTTCGCCCTGGATATGCAGGTTGCGAACGGCGGCGGTCTGAACGCCGAGACCGATATTTGCACCTTCAGGAACGATTGCCTGGTTGGCGCGGTTTGCGACACCCTTTGCGCGTTCGGTCTGGTACAGCAGGTCGGTGAATTCGGCGCGGGCGCGCTTGAAACCTGTCGTGTTGATGTTCGCGATGTTGTTCGCGATGACTTCGAGATTGGTCTGCTGGGCATCCATGCCCGTAGCCGCAATGGCAAGCGCTCTCATCTGTTCGTCCTTATCCGGTTACATCTGCATCTTGGTGACGTCGAGGAAGGCCGATACAACCTTGTCCCGGATGGCGATTGCCGTTTGAAGTGTCTGCTCGGCCTGCAGCATGGAATCGACGACTTCACGGGTCGTTGCCGTGCCCTTGATGCCGGCGAAAGACATTGATTCCGCGCCTTTGACCGAGTCCATGGCCTGGGTTGCCATGTTGCCGAGCATCGAGGAGAAGCTCTGGCCGGCCTTTGCGCTTTCTGCGGCCGAAGTGACCTGCGACGATGAATTCTCGTCCGTGATGCTTCCAAGGCCACGTGTGCCGGAAAGCGAACCGATGCTCTGTACGTTGCTGATCATTATTGGCTCTTCAGAAGGTCGATGGTGGAGGAGATCAAATCGCGCGTCTGCTTGATGGTCTGCAGATTGGCGTCATAGGACCGGTTCGCTTCGCGCATGTCGGCCATTTCGACCAGCATGTTGACGTTTGGCATCTTCACCACGCCACGCTCATCCGCTGCAGGATTGCTCGGATCGTATTCGGTGGTGAATTCCGTCTCGTCGACACCGAGCTTCTTGACGCCAACTGTTGTGACGCCCCCGGCACGATCGACTTGCTCACCGAAGGTTACCGTCTTGCGGCGGTAGGGATCGGCGCCCGGCGTATCGCCAGTCGACCGCGAGTTGGCGATGTTTTCCGAGACAATGCGCAGGCGAGTCGATTGAGCCTCAAGCCCCGACCCAGCAATCTTCATGGCTGCTGATAAAGGATCCACGATTTTACTTCCTTACAGTCATCAACATCATTCTATTGAAAGAGCCGACCAGCGAGGTGTTCAGCTCGTACTGGCGCTTGATTTCGCCTGACTTGGAGAGTTCTTCAGCGAGACCGACAGTGTTGCCGGATTCCTGCACGCCGATCTCCTGATCGAGTGCGGCTTCCTTGACGTCGATGCTGCCGCTGGTGCTGAAATCGTTGCCGCTGAAATGCGCAGGATTGGTGCGCGCCATGGAAACATCAGCGTTTTCGAGGACCGACTGGAAGGGCGAGACGTCCTTCGCACGGTACTTCGGGGTGTTCGCGTTCGCGATGTTGCCGGCCACAACCTCCTGACGGACTGTCAGCCATTCCGCCTGCCGCGAGGCCAAGTCGAACAGTTGAATCGGTTGCATGGGAACTCTCCGTTTTTACTAAGAGGACCCTAGGGCGGTAATCTTGCGTCAGACTTACGGAGAACGCGGCTTTCGGCCTGCGTGCCCGTTATGCCTCGGGCATCAACAAAAAAGCCCCAGGTGCGGCCGGGGCTTTTCTTCATGTTCTGAGCTTTGCAGTCTGGAATTAGCGGTAGATGTCGCCCTTGGAGGTGACGATCACCCATTTGCCGTCGCGCTGCTCGATCGTCGCGAGGCGGCTTTCGTCCGGCAGGACCGATCCGACGCGAACGACATACATTCCGGTCGTATCCTCGATCAGCGCCCGGCCGTTCGCCACATGCAGAAGCTTGAATCCGGAGCTCGCCGGGAACGGCTGGTCTTCCGGCACCAGGCCCTTTTCGACTTCCTTGCCGACGCTGGAGACCGTTGCGGTGGTCAGCTGGTCCAGCGGCTCCGGCTTGTTCTGGACTTCGTTCTTGTTGACCATGGCAAGCGGCGAGACGCTGAAGACGTTGCGTGCCGGCCAGTCGGGAAGATCCCGCGTGCGATCGCCCTGGGCAACATTGATGCTGAACTTGTCCTCGTTGAAGAAGACATACCAGGGGAAAATCGCGGCGGCACCCGCGAGCGCGAGACCTGTCACGGTCAGCAGGCGGTCGAGCATCATCGACTGCCGCTTCTCATTCGACTTCAGCGGAGCAATGCGCTCGTCGTCGTCTTCAAACCCGGTCACGTTCAACCTCTTCTCGGAGCCCCTGGCTGGTTCGGCATTCCGGCTGCCGCCTTAAGGGCAGTGGCCAGATCGGCGAAGGCGTCTGGCGACGCCGAATCGCCCGGCGACTGTTTCAAAACATCGTAAATAATTGGTACTTGCTTGACCGCCATGTCCAAATCCGGGTCAGCGCCCGGACGATAACCGCCGATCAGACGCAGGTCCCGGGTCTCTTCGAAACGGTGGATCAGCGACTTCAGACGCGAGACCAGCTTTTCCTGGTCCGGCGTCCAGGCCTTGCGGGCGAGACGCGAGATCGAGGCGAGCGGATCGATCGGCGGATAACGGCCTTCTTCAGCCAGGCTACGCTGCAGGACGAGGTGGCCATCGAGAATGCCGCGGGTCGAGTCGGCGATCGGATCGTTGTGATTGTCGCCATCGACGAGGATCGAGATGATCGCGGTGATCGTGCCGGTTCCTTCAGGTCCCGGGCCGGCGCGCTCCAGAAGCCGGGGCAGTTCGGTGAAGACCGAGGCCGGATAGCCGCGAGCGATCGGCGGCTCACCCGATGCGGTCGCCACTTCGCGGATTGCGTGGGCAAAACGGGTGACGCTGTCGACGATCAGGAGGACGTTCTGGCCCCGGTCGCGGAAATACTCGGCGATCGTTACCGCCGTCAGCGGCGCCATCTTGCGCAGCATCGGGCTCTCGTCGCTGGTTGCCACGACGGCGATCGACTTCTTCATGTTTTCGCCGAGCGTATCCTCGATGAATTCGCGAACTTCGCGGCCGCGTTCGCCGACCAGCGCGATGACAACCTTGTCGAAGGCATCGGCCATGGCGAGCATCGAGAGAAGTGTCGACTTGCCGACGCCAGAACCGGCGAAGATGCCGAGGCGCTGGCCATGGCAAAGCGGCGAGAAGATATCGACGGCGCGTACGCCGGTCTTGAAGCCCTTGTCGACGCGCTTTCGGGTCATCGACGGCGGCGCGGTGTTGGAGATGGAACGGCGATCGAGCCCTTCGGTGATCGGACCCAGACCATCGATCGGCTCGCAGAGCGAATTGATGGTCCGGCCGCACCAGCTGTCGGAGGGAGCGATGCGGAATGCACCCTTGCGGATGACGGTATCGTGGATGCCGATCGGCTCGCCCGGCTCGATCGGGCAGACATAGGCGAGATCCGGTTCGACGCGGACAACCTCGCCGAGATGAATGCCGGTTGCCGACTTGTGCGCCACGAATTCGCCAAGGCGCACATGCCTGGAAAGACCTGTAACCGTGTAGTGGCCCGCCGCGATGGTCTGCACATGGCCGCCATGGGCCACGGAAAATTCGGGCTTCGTATAACGGGCGGCGAGAGCGGCGAGATGCTCGAGCTTGGGCGAAAGTGCTTCTTTTGTCAGCGGCACGGTGTTCATGTCTCAGACCTTCCGCTTAGCGGCTGCCACCAAGCGTCTTGATCGCCTCGTTGAACGAGTTTTCGCTATCGGTCGTCAGCGATGCGATGCTTTCGAAGGCGCGGTTGACCTCGATCAACTGGGTGATCTCGCGCATCGCGTTGACGTTGGAATTCTCCAGATAACCTTGCTCGACGCCGACGTTGAAGCGGTCGGTAACGGCGCGCGGCGTTTCCGTGGTCATGACGCCGCTGTTCTCATAGCGCAGGTAACCCTTGGAGATATCGGCCTCAAACAGACCGATAGAGCCAACCTGGCGGTTGCCTTGATAGATACCGCCGTCGGCGCCGACCTTCGGCTCGCCGCCGGCCGTGTTGAGGATGATCGGCGCGCCGCCGGCATCGAGAACGGGATAGCCACGGATCGAAACCAGCTCGCCGGTGTCCTTCATCGTGAAGCGGCCGTCTTTGGTCAGAACCTGACCGGCCGGCGTGTCGAGTGAGAACCAGGCGTCGCCCTTGATGGCGAAGTCCAGCATGTTGCCGGTGTGCTGCAGCTCGCCGGTATCGCCAGAGAGATAGTCATTACCCTGCGAAACGAAGGCAACCTTGGCATTCAGCTTGTTGTCGGTGTTGCTGAGGATCTGGTTGAACTTCACTTCCGTGCCGCGGAAACCCGTCGTGTTCACGTTTGCCATGTTGTCCGCGATGGTCGTCAAACGCTTTTCGAGTGCCATCTGTGATGACAGAGAAACATAAAGACCGGATTGCATCGGGGTAAGCTCCTGGCATTGGCGATGAACGGTACGAAGATCGGGTTCCCTGGTGTGCGACCCGATTTCCGCTGAGGCGGCATCTCAGAAACGGGCGTAGTTCGCCCATTCGTCATCTCCAATCTGACAGCAGTTCCTTGTGCGAAACTGGCACGCGAAAATCCTGTCAGCGGGGACAACCATCAGCCTCACGCAAGCCAGCAACCCTATCCCATCAGCTGAAAATAACGATCAGGTGTGACTGACGATGAATATCATTATCGGATTTGTGATTACGATCGGCTGCATCATCGGCAGCTTCATGGCCATGGGTGGCCATCTCGAAGCGCTATTTCAGCCGTTCGAGCTTGTTATCATCGGCGGCGCCGGTCTCGGCAGTTTCATCATGGGTAATCCCATGAAAGTCGTGAAGGATTCGGGCAAGGCGCTCGGTGAAGCCTTCAAGCATACGGTTCCGAAGGAACGCAATTATCTCGATACGCTCGGTGTGCTCTACTCGCTGATGCGCGACCTGCGCACCAAGTCGCGCAACGAAATCGAAGCGCATATCGACAACCCGGCCGAATCCTCGATCTTCCAGACCGCCCCGACGGTGCTGAAAAACAAGGAGCTGACGGCGTTCATCTGTGACTACGTCCGCCTGATCATCATCGGCAATGCCCGCTCTCACGAGATCGAGGCGCTGATGGACGAAGAAATCAACACCATCCTGCACGACAAGCTGAAGCCCTATCACGCGATCCAGACCATGGGTGACGCGTTCCCGGCTATCGGTATCGTCGCGGCCGTTCTCGGCGTTATCAAGGCCATGGCGCACATCAACGACTCGCCCGAAGTTCTCGGTCACCTGATCGGTTCGGCGCTTGTCGGTACCTTCCTTGGTATTCTTCTCTCTTACTGCGTCTGCTCGCCGATCTGCTCACAGATCAAGATCGTTCGTTCCAAGCAGCACCGTCTCTATGTCATCGTGAAGCAGACGCTGCTCGCCTACATGAACGGCTCGGTGCCGCAGGTTGCTCTCGAATACGGCCGCAAGACGATCTCGGCTTACGAGCGTCCGTCGATCGATGCAGTCGAGCAGGAAATGATGAACCCGGGTGGCGAGAACAAGGCGGCCTAAGCGACCATGAACAACGTTGCACTAGAGAAACCGGCAATGAATGCCGCACTGTTGGCCAAGCTTACTGGCCGTCTCGGCGACAAGGCGACCATCGACAAACTCTGTGCCGCCTTTGCGGACGTCTACATCGAATTCATGCCCGACATCTTCAAGAGCGAGACGGGCCTCGAAGTGACGATCGGCTATCTCGGCTGCGATTCCGGCTACAAGAACGACCTGATTGCCGATCTCGGCGCCAACTCGACACTCGTCGATGCAACGCTGCGCAACTGGTCACAGGATATCACGCTTTCCTGCGGCAACGGCTTCATCATCACACTGATGGAAAGCCTGCTGGGTGCCGCACCCGAAACGATCGAGCAGCCAGCCGACCGTCTGCTTTCGGTGATCGAGCTGGAACTAGGCGTCATGGTGTTCGACAAGATCGCCAGCGTGCTGCGTTCCGCAGTCAACGCGCCTGGCGGCTTCGAGCCGATGTTGGAACTGCCGCATGCACTGGAAAACCGCGCAAAGCCTTCCGAAGACAAGCCGGACGAATTTGCGGCGGCGATCAACATGTCGATCACACTTGCCGGGATGACGTCGGAATTTTCGCTGATCGTGCTGCAGTCGGCGCTGCTCAAGACGCAGATTTCGGCGCCGAAGGCGAAGAGCCAGTCGTCGAAGTCCTCGGAATGGGCCGAGCAGATCGGGCACCAGGTCCGCCGCTCGCATGTGACGCTCGAAGCCAAGATCCGCCTTCAGGATCTGACGCTGCGCACGATTTCCAAGCTTGCTGCCGGCGATGTCATTCCGTTCCGCGACGAGCAGGATGTCCGCGTCGAAGTCAGCGCCAACAGCAAGGAATTGTATGTGTGCGAGTTCGGGCGTTCCGGCGAGAATTATACCGTCCGGGTGAAGGATACGATGAGCTCCGACGACGAGCTCATCCGTCACTTAATGAATTAATCGGTTCCCGCCATTTTGGCTGCCACGGCAGCTTGAGGCAAGTTTCAACTGGAATAGTGATTTCATGGCTACGAAGAAAACACAGCAGAACGACGATCTGTCATTGGAGCTTCCGGGCAACGAGGCTGACCTCGATCAGGCGATCGATGATCTTCGCGGGGTCCTGAAGCAGGATTCCGACGGCGGCCTTGCTGATTTCGGCGGCGACACCGACGCATTTAGCACGGGCACGGATCTTTCGGCATTCGGCGACTTCGGTGGCGAAGACGAAGCAGCTCCGGCATTTGGCGGCGGTGATTTCGGCGGCGACTCGGATTTCGGTGATACCGGTTTCTCGGCATCGAGCGGCGAACCTGCTCCACTTGGCAGCGCGCTGTCTTCGAATTTCGAACTGATCATGGACATTCCGATCGATGTCCAGATCATGCTGGGAAGCAGCCGCATGCAGGTTTCCGGCCTGATGAACCTCAACGAGGGCGCAACGATCGCGCTCGACAAGAGGATCGGCGAGCCGGTTGATATCATGGTGAATGGCCGCAAGATTGCACGTGGCGAGATCACCGTTCTTGAGAATGACGACACGCGTTTCGGCGTTAAACTGATAGAAGTTTTAAGTACCAAAAAAGCCTGATCCCGGTTTTAGGGACGGAGAGGTTAGACCATGATGGACTTTGACGATTTCAGCGGCGCCATTGCCGGGAAACCGTTGACCCAGGCTGAAAAGGCAGCGGCTGTTCTTCTCGCAATGGGAAAGGGCGTCGCTGGCCGGCTGTTAAAATATTTCACGCAGGCTGAGTTACAGACGATCATCTCTTCGGCGCAGGCGCTTCGCGCGATTCCGCCGGATGAACTGCTTGGCCTCGTTGCCGAATTTGAGGACTTGTTCACCGAAGGCGCAGGCCTGATGGACAATGCCAAGGCAATCGAGAGCATTCTTGAAGAAGGCCTCACCCCCGACGAAGTCGACAGCCTGCTCGGACGCCGCACGGCGTTCCAGGCCTATGAGACATCGATCTGGGACAGGTTGGGCGAAGGCGACCCGGCCTTCATCGGCAAGTTCCTGCTGCGCGAACATCCGCAGACCATCGCCTATATCCTCTCCATGATGCCGTCGTCGTTCGGCGCCAAGGTGCTGATGCAGTTGCCCGACAGCCGCCGCGCCGACATCATGAACCGTACCGTCAATCTCAAGACCGTCAGCCCCAAGGCGGCGCAGATCATCGAAAAGCAGGTTATGACGCTGCTGGCCGAGATCGACGCCGAGAAGAATTCGAGCGGCTCCAACAAGGTCGCCGAGCTGATGAACGAGATGGACAAGCCGCAGGTCGATACGCTGCTCACCTCGCTCGAATCGATCAACCGCGAAGCGGTCAACAAGGTTCGTCCGAAGATCTTCCTCTTCGAGGATCTGCTCTACATGCCGCAGCGCAGCCGCGTCATGCTGCTCAACGACATCTCGGCGGACATTCTGACGATGGCTCTGCGCGGCGCTCCTCCGGAGATCCGCGAATCGGTTCTCGCTTCGATCAGCCCGCGCCAGCGCCGCATGATCGAATCGGACCTGCAGAGCGGCACCGCCGGCATCAATCCGCGCGAAATCGCGATTGCCCGGCGCGCTGTTGCCCAGGAAGCGATTCGTTTGGCCAATTCCGGCCAGATTCAGCTCAAGGAAACCGAGGGCGAGGCTTCGGCGGCGGCCTAAGCCATCGGAGCTGTTGACAAATCTCTGCTCCTGGCGCTGCGCGGTTGATCGCCATGCCCCGGGGGACTACCCTTCGAACATCAGGCCGCGATCTGTCGCGGCCTTTTGCGTTCAGGGAGTGCGGCTGACTTGGCTGACGATGACGACAAGGACAGCAAAACAGAAGCCCCGACAGGCAAAAAGCTGTCGGACGCTGCCGAGAAAGGTAATACGCCTTTTTCGCGCGAGGTGCCGATCTTTGCCACTGTTCTCGCAACCTATGTCTATCTGACGTTCTACCTGCCGGACGGTATCAGTACGGTCAGCGAGCAGTTACGCGATATTTTCGAGCAACCGGACCAGTGGAAGATCGAGACCGGGCCGGATGCGCTGTCGCTTTTTGTCCATCTTGGCTGGGTGAGCGCCGTATTGTTGACGCCGGCCATGCTGCTTTTCATGTCGTTCGGCCTGATCGCCTCGCTCAGCCAGAACCTTCCCAGCCTGGTTCTCGAGCGCATTCGTCCGCAGTTCTCGCGCCTGTCGCCGGCCAAGGGCCTGTCGCGCATGTTCAGCCTGCCGGGCCTGATCGAATTCGGCAAATCCCTGTTCAAGGTCGTCATCGTCGGCATCGTCATGTTCTTCGTGCTGAAGAGCGAATATTTCAGCTCGATCGACTCGATGTTCTCGGACCCGCAGACGTTCTTCGATCGGGCCATGACGATCATGCGCAAGATCGTGCTGATCGTGCTCTTTGCAACCGCCTTTGTTGCCATCGCCGACTTCTTTTGGACGCGCCATCACTGGTTCAGCGAATTGAAGATGACGCGCCACGAAGTGAAGGAAGAAAACAAGCAGTCGCAGGGTGACCCCTTCGTCAAGGGACGCCAGCGCTCCCTGATGCGCGACCGCGCCCGCCGCCGCATGATCGCCAATGTGGAGCGCGCGACGATGGTGATCGCCAACCCGACCCACTTTGCCGTGGCGCTGCGCTATGTGCGCGAAGAAAACGACGCGCCTGTCGTCATTGCCAAGGGTCAAGACCTCATTGCGTTGAAAATCAGAGAGATAGCCGAGAAGAACGGAATCCCGGTTTTCGAAGATCCGCCGCTTGCACGCTCCATGTTTGCGCAAGTCTCGATAGATAGTGTCATCCCGTCAGTCTTCTACAAGGCCGTCGCGGAGCTCATCCACCGGGTGTATGCCGCACAAGCCAAGAACAAGCGGGTCAGATAAGTCGAATGAAGAAATGCCCTTACTCCTCGCAGCGTGAAAGAATTCTTGCTGAGGCGATCAGCCCGGTTGCAACGGAGCTTCGGCTTCTTGACGCCTCCGATCTGATTTCGCTGCTGCGATTCGAGTATTACGGCAATCTCGCCGATCTGGTGGCGTCCGCTGCCGAGCTGTTTTTCCACCCGGGCACCGTGAATTTCGGCCTTGGCGGCAATTATACGCTGGAATGGGGCGGCAAGCCCGAAGTCGTGCTCGATCTGGAGATCAAGCCGCGCGGCGTCACTGTCTACGCACAGCTGACGCTTGCCGAAGACCATGCCGGCATCGAGATCAACCACATCGCCTTCCAGGATCCGTCCGCTGATCCGGACGAGAACACGGCGTATCTGGAGCGCAGCCTCAACGAGTCGCGCTATAACGTGCGTCCGGCGCTTCACGCCCTCGCAGGCTAGTCCTTCATCTGATCGAAACGCAGCCCGGCCGGCATGTTCGCGCCGGGCACTTCTTTCTCAGCTGATGTAGCCGAGGCGGATCGCCTTGGCGATCGCCTGGATGCGGTTGACCGAATCCAGCTTGATCGTCGCCGAGCCGAGATAGGCGTTGACGGTGTGAACCGACAGACCAAGCTTGTCGGCGATCTCTTCGCTGATGCGGCCGTCACCGGCGAGCTGCAGGCAGGCGATCTCGCGTTCGCTCAACGCTTCGGCGACTGCCGCGCGCCGCTCGTCCAGCGACAGCAGGTCCATCATGATATGGCTGCTGCGGCCGTGGAGCTCGATGATCGTATCGCTGCCGGGCTCCATGTAGTCGCCGACGAAGACCACGTAGCCGTTACCGTTGGCGCCAAGGCGCACCGGGAAGGCCATGCCCGAGAACGGCAGCAGGCCGTCCTTCAGGCGCGTCATGAACGGCGCAAAGGCTGCGGGGCCCGGAGCGGCGCGGTCGTGCCCACCGGCCCATGTCAGCGGTAACAGAGACTTGTCGATATGTTCGAGCAGGACGTCACCGTAGGCATCGACGAAGGCCTTCGCGGCCCCGCTGGATGGTCCCCAGTTCTCAAGCTCGCAGACGAGCCGCTGCTTGGCCGGTACGCCCGATCCGCTGACGCGGTAGACGCCGAAATTCTGTGCGTCGGCCATCTTCTGCATGGCGACCAGGCGCGGAAACAGATCCGAACGGCTGGATACCCTGCTCATCCGCATCGATCTTATCTGCTCTGCATTTCCCATCGTTCTGGTTGACGTCTGCCCCATGTATCCCTCTCAGACCAGACTGTTCCTGACCGCAAATGCAATCGCTTCGGACCGCGTCTTGGTGGCGGTCTTACGCATCACGCTTGTGATGTAGTTGTTGATCGTGTTGCGCGAGATGCCGAGGATCATCGCGATCTCGTCGCTGGTCTTGCCCTCGGCAATCCAGAACAGGCATTCGAGTTCGCGTTCGGTCAGTTCGAAATCGCGGTCGGCCTTGGTACCGCCGCAGCGCAGGAAGCTTGCGAAGTATCCGGCAAGCAGACCAACGTCGCGAAGACGCTCGGGCGACAGGATGAAGCCGTCGTCGAACAGGAACATCAGCGACAGGCGGGAACGCCCGACATTGAAGGAGAGCGAGCAATACTGCCGGCTGGCGCCATCAGGCACATCGGCACTGTCGGGCAGCAGAGCGAAACTCGGCTGGAAAAGCTGCATCGACTTCTCGAGCTCGGTCGTGCGCGAGTAACCGCCGACGATGGCGCTGGCCAGGTCCTTGACGAGATCGAAGGGCCAATCGGAGGACACGATGAAATCCAGGCCCTCTTCTTGCACAAGGTCTGAGCGGGCAAGCAGATAGTGGGAGGCGCCAACATAATCGGTCAGCGTGCGCATCGCAGGTTGCATCCGGCCGGTTTCTGCGATCTCGCCGAGCTGTTTGATCAGCTCGTCGCGCGAACACAGGCTAGAGGCCTGAAGGCCAATGAAATTCGCCGTCTGATTTTCGCCCTTAAGCGACTGCAATATATGCATATCCATAGGCAGCGTCCTGCGGCTGAAACCAATCTCTGCAAATGCACTAACTGCGCAGGTCCAACGCCGGCCCACGGCAACCCTTACACGAATCACTCAAGCCTAGGCGAAGCGCTCTAAACCGCCATCTCCGAGTTCTGGGGATTTACTCTTGCCGCATTCCATGCGCTGATTCGCAGGCAGTGATCGCTCGATTAATTTCTAGTAAAACTAAATTGATTCTCCGCTTGCCGCAACACAATTCGCGCCTTACGCGAGCGAAGAAAAGACCAAATATCGCACTAATATATAATGTATATCCACTGAAACGTATAATCATCAGCAAAAATTGCAATAACAACTCTAAACATACTTGAAATATCTCCAGATTAACTCTTTCGATATTCTTGTGTATTTCCACATATCACGCAATCAAGAGTATATGCTTTGCCTGGGGATTAAGGCCATTTTGCCACAATCGGACAAAATGTGTTCTGCTTGCGCCACGGACACATTCCCCCAAAAAAGGTCAGTCAAGCTGACGGACCGGCATGGGACGACCAACACATCCTGCGGACAAAGAAAAAGGCCGGTTGCCCGGCCTTTGATCTTACGCGGCGTTGTCGACCGCCCATTTTCTGAGGATTTTCGCAGCGCGCTCCTCGTTGATCTCGACCATTCGCGACAGCTTGCGCTCCGGGCCTTCCTTGACGCGGCGATTGAAGTTGCCGTCGTCGTCGCCGAGGCTGAGAAGATCCTCCGTGCTGTCGAAGCCGAAGTCCGAGCCAAAGCCGTCCATGAGGGCACCTCCGCCGCCGGCTGCACCGGCTGGTGCGAAGTCGGGCAGTTCGAGACCGGCCGATTCCTGCGAGCTGTCGCCGATGACCCCTGCCCCACCGACACCGATCGTGCGAGCCAGCGGACGCATGCCCATCCAGACCACGATAAAGGCGACACCCAGGAAGGCCAGCGAATTGATGATCGTCGCGAGGTTGCGGCTCAGCATGTCGAGGATGCGGACACCGCCGGAGGTACCATCATCCAGAAGCTGGTTTTCGAGGAAGTCCATTGCCGTCACAGTGACGACGTCGCCGCGGTTCGCGTCTATACCTGCTGCCGACGAGACAATGCTCTTCATTTCAGCGAGATAGGCGTCGATCTTGGCCTGGTCAGCGGGCTCGCCGACCATCTTTGCAATGCGGCCCTTGTTCACGACAACAGCGATGGACAGTTTCTCCATCTTGTAGCTGTTGCGGGTCGTGGCCGTGGTCTTGCTGTTGATTTCGTAGTTGGTCTGCTCTTCCTTCTTGTCCGACTTGTCTTCCGACTGCGGACCTGCGGTACCGCCAGCCTCAGGTGCGGCCTGAGGAACATTCTGCTCGACCGTCGTCGCGTTATCGGACTGCTTCTGGGAAGACTGGTTGGCTTCCTTGGTGGTCCGGACGGAGCGCTCGACCTTGGATTCCGGATCGTATGTCGTTTCCTGGATCTGCTGCGCGTCGGTGTTCAGGTTTGCCGTGACGCTGGAGCGGAAGTTGTCCATGCCGAGGAAGGGTGCGAGGGCCTTATCGATATTGGATTCGACTTCCTGCTGAACGTTCTGGACGATCCCGAGAGAACGATTAAGCGAGTTGTTGCCGGCCTCGTCGCCGGATGCCAGCAACTGGCCCGTGGAATCGAGAATAGTGACGTCATCGACGTCGAGCCCCGGCACGGCCGAAGCGACGAGGTGACGGATAGAGCTCGCAGCGCTTCGACCCGCCGTAGCGCTTGCACGGATCATAACGGAAGCCGTCGGCTTCTGCTCGGCTTTACGGAAGTTTCCGACCTCCGGCATGACGATGTGGACGCGGGCGGCATTGATGCCCGAGATCGACTGGATGGTGCGACCGATTTCACCTTCAAGCGCGCGAACGCGGGTGACTTCCTGCATGAACGACGTCAGGCCGAGCGAGCCGACCTTGTCGAACAGCTCATAGCCGGCATTGGCGCTGTTCGGCAGACCGCGTTCGGCCAGCAACAGACGGGCCTTGCCCGTCATCCCAGCCGGAACGGTGATGCTCGAGCCGTCGGTGCCGACTTCGAAAGACATGTTGTTTTCGGCCAGCGCCATGCTGATCTGATTGAGATCGGGGCTGTCGAGACCTACGTAAAGGGTTTCCTGGGCAGGCTTATTAACAAAAAGAGCCGCAGCCAAAACAATTGCTATTGAAAGAACACCTACACCCGCAAGCGCCAGCAAGCGGGTCCGGCCTAGCGAACCGAGGTTCTTCATGACCTGAACTAATTGATTTAACAGATTCATTCTGTTCTCGCACGATCCGTCAAAGACAAAACAGGCTTATTGCCTCATTCCTTGATAGAGACCGAAACTTGTGCGAGCGTTTCGTCAGGGCATGCTTGGAAGGCAGAGACTAGAAAAAGTCGAAGTCGCCTGCTGCCTTGCTGAGAGGCTGAGAATGGCCGTGGCGGGTGCCGCCACCGAGTGCCTTCTGCATCTCTGCAAGCTTCACGAGGCTGAGTGCCGTCGCAACATCGACGGTCCAGTTCTGCGGGATTTCTCCGGTGATCGTGTCGATGAATTCGGCAAGGCCGCGGGTCTTTTGGACAGCGAGATCGATGCCCTGCATCACCTTCATGCTGTCAGGGGCGTTCAATATGTCTGCGCCGCCGATTTCGAGGAGCTGCGGCTCGATACGTTCAATGAGATATGCAACATCATGCAGCTCAGAAACGATGCGCATGAGAAGGTCCGGCAACGCCTCCAATGGCGAGGGCGGTTCAATGGGGGCGCTAAAAGTCATATAAAAATCCTCGGTATCAGAAAAACTCGATACTAGTTTCAACCGGTTTCGGCGGAGCAGCAGGACGCTGTTCGAGAGCCACAGTCTTTTGCGTTTCAGCACCAGTCAGCGGGTATTGACGGGCACGGCCGGAAACCGGCCAGAATTCCAGCTTGCGGCCATGGTCGCCGCCGGTGCTGGAACCGACCACGGGGATTCCTTCGTCCCTCAGGAACTGCGCGGCAAAAGCGGCATTCTGCTCGCCGACATTGGAGAAGGTCGAGATGGTCTTCGCCCCTCCAAAGATCTTGGCCTCAAGGCGGTCGCGGCGCGCGCCCTGCTTCAGAAGGCCGTTGATCAGCAATTCCATCAGATGCACGCCGTAGCGCGTCGCATCCCCGCCGGTCATCGGCGTATTTCCGGTCCCCGGCAGAAGGAAATGGTTCATACCGCCCACTCCTGCCACTGGATCCCGCAGGCAAGCAGCCACGCACGAGCCAAGAATGGTCGTCAGAACCGCGTTCGGATCATTCAAGACTTTCCATTCGCCTTGGATAATGTGGACACGGCGGGCTGCTGCCTCGACTGTCATTTCAGTGCTCCGAACACGGCTTCAATGGCCGCTTTCATCTTTTCGATGGTGAACGGCTTTGCCAGCACGTTGTTGGCTCCGAGGGCTGCGGCCTTCGTGACCAGCGCGCGGTCGCCCTGCGCCGTCAGGATGATGAACGCTGCCTTCTTGGTGGCCGGGTTGGTGCGCACGGCCTGCAGCAGACCGAGACCATCCATCTTCGGCATGTTGAAGTCCGAGATGACCAGGTGGTGCGGCTGCTGGGCCATGATCTTCATGCCCTGTTCGCCGTCGCCAGCAGAGGTGATCTGCTTGAAACCGAGCTGGGTCAGCGCATCGCTGAGCAGCAGGCGGCTGGTGACCTGATCGTCAACGATCAGAACCTTAATTTTCTCCGCTATCGACATTATTCTGTCCCTTCCTTCCGGGCGGCTGTCATTTYCAGTATTTCTTCGCCGATCGCATTCAGTGGCAGCTGATGCTCAACGGCGCCAAGCTCATAGGCAACACGGGGCATTCCGTAGACCACGCAGGTCTTTTCGTTCTGACCGATGGTGCGTGCGCCAGCATGGCGCATTTTCAGCAGGCCAGCCGCGCCATCGCGGCCCATGCCTGTCAGGATCACGCCGACCGAGTTACGGCCGGCAAGTTCTGCGACGGAATCGAACAGCACATCGACAGAAGGGCGATGGCCATTGACAGGGTCGCGTTCGACGAGCCGGCAGTGCGGCGCCGAGACATTGGCGACCTGCAGGTGTCGTTCACCTCCTGGTGCCAGATAAATCTTGCCAATTTCCAAACGGGCGCCGTCCGTCGCCTCTTCGACCACAGGGGCGCAGAGGCGATTCAGCCGTTCGGCGAAGCTTTTGGTGAAGGTCGGCGGCATGTGCTGGGTGATGACGGTGGGCGGGCAATTGGCCGGGAATTTCTGCAGCACGGCAATCAGCGCCTCGACGCCGCCGGTCGATGAGCCGACCGCGACGATCTTGCGGCCGACGCGGAAATCGGCAACTGCCGGCGGCGCGACGGGAGCCGCGGCCGGGCGCTGGGTGAACTGGCGCTGGGTGCGGGCCGCAGCCTTGACCTTTTCGGCGAGATCGCCGAACGGGCGCAGATCGCCGGGCGCCGGCTTTCCGATGCAGTCGAACGCACCGATCTCGAGGGCTGCGAGGCTCGCCTCGGCACCGCGATGCGTCAGGGTCGATACCATGATCACCGGCATCGGACGCAGGCGCATGATCTTCTCGAGGAAATCGAGGCCGTTCATGTTCGGCATTTCGATGTCGAGCGTGACGACATCGGGATTAAGCTTCTTGATCGCCTCGCGGGCTTCGAGCGCATCGCCGGCCTGACCGATGACGCTGACATCCGGATCGGCGCTCAGCACAGCCGTAATCAGGCCGCGCATGGTCGGTGAATCATCGACGACGAGGACCCTTGCAGGAGCACTCATGCCTTCCTCCCAACACCCTTCGTGGTGTAGCGGTAGGTGGTGATACCGATATTGTCGAAGACATTCTTGGCGTCACCGGACACGCGCTCGGAATGGCCAATGTAGAGATGGCCACCCTCCGGCAGAAACTCGGCGAAACGGGACCAGATCTTCATCTGCGTCGGCTCATCGAAATAGATCACCACGTTGCGGCAGAAGATGACGTCGAACTTGCCCTTGAAGGGCCACTGCGCCATCAGGTTCAATTCATTGTAGGTGATGAGGCGCTTGACGCGGTCATCGACCTGGAATTTGCGGCGGCCCTGGATATCGACTTCCGAGAACCACTGCTTGCGCATGGCGGGAGACACCGTTTCCAGCGCGCTCTCGTCGTAGGCGCCCTGGCGGGCAATCGCCAGGATCTTCGGATCGATATCGGTCGCCAGGATCTTGAAGTCGTAGTCGGCGATATTGGGCATCATCGCCAAAACCGTCAGCGCGATCGAATAGGGCTCCTGACCATCCGACGAGGCAGCCGACCAGATGCGAACGCGGCCGCCCATCTTTGCGCGATGCAGGAGCTCCGGCAGGACGTTGTCGCGCAGATGATCAAAGTGATGGTTCTCGCGGAAGAAACGCGTGAAATTGGTCGTCAGATGCGACAGCATTTCACGGCGCGGCGCAGCACCCGAGGGCGAAGCCACCAGAGAACAGTATTCACGGAAACCCGACAGGCCAAGGCTGCGGATATGCTTTGACAGGCGCGAATAGACGAGCGACGCCTTCGTTTCGTTGAGAAAGATCCCCGCGTCCGAGTAGATCATGGCGGCGATCTCCGAGAGGTCGCGGCGGGTCAGCGGATATTCGCCGCTCGCCAGAACCTCGTCAGGACTTCCCTGCCGCACATCTTTTGCACTCATTACGGTCATGCGGCTTCGCTTTCGGCTTCCGGGAAGAGGGCTTCAAGTTCGATAAGGCAGATCATCCGCTTGTCGATCGCCAGGATGCCACGGGCAAACTGGCGCTGGATATCGGATGAGATTTCAGGCGTCGGCTGAATGTTTTCATCCGTCACCGTCAGAATGTCTGACACGGCATCGACCAGCAGACCGACGACCTTCCGTTTGACCTGCGCCACGATAATGACGTGGCGGGCCGACGGTACGGTCGCCCTCATTCCGAGGCGGGCCGACAGATCGATGATCGGCAAGACCGCGCCACGAAGATTGATGACACCCTTCATGTAGCCGGGCGCATGCGGCATTTCTGTCGCAGGCGTCCATCCGCGAATTTCGCGGACCGACATGATATTCACGCAAAATTCCTGGTCACCGATGCGGAAGGCGATGAGTTCGCTATCCCCTTGGTTCAGATTTTTCACGCCGTAGGACATTGTCTTAACCTGCCGCCGCCAAGGAGATTTCTTGCTTCAGGGCCTGACCGCGCGATGCGCCGACCACCGCATCGACATCGAGGATGAGCGCTACGCGGCCATCTCCGAGGATCGTTGCAGCCGCGATACCCGGAACGTGGGTATAGTTGGCTTCCAGGCTCTTGATGACCACCTGGCGCTGACCCTGGATGGCATCGACCATCAGAGCGCGCTGGCCGCCACCTTCGGATTCCACCAGCAGGGCGACACCTTCGACAGGATTTGCCTGGGTGGCGCGGAAGTTGAGGATCCGGCCCACATCCACCAGCGGGCAGAAGGAGTTGCGGATCGAGATCAGGCGATGGCTCGCACCGAAGGAGTGGATCGCAGCGGCTTCCGGCTGGAGCGTCTCGACGATTGCCGTCAGCGGCACGACCAGCGTCTGGCCGGCGACCGTGACGACCATGCCGTCGAGGACGGCGAGCGTCAGCGGCAGGCTCATCGTGAAGACCGATCCATGGCCCGGCTTCGAGGTGATGTTGATGCGGCCGCCGAGCGCCTGGATCGAGCGCTTGACGACGTCCATGCCGACGCCGCGGCCGGAGATATCGGAGATCTTGTCGGCCGTGGAGAAGCCCGGCAGGAAGATCAGGTTGTCGATTTCTTCATCCGACAGGTTGGCATCGGCCGGGATCAGCTCGTTGGCAATTGCCTTCTGCTTGACCTTTTCGCGGTTGATGCCGGCGCCGTCGTCGGCGAGTTCGATCAGGATGCGGCCCGAACGATGCTTTGCCGTCAGGCGAACCGTGCCTTCCGGATTCTTTCCGAGCGCCGTGCGCTTCTCCGGGCTTTCGACGCCGTGGTCGACTGCGTTACGGATCATGTGCGTCAGCGGTTCGGCAAGCTTGTCGATAACCGTCTTGTCGACTTCGGTGTTCTCACCTTCGGTGATCAGGCGGATCGACTTGCCGGTCATGTCGGCGATTTCGCGGACGATACGCGACATGCGCTGGAAGACTGGCTTTACCGGCTGCGCGCGGATCGCCATGACCGAGTCCTGGATCTCGCGGGTGAGCTGCTGCAGCTCCTCGAGGCCCATGTTGACGGCAGACGTACCGGTCGCGTCGTTTTCGATGACACTCTGCGAGAGCATCGCCTGATTGATGACGAGCTCGCCGACGAGGTTGATCAGGCGGTCGACGCGATCGAGATCGACGCGGATCGTCTGGCCGGCGCTGGCGGCAGCGGCGTTGTTCTGGGCAGCGGCTGCGGCAGCAGCGCTGGCAGCGGCGGCCGATTCCTTCTTCTCGACGCGGGAGGCGGCAGCAGCCATTTGCGTGACGTTGGAAGCCGTCTCGGCGGCGGCAACAGCAGCAGCGGCATCCGACTTTGCCGTTTCGGCAGGTGCTTCAGCGCCTTCGTCGAGAACGGAGAGATCGAAGGGAACCGGCACCATCGGCAGTTCGTCGTTGGAAGCTTCGGCGGCCTTGGCGTCTTCGACAGGGGTGATCGTCAGATCGCAATCCCACTCGGCAAATTCGAAGACGGTACGGATGGCGTCTTCACCCTTGTCCGTGCGGAGCGTAACGTTCCAGAAGAAATAGGCCGCTTCCGGGTCGATCTCGTCGATGCCGACGAGAGCGTCCGTGTTGCAGTAGATGCTCATCTCGCCGAGGCGGGAAAGATCGCGCAGCAGGAGGGTAGCGTCGTTACCCTTCGAGTAGAGATCCGAGCGCGGCTTGAAGACGATCTCGTAGGCCGGAAGATCGGAACCGGTTTCTTCTTCATCGCCGAAATCGCCGAAGGAGAACGGGATCGGCTGGAAGCCGCTGTCGTCGGTCGGTACGGGCGCTGCAGCAACCGGTGCCGGAGCGGGCTTTGCGGCAGGCTTCGGGGCCGGAGCTTCGGCAGCAGCGGCGGCCGACGGCATTTCACCGTGCGCCAGCGCTTCAAGTTCCTTCACCAGGCCGCGGCTGCGCGTTTCGTCGACGCTGCCGCCGTCGCGGGCAGCGTTGGTCAGATCCGCCAGAACGTCGGCCGACTTCAGCATGACCTTCAGGACGTCCTGGTTGGGCTCAAGCTTGTTGGAACGAACGCAATCAAGTGTAGTCTCGAACACATGGGCGAAGGCGACGAGATCGTCCAGACCGAAGGCGCCAGCGCCGCCCTTGATCGAGTGGACGGCACGGAACACCGCGTTGACGGTTTCCGGATCGCGATCGCCATCATTCAGTTTCAGCAGACCGGATTCCAGTTCGGCGAGCTGTTCCTCGCACTCCTGAAAAAAGATCTCTTTGATTTCGTTCATATCCATAGGAGAAGTTCCTGGGTTTAAGCGGTTACACGCTCAATGGCATCGATCAACTTGGCAGGGTCGAAAGGCTTGACGATCCAGCCTGTCGCACCGGCCTGGCGGGCACGGTTCTTCTTTTCAGCGTCGCTTTCGGTGGTCAGCACCAGGATCGGAATCGCACGGTACTTTTCGTTGCGGCGAACGCCTTCGATGAAGCCAAAACCGTCGAGACGCGGCATGTTGATGTCGGTGACGATGACGTCAGGGTTGGATTCTTCGAGGACTTCGAGGCCCTCGACGCCGTCTTCCGCCTGGATCGTCTCGAAGCCCGCATTGTTGAGCGTCACGAGAAGCATGTTTCGGATCGTCCGTGAGTCATCCACGGTAAGCACTTTTTTCTTCATTGCCGGATCTCCTTGGCAAGCAGGTGGTCTACATCGACGCCGACCAGCTGCATGGTTTTTTCGAATGCATCAGACATCTTCGAGAAGCTGAACGACAGCTTGTCCTGATCCCAGGTCTTCTCTGCTGCCAGCAATACCTGCGTGCACAGACCGCCGACCCGCTCGACGCTGGACGCATCGATAACGATGTCGCTACCGCGCATTGCAAGAAGCTTGTCGCGCAGTGGCGCCGCTTCATTGAGGTCGAGTATCGCTGCAAGATTAAGCGTCTTGCCGCTCTTCTTCGCTGCCATCAGCCTGTCCTTGTTTCCTTGTGTCCCGCTCTCGAATGCGAGCGGCCCTCATATTCAGATAGGTTAGTAAACATTCCGCCCTCCGAGGCCTGAAACCTGGCGGGAAAAACCGAAATCTTCGTTGTCGTATTGCTCGTCGAGCGTCACCGGCCGGGCGGCGATCTCGACACGCGGCTGGACCGCCGGACGGGCGATCTGCTGGCGCACCGGCTGCGCATTTTCGCGAGCGATACGGAATTCGCGGATCGTCTGGCCGAGCTCCAGGATGACGGTATGCAGATGGTCGGCGCCATCGGCCGAATTGCGGGCAACGCCTGCGCTTGCCGCAACATCGGCCCCGAGGCTTTTCACGTCACCGGTCAGCGCATCGAGGCTCGCCGCATGCTCACCTGTGTTTGCTGCAATCGTGGTGATCGCCTCGTTGATGCCGGTGACCTGGCGGACGATGCTGCCGATCGAATCCTGCGTGCGGCCGACCATCTGTACGCCGGCATCGACCTGCGCCTTGGTGGTAGAGACCAGCGTCTTGATTTCACGGGCTGCTTCCGCCGAACGTTGCGCCAGAGCCCGGACTTCCTGAGCGACGACGGCAAAGCCGCGGCCGGAGTCACCGGCACGCGCCGCTTCGATACCGGCATTGAGCGCCAGAAGGTTGGTCTGGAAGGCAATCTCGTCGATCGTGCCGATGATCTGGCCGATCTTTTCCGCCGACTGCTCGATATCGGCCATGGCGGATATCGCCCGGCCGACGACAGCTCCACTTTCCTCGGCGGCAACACGCGTCGAGGCTGCGGCCTGTTCGGCAGCGCGGCTTCCCGCTGCACCCTGGCGGACGCTTTCGGCGATGGCCTGCAGTGCAGCGGCCGACGACTGCAGCTCGTCAGCTTGCCCGGCAGCGCGTCCAGCAAACCCCTTCGAGACATCGGAGAGCGAGCGCGTCGATAGCTCTGCTCTCTGTGTCCGGTCGGAGATTTGCGTGAATTCTGCCTGCAGGGTGTCGAGCGCACCATTGAGAGCGGCGGCAATTTCGGCATGAGCGCCGTCAGTCTCGACAGGTGCGCGCACCGTGAGATCGCGGGCGACGAGACCGTCGATGACATCGGCGAAAATGCGGGCGACGTCTTGCTTGTCCTTGGCTCGTTGTTCCGAGAGCAGGTGTGCCTGCGATGCACGCAAAGCATTGAAGCGAAGCGACACGGCGATTTCGACATCGACCATGACCAGGCGGATGATCGCGGTCATCATCCCGGTGATTTCCCTGGCGCGACGCTTTGCACCTGGAAGCAGCGGCTTGCCGGCAAGATCGCCCGCGAGGCCCGAGATCAGATGTTCCAGCATGACGCCGTGACCGGCGACGTGCCAGCGCGGGTCGAGGCCCATCTTGCTTTCGGTATCGGACAGGACCTTGACGCGCTCGGCATAGAGACTGTCGAACCGGGCATCGGTCAGCACATCCCAGTGCGACGATTGCAGGTCGTGCAGCCGGTCGAGCTGGCGGTCGTTCTGAAAATTCTCTGCCGCATCAGGGAAAGCCTGGAAGCGCTGAAAGAGATCGCGCAGGCCGCTCTTCAGCTGGCCTTCGAGCAGCGGGCGGTGACGGCGGACAAGCTCGCATTGCTCGGCATCGAGGCCGGCAAAGCGCAGGCGGTCGCGGAGGCTGCCTGCCTGTGCGCCCTTGGCCTGATCTGATGGCATATCCTGCCGCAATGCCTGTCCCCAACAACATCCGGACCTTGTCCGGTGAAAAAACCGTTTTGCTCCATCCGACGAGCACAATGCAGGGAGGCCCTTGTCACCGGCATATGGCCGGAGAACAGGCGTCTCCCATCAACAGAAATCTGTTTCGGAAAAGAGATGGATACCGGATCGAGCCGGTACGGCGGGACGGCGTCATGCCTGGTGGGAACGAGCAACATTTCCCATTCCGACGTGTATCGCAATGTTTATGGTTAATTCCTTGCTTGAAGGTTAATGCGGATTTTAATCAGCCAAGCTTTTAAAAGCATTCCTGAGCCTACAAACGAAATAGTCCCAAGGAGTTGCAGGCATGCTACAAGTCCTGCGCAAGCTTTGTGTTATATCCCACCCTTAAGACATGACATGATGTCGTTAAGGATAGAGCAATGATTGTTCTCGGACTGGGATCCTGCCTCATCGCAATCGCTACGCTGGCCGCCGTTGCCCTGCTCGATCAAATCGAAGCACGCCGCGGCTCAAGCGATCTGCGCGTTCTCTGAAAAGCCTTTCGCTGCGGCATAGTGCGGCTTTCTGAGCTGCCCTTGTTGGCAGCCCTGCCCGGCTGATGTATGGCAGGCGCCTTAACCAGCGGAAGTACCATATGTCAGCCAGAACCGGCCTTTTCATCATTCTTGCCGTCACCTTGTGGCGCATCGTGACGTTGCATTTCGACACGACGGATTTCTTCGTCGACGAGGCGCAATACTGGTTCTGGTCGCAAAATCTCGATTTCGGTTACTACTCGAAGCCGCCAATGATCGCCTGGTTCATCCGCGCCTTCACTGCTCTCGGCGGGTCGAGCGATATCTTCTGGGTGCGTGTCGGCGGCCCGATCGTGCATGCGGCAACCGCCGTTTTGCTGATGAAGCTTGCCAAGCACTTCGTGGGGCCCGAGATCGAAGGCTGGACGGGCGCGATCTATGTGACGATGCCTGCGGTGGCGCTGTCGTCCGTGTTCTTCTCCACCGACGTCGTGCTGCTGTTCTTCATGACGATCGGCCTCTTGGCCTATGCGGGCCTGACGAAAAAGCCGTCGGTCGGCCTGGCGCTTTTGATGGGGGCGGCGTTCGGATGCTCGTTCCTATCCAAATACGCGATCCTTTTCGTCGTTCCCGGCGGGCTCATCGCCCTGCTTTTCGTGCCGGCCGCGCGTATCGCCTGGCGCGACTTCTTCATTTCCGTGGTGACGGCGCTTGTTTTTGCGGCGCCGAACCTCTGGTGGAACTTCACGCATGATGCGACCACCGTTCGCCACACCGAAGACATCGCCAAATGGGATCAGATGAAGCTCGACTTCGCCGGAGCCGGCGAGTTCTTCGCCGCACAATTCGGCGTCGTCGGACCGATCATCTTTTTCGCGATGCTCTGGGCGGCGTGGCGGATGATCAGAGGCAGAAGCGGCGAAACCGAGAAACTGCTCATCTGGTTCTCGCTGCCGGTGGTCTTCCTGATCACGCTGCAGGCTTTCGTCGCCAAGGCCGAGGCGAACTGGGGCGTCACGGCCTATGTCGCTGGCACCGTGCTTGCCGTCTCCATCCTTGCGCAGCTATGGCCGAAGGGCCTCAAGATTTCGCTCGGCATCGGCGCATTTGCGAGCATCGTCTTCCCGCTGGCGACGATCTTCGCGCATCAACTGGTGCTGCCCGGCGGCAATGAGATCATGAAACGCTATCTCGGCCGTGCCGATATCAGCCGCGAGGCCGCCGAGCTGGCGAAGCAGGCGGGCGCCGCGGCAATCGTCACCGACAACCGTGATTTCATCGCCGACATGTTCCACACGCTGCGCGCCGATCCGGTGAAGGTATACGCCCGGCCGCCGGCCGATTTCCCGAAGAGCTACTACGAGCAGAATTTTGCCCTGCCCGCGGGATCTCAGGAGCCGGTGCTGTTCGTCAGCCGTTACGAACTCACCTGCACCAATGGCGGCACCGCTGAGCTCGTGAAGAGCTGGCAGCCAGCCAATGGCTACTATCGCGGCAAGACTATCTATGCCTACAAGACGCCGGGCACCTGCTTTGACAAGCAATCCTAGCAGATAGCTTAATCGGCATTTCGCGGGGGCAGGCATAGGCCGGTCCCCGCCCCCTCGACATCGACGAATTTCACGCCGCCATCCTCGAAGGCGAGGCGCAGCTGTGCCTCGGTCGCCCTATGGATTTCGTGGTGCCGTCCCTCGTAGTCGCGTATCGTGCTGCGCGAGACCGCGGCCTTGTCTGCAAGGTCGCTCTGCGTCCAATCGAGCAGGCCACGTGCTGCGCGGCATAAAGCAGGCGTCAGAATTGTTTCTTTCGCGCCTTGACCCATGATTTTAAGTCACCCATATTGGTCAACATAAGCCATATATGTCATGTTTTGAACGGGAATGCCAGATCGGGAGATTGCGATGCCGCACGATACACCTTTGATTTCGACAATTGTCGGGGGTCTCGTGCTGGCGTTTATCTTCGGCGCCATTGCCAACAGGCTGAAATTGCCGCCGCTCGTGGGTTACCTGCTCGCCGGTATCCTCGTTGGCCCGCACACGCCTGGTTATGTGGCTGACCAGAATCTTGCGCCCGAACTTGCCGAAATCGGCGTTATTCTGCTGATGTTCGGCGTCGGTCTGCATTTCTCGCTGAAAGACCTCCTCTCCGTTCGCGGCATCGCGGTTCCCGGCGCGATCGCGCAGATCGGTTTTGCGACACTACTCGGCTGGGGTCTGGGCTGGCTGATGGGCTGGCCGACGGGCGGCAGTCTGGTCTTCGGTCTCGCTCTCTCCGTCGCCTCGACAGTCGTCCTTCTCAAAGCATTGCAGGAGCGGCGGCTCGTCGAGACGGAGCGCGGCAAGATCGCCGTCGGCTGGCTGATCGTCGAAGACCTTGCGATGGTTCTGGCGCTCGTACTCATCCCGGCTGCCGCCAGCATCGGTGGCGGCGAGCATGCGACAGTCGAGCCACTGTCCGCTGGTCTCAACCGTCTGCTTGGCCTCGATCTCGGCATTGGCGGCATCATCGGCATGACGCTGGTCAAAGTAGCGCTGTTCGTGGCGCTGATGCTGATCTTCGGACGCAAGCTCATCCCCTGGACGATGCATCGCATCGCCCACACCGGCTCGCGCGAGCTCTTCCGCCTCGGCGTTCTCGCCATCGCGCTCGGCGTGGCTTTCGGCGCCTCGAAGATGTTTGGCGTGTCGCTGGCGCTCGGCGCCTTCTTCGCCGGCATGGTTCTCGCCGAAAGCGAGCTCAGCCACCGCGCCGCCCAGGAAAGCCTGCCGCTGCGCGACGCTTTCGCGGTTCTATTCTTCGTTTCCGTCGGCATGCTGTTCGATCCGAACATCCTGATCGAAAAGCCGCTGCCGGTTCTGGCCACCGTTTTCATCATCGTCATCGGCAAATCGGTTGCAGCATTGTTGATCGTGCTGCTGTTCCGGAAATCCGTGAGCACCGCGCTGACGATTTCCGCAAGCCTTGGTCAGATCGGCGAATTCTCCTTCATTCTGGCGGCTCTCGGCGTCGATCTCGGCCTGCTGCCGGAAGAAGGCCGCGACCTGATCCTTGCAGGTGCGATCATCTCGATCATCCTCAATCCGGCGCTTTTCTATCTCTGCGATCGCATCAAGCCGTTGCTGGAGCGGCCGAAACGCGAGGAAGCACCTGTAGAGGCCGCACCGGCCGAACCCGCCGAGCCCGAAGACGAGGTCCTTCCAACGGCACTGTCCGGCCACGCTATCCTTGTCGGTTATGGCCGCGTCGGCAGCATCGTCGGTCAGAACCTCAAATCCTCGGGCACGCCTTTCCTTGTCATCGAGGATGCGGAAAAGCGGATCGAGGAGCTGAAGGCACAGGGCGTGGAAACCGTGATGGGCAACGCCGCCGCTCGCGAAGTGCTCGATCTAGCCAACCTGACGGGCGCTCGCAGCCTTGTCATCGCCATTCCGAACGCCTTTGAGGCATGCCACGTCGCCGAGCTTGGCCGCGCGGTCAACCCGTCCATCCTCATCGTCGCGCGCGCCCATTCGGATGCAGAGGTCGAGGCGTTGAAGCAGTATGGCGCCGATACCGTGATCATGGGCGAACGAGAAATCGCCATGGGAATGGTTGACCGGCTGGCTCAAGTGCATCATGACAGTCCAGCCTATGAAGATGGGCCGGAGACTGATACAATTCCGCCAGCGGTCACAGAGCCGCCAGCGAAAGAATGACGGGTTTTTGCGCTTTTGAGCCGGTTTGAGAGCGAGATCGCAAGGAATGATGAGGGAATGCCGGATGCGCGCCGCCTGAGCGCTCGCATCGCCGTTTCCCTCGTGCTTGCAATCTTTGCTTATCTTGGCCTGCTGCTTGGCGGCAACCTCATTCTCGGACCCGATTCCCAGACCAACAATGCGTTGAGTGCACCTGGGAAGGAAACGCAGCCGCTGCAGCTGACGGCGCGTGAAGCCGTTCGCGGACTGCTTGCTACCGACCGCAAGATCGCGCCGAAGCAGACGCTGCACGATTCCGATGCAGCCGCGCTGCCGCTTCTTCCGCATCTCGAATTCGCCGAATGGCCGGCACCTGCGACTGCGGGCGTCACCGATACGGCCACCCGGCCCGCCGCCACGGCGGCCCATCAGCCTCGCGCACCGCCGCTCGCCTGATTTTCCGCGCCACTCGCGCTTCAAGAACATGCAGAGACACAGCCAGCGCCTTGCGCCGGCCTACTTTTATTCAAGGATCAGATAGAATGCGCAATTCACCATGGCTGGTGTTCACCTATTCGGTGATCATCGTGCTCGGCCTCATCATCGCGCTGCCGAACGTGCTGTCGCAAAGTACCCTCAGCAAGCTGCCGGCCTGGCTGCCGCATAGCCAGGTCTCCCTCGGCCTCGACCTTCGCGGTGGCTCGCACCTCGTTCTCGAAGTCGACGAAGCCGACCTGACCAAGGAACGGCTGCAGACCCTGCTGCAGGACGCCCGCCGCGTTCTGCGCGAGAAGAGCATCCAGACGAAGTCGATCGTTCTCAACAACAACCAGATCGTTGTCACCCCGGTTGATCCGGAACAGAGCGGCGCAGCCGTTACCCAGCTGCAGACGCTCGGCAACCCGATCAGCACAGGCCTCAGCGCCGGTCAGTCCGATCTTTCGGTCACGACCAACGGCGGCAACGTGATCGTCGCCTTCTCGCCGGCCGGTCTCGCGAGCCATGTCGATTCCGCTGTCCAGCAGAGCCTTGAAGTCATTCGCCAGCGCGTCGACCAGGTTGGCGTGGCCGAACCGACGATCCAGCGCATCGGCGCGAACCGCGTTCTCGTGCAGCTTCCGGGCGCGCAGGATCCGTCGCGTCTGCGCCAGCTCCTCGGCTCGACTGCTAAGATGTCGTTCCACATGCTCGCCCCGAACAACCAGCCGGGTCCTGGTGTGACCATGCTGAAGGACGACAAGGGCGAGAGCTATCCGGTTCTCGACCGTGTCGAAATCTCCGGCGACCGCCTCTCGGATGCCCGTGTCGGCTTCGACCCGAACACGCATGAGCCGATCGTCAGCTTCCGCTTCGACAGCGCCGGCGCAACCCGCTTTGCCGATATCACCCGCCAGAATGTCGGCAATCCCTTCGCCATCGTTCTCGACGACAAGGTGCTGAGCGCCCCGGTCATCCGCGAACCGATCACCGGCGGCTCCGGCCAGATTTCCGGCAGCTTCTCGGCGGATACCGCAACGACGCTTGCAGCCATGCTGCGCGCCGGCGCCCTGCCCGCCAAGCTGACCGTCATCGAAGAGCGCACCGTCGGCGCCGACCTCGGCGCCGATGCGATCCGCATGGGTATCTATTCGGGCATCGTCGGCTTCGTCCTCGTCGCCCTCTTCATCTTCGTCCTCTACGGCAAGTGGGGCTTCCTCGCGAACTTCGCCCTGCTGATCCACACGATCCTGACCTTCTCGGCCCTGACGCTGGTCGGCGCGACGCTGACACTGCCGGGTATTGCCGGTATCGTGCTCGGCATCGGTCTGGCCGTTGACGCGAACGTTCTGATCAACGAGCGCATCCGCGAAGAAACGCGCAAGGGCAAGAGCGCCTTTGCCGCTATCGACACCGGCTTCCGCCGCGCCTACTCCACGATTATCGACGGCAACATGACAGCGCTGATTGCCGCCGCCATCCTGTTCTGGTTCGGCTCCGGCCCGGTCCGCGGCTTCGCCGTTACCATGGCACTCGGCCTGATCATCTCGATGTTCACCTCGGTCGCCTTCGTTCGCGTCACGATGATCGAGATTACCCGCCGCCAGAAGCTGAAGGTTCTGAACATCAAGCCGCTGCTGCCGATGATGTTCAACCCCTATGGCCGCCACATCCAGTTCATGAAGGCACGCTTCTTCGGCGTCAGCGTCTCGGCGCTGCTGTCGATCGCATCCGTCATCCTCTTCATCCATCCTGGCCTCAACTACGGCGTCGACTTCCGTGGTGGTATCCAGATGTCGGTCAAGACGACCGAGGCGGCCGATCTCGGCAAGTTCCGCGAAGGTCTGAACAGCCTTGGCCTCGGCGAAGTCTCCCTGCAGTCCTATGGTGACAACAACACCATGGCCGTGCGCGCACAGCGCCAGGACGGCGGCGAAGAAGCCCAGACCGTTGCTGTCGAGAAGCTGAAGAACGAGATCGTCAAGATCGATCCGTCGGCGACGGTGACTGGCACCGACGTCATAGGCCCGAAGGTCTCTGGCGAACTCGCATGGGCCGGCATCCTGTCCGTTGTCATCGCCAGCCTGGCAATGCTCGCCTATATCTGGGCGCGCTTCGAATGGCCGTTTGCGGTCGGCGCCATCGTCACGCTCGTTCTCGACGTGACCAAGGCCATCGGCTTCTTCGCGCTGACGGGCCTGGACTTCAACCTGACCGCCATCGCCGCGATCCTGACGCTTGTCGGCTACTCGGTGAACGATAAGGTCGTCGTCTACGACCGCATGCGTGAAAACATGCGTCTCTACAAGTCGATGCCGCTGCGCGAGATCATCGACCGTTCAATCAACGAGACGCTGGCCCGAAGCCTCTACACCAACGCGACGGCCTTCCTCGCGCTGCTGCCGATGGCAATCTGGGGCGGCAGTGCCGTCGAAAGCTTCGCGATCCCGATGGTGTTCGGCATTCTCGTTGCCGGCGCGTCGTCGATCTTCATCGCGGCGCCGATCCTGTTGTTCCTTGGCGACTGGCGCCGCCGCCACGCCAAGCCGGCAGCGGATGCCAAGCCGGAAGCCGAGATCATTCCTCCGGCACCGGCAGAGCCGCGCAAGTCGATCGGCTAAAAACTGGTTGCTAACAAAAGCTTGAGGCGGGCGCCGGTTGCAGAACCGGCGCCCGCTTTCTATGGTGCTCCCAAGGTCGAGGGGAGATACCGCCATGTCATCCAGCACGACGCCGGAAGAGACCAAAAGCACCGAGGAGCGGATCCGCCGCTTCCTGGCCGTGGCTTCTCATGACCTGCAGTCGCCGCTCCGTCACATCGCCATGTATTCGGAAATCCTGCTTGAAGATCTCGAAGGCCGGATCAGCGCCGACGAGAAGCAAAGCCTGACAACCATTCTCGAAAAGGTGCAAACGGCGCAGAAGCTGACCAAGGCGCTGATGACTTTTGCATCGGGCACCCCGCAGGCCGCACGCGAGAATGTGGATCTGACAATCGCTTCTGAGACCGCGTGGTCTGATGCCACGGCGGAGTTTCCAGAGACCAAAGCCGTGCTGGCTCATGGCGGGCTGCCGGAACTGCGAACCGACCCCACCTTACTGACGGCCGTGCTGAAGCAGCTCTTCGTCAACGCGATTGCCCATGGCGAGCGAGAGGACCTTCGGGTGGAAGTCGGGGCTGTGCGCGATGGCGAAGAGCTTGTCATTTCCGTCGCCGATAACGGCCGGGGCATCGATCCCGCGCATCAGGCACGCATTTTCGAGGCGTTCTGGAAGCTGCCGAAATCCGGAAGAGTTCCCGGGCCGGGACTTGGCTTGACGGTTTGCCGTGAGCTGGTCGCTGCCCTTGGCGGCACGGTGACGCTTGCAGCATCATCCGCCAGCGGCAGCCGCTTCGAAGTCCGTCTGCCTGCCTGAGCCGTCAGATCGTGTAGTCGTCCTTCCAGAAATCCGGGACGTCGTAGGTCACGTATTCGCGGATGATGTATTGCAGCGTCCGCGCATCCATCTCGTCCTTGCCAATGCGGAAATCGACACCATAATCCGGGAACTGCTGGAAATAGCCATCGGAAATATCGGTCGAGATCACGCCGATGGGGCCGGTATAGCCGATGCCGCGCAGTTCCGGCACCGTCTCGCGGAAATCGGCATTCGGGAGCAGACGGTTGTCGAGCAGGATCAGATCGTAGCGCGCAGCCTTGATCTTCTCGAGGGCGTCACCGATCGACTGGGCGTATTCGACATCGACGGCCGGCTCCGAGAGGCTGCCGATCTTCTTCTTCAGTGAACGGAATTCAATGAACTCGTCGTCCACGAACAGGACCTTCACGGTCCGCCCGGCGCTTGTCTCGGCTGCCATACCATCCCCTCCGGTCACGAAACGAGCCCGTTCCGGAGCGCTATGGCTACCATATGTACGCGGTTGACCGCGTCGAGCTTTCTGACTGCCGCCGTAATATGCGAATTCACCGTATGCTCCGACAAACCGAGAATGATGGCGATCTCAGCAGAGGTCTTGCCTTCGCTCGTCCATTTGACGATCTCGGCTTCGCGCTGCGTCAGACGTCCAGACATTTCCTGGGTCAAGATTTCCTCGTACAGCTTGTCGAAGATACGCATGACGTCAAGCAGGACGTCGGCGATCTCGCTCTGGTCCGGCTCCTGGCGAACGCCGCTGAGCACCAGACAGTATCGCCGTCCCTCAGGCGTAAAGAGCGGAATCAACAAAAACGTGTTGCCGTTGAATTCGTTGAACACCAGATCGGCGGGATAGCCTTCCAGCTGTGCGCTCTTGCCGAAAACCGGGGACGTGAGGAACTGCGCGGATTTCGCCTTGATCGCCCCCAGCGCCTCCTTCAGCGTCCGGATAAACAGCGTCGCACGCCGCTCCGCCACGTTGGTGATGACGATTTCACGCTCTCCGAACGGCGCTGCCGCCTCGGAAATCTTTGCCAGAACGAAATTGTCGAAATGGTAGTGGTGCGCCGCCGCCTTGAACAAGCGGAAGAAATCGGTCCGGTTGATGGCCCGGTTCAGCTCGGGCCCAGTATGAAAAGGAACAGCCGCAGCATTGGTCATTCCGGCAACCTTACCTCGAAACTTCCAGAAGTCACTCCACACCATCCCGAAATCTTGGGATATACGTCCTAAACGCGAACAGTTACAAAAAAACCGAGACAGTTGATGGGGATAACGGGACGGGGACTTCCCAGTATCCCAAGGCAAACAAGCCCATCAATTTCTCAACCGCAAGTGATGCAAAGGCAGATATACTGAAATCGTAGTCTTACCTAGGTATCGCATTTTTCGTTGTTCATGATCTCATGAGTAGCGGGAAAAGTGCCGGAAGTAAGCGCGAGAGAGCCGATAGATCCATTCAGCTAAGGGGTTGGCTGAAGTTCGTGGCGGCGAATATGGGTCAGTCGGCTCTCTCAGCGCTCAAATCACTCCTCTTCCTCTTGGTTGTATCTTGGGACGCTGAACAAGCCTTGTCAATTGGCGTTTCAGCGTGCTGCCGCGTGTCCGGGCACCTGGCGCCTACACCAGTTGATTGAGAAGACTATCGTTCAAATTCAAAGGCTTCTGCAGGTAGATATGGGCGCCGGCTTCCAGCGAACGCTCCCGGTCCTCATCGGCGTCCGAACCGCTGCATATGCCAAGCTTCACCGATGCGAAGCGGGGATCGAGGCTGACCCTGCGCACCAAAGCAAGACCGTCGTCGAGAGGCATGTAGAGATCGGCGATCAGCAGATCGGGAAGCGGCTCGCCCGTGGCATGACGCGCCTCCAGCATCTCCCAAACCGGCTGCGCCTGGGAAAACGACACAAGCTCGGCGGTGAAGGCGCCCTTCCGGTGCATGTAATCGAGATAGAAGAGATCATCCTTGCTATCATCGATGTAGAATATCAAAGGCATAGCTGCTTCACCCGGTCGCCACCGGCGATGTCCCGCCTGTTTCGCGATGCGACAATAAAGATACTTCGCTAAGAATCGTTATCAACCTCCCCTGAATCGGCAGAGGAAAGACGTACACAACCTTACGTTTCCTATTGTGTATTCGGCCATTTCGGAAAAGATGACCCGAATTCAGGAGGATCGACCGCGTGTGGAATGCCGCCAGCTTGAGGGACGAAGCGCAGAAGAAGGGCCGCTACCGCGTAGCCGCGATCGCCATCGGAACGCTCATCACGCTTCTCGGCATCTGCGCGATCACCGGCTGGCTGCTGGAAGTCGAGGTCATCGTCTCCGTCGTGCCGGAATTTCCGGCGATGGCATTCAATACGGCGCTCTGCTTCGTGCTCTCCGGTCTAGCATTGGCGGGATCGGTATCGAAGCTGCAGCGTCTGAACATGGCGGCGTCCCTGATCTCGCTGTGTGTGGCGGCAATCACCGTGACGCGGTTTGCTGAGATCATCTCGCTCGGTCGCACCTCGCATATGGTCGATCGCGTGTTGACCAACCTCCTCGTCTCGCGGGAATTTTCCGACCTGATCGGCGGCGGTATGGGGCCGAATACGACGCTCTGCTTCCTGATCGGCAATCTTGCGCTGCTTGCCGGCCGGAACTGGAAGGATGACAGGGCTCCCCTGCTCCAGGAATTGACGGGCTATGTGATCATAACGCTCGGCATGGTCGCCTTCGCTGCTTACGTCACCAGCGCCGAGGAGGGGTATCGCTGGGGTCCCTATGCGGCGATGGCGCTGCATACATCGATCGGGGTGACGTTCTTCGGCGGCGGATTGCTCGCCGCCGCCTGGTGGCGCCAGCCGCAGGGCAGCGCCAGCGTGCCGCTCTGGATCCCCGGCGTCGTCTGTTTCACCGGACTGCTCGCCGACCTCTATACGCCGCTCGGGGTGGCGAACGGCATTCTTTATGTGCCGCTGATTTTGACCGCCCTCTGGTTCGGCAATCGCAACGCACCGCTCTATCTTGCGTTCGTCTGCACGGTCCTCATCCTTCTCGGCTTCTTCGCCGTCAACCATAGCGACACGGTCGTCTGGCCCGAGGCTGCCAACCGCGCGATCACCATCGGCCTGCTGTGGCTGATCGGCTATCTGGTGCACAATTACATGCGCAACAGCGCCAGCCTGGAGACGGAGCGCATCCGCTTCAGCTCACTGGTGCGCAACACGCCGGATGCCGTGATTACCATGGATCAGCGCGGCGTGATCTCCAGCTTCAATCCCGCGGCCGAGCAGATGTTCGGCTACCTGCCATCCGAAACGCTCGGCAAGAACATCAATATGCTGATGCCGGAGCCCTATCACTCTGAGCATGACCGCTATCTGCAGCACTACCATGAGACCGGCGAAGAACGGATCATAGGCACGACGCGCATGGTGTCCGGCCGCCGCAAGAATGGCGTGGTGTTTCCGCTCGATCTGTCCGTCAGCGTGGTGCCGACAAGCGGCGCGCGGACATTCGTCGGCATCGTGCGCGACATCAGCGACAGGGTGCAGCAGCAAGAGCGTCTGAAGACGACGCTGGCGCAGCTCGAAGCCTATACGGCCGATCTGGAGCGCAGCAACCAGGATCTCGACGAATTCGCCTACATCGCCTCGCACGATCTGAAGGAGCCGTTGCGCGGGCTGCACAATCACTCACGCTTCCTGCTCGAGGACTACGAAAACCAGCTCGACGAGGACGGCGTTCGCCGTCTCAACCGGCTGGTGCGGCTCAGCCAGAGGATGGAGAAGCTCGTCAACGATCTTCTCTATTTCTCCCGCATCGGACGCCAGCAGCTGGCCGTAAAGCGCACCGACATCAATCTCGTCATCAAGGACGTGGTGGCAACGCTGGAAGTGTTTCTGGAAGAGCGGCGCGCACGGGTCGTGGTGGACGGAGAGCTTCCAGAGGTTGTCTGCGACGCGACGCGGCTGACCGAGGTGTTCCGGAACCTGGTGACCAACGCCGTCAAATACAACGACAAGCCGGAACCGCTGGTCACCATCGGCTATCTGGAGCAATACACCGGCAAAGATGGTGCAACGGCGCGCGGCGTGTTTTTCGTCAAGGACAACGGCAAGGGCATCGCGACGGAATTTTACGAGGACATTTTCCGGATTTTCAAACGGCTTGAAAAATCGCAGGATTCGGATGATGGAACCGGGGCCGGACTGACCTTCGTGCGAAAGATCATTGGCCGCCACAATGGCGAGATATGGCTGGAGTCCGAGATGGGTGCAGGCACCACATTCTACTTTACGCTGGGAAGCAACAGAGAGGGCCACAATGCAGCCGCGTGATATGCAGCCGATCCTGATTGTTGAGGACAGCGAGGACGACTTCGAGGCGACGATGCGTGCCTTCAAGCGCACCAACCTGCGCAACCCGATCCGCTGGGCCGCTTCGGGCCAGGAAGCGCTCGATGAGCTTGCCGGCATGAACCCGCGCCCCGGCCTGATCCTGCTCGATCTCAACATGCCGGGCCTCGATGGCCGCAAGACGCTTGAGGCGATCAAATCCAATCCGCAGTGGCGCAAGATCCCGGTGGTTATTCTGACGACGTCGGACGACGAGCGCGACATCGAAGGCTGCTATGCACTCGGCGCCAATACTTATGTGCAAAAACCTGTCGATCTCGACGGGCTGTTCTCCGCGATCCAGCGGCTGAAGGAATACTGGTTCGAGATTGCCATCCTGCCGCACGAGGATTGAACGATTGGCGGAAGACTGCCTGGTACTGATCATCGACGACAATATCGACGACCGCGAAGTCTACCGGCGGATGCTGTCGCGCGTCGCCGGAACGAACTACGTGGTAGCCGAGGCCGAGACCGGCGACCAAGGATTGGAGCTTGCCGCCAGCAAGCGACCAAGCTGCATCCTGCTCGACTATTCGCTGCCCGGCCGCGACGGACTTGGGGTGCTTGCCGAAATCCTGAAGCTCGATCCGACCGCCAATGTGATCATGCTGACGGGACAGGGCAACGAGACTGTCGCCGTCGAGGTGATGAAGAACGGGGCACGCGACTACCTGACCAAGGACGCGTTGTCGCCCGAGACGCTGCACCGCTGCGTCCAGAATGCCGTCATGCATGGCGCGCTGGAGAAGAAGCTGGAGCAGAAGCGGCAATCGCTCGAGATCTTCACCCGGGCGATGGCGCACGACCTCAAGGAGCCGCTACGCACCATCAAGTCGTTCAGCAAGATCCTGCACGGCTCGGCTTCGCTGCCGGCCGAGGACCGCGAGCTTCTCGACTATATCCTGAGTGCCGCCGACCATATGGAAGACCTGATCGTCAAGGTCTCAGGCTTCACCAAGCTTGATGTCTCCGGCGAACTGGAACTGAAGCCCGTATCGCTCGCCGCCGTTCTCGGGCAGGTCGAGGACAATCTGCACCAACAGATGGAGAGCAGGCAGGCAACCATCGTCAGCGGCGATCTGCCGGAGGTGATGGGCGACGGGACGCTGCTGATCCAGCTGATGCAAAACCTGATCTCCAACGCTATCCGCTATTGCGAAGACCAGCGCCCTCAGGTGCGCGTCAGTGCCGCGGCTGCCGGCGGAGGGCTCTGCCGTCTGCTGGTCAGCGATAATGGACCGGGCATCGATCCCGACCACCGGGAGCTGATCTTCCAGCCCTTCAAGCGTCTGGTCGGACGCGGCATCGAAGGAACGGGGCTTGGCCTTGCGATTTGCCGCCGCATTGCGCAGCTGCATGGCGGCGCGATCTGGTGCGAGGCGAAGACGGGACGCGGCGCGACCTTTGTGCTCGAATTGCCGCTCGCAAACAGCATGTCCGCCGAGGCTGCAGCGCAGACGGGGCCGCAGGCGGTCCGGGCAATCGAACAGCCTCAGGAAGCCAAGGGCCGTCTTGCCGAAGTGCTTCTCGTCGAAGACAGCCCCGCCGACATACAGCTTCTGAAGCTCAAGCTGATGCGGCGGGAGAAAGTGAGCTTCAACCTGCATGTGGCGACCAACGGGCGCGAGGCCATGCGGCTTTTGGAGGAGCGAGCCATCGATCTCAGCCAGCCGCCGATGGACCTGATGCTGCTCGATATCAACATGCCGATCATGGACGGCTTCGAGGTGCTGAACGCGCTTTCGGCCGATATCCGGCTGAAGCAGATACCGGTCTGCATCCTCAGCACATCCAGCGACGAGAGCGACATGCAGAGGGCCAAGGAACTCGGCGCTCTCGCCTACATGATCAAACCGCCGACGCTGCAGCAGCTGGAACAGGCCTTGGCAGATGTCGATAGTTTGGAATTGCAGCCGCGCGGCGATGCCCTAGTTCTTTGTGTAGAACAATCGAGGCAATCTCCAACGGCACTGGTATGACTTTAGTATCCGCATTAGTTCTGGCGCTTCTCGCCACTCCCCAGCAATACGGACTGCTTTCGATGATTTCTGGCATACATCACATCACCGCCATCACCCGCAAAGTGCAGGCGAATGTGGATTTCTATGCCGGTTTTCTCGGCATGCGGCTCGTCAAGCAGACCGCCGGTTTCGAGGACGAAACCCAACTGCATCTCTTCTATGGCGATGGAGAGGGTACGCCCGGCTCGCTGCTGACTTTCCTTGCCTGGGAAGACGGCTCGCAGGGTCGCGCTGGTTTCGGTCAGATCAGCGAGATCGCGCTGGCAATCGACCCGACCAGCATCGGCTACTGGCTGACGCGGGCCATGAGCTTCGGGATCCGCATGGAAGGCCCGTCCGACGAATTTGGCGAGCCGGTGCTGCGCCTCAAGGATCCCGACAACATCATCCTGAAGCTTGCCGGCAACAAGGGGCTCAAAAGCGCCGCAGCCTGGGCAAACGGACCGGTTCCGATCGAACACGCGGTACAACGGGTCCGTGGCGCGACGATGCTGACCGAAACGCCCGATGCCAGCCGCGCCTTCATCGAGAGCCACTTCGGCTATCGTTTCCAGGCAAACAAGGGCGCCATCGACAGGCTGGTCTCCGATTCCGGCGATGTCATGGACGTGCGCAACGCAAAGGGCTTCTGGTCCGGTGCGCCGGGCACGGGGACGATCGATCACGTTGCTTTCCGCGCCGCGGATGAGGCCGAGCTGACATCTGTTCATGATGCGCTTGCCACGTCGATGGACTCGGCAACCAACATGCATGACCGGAAATATTTCAAATCGCTCTATGTCCGCGAGCCCGGCGGCACGCTGATCGAGCTTGCGACCGACAAGCCGGGCATGCTGGTGGATGAGCCGGCGCCGACGCTCGGCACCAAGCTTTTCCTGCCCCCGAAGGATTCGATCAAGGATCTGAAGGATCTAAAGGTCGTGCTGCCTCAATTTTCGATGCCAGGCGAGCCAAGGGTCAACTACCGCGATCTGCCCTTCGTGCACCGCTTCTACACGCCGCCGGATCCGGATGGCAGCGTCTTCGTGCTGTTGCACGGCTCCGGCGGCAACGAGACGACGCTGATGCCGCTGCTGCACAAGGTGGCGCCGCGGGCAACACTGCTTGGGGTGCGCGGCCGGGCGACCGAAGAAGGCTTTCCGCGCTGGTACAAGCGGATCACGCCCTTCTCCTTCGACCAGGACGACATCAAGAGCGAAGCGGAAGCCTTTGCCGCCTTCATCGACGGCGCGGTCAAATCCTATGGGCTGGATCCGAAGAAGATCGTCTTCGTCGGCTATTCCAACGGCGCGAATCTTTTGAACTCGCTGATCTACCTGCACCCGTCGCTGATCCATAAGGCGGTTCTGCTGCGCTCCATGCCGGTTCTGACGAATTATCCGCATGCCGATCTGAAGGGCACCGACCTGCTCGTCATCAGCGGCAAGACCGACGCCTATGGAAAATATGCCAACGATCTCGAGGGACGGTTGAAAACCTCGGGCGCGACCGTCGATTCGGACGTCATCCCCGGCGGTCACGATCTCGGCGATGCCGACGTGCCGATCATTCAGCAGTGGCTGTTGAAGGAAAGCCAGTAGCAAGCCGCGGCGCGAAAGACTTGCGATGACGGAATTTGTTCTTTCATCCCTACTCTTGCGGAAGCTTTTCCGGTGCGATCACCGCCGGAAAGCTTGGCTTACACTGCGCGCCATGCGCTAAATCTTCGGCCTTCACGGACTGCAACTCTCTATTGTGCAGCGCAAAGCGGCACCAAAGAAAGGGAGATATTTTACGGCATTCTCATCATGTAAAATTCTCATATTTCTATTTATACTCCAGCAAAACTCCTGCGTAGTTACACCATAATTTCAATGGCTGATGATAGTGAAAATATCAAATCAGCAATTGTAACCATACTTATCACGATTTATTACAATAGTCTGACAATACATTCGTGAATTTAATTACCTAAAATTCACTCGCCTATAAATTACCTCATTCTTTCTGTTTCTTCTGCGCCTGTTCTATTTTGCTGCATTGCAAAAAGTCCTTGCCGAGTTCTGATATCAGACCTATCTTGGCCCGGACATCGATCGCAGAAGGGGAAATTGCATGCCTCCTCGGCCCGTTGATATCAGCCTGATTATCTCATCGAGAAATCGGGCTGGCGGCCTGTTGAACTGCCTGGATGCCATTGCGAATGCCGCCCGGCAGGCGGGCGATTTGCAATTGGAACTCGTGTTTGTCGACAACGGCTCGACGGACGATACGTCCGAGGTCTTTCGCCGGTGGGCGGCTGTCGCGCCTCTTCACACCAATCTTGTCCATGAGACGCTGCCGGGGCTGGCCAATGCCCGCAATTCCGGCATCGCGGCGGCAACCGGCCACCTGCTGGCCTTCACGGATGACGACTGCGAGGTGTTTGCGGACTACTTCACCACCATCGCGGCTCTGTTTGCTGCCGACGATGCGATCGTCATGCGCGGCGGCCGGGTCGAGCTTGGCGATGCCCGCGACCTCCCTGTCACCATCAAGACGGAGCTGGAACCGGCCGTGCTGAACAACGAGCTGCATGCGGGCGGCTTCATACATGGCTGCAACATGGTTTTCCCGCGCGCGCTGGTCGATCGCGTCGGCGATTTCGATCCGCGCTTCGGTGCTGGCGCCGCATTCCGCTCCGGCGAGGACACCGACTACATTCACCGCGCCTTCAATGCCGGTATCCGGGTTGAATATGTGCCCGAGTTGGTGGTCAAGCATTTCCACGGCCGCCGCAAGATCGAGGACATCCACCGCCTGCATGCCGGCTATGCCTTCGGCAACGGTGCGCTCTACGCGAAATATCTGTTCGACAAGCGCTCGAACATGCGCGGCATGCTGCGCTGGGATATCCGCCAGGCTGTCCGCGAAGCGATCGGCGGCCAGCCGATGAGCAAGGAGATGGGACTGACCTATCGCCGGCAGCTCCGGGACAACCTGACGGGAATGATCGCCTACTGGCAGAGCACCCGCCGCAAGTCGCCCAACACAGTCCGCACCTGACACCCCGCACACTCTTTGCGCCGATGACCCAAGCTTCGGCTGCAATCGATAGGATGATGAATGGCAGAACATGCAGTTGCGCATGCCGATCTGAAGAAGAAGACGGCACTATCCGTCCTCTGGTCGGTCGTTCGCGTAGCCTGGAGCACGATTGCGACCTTCGTCATCTTCGTCATTCTGGCGCGCATTCTCGGGCCCGGCGACTTCGGCACTTTTGCGCTCGCCAGCCTGTTCGTCGAAATCGGCCGTGTGCTTGCCTATGCAGGGCTTGGCGATGCCATCACCCGGCAGCTGGATCTCGATGAGGAGCTGGCCGATACCTGCTTCTGGGCCACAGTTGCGTTCAGCGCCATCATTGCCGCCGTGGTCTTCGTGTTCGCGCCCTATTACGGCGAGCTGGTGCGCGACGAATCCGTGTCTGGCATTCTCCGCTGGCTGGCGCCGCTGCTGCCCGTCTCGTCGCTGGCTGTCATCCACAATGCGCGTCTCGCCCGTGAATTCGGCCACAAGAACCTTGCGGCGCAGAGCATCGCAGCCAGCCTCCTGTCCGGCATCACTGCCGTCGTCTGCGCCTATCTCGGATGGGGCATCTGGGCACTGGTCGCGCAGACCGCCGTCAACGCTGCGGTCACAGTTGTTCTCGGCTGGGTCGCCTATCCCTGGATGCCGCGCCTGCGGTTCAATGTTGCGAAATTCCGCTCGGTCTTCCTGTTCAGCGTCAGCCTCGTCGTCACCCAGCTGATGTGGATGCTGCTCGCCCGCGTCCAGGACATTTTCATCTCCCGCTGGTACGGCGCCGTCGAAGTCGGCCGTTACCGCATCGCCTGGCGGCTGATCGAACTCATCGGCCAGGCCGTTCTGGCGCCGATCGGCAGCGTCTCGCTGGTCACCCTGTCACGCCTGCAGAACGATCGCGTCGCCTTCCGCAACGCCTATAACAAGATCGTCGGCGCCGCCGCACTCGGCACCATTCCGCTGCTCTTCGGCTTCGGCGCGCTGTCGAACGACATGATCGCGCTGCTCTTCGGCGACAAGTGGGGCAATGCCGGCGATATCGCCACCGTGCTGGTGCTGATGTCGGTGCCGTTCGTGACCAACTTCTTTGCCTCGTCGGCGCTATCGGCAGTCAATCGCGCAGAATCGATCCTCTCGGTCGCAGCACTGCAGTTTGCCGCGACCCTGCTGCTGACCTGGCTGCTGGTACCCTACGGCATCCTCGCCGTTGCCGCCGGCTACGTGCTGCGCGCCTGGCTGACCATGCCCTATCAGCAATATGTGCTGCATCGCTATGCCGGCATCGATTCGCTCGGCACCTTCAAGTCGGTCGCCCTGCCCTTCTGCGGCAGCGCCGTCATGGCTGTCTGCGTCTGGTTTGCACATCCCGTCATCGCCGAACATCTGCAGAGCCGATGGCTGTCGCTTGGTCTCAGCATCGGTCTCGGCGCCGTCGTCTATCTCGCCTTTCTGCCGGTCTTCGGCAGATCCGCCATCCGCCCTTACATCGCGCTCGGCAAGTCTTTGCTGCCGTTCGGAAAACGGGCCGAGGCCTAGCCGCCGGGGCTGGGCCAGACTCTTCAACAGGAGCCTTATATGCAGGAAACCAACATTACGATCATCAACCGCCTTCAGGGACTGATCGCAAATTGCCTTTCCGACCTCGTCGATCCGGCCGAGCGCTTTGCGCTGCTCGATTTCCCGAACCACTACAATATTGGTGACAGCGCCATCTGGCTCGGGGAGCTTGCCTATTTCGACCGCCGCAAGACGCGGCCGGCCTATGTGACCGAAATCCCCACCTATGACGACGAGCGCATGCTGGCAGCGATCGGCGATGGCCGGATATTCCTGCATGGTGGCGGCAATTTCGGGGATATCTGGGCGGGCTACCGGCAGTTCCGCGAGGACATGCTGACGAAATACAAGGGCCGGCCGATCGTCCAAATGCCGCAGACCATCCACTTCAAGGAACAGGCCGGGATCGACAGCACCGCCCGCGCGATCGAGAAGCACGGCAATTTCACGCTGCTGGTACGCGACCACAAGAGCTTCCAATTCGCCAAGCGCTGGTTCCAGTGCGATGTCAGGCTTTGCCCCGACATGGCCTTCTGCATCGGCCCGGTCACTCGCCCGGCGCCTCAGCACGAGCTGCTGCTCAATCTGCGCGAGGACCAGGAAGTGGGCGCGCCGCAGGACCTGACGGCGGCGACCAGCCGCCCGGGCACGGTGAAATCCGACTGGCCGGATGAGCCTGCCGATTTCCAGAAGCAGACGAAGCGTGCGGCGATCCTGAAGGGGCTGCTTTCCGGCCGAATCGGCGGACGTGCCCGGATGACCGAGCTTGCCTATCGCGAGCGGGCGCAGCAGCGCTTCGACCGCGGCGTGGCGCTGCTGGGTTCTGCCCGGCAGGTGATTACCGACCGCATGCACGGCCACATCATGTGCGTGCTGATCGGCGCCGATCACTGCGTGCTCGACAACAGCTACGGCAAGACCAGCAGCTTCATCGAGGCGTGGGGCACCTGCAACAATACGGAAAAGGCGGCGATCGCGGCAACCGTCGACGAAGCGCTCGGTATTCTCGATGCGCGGCGCATGCAGCCGGCGGCCGTCGCCTGAGGCTCAGCCTCGCCGGGCGATCATGATCCCGGCGAGCACCACCAGGCCGCCGATGGCCTGCATCGGGCCAATCGCCTCGTTGAGCAGCACCCAGGCAAGAATGGCTGCGACGACCGGCTGCAGGAGCAGCGTCAGCGACGAGAAGGCGGCCGGCAGATAGGCGAGCGCGAAGGCGATTGCCACTTGGCCGCTTGCGTGGCTGATGAAGGCGAGGCCGAAGACGATCGCCCAGCCATAGGCCGTCGGGGGTAGCATATGTGCCTCGAAGAAGAAGCCCAGCGGGAAGACGCAAATAGCGGCCGATGCCGTGCTCCACAGCATGATGCGGATCGTATCGAAACGGCTGCGCAGCTGGCCGATTGCCAGGATGTAGCCTGCATAGAAGATCGCTGCGATGATCGCCACGCCATCGCCGCGCAGATCGCCGTTGCCGAGTGCCGCCGGTCCGCCCTTGAGGATCACCACGCCCGCCAGCGCCAATGCCAGTCCCAGCACGAAAATGCGGGAGACGGGCGCGCGGAAGGCGACGAAGCCGATGACGGTGACGAAGACGGGCGCGAGGTTGGCGAGCAGCGTCGCATTGGCAACCGAGGTCATGGTGATCGACAGGTGCCAGGCCGCGAGATCCGCCGCGAGGATGACGCCCGGCAGGATCAGCATGGCATAATCGGAGAGCTTTTCAGGCTTCGGGCCCGAATCCTTCTTGATCAGCGAGAAGATGAAGATCGGGATCAGCGCCAGCGCGACGCGCCAAAAGGCCGTCGCCATCGGCCCCACTTCGGAGAGCCGCACGAAGATCGGCGAACCACCGATGGCAGCGCCGCCAAGGATGAGCGCCGTCAGCGCGAAACGTTGTGAAGGAGCGGCTTCTGTGGAAGGGGCGGCGGCCTGCGACATGATCTCTATGCTTTCCCGGCCAGCCATGATTGAGACGCCAGCCGGGATGCGAATTATCAGATCGGACCGAAAGAGGATAGCGCGGGAACGACACCCGCGACACAAAAGCTCAACCGGAAATAACCGTCGAGAATTCCGGGTTGCCGCGGATCGTGTTGCTGACCGTGCAGATCTCGTCTTCGGCCAGATGCGCGATCTTCTGCCGCGTCTCCTCGTCGATATCCCCCTTGATCGAGAAGGCGATGTTGAACTTCTGGACGCGCGACAGGCCTTCGGCAGCCTTCTCGCCTGTGACGTCAGCGGTGATCTCGGTGATCCTGTCGAGGACGCCCAGATTGCTGGCGGCGATACGGGCGCTCAGCACCAGGCAGGCCGAAAGCGACGAATAGAGAAGATCGAGCGGATTGAAGCCTGGCTGAGACGGGCTGGTGACGATATCGATCTCGCCCTTCGTCGCCGAGGTGACATGCGGAAATCCGGTTCGGCCGAGGACGGCCTTGGCGCCTGTGGGTCTGGGTCTTGCTTTGAGATCGGCCATGCCGCGACACTCCATTTGAGATGGGATTGAGATAGTGAGTTTGGCCGCGACACGCAACGAAACGGCTTCTCTCAAATCCGGAGACGGACGCATTTGAATGCTGTATCAGGCAGCCCATGAAGAAAAAACAGATCGCGATCATCGGCGGCGGCCCGGCGGGCCTGATGTCGGCGGAAACGCTGGCCGGATCCGGCCACGCGATCACCGTCTACGACGCCATGCCGACGGTGGCGCGGAAGTTTCTGCTGGCTGGAAAATCCGGGCTGAACATAACGCACTCCGAGGACTACGCGCAGTTCGCCGCCCGCTTCGGCAGCGCTTCGGGGCGCCTTCGTCCCGCGCTCGATGCCTTGACGCCCAACGATATCCGCCGCTGGGCCGGCGAACTCGGCACAGAGACATTCGTGGGGTCATCGGGGCGCGTCTTCCCGACGGTCATGAAGGCCTCGCCGCTGCTTCGCGCCTGGCTAGCCCGTCTGGAGACGCAAGGCGTGGTCATCGCAAAACGCCACCGCTGGATCGGCTTTGCTGATGGCGGCCTGATTTTCGAAACCCAGGAAGGCCGGATGGTCATCCAGCCGGATGCGGCATTGCTGGCGCTTGGCGGCGCGAGCTGGCCGAAGCTCGGTTCCGATGCCGCCTGGGTGCCGTGGCTGCGTGAGCGAGGCGTCGATATGGCCCCTTTCCGCCCTGCCAATTGCGGCTTCGATGTCAACTGGAGCGGAGTGTTTCGCGAGCGCTTTGCCGGGGCGCCGTTGAAGGCGGTGACAGCCACCTCGGCGGCCGGGACATTTCCCGGTGAATTTGTGATTTCGGAGCATGGAATCGAGGGCAGCCTTGTCTATGCCCATGCAGCGGCCCTTCGCGACGATCTAGAGCGCGATGGCGCTGTCTCGTTGCTTGTCGACCTCGCTCCCGGGCGATCGGTCGAACGGCTGGCAGCCGACCTCGCCAGGCAGGACCGGAAAGCAAGCCTCTCCAACCGGCTGCGCAAGGGCGCCGGTCTCGACCCCGTCAAGGCAGGGCTGATTCGGGAGCTTGCAGGCGACGACGTGCTGAAGGACCCGCAGCAACTTGCTGCACGGATCAAGGCGCTGGCGATCCCGCTGACCGCGACCCGGCCGATTGCCGAAGCCATATCGTCGGCCGGAGGCATTGCGCTGGATGCTATCGATGACGGCTATATGCTGAAGGCCATCCCCGGCATCTTCGCCGCCGGCGAAATGCTGGATTGGGAAGCTCCGACAGGCGGTTACCTGCTGACCGCATGCATGGCGACGGGCAAGGCGGCAGCGCAGGGTATGCTTGCGTGGCTGGACCGCGACTGAACACTGCCCGCGCCTATCCCGCCTTGTGCCGGATACCCCTGATGCGGTTGACGACCTCCGCCAGGAAGACGCCAAAAAGCGCGCCCATGCTCTTGGTCGCGGCATCCTCGAAATGCGCGTGACGCGTCGGAGACAGGAATTGCAGCGTCTCCAGCGCGAAGGCACCGATGACCAGCAGCACCGCGCATAGAACGACCCGCCGCGGATAACCGGTGACGAACAATATGCCCATCACCATGAAGGCCATGGCGCGATCGACATCGACGTCGATGATATCGTGCGGCCGGTACTCGATCGGACACACGGTCACAAAGATAACGGCGGCCAGCGACAGCCAGGCGGCCACTCTCACGAGAAGCATCTTGTTCATGGGTGAAGGGTAGGCCGATGGCGGGCGGGCGCAATTCAGCCAAAAGTACAAAATGGGCTAATCCGCGATATGCAACTGCCGCGAAATGCGAAGCGACTGATCAAGCTTTTTTGAGGAGAAAGAGTGGTGCCCAGACGCGGATTTGAACCACGGACACGCGGATTTTCAATCCGCTGCTCTACCAACTGAGCTATCTGGGCATTCCTGCTTCGGCCTGCATTCTTTCGAAGAAAGAACCGGAGGGTTTGGTGTGCCCCGGAAGCGAGCGGGGTTATAGCATCTTGTCGGGACATGGCAAGCGTCAAATGACAGTTTTTTGAGGCTTGTGGAATTTTTCCAAATTCCTGAGTGAATTGAATGACTTCGCCAGTGGTTTTACAGGCTATTCCTCGTCGTCGTACTCGGCTTTCTTCTCATCGTCGGCAACGGGTATGGCGTAAGCGCCCGTCAGCCAGCGTGAGAGATCGACCTCACGGCAACGGTTCGAGCAGAACGGATAATGTTCGCGGTGAGATGGCTTTCCGCATTCCGGGCAGGGCCGCGTCTTGCGAAGCGGTTCGACCTTGGCGGTGGTTCTATTCTCGTCTTCGGACATGACGATGCCCCCGGCTTAGCCCTCAGGCCACCGGCTATGCACATCGAAGCCTTCGCCGGTCAGCAGGAGGATAGTTTCATAAAGCGGCAGGCCCACCACATTGGTGTAGGAACCGACCATTTTCTGGACGAAGCTGCCGGCAAGACCCTGGATGCCATAGGCACCCGCCTTGCCGCGCCACTGGCCCGAGGCCAGATAGCTCTCGATCTCGAAACCGGAGAGGCGCTTGAAGCGCACCTTGGTTTCGACGATCTTCTGGCGGACCTTGCGATCGGGCGTTACCAGGCAGACACCGGTATAAACCCAGTGGCTGCGGCCGGAAAGCAGATTGAGCGAGGCGGAGGCCTCATCCGCAAACTCGGCCTTCCCCAGGATACGGCGGCCGACGGCAACGACCGTATCGGCCGCGAGGATATAGCTGCCCTTCCAGGCCAGATCGCCCTTGATCGCCGACAGCGCCGCCTCGGCCTTCTCGGTCGAGAGCCTGCGGGCCAGCGAGCGCGGATGCTCCGATTTCTTCGGCGCCTCGTCGATATCCATCGGCATCAGGCGCGACGGTTCGATGCCTGCCTGATTGAGCAGGTCGACACGTCGCGGAGAACCGGAAGCCAGGATGAGCTTGTATGTGAGCGCCATGGAACCTCGACCGGAAAGGAAGCCTCGAGGGCTTGCGGCCCAAGCTTACTTGAAACGGTAGGTGATACGGCCCTTGGTGAGGTCGTAGGGGGTCATTTCCACAAGAACCTTGTCGCCCGCCAGAACGCGGATGCGGTTCTTGCGCATACGGCCGGCCGTGTGGGCGATGATTTCGTGCTCGTTTTCAAGCTTCACGCGGAAGGTCGCGTTCGGCAGAAGTTCGGTCACGATACCCGGAAATTCAAGGACTTCTTCTTTAGGCATATAAGGCTTTTCTTCCTGTCGGTTGAGATGGCGGACTTGCGCCACCTTAAAATTTGGGCGGAAACTACACAATCAACGGTCATTTGTGAACCTTGTTGATCGGGCTTTCTTCCTTTTGTTTTAGGCCGATTGCGCGGCAATGCCGTTTCGTCTGAGTAGCCGGCTCTCGATCAGCGCCGCAATGTGATCCCGCACCTCTCTGTAGGCATCGAGAATCTGGTCGCGGCTGCCGGTTTCGCCGGTCGGATCCATGGTCGGCCAATACACCACTTCAACGGCGTTGGCACGCGTCAGTTCCAGCGCTGCGTGATGAGCCTGCGGCGAAAGCGTGATGATCAGATCGAAATAGTCGTCCTCGAGTTCGTCCAGCGTCTTCGGCAGGTGGCGGCCAAGCGAAAGGCCGATCTCTTCAAGCACGGCATCGACAAAGGGATCCCGCTCGCCGGCGCGAACGCCTGCCGAGCGTATATAGATGTTGGCAGGCAGAATGCTCCGGGCGATTGCCTCGGCTATCGGCGAGCGGATGGCGTTCATGCCGCACATGAAGAGGATCGCGCCCGGCGCCTTGCCTTCTGCGGTGAGCGGAGCGGGCTCCATCCCGGTCATCCGCGCCAGTAGAGCACGCAGACGAGCGTGAAGATGCGCCGGGCCGTGTCGAAATCGACGTCGATCTTGCCTTTCAGCCTGTCCTTCAGCGTTTGCGAGCCCTCGTTGTGGATGCCGCGACGGCCCATGTCGATCGCTTCGATGCGGCTTGGCGAGGCCGAACGGATCGCTTCGTAATAGCTTTCGCAGATCATGAAATAGTCTTTCACGATGCGGCGGAACGGCGTCAGCGACAGGATATGGGTGGCAACATCACCGCCCTCCTCCGTCCTGATGACGAAGACCAGCTTGCTGTCGACGAGCGAGATGTTGAGCTTGTATGGTCCGCCCGGGTGCCCGGCGGGCTCGAAGGTGTTTTCCTCGATCAGATCGAAGATGGCGACGGCGCGCTCGTGCTCGACATCGGGCGTCGAACGGCCGATCGTGTCGTCGAGGACGACATCAGAAAGCCGGAAGTCGCCCTTCGCCATGCCTCACCTTTCGAGATTGAGGCGGATCGCGACCGATCGCGCATGAGCGTCCAAGCCTTCGGACACCGCCAAAGCGATCGCCGCCGGGCCAAGCTCGCGCAGCTGCTGCGGGCCGAGGCGCAGGATCGATGTGCGCTTGACGAAATCGAGCACTCCAAGGCCGGACGAGAAGCGCGCCGAACGCGCCGTCGGCAGCACGTGGTTGGAGCCGCCGACATAATCGCCGATCACTTCAGGCGTATGCGCGCCCATGAAGATCGCGCCGGCATTGCGAATGCCCGGGAGAAGCGCATCGGGATCGACGACCGCCAGCTCCAGATGCTCCGGCGCGATGCGGTTTGCAAGCGGGATAGCGTCCTTCAGATCCTTGACGAGGATGACGGCACCGAAATCGCGCCAGCTGGCGGCGGCGGTCTCGGCGCGGTTCAGCGTCTTCAACTGGCGCTCGACAGCGGCTTCGACGGCCTTGGCGAATTCGGCATCATCGGTGGCGAGGATTGCCTGCGAGCTGGCGTCATGTTCGGCCTGGGCCAGCAGATCGGCCGCGATCCAGTCCGGATTGTTGTCCTTGTCGGCAATCACCAGCACTTCGGAGGGACCGGCGATCATATCGATGCCGACGGTGCCGAACACATGGCGCTTGGCGGCGGCGACATAGGCATTGCCGGGACCGGTGATCTTGGCGACGGGTGCGATGGTTTCCGTGCCATAGGCGAGTGCGGCGATCGCCTGCGCGCCGCCGACACGGTAGATTTCGGAGACGCCTGCGAGCTTCGCAGCGGCCAATACGGCCGGATTGACGACGCCGCCGGTTGCCGGAACGGCGATGACGATGCGATCGACGCCGGCGACCTTGGCCGGAACGGCATTCATCAGCACCGAACTGGGGTAGCTCGCCGTACCGCCTGGAACATAGAGGCCGACGGCTTCGATTGCCGTCCAGCGCGAACCGAGGCCGACGCCCATGGCGTCTTCGTAGATATCGTCTTTCGGCAGCTGGCGGGCATGATGGGATTCGATGCGGACAGCGGCGACCTTCAACGCGCCCAGCACTTCGGCGGGAACCGCCTCGACGGCAGCGTCGATCTCGGCCTCGGTGACGCGCATGGGCACCTTGGCATAGTCGATGCCATCGAATTTCTTCGAATATTCGGCAAGGGCCACGTCGCCACGGGCGCGCACGTCATCGATGATGGCGCGCACCGCGATGTTGACGTCTTCGGAGACCTCGCGCTTGGTCGTCAGAAAAGCGGCGAAACGCTGCTCGAAACCATCCGATGCCTGATCCAGCCAGATTGCCACGCTCAATTTCCTTCCAAACCAACGCTAAACATCAAACCGCGCAGAGACGATCGTCAAGCGCCCGGATGGCGCGGCTTGGAGGCGGTTTCCCATGCTCCGCCGATATCTGCAAGCTGAACTTCGATGCATTCGACATCGAGAACGATCTCGGCCGCACCCGACAGCGTGATTTCGATCGTGCCCTCGGGGCCCTCGCCCTTCGGCTCGAAGACGACTGACAGCAGCGACAACACTTCGTCGCGGCGCTTGCGGTCGATGCCGGTGGAGCGGACAGCAAGAACGCGCTTGAAAACGAGGGCGGCGCGGCGGCGCTCGAAGCCCTTGCGCTTACCGCCAGCCTCTTCCCAGACGAAGCGGTTCGCGGCGAAGGCGAACTGGCCGTCCTTGGGGGACCAGGCGATGTCGCCGATCTTGAAAACGGCGTCCTGCAGATGCGCGGAGACCACGGCGAGGTCTTCACTGTCGAGTGCAAGAAGCTTCAGATCGGTCATGCAGGCTGTACCCCCGGTCGATGATGCCGCATCGCCGGTATGGCGATGCGTTAGACAAGGGAAATAGGACGCCTGAGGGCAATGCGCAACAGCTATGCGCAATGCCCGCAGGGGAAAGCAAAGGGCGGAAACCGCCCTTCCCTTATTCGCTGACGCGTTCGACGATGGCGCCGCAGCGGGTGAGCTTTTCTTCCAGCCGCTCGAAGCCGCGATCGAGGTGATAGACGCGCGACACCATGGTCTCGCCTTCAGCCGCAAGACCGGCGATGACGAGGGAGACGGAGGCGCGCAGATCGGTCGCCATCACAGGCGCACCCTTCAGCCGCTGAACGCCTTCGATCTTCGCCGTCTGGCCGGACAGAGAAATCTTGGCGCCGAGGCGGGCCAGCTCCTGCACATGCATGAAGCGGTTTTCGAAGATGGTTTCGGTGACATGCGAGACGCCGGACGAACGGGTCATCAGCGCCATGAACTGTGCCTGCAGGTCGGTCGGGAAGCCCGGGAAGGGATCGGTGACCACGTCGACGGGCTTAATACCGGCGCCATTGCGCTTGATGCGCACGCCGCTATTCGTCGCCGACACATCGGCACCGGCGCGGCGCAGCGTTTCGAATGCGGTTTCGAGCAGCGCCATGTCGGTGTTCTCGAGAACGACGTCACCGCCGGTCATGGCAACGGCCATGGCATAGGTGCCGGTTTCGATACGGTCCGGCAGAACCCGGTGGCGGGCGCCCGAGAGCGACTGCACGCCTTCGATGGTGATGGTCGGCGTGCCGGCACCGGTAATCTTGGCGCCCATGGCGATCAGGCAGTTGGCGAGATCGACGACTTCAGGCTCGCGGGCGGCATTGCCGATCACCGTCGTGCCGCGGGCAAGCGTTGCCGCCATCATCATCACGTGGGTGGCGCCGACCGAGACCTTCGGGAAGGTGTACTTGGCGCCGATGAGGCCGCCCTTCGGCGCCGTCGCGTTGATATAGCCGCTGTCGATTTCCAGGTTGGCGCCGAGCGCCGTCAGGCCTTCGAGGAAGAGATCGACAGGACGCGTGCCGATGGCGCAACCGCCCGGCAGCGAAACGCGGCACTGTCCCTCGCGCGCCAGCAGCGGACCGATGACCCAGAAGGAGGCGCGCATCTTCGAGACCAGCTCGTAAGGGGCGGTCGTATCGACGATGGTGCGGCAGGTGAAATGGATGGTGCGCGAGTAGGCGTCGTCCTGGCGCTCGCGGCGGCCGTTGACGGCAACGTCGACGCCGTGATTGCCGAGGATGCGCATGAGCAGCTCGACATCGGCCAGATGCGGCACGTTTTCGAGCGTCAGCGTGTCGCTGGTCAGCAGAGACGCGATCATCAGCGGCAGTGCGGCATTCTTGGCGCCGGAAATCGGGATGATGCCGTTAAGCTCATTCCCGCCGACAATTCTGATACGATCCATGGGGGCTTACGGGCTGCGCCCGCCTTTCCTGAAAGTTCTGCCTTTAAAAGGGATGGGGGTCTTTAGACGAATTCCCGCGACGCTTCAATTCGCCGCGGAGCCAACATTACGATTCGTCCATTTTTGCGGCAGGCAGGCCAATCGTCTCGTCGGCCTGCCCGGAACGGCGCGCACGGACCTGCTGCTTGCGCTTCGAAAGATTTTCCCGGAGTTTTTCCGCAGCCCGCTCGCGCCTCAGCCGCGCCTGCTCCTCGATTGCCGCCTTGCGGCCATTTACAGGCTTTTCGCTATTGTCTTCCATGCATTCTGCTTAGCGGATTCCCGCTCCCGCCAAAAGGCCTTCCTCGTTAATCCACGTGAAGTTCGAAATTGCGGCTTGCGCTTGTCCGGAACCTGTGGCAATAGGCGCCCCGTCCACGCAACACAGCCTGATGGCTCGAAGCGTTCCTGGTCCTGCTGCCGTAGCTCAGTGGTAGAGCACACCCTTGGTAAGGGTGAGGTCGGTGGTTCAATCCCACTCGGCAGCACCAGTTTTTCTTCAGATAATCCACGCACCCCCGGCTTAGGCTTAGGCTTAGGCTGATCCTGCACGGTCACCTGGAATGTGCCGTCGCCAACATGAATGGCGGCACCGCTCCGACAAAGCAATTTATCAAGTTTCAGACCTCCCCCTTTTCTTTGACTTGTTGCCCCATAGTTAAATCCCTGTCGCCGAAAGGCTTTTTGGATAGGAGTGGGGATAAATGGGTGCTTCGATACTGATCGGTATTCTGATCACGTTTCTCGTCATCATTCTCGTATTGTACTTGGTTCAACGCCTGCCGATCGATGGCCGCACACGGCAGATCGTGCAGATTATCGTGATCATCATCGGTATCGTGTCGCTGCTGAAATACCTAGCTGTCTTCTAGGATCGGGGGCCCGGCTTTTGCCGGGCCACAATTCCCACACGGAGCACGGCCACACGTTCGCCCTCGGCATCTCCTCCAATGTGAGATGGCCGATCTGGCCAAGTTCAGTTCAAATCCCCCATTGCGACCAATGAATAACCCGCTAATATACTCTCAGCACGAGCCTTTCGGGAGGAACACGAGGGGCGTTGTGCGCGTTTGGCGTAAACACTGGAGGAATACGCCTATGGCAACTGACAGATGGGATAGTCCGGTCAAGGTCGGCTTCGAGGATACCGATGCCCGTACCGTCAACGGTCCGTTCGATGCATTGAAGTGCCTTGCCGATCTCTGGCCCGCGGCGCGCGGTCTGCGCTATCTGAAAGCCCGCAGCACCTGCCGTGCAGCACTCGATGGCCGCAAGACGGCGGAAGAGGCGCGGCTGGAGTTTGTGGCGGCGGCCGAAGAGGCGAAGCTCAGGCTTCACTGACCGGCGACAGCTTCGGCCCTAAACAGCGACCCTGACGGCTGCGTGCCGGAACGGGACGGCTGTTTATTTTCATTTAACCAACGGTGAAGGACGGGCTGGATAGCCCAAGTATTGCCGTTGCGCGCCGGCGCAGGCCGACAATAAAACATCGGCAGCCATCATGATGATGGTCAGAGGCTCGTCACCCTCTGCTTATGCAGACGAGCCTCGAACAGAGATAATTTGCGGAAATACTTCGGATATTTCACGCTTTCAGCAGCCGGTATCGCTCTGGCTTTCGACTTCCACATAGCCGACGCCCATGATCGTGCCATCAGGTGCGCGGATGAAGGACGGCACGTAATGCGCCTCGGCCGGCTGGCAGGCGACGGTGCTGGTATATTCGTTGAGCGCCATCTGATCCTGAGGCAGGGCCGAGTAATAATCGACATCGGTTTCGAGAGAGGCGGATGCGGGAATGGCAAATGCGGCGCATGCAATAAACAGGGCTGGAACCCCCAGACGGATGCAGGTCCTCATGACTATCTCCAGCGTTGAAATCCGCCCAATCAACCCTTGAAGGGCGGCTTTGGTTCCCCGCTTTTCTTCGCACGATTTCACGCGCACTTGCCGGAACTTTTCGGGCAGCCGGTCTGTTCAATAGGGTTGAGAACAACGTGACCGGACGAAGTAGAATTAATCATGAAAACACTGATGCTGATCATCGTCGCGCTCATGGTGGCATCCGTTCTCAGTATTCTCGTCATCAAGCCCTTCGAGCAGGGCGGCAGCAACGATGACACGCCGCCGAAAACGATCCAGCAGCCGGAGCCAAAGTAGCGCACCATTCTGCCCCCGCAAATTTCAACGCTCTCTACTTGGCGAAGCGGATCTCTGGCGCCATATCAATGAAGGGGCTGAAGGGGCAACTGTCATGTTCAAGGTCATCGTTCCGGTTTTCACCGCCGCCGCCATGCTGGTGGCCTGCAGCGCTGCCGATAGCGGCGCCGGGCCGACGCCTATCCCGGGCAGCCTCACCTATGGCGGCCCTGCCCGCTCCAAGCTGACGAAATCGCCACCAGGCAGCTATGTCTATAACAGCTTCTACAATTCGAGCGGCCAGAAGGTGCAGGAGACCTATATCCTGCAGCCGGACAGGACACTGAAACTGACGCGCCAGGAAGTGGTTTCCGACTTCGTCTACTGACGCGCGCTTGACAGGAATCACTATCAAGAACATTCAAGGAACGTCTTATTTGTCCGTGCCGCTCTGCCGCGCGGGCGCCAACCGGACGGCTGGATGTATCTCGAGAAGCTCAACCCGCAACAGCGCATGGCCGTGGAGCATGGAACCCTCACCGAGGGCAGCCATGTCGCGGGACCGCTGCTGGTCATTGCCGGTGCCGGTTCCGGCAAGACCAACACGCTGGCGCACCGTGTCGCGCATCTGATCGTCAAGGGCGCCGATCCGCGCCGCATCCTGCTGATGACCTTCTCGCGCCGGGCCGCCTCCGAGATGGCGCGGCGCGTCGAGCGCATTTGCGCCGAAGTGCTCGGCGCCAATTCCGGCATCATGGCCGATGCGCTCGCCTGGAGCGGCACGTTTCACGGTATCGGCGCGCGGCTGTTGCGCGACTATGCAGAGCAGATCGGTGTCGATCCGGCCTTCACCATCCACGATCGCGAAGACAGCGCCGATCTGATGAACATCATCCGGCACGATCTCGGCTTCTCGAAGACCGAGAACCGCTTCCCGACCAAGGGAACGTGCCTGGCGATCTATTCGCGGGTGGTCAATTCGGAGGGTGAGCTGCCGCTGGTGCTGCGCGATGCCTTTCCCTGGTGCGCCACCTGGGAGAACCAGCTGCGCGATCTCTTCGGCGCCTATGTCGAAGCCAAGCAGGCGCAAAACGTGCTCGATTACGACGACCTGCTGCTCTACTGGGCGCAGATGGTGGCAGAGCCAATGATTGCCGAGGATATCGGCAGCCGCTTCGATCATGTTCTGGTTGACGAATATCAGGACACCAACCGGCTGCAATCCTCGATCCTGCTGGCGCTGAAGCCGGGCGGACAGGGACTGACCGTCGTCGGCGACGATGCGCAGTCGATCTATTCCTTCCGTGCCGCGACGGTGCGCAACATTCTCGACTTCCCGGCCTCGTTTACGCCTGCCGCCAATATCGTCACGCTCGACCGCAATTACCGCTCGACGCAGCCGATCCTGGCAGCCGCCAATGCCGTCATCGACCTTGCCTCCGAGCGTTTCACCAAGAACCTCTGGACGGAGCGGCAATCGGCCGAGCGGCCGCGTCTCGTCACTGTGCGCGACGAAGCCGATCAGGCGCGCTTCGTCGCCGACAAGGTGCTGGAGAACCGCGAAGAAGGCGTCAAGCTGAAGAGCCAGGCGGTGCTGTTTCGCGCCTCGCATCACAGCGGCGCGCTGGAGGTTGAACTCACACGGCGCAACATTCCCTTCGTCAAATTCGGCGGGCTGAAGTTTTTGGACAGCGCGCATGTCAAGGACATGCTCGCGGCGCTGCGCTTTGCGCTGAACCCGCGCGACCGTGTCGCCGGGTTCCGGCTGATGCAGATCCTGCCGGGCGTCGGCCCCTCGACGGCGCAAAAGACGCTGGATCATATGGCCGCTGATCCGAGCCCGATCCAGGCGCTTGCCGAACTGACCGCACCGCCGCGCTCGGGCGACGATTGGACGGCTTTCGTGTCCGTCATGCAGGAGCTGAAGACCGGCAAGGCCGGATGGCCTGCCGAAATCGGGCTGGTGCGGGAATGGTATCAGCCGCATCTGGAACGGCTGCATGAGGATGCCTCGACGCGCCAGGCCGACCTGCTGCAGCTCGAGCAGATCGCGGCGGGTTATCCGTCCCGCGAGCGCTTCCTGACGGAACTGACGCTCGATCCGCCGGACGCGACCAGCGATCAGGCCGGCGTGCCGCTGCTCGACGAGGATTACCTGATCCTTTCCACCATCCATTCGGCCAAGGGCCAGGAATGGACCAAGGTGTTCATGCTGAACGTCGTGGATGGCTGCATACCATCCGATCTGGCAGTCGGCAGCAGTGCTGAGATCGAGGAAGAACGGCGGCTGCTTTACGTCGCGATGACGCGGGCCAAGGACAATCTCGATCTCGTCGTGCCGCAGCGCTTCTTCACCCACGGACAGAATGCGCAGGGTGACCGGCATGTCTATGCCTCCCGCACCCGCTTCATCCCGGCAACGCTGCTGCAATTCTTCGAGGTCTGCGGTTGGCAGCAAGCGAAGGCCGAAACGGCGGCCAGCCAGCAGGCGCGCCAGGTGCGGATCGATGTCGGCGCACGCATGCGCGGCATGTGGCGCTAAAGGGCCAAGGGCTCGACGCGGCCGAAAAACGGCGCGAGGGCTTCAGGGCCGACCGCCGAGACATCCGCCGGTTTCCATTTCGGATTGCGATCCTTGTCGATGACGGCGGCGCGGACGCCCTCATAGAAGTCGGGCGTCTTCAGGATCTGCATGCAGGCAGCCAGTTCCCGGTTCAGACATTCTGCCAGGCTGGCGCTCGCCCTGCCCGCCCGCAGCAGACGCAGCGTCAGCTTCAGGCTGGTCGGCGAGCGTTTGGCGATGACGGTGCGCGTCTCGGCGGCGAAGGCTCCCTCCTCTGCCTCCAGTGCCGCCAGAATGTCCTCGACGCTGTCGAAGCGGAAAGCGCGGTCGATGATCGCCCGGTTGTGCTCCAGATGGCCGGCATGGGGATGATTGGCGAGATGTTTCAGCATGGCATCGACGGTGGTCGACGACGATCCGACTGGCATGCGGGCCAGCGCATCGATCATCTCCGGCAAGCGGGCGGAGGCAATCTTGACGTCGGCAAGCCCGGCATAGAGCGCGTCCGTGGCATTCATTTCCAGGCCGGTCAGCCCTGCCCAGGTGCCGGTTTCGCCGGGCATGCGCGGCAGCAGCCAGGTGGCGCCGACATCCGGAAAATAGCCGATCCCGGTTTCCGGCATGGCAAGCCGCGTGCGCTCGGTTACAACCCGGTGGCGGCCATGCGCCGAAAGACCGACGCCGCCGCCCATGGTGATACCGTCCATGACCGCGATGTAGGGCTTGGTGAAATTGGCGATGCGATGGTTGAGCGCGAATTCCTCACGCCAGAAGGTTTCAGCCTCCTCTGAGCCCGCAAGGCCGCTCTGGTGGAGAGCGCGGATATCGCCGCCGGCGCAGAAGCCGCGCTCGCCCTCTCCTGTGACGACGATGCTTGCAACGGCAGGATCGGCTTCGAACTCGTCGAGCGCCGCGTCCAGCATGCGCACCATGGTCAGCGTCAGGCTATTCAGCGCCTTGGGACGGTTGAGGCGGATGATGCCCGCGCTGCCGCGCCGTTCGATGAAGACTTCCCGGTCGGATGTTTTGTGCATGGTCACCGCGCCTTTGTTGATCAGATATCAATAGACAGGCGCGGCACTTCGTTCCAGTGGGATCAGTAAGGCAGCATCGCGTGCAGAGGTTCCTGGCCGATCATCAGGCCGTCGCGCTGCAGCGCATAGTCGATCGCCGCATCGAGCTTCAGCGGTCGCGAGAAATGGTAGCCCTGCGCCAGCCGCACGCCCATCGCCCGAAGACCGTCGGCAACCTCTTCGCTCTCCACGCCTTCGGCAACCGATGCGATGCCGAGGTTCTGGCAGAGATTGGCGACGGAGCGGGTGATGTTCATCGAACGGATATCGCGATCGAAATTCATCACGAAGGCCTTGTCGATCTTCAGCTTGTCGAAGGCGAGACGATGGATGTGGCTGAGGCTGGAGAAGCCGGTGCCGAAATCGTCGAGCGCGATCGATATACCGGCGGCGCGCAGGACGCCGATGACCTGGTCGGCCGTGTCGAAATCGGAAAGCAGCGCCGTCTCGGTGATCTCGAACTCGATGCGCTTGGGATCGACGCCTGAGCGATGGATCATCGCCAGGAGCGCCATCGACGTTTCGTGGTCGCAAATGTCGCGGGCCGAAAGGTTGAACGACAGGCGCAGATGATCGGGGATCTGCTTCAGCGCGTCGAGCGCCTGACCGAACAGCACGCGGGTCATCCGGCCGATGACGGCAGTGCGCTCGGCGGCAGGGATGAACGCATCCGGGCTGATGCGGCCGAAGCGGGCGCTGTCCCAGCGCGCCAGGGCCTCGTAGCCGACAACGCGGCCGGTCTTCAGTTCGATGATCGGCTGATATTCGAGCGATAGCTCGCTGGCGAAATCGTTGGCCTGCAGCTCAAGCTCGATGAGATAGCGCTGGGTTAGTATCTTCTCGTGTTCCGACGAGAAGAACTCGACGCCGCCGCGGCGCTTGCTCTTCACCTGATAGAGCGCGAAGTCAGCCTTCTCGTAGAGGTCTTCGGCGGAGAGATCGCCACCCTCGGGATAGACGATGCCGCAGGATCCCGAGACGCGCACCGAGCCGTCGGGGATTTCGAAGGCCTCGTGGACCGAAGCGCAGAGAGCCTGGCCGAGATCGGCAGTCGCTCTGCGGCTGATGCCTTGCGGGAAGATGATACCGAACTCATCGCCGCCGAGACGGGAAACGACAGCCTCGCTGCCGGCAAGCGCTGTGAAGCGGCGAGCGGTTTCCTTGAGCACCAGATCGCCCGCCGAATGGCCGAAGATATCGTTGACGGGCTTGAAGCCATCGAGGTCGATGATGCCGATAACCGGCGGTTCCTTCGGCTGCTCCTGCAGCATGCGCTCCAGCGATAGGAAGAAGCTGCGGCGATTGGCAAGGCCGGTCAATTGATCCTGAAGCGCGTTGCGGCTGTTGACGAGGTTCAGCTCATGGGCTTCGGCCTGCTTCTTCTCCAGCTCCTCGGTCATCTGCACGAGACCGGCGAAATTCTGGAAGTAGCTGTTGATCACCCGCAGGAACGGAAGGATCAGGAACAGACCGCTGACGGCGGTGGCGATGAAGACAGGATTTCCTGACGACAGGAAGGTCAGCACCATGGCCGTGAAGGTGATGACCGTGGTGATCATCGCCGCGACCGGCAGGTGCATGAGACAGAAGACGCAGGAAATACCTGTCACGACGAGGAAGTAGGCGATCTGGCCCTGCTGGTAGGCATCGCCGTAGCTGTAGAGCGCGACGGCCCAGGCGCCGAAGGCGATGGTGAGAATGCAGGAGCCGGCGATCGTCACGCGCATCACCTTGTAGGCGCGTTCAGGCGTGACGTTTTCCTTGCCGTTGATCTCCCACCAGCAGAGGCGGAACAGACAGGCGACACTGAGGCCGGTCGGGATATAGAGCGACAGCCAGAGCGGCGCGGTCTTGATGTGGGTGATCGCGACAGCCAGCGAATTGATGATCAGCAGGACATAGAGAATCGGGATCTGTGTGGACAGAGCCTGAAACTGTGCCATCAAGAACTTCGGGTTGTCTTTTTGCAGCCGTAGCGAAGCGATGAAGCTTTTCATTGTCCCTTTTCCCTTGACCATAAAACAGCCAGAGAAAGCTTGATTTTTTCTTATTTACGCCAGCGCTAGCCCTCTATCCTCAGACAGATGGTAAACACCATGTTAGCGCGATCAGAACGATGCGGCGGCGAGTTCGCGGTAGATGCCCTGAAGATCGCCGACGCGGCGCTGGGTCAGTTCCAATTCCCAATCGAGCGCGCTGCGAACGATGGTTTCCAGCGAGTCATGCTTCGGAGCCCAATCGAGCAGGCGTCGCGCCAGCGTTGCATCGGCAACGACGCTGGCGGAATCGCCCGGGCGGCGTGGCGCCATGTGGATCTTGAACGAGTGGCCGTGGACGCGGGTGACCATGTTCAGCACATCGAGAACGGAATAGCCCGAGCCGTAACCGCAATTGGCGACCAGCGAACCCTTGCCCTTGCGCAGGTGCTGTAGCGCCTTCAGGTGCGCCTCGGCGAGATCGGTGACGTGGATGTAGTCGCGCACACCGGTGCCATCATGCGTTGGATAGTCGATGCCATAGACGGCGACGCTGTCGCGCTTGCCGAGAGCCGCTTCGCAGGCGACTTTGATCAGATGCGTGGCGCCATTGGTGGACTGGCCGGCCCGACCCTCGGGATCGGCACCCGCAACGTTGAAATAGCGAAGGGCCACGTAGTCGAAGTCATAGGCCGCAGCCGCATCGCGCAGCATGAACTCGGTCATCAGCTTCGACTGGCCGTAAGGGTTTTCCGGATTGAGGCTGGCGGTCTCCTTGACCGGATCGGAACTCGGCTGCGGTCCATAAACTGCAGCGGTCGAGGAGAAGACGAAATGGCGCACGCCGGCTTCGATAGACGCGCTGAGCAACGCGCGCGTCTTGCCGGAATTGTTATCGTAATAGGAGAGCGGATCTGAAACCGACACCGGTACGACGGCGGAACCGGCGAAATGGATGATCGCCTCTATGTCGTTTTCGATGAAGATCGTCCGCAGAATATCGGGATCGGCAACGTCGCCGAGATAGAAGCGGGCCGCAGGCGCAACCGCCCAGCGGAAGCCGGTCGATAGGCGATCGAGCACGACCACCTCTTCACCCGCCTCAAGCAGTGTCCAGACCATGTGGCTGCCGATATAGCCAGCGCCGCCCGTCACCAAGATTGCCATGTCCCGCATTCCCTGTTTTATCGCACAGGGGCATCAGACGGGTTTTCCCTTTCGGATTTTCTTATCAAAGACCCGTTTTGGGCCGTTCCGGCGGCTAAGTTTGCGGCTGTGGTTAGAGGCCGATTTCGGCTTTCGCTACAATTTTATCGAACCGGCCAAATACGGGGCAGATGCCCGGCTGATGGCGCCGGGCATTCCCATCTCAGCGGCTCATGATGTAGTCGCAAAGGCGCTCGGCGGCGGTGCGAACCTGGGCCGGATCGCGCAGGAAACAGGCGCGCAGGAAGAGTTCGCCGCCCGCGCCGAAAGCCGCACCCGGCGCCAGGCCGACACCGGTCTTGTCGACGATATCGATCGCGGCCTTGCGGCTGTCGGTGATGCCGTCGATCTTCAGGAACGCATAGAGAGCGCCATCGGGCTTCAGCGTCTCGACGCGATTGGTGGCGATCAGGGCGTCGCAGAGGATATCGCGGGCTTCGGCCGCCTTGCTGATATTGGCGGCGACGAAATCGTCGCCGTGGTTGAGCGCTGCGACCGCGCCCTTCTGCATAAACTGCGCAACGCCGGAGGTCGAATACTGGATCAGGTTTTCCAGCACCTGTCCGGTTTCCGGCGGACCAACGATCCAGCCGACGCGCCAGCCGGTCATCGACCAGTTCTTCGAGAAGGAATTGACGAAGAAGATCTTGTCGCCCGGTTCCATGACGTCGAAGAACGAGGGCGCGCGGCCGCCGGCGTAGAAGTAGCGGGCATAGATCTCGTCGGCCATGATCCACAGGCCGTGCTTGCGGGCAATCTCGAGAATCTGTGCCAGATCCTGCTTCGTCGCCGTCCAGCCCGTCGGGTTCGACGGTGTGTTGACGAAGAGGCCCTTGGTCTTCGGCGTGATCGCAGCTTCGATCCGGTCGAGATCAACCGCCCATTTGCCGCCTTCGAACTGAAGCTCGACGCCCACCGAACGGGCGCCGGCGATTTCAAGCGCGGCTGCTATATTCGGCCAGGCGGGCGTCAGATAGGCGATCTCGTCGCCCGGCGAGGTCATCGCCTGCACGGCAATCTGGATCGCCTGCATGCCGGAACCGGTGATATAGAAATGTTCCGGAGAGAGCGTCACACCGAAATGACGGCCATAGTAGTCGGAAAGCGCCTGGCGCAGTTCGGGAATGCCGCGCTGCCAGGTGTAGAAGGTCTCACCGGCCGCAAGCGCATCCATCGCAGCCTTGCTGATGAAATCGGGGGTCGGCAGATCACCTTCGCCGACCCAAAGAGGCAGCAGGCCTTCGCGGCCGCGGGCATAATTGACGACTTCGACGATCCCGCTTTCGGGTGCCGTGATGGCGCGCGGGCTGAGGCTATTGACGATCGACATGAAGGACTCCGGTTTTGGCCTTCATAGAACAAAACCCGGCGCAAATCCCAATGAGAATGCGTGATGTCACATCGATTTTCGTGATGGATGGAGCCCTGCCTAACAGCAGGGCTCAAAGGCGCTAAAATCAGGCCGGACGCTTGGCCAGCAAATCGCGGATTTCCGTCAGCAGCGCAACGTCTGCCGGCGGCGGCGCGTCTTCCGCGGCCTTCTCCTCGTTACGCTCGATCTGCTTACGCAGCATGTTTACGGCCTTGACCATCAGGAAGATGATCCATGCGAGGATGAGGAAATTGATGAGGACGGTGATGAAATTGCCATAGGCAAAGACGGCGCCCTGCGCGCGGGCGGCAGCCAGCGTCGGTGCGTTGACGGCCGATGAGAGACCAATGAAATAGTTCGAGAAGTCGAAGCCGCCGAAGATGGCACCGACGATCGGCATGATGATGTCGTCGACAAGCGACTTGACGATACCGCCGAAAGCGCCGCCGATAATGACACCGACCGCCAGGTCCATGACGTTACCGCGGGCAATAAACGCTTTGAATTCGTTGAGCATCCGATCTGTCTCCCTCTGATGCGCACTCACTGACAGTCCGTGCTTTATTAGCTACATGTCCGCCATAATTATTCAATTGTTAATTTTGAATAACCACTTCTTCCGGCGTCTTGGACTTAAGGTCTAGACCGCCCCGATTTCCAAAGGCGGGCATTTCCCCTAATCTTTGAAACTTAAGGGGCCCGGCGAACAACTCGCCGGTGGAGGATCGATGCTTCCTGGCTGGGTCATAATCGCGTCTGCCTTCGGCTACATGCTGCTGCTGTTTGCCGTCGCGAGCTATGGCGACCGCAAAAGCCGCCGGCTTGGCACGCAGGAAGGCGGCTGGCCCGTTGTCTATGCGCTCAGCCTGGCGATCTATTGCACGTCCTGGACCTATTTCGGCGGTGTCGGCCTTGCCTCGCAGCACGGCCTCGAATTTGCCGGGATCTATATCGGACCGATCCTGGTCTTCACGCTCGGCATGCCGCTCCTGCGGCGGATCATCGAGCTTGCCAAAGCCGAGAAGCTGACGTCGGTCGCAGACTTCATAGCGGCGCGTTACGGGAAAAATTCAACCGTCGCGACGATCGTGGCACTGATCTCGCTGGTCGGCGTCATTCCCTATATCGCGCTGCAGTTGAAGGCGATTTCGAGCACCGTTTCTGTCGTCGTGAACCCGCAGGATTACGGCATCGGCAGCGGCAATCTCTATTTCCTCGATCTGCCGCTGATCGTCACCCTCATGCTTGCCTGTTTCGCTGTGATGTTCGGCACCCGCCACACGGATGCGACCGAGCATCAGGACGGGCTGATCCTCGCCGTCTCGATGGAATCCGTCGTCAAGCTCATCGCCTTTCTCACAGCCGGCATCTGCGTCATCTGGTTCCTGTTCGATGGGCCGATGGACCTCTGGGAGAAAAGTGCGGCGAACCCCTTGGTGACCGCGGCGCTGGATTACCAGACGCCGATCAGCCGCTGGATCGTGCTGACGCTGCTCTCGGCCTTTGCGATCATCATGCTGCCGCGCCAGTTCCATGTGACAGTCGTCGAGAACAGGACGGCCAAGCAGCTCCGGCTCGCCGGCTATCTCTTCCCGCTCTATCTCGTCGCCATCAATCTCTTCGTGCTGCCGGTGGCGATCGGCGGGTTGCTGACCTTCGGCGGCGCCGGCAATGCCGACCTCTATGTGCTCTCGCTGCCGCTTGCAGGGCAGATGCCGGTGGTGTCGCTGATCACCTTCATCGGCGGCTTCTCGGCGGCAACAGCGATGGTGATCGTCGATTCCGTGGCGCTGTCGATCATGGTGTCGAACGACATCATCATGCCGATCTTCCTGCGGCGGAAGCTCGCCGGACGCGCCAGCCAGCGCGACGACTTTGCCAAGACGCTGCTCAACATCCGCCGGAGCGCCATTTTCGCCGTCCTGCTGCTCGGCTACGCCTATTACCGCTCGACCGACAGTACGGCGGGTCTCGCCTCGATCGGCCTGCTCTCCTTTGCGGCGATCGGACAGATCGCGCCGGCGCTGTTCGGCGGCCTCGTGTGGCGGCGGGCGAATGCGCGCGGCGCGATCCTCGGGCTGACCTCCGGCTTCGTCATCTGGTTCTATCTGCTGTTCCTGCCGTCGCTCGGCGGGCCCGACTATTCCTATATCGCCAGCGGCTTCCTGGGCTTCCTGTTTCCCGGCACCACCGTGTTCACCGCGCCGGATGCCGACCCTCTCGTCAACGCAACCACGATGAGCCTGCTGGTCAACACGGCTTTCTTCATCGTTGGCTCGATGACGCGCAATGCCCGGCCGCTGGAGCGCATCCAGGCGGGCATCTTCGTCAAGCGGCAGTCGCGCTCGCAATTTGCGACGCGCGGCTGGAAGACGCGGATCAGCGTCGGCGATCTGAAGGCCGCCATCGCCCGCTATCTCGGCGAGGAACGGATGCAGCGCTCGCTTGCGACCTACGAGCAAAGCTCCGGCCGCAAACTGGAAGACGACCAGCCGGCCGACATGGCGCTGATCCACTTCAGCGAACAGCTGCTCGGCAGCGCCATCGGCTCGTCTTCGGCAAGGCTGGTGCTGTCGCTGATCCTGCAGAAGATCGAGGATGCGTCGTCGGATACGGCCTGGCTGCTCGATCAAGCCAGCGAGGCGCTGCAATATAACCAGGACATGCTGCAGACGGCCTTGTCGCAGATGGACCAGGGCATCGCCGTCTTTGACAGTTCCAATCGGCTGACGATCTGGAACCGGCGCTTCCGCCAGCTGCTCGACCTGCCTGAAGATGTCGGCCGGGTCGGATTTCCGCTGTCGGAGATCGTTGCCATTCTCGGCCAGCGCGGCGACATCCCGGCCGCCGATCTGGCGCAGACCGTTCGCCACTTCCAGACGCTCGACAAGCCATTTTCGCTGGTGCTCGGCGGCGGCGACAGCATTATCGAAGTGCGCTCCAACGCCATGCCGGACAAGGGCATCGTCGCTACCTTCACCGACATTACCCAGCGTGTTGAGGCCGACAGGGCGCTGAAACAGGCGAACGAAACGCTGGAGCAGCGCGTTGCCGAACGCACCGCCGAGCTGACGCGGGTCAACCACGAGCTCGGCGAAGCGCGTGCATCGGCCGATGAGGCCAATATCGGCAAGACGCGGTTCTTTGCGGCGGCCGGCCACGACATTCTGCAGCCGCTGAATGCCGCGCGGCTCTATTCATCGGCGCTGGTCGAACGCATGGCGCAATCCGACAACGGGCCGATCGTGCGCAACATCGACTCGGCGCTTGAATCGGTCGAGACCATTCTCGGTGCCGTGCTCGATATCTCGCGGCTGGATACCGGCGCGATGCGGCCGCGGCTGACGACGGTGCCGTTGTCGGATCTTCTCCAGCGGATCGAGACCGATTTCGCGCCGATCGCCCGCGAGAAGAAGCTGAAGCTGGTGGTGATGCCGACCACGCTCAAGGTGCGCTCCGACCCGAACCTGTTGCGCCGCCTGGTGCAGAACCTCGTCTCCAACGCCATCAAATATACGCTGACCGGCAAGGTGCTGGTCGGTGCGCGCCGGCGCGGCGACAAGGTGGTGATCCAGGTGATGGATTCGGGCATCGGCATTCCGCCCTCGAAATTCCGCACCGTCTTCAAGGAATTCGCCCGCCTCGACGAAGGCGCCAAGACGGCAACCGGGCTGGGGCTTGGGCTTTCGATCGTCGATCGCATCGCCCGCGTTCTGAACCATCCGGTGGAACTGCACTCGACGCATGGCAAGGGAACCGATTTCCGCATCACCATGCCGCTCGACACGACGAAGCTGGGGGCAGCACCGGTTGCCGCCGTCAGCGCCGAGCGCCAGGCGCAGACGCTCCGCGGCCTGAAGATACTCTGCATCGACAACGAACCGAATATTATCGAGGGCATGCGCCTTCTGATTTCCGGCTGGGGCTGTGAGGTGCAATCGCTGGCTTCACTCGCCGAAGTGGCGGACTTCCATGCGCCGGCGCCGGATCTGGTGATCGCCGACTATCACCTCGACGACGGAAGCGGCATTGCCGCGATCCTCGATCTGCGCCAGCGGTTCGGCGCCGAGCTTCCGGCGCTGCTTCTGACGGCCGACCGGACGCTCGAAATCCGGGCGGAAGCCGAACGCCACGGGATTGCCGTGCAGCACAAGCCGGTGCGCCCGGCCGCACTTCGCGCCTTCATTACCCAGATTTCGGGCCAGAAGCGGGCAGCCGCGGAGTAAGGTCTCCACAGAGAACCTGCCTGCCGGACCGCCGTCGCCATGCGCGAAAACGCAAGCGCGACGGTTGTACAAAAGATCGCCGCCGGTGCCCGTAATGGTAGGCTAATGCAAAAGGCTGAATTGCAATAGCGTGCGATCCATCGCCTCATTGAGCCGGGCAACAATCTTCTATCCTCATCGACACGGGTCCGCCCTGGACCCCTGGCAAAGCTTTGGTTCCACATATGCGCCTGATTGTCGTCAATGACGTTTCCGTTGTCCGGGGTGGCGCCACCAAGGTTGCCATCCAATGCCTGGAAGCCTGTGTCGATGCCGGGGTCAACTGCACCTTCTTCGTCGGCGACGACGGGGCCGGGCTGAAGGAATACGGGCTTGATGTGCGCACCATTGCGCTCGGCGAGAAGCCTTTGCGCGACGGGCCCGCGATCGCCAATATCTTCGACCGGCATTTCAACAAGCGGGCCTATGAGGCGCTGTCTGGGCTGCTCAAGGAATCGGCCGACGAGACAGTGGTCCATGTTCACGGCTGGAACCAGATCCTCTCGCCCTCAATCTTCCACGCGCTGTCACAGAGCAACGCGCGCGTCATCGTCACCGCCCATGACTTCTTCCTCAACTGCCCGAATGGCGGCCTGTTGAACTACAAGAGCGGCGAGATCTGCGGCGTGACGCCGATGTCTCTCGGCTGCCTGACCACCAATTGCGACAAGCGCAACTATCTGCACAAGCTCTGGCGCTTCCGCCGCACGCTGGCACAGGCCGGTGTCGGCGAGGCTTTCTGGGAGCGGATCGAGGTAATCCTCGCCCATGAAAACATGGAAGCCTATCTGACGCCCGGGCCGCTCAAGCATTTCCAGACACTGCGCACGCCGACCGAACCGCTGACCCGCCAGCCGACCGAACCGTGGCTTCGCGAGCGCATCATGTTTCTCGGCCGCATGACCTGGGAGAAAGGCGTGCGCACGCTCGGTGATGCGCTCAGGATGACCGGCCAGGCCGCGACCCTGATCGGCCGCGGGCCGCTGCTCGAAGAGATGCAGAAGACCCTGCCGCATTGCTGGGTTCCCGGCTGGCTGGATGATGCCACCGTCGCCAGGCTTGCCGGCGAAGCGCGCGTCTTCATCATGCCGTCGCGCATGCCGGAGCCCTATGGCCTGGTTGCCGCCGAGGCGATCATGAGCGGCATTCCGCTGATCGTCAGCAGCAATGCGCTGATCTCCGAAGAGATCGCGGCGAATGGCGCCGGGCTGGTGTTCAAGAGCGGCGATGCCGCCTCGCTGGCCGACGCACTCGGCAAGGTGAAGAACGACAGTCTCGTCGAAAAACTCACCGAGGGCGCCCGCGCCTTCGGAAAGAAGATCGCACCCTCCCGCCAGGAATGGGACCGGAAGATGATCGCGATCTACACGGGGGAAAATGCCTTTCTTGCGGCCTAGGAGGGATCATGGCGCGTGCATTGGTGACTGGGGGATGCGGCTTTGTCGGCCGGCATCTGAGCGAGCGGCTGCTTGCCGAAGGAATGGACGTCGTCTCCGTCGACCTGCTGAAACCGGGGACCGGCGCGCTTGCGCCATCGCAAAAGCAGCTGTCCAACCGCCATTTCACCTTCCTGCAGGAGGATTGCCGCAGCTATTTCGACCGTAGTCGCGAGCATTTCGACTATGTCTTCCATCTCGCCGCCCTCGTCGGCGGGCGCATGACGCTCGAGAACCAGACGCTGCTTGTTGCCGAGGATCTGGCCGTCGATGCAGCACTCTGGCGCTGGGCGGGCGAAAACCGGCCCGGCAATGTCGTCTATTTCAGCTCGAGCGCCGCCTATCCCGTCTCGCTGCAGACCTTCGAGGCGCAGACCATCCTTTCCGAGGACATGATCTCCTTCGACCGGCCGATCGGCGTGCCTGATCTCAGCTATGGCTGGACGAAGCTGACGGGCGAATATCTGATGAAGCTCTATGTCGAGCGTTATGACGGCCGCGCCGTCGCCTACCGCCCGTTCAGCGGCTATGGCGAAGACCAGGACCTCGCCTATCCCTTCCCCGCCATCTGCCGCCGCCTGCTCCGCGAACGCGGCGCCCCCGAAGTCTCCGTCTGGGGCAGCGGCCACCAATGCCGCGACTTCATCCACATCTCCGACTGCGTCGGCTTCGTGATCGAAACGATGGACGCCATGACCTCAGGCGCGACCCTCAACCTCTCGACCGGAGACGCCACCTCCTTCATCGACCTCGCCGAACGCATCAGCCGCCAGCTCGGCTGGTCACCGAAGGTGAGCGGCACCGCAAGCCGCCCGGAAGGGGTGTTCTATCGCTGTGGCGATACGGCGCTGCAGCGGGAATTCGGGCTGGCGCCGAAGGTGAGCCTTGAGGAGGGGATCCGGCGATCGTTGGAGTTTCATCGGGAGATGGAAGGGGTGATGGCTTAAGGCCCCCATTCCATCGATGTTTCAAACGTTGCTCAAAGCGAGGTTATTTTGGGGCCAGCATCAGATAACTGAAGAGCTCCCTCAATTTCTTGCTCTGACTTTGGCTCGGCGAGCGGCTTGGTTAGTGCCATGCTTGCATCCAACTTTTTTGCATCAAAATCACGCTTGAGAATGATGGGACGTTCGGCTTTCAGCCCCTTTCCGAAACCGAGAAACTCGAATTTACCCAAATTGGGAATTAGTCGAACGTGCTGGCTGCTATAGACGCTCTCAAGAAACGACAGGCTCGTTTGATCAATTAGAGAATGAGTTAGAAACGTATTGCATTGTGAGAGGATTGTCTTGCTAACTAGAGCCGTCCTTTGAGTTATGACAAGCAATCCTACTCCGTACTTCCGTCCCTGAAGGGCAATCTGGCCAATCCTCTCTACAACCCAACGAGTTTCACCATCAAATCCGCTGTTCACCTCGGGTACTATTGTGTGGGCCTCTTCAAGACAGATAAGAATCTGGCGTGCCCGGCGATGCTCGCGCGCCCAATTCATGATGGCGGAGAGATAGATTTCTGTAAGTCTCAATCCAGCTTTAGAGTTGGAGATTTCTGAAAGTTCGAAGATAGCAAGTTGAGTTTCATCATTTTTGAGGAAGTCATCAATGACCTTCGCTGTTTCGTCTCGAATCTCATTGAGAAGAGTTTTCAGCTTGGACTTCTCGGCCTCGGCCTTAAACCCAAACGAGTCGATTGCAGCCAGCAAGCCCTCCATTGCGGTTGCCTTCTTTCGATCTGGACTTGGGAATATTGGGCCTAGATCGGCCAAGCGAACTCGATAGTCACCCGTGAAATCTACGCAAAAAATCTTAGTTCCGCGCCAAGCAGCCTCACGAATAATATCAAGCGCCAACTCAGTTTTCCCTGTGCCAGTAACGCCTAGTATCGCTGTGTGATATTCAATCAGCTCATTCACGCGAGCAACTGCTGTGATACTAGTCGAAGGCAATTTCCCGATGACAAATTCGTCTTTGGAAAGCTCCGGTGCCTGAAACGTGCGGCTAGCTGCGACGAAAATCGGCTCGTTCATCATTGGTAGCCAAGCGTATTTTTTGAATCCGTCTTTAGACGAGTAAGCGCCTAATTGCGCTGCGCGAACGACATGAGTTCCGCGAGGATTCTGATCGAAGCTTTCCTCAAAAGTTTCCGCTCCAATGATTTGATAGAATACCTCCGCACCTTTGGTATTTGCAAAAACCACGTCTCCCTCGCGCAGGTCGGTTTGCATGGATACCTCAAAACTGATCACAGATATGCTTGAGTTCTCAACTACGAACCCCACCAGCTCTGCGTCCTTTGACCCCGCTATTGCGTTTATGAACTCGGCGGTCCTCTCCTGATCGTGGGTTGCATAGATTTTGCCCGTAGCAGCCGTCGTCTTCTCTTGGACGCTAGCAATGCAGAGACCGGTCCCAATAACGTCCGTGCCTTGTATCTGCGAGAAAAGAGAAAATACATACTGTTGGCTTCCGTCGGGCATTCCGGCAGTGAACAAGCGATTTGGCTTCCAAGCAGCCATCGATTGAAGCTTAACCCGTACAATATTCGGGTGATCGACCCTTACAATATGACCAATTGCCTCTCTATCACTTTCGGAAAGTCGGTCGGCGCGAAGCAAGCGTAGCGCGGAAGCGACGCGTTCGATCGGTTTTCCCGTAACGACAGCGATCCAGTACAGCAAGAGCCACGACATCGCGATTGGCGCGCTGTGATAGACGGCAACGATGCTAATCATGGCTGGGATTGAAAACAACAGCTCGCCGCGACCAACTACTGCTGTAAGTCTAAATAAAAACGATCCGAAATATGATTTATCCGCATCGTCATGAAATAATATCGCAAGAGATGCTATTACTATTATTGCTAGCGACAGCGCGATCCCGACCCATCGTATAACCTCTAGTTGGCTTCCTAGGCCTTGGATTGTTGTCAGATCAATCGCTATGAGCCCAAGCATCGTACTAGTGGCAGTACTTAGCGTATCCCTCGGTGGCGCAAACCAAGGAGCTGAAAGCGAGGCAAAGAACCAAAAAGATATCGCACTGAAGAGCCAGACCGACTCTAAGCCGCCAGTAGGCCACGGACTGTCCGATACAAATAGGAAGATCAAATAAGCAACAATCGAGTTCAACAACGTGGTTGTAAACCGCTCTTTAATTGGCGCGTACTTAGGCATGATCCGATCCCTAGATTTGAATCGAAAGCTTACACAAACAGTGTTTCGACAAGAAGCGTTAATCCACTATAAATTGCAATTCACGGCGTTGTCGGCAATTGAGCACGCCCGACGACTGCAAGCACCCACCCCCATCAACCCCTTGTTAAACCTTTATTGACCATAATCGCTGCTTCAGGCGCGGTATTGTAGGCGTTCACCGGACCTCTGCTGCCTTTGTTCCCGCGTAAGACGGAGATGGTCATGATGGAATATGCGGCGGAAACGCGGGCGGTTGGGGAGCGCGAGGGGCTTGGCTTCCTTTCGGCGCTGGCGCGGCGTGCGGCCCGGGCTCTCGTGGCTGCGTTTCTGGCGGTGCCGGCCTTTCTCGGCTCCGAGGTTGGCGCGGCGGCCGAAGACCGGGCGCTGAAACTCTATTTCACCCATACCGGCGAGAAGGCGACGATCACCTTCAAGCGCAACGGCAAGTTCGATCAGCGCGGGCTGACGCAGATCAACCGTTTCCTGCGCGACTGGCGCCGCAACGAGCCGGCCCGCATGGATCCACGGCTGCTCGATCTCGTCTGGGAAGTCTATCAGAAGGCCGGCGGGCGCGATTACATCCATATCGTTTCCGCCTACCGTTCCCCGGCCACCAACAACATGCTGCGCACCCGCTCGCGCCTGACAGGCGTTGCCAAGAACAGCCAGCACATGCTGGGCAAGGCGATGGATTTCTATATTCCGGGCGTGCAGCTTTCCAAGCTGCGCGGCATCGCCATGCAGATGCAGGGCGGCGGCGTCGGCTATTATCCGAAATCCGGCTCGCCCTTCGTGCATCTCGATGTCGGCCGGGTGCGCGCCTGGCCGCGGATGTCGCGCCAGGAGCTGGCGCGCATCTTCCCGAGCGGCAGAACCATGCATGTGCCGGCCGATGGACGGCCGCTGCCGGGCTACAACCAGGCGGTCGCCGAATACAAGAAGCGCGGCAGCGTGAAGACGGTCGAGATCGCCTCGGCCGAGGACGATGAGGATACGGGCAGCAGCGCGACGCTTCCGAGCAAGCTGGCGATGGCGCTGGTGCCGACGCCGCGCAGCGTCCGGCGCGAGATCCCGATGCTGGCAGCAGCGCCTGTGCCGGAAAAGCCTGCCCCTGAGACCTTCACCAATCTCGCTTCGCTGAGCGTGCCGCTGCCGGCCTTCCGGCCGGGCAGCGAGAAAGCCGCAGCACCGGTCGATCCGGTCCAGACGGCGTCGATCGATCCCGTTGCCATCCGGCCCGAGATCCGGCCTTCCGTGCCCTCCTTCGGCGCCAGCGCGCTCGCCTCGCTAAAGCCGAGCTCGATGCCCGGCGCCCGGGCCGAGCTGATGGCAGCATTGCCGATGGCGAAGTCACCCGAGCTCGATGGTGGTGTCTCCGCCATCTCCGACGAAGCGCTGATCGGCTGGGCGCTGCATGGAAATGGCCGCGAGCTCGGCATGAGCGCGCCGCGGATCATCCGACGCGCGATCCTTGCCGATCACAGCATGGCCTACGAGGTCATGGATGACGAAGAGGAAACCGACGAAGCCGAGTTCGATGTTGACCGCTTCGGGTCCGATCAGGCAGGCTGAGGGGATGGGCGCGGATCACGCGCCCGCCTGCGCCCGATGACGGCGCCAGCCTGAATGGAGTTTGAGAATTGAGTACCGCTTTCGTCAAGGAAGAGAGCGCGGAAACGGCTGCGGAAACCCATCTGCCCGACCGCCCGATCTCGCCACATCCGAACCTCGTCACCGAAGCCGGGCTGAAGGCGCTGGAAGAGCAGCTGCAGCTGGCACGCGAAGGCGTGGAAGCCGCCGCGGGGATCGAGGATGTCAACGAGAAGCGGCGGCAGACGGCCATTCCGCTGCGCGATTTCCGCTATTTCGCCGAGCGCGTGCGCACCGCGCAGGTGATACCCGCGCCCGCCTCCATCGGCACCGTCGCCTTCGGCAGCAAGGTGACCTTCAGCCGCGATGACGGCCGGGTGCAGACTTATCGGATTGTCGGCGAGGATGAGGCGGATCCGAAGGCCGGGTCGATTTCATTTGTCTCGCCTGTCGCGCGGGGCTTGATGGGCAAGGGCGTGGGTGATCTTGCCATGGTGGGTGATCAGGAGTTGGAGATTACGGCGATCGCTTGAGGGGCGCCTCCAGAGAGGGACGTCATCCTCGGCCTTGAGCCGAGGATCTACGCAACCGTCTTACGCCGTGCCTGCCGTTGTGGATACTCGGGACAAGCCCGAGCATGACGGCGTAGTGGGTGGCTGCTTAGTGCGGGCACCCTGTCAGAGGCGGCTTAGGCCGCCTCCTTCTCTCCACGATAGGGATCGAAGCGGCCGTAGAAGGTCTCGCCCTTGGCGGCCATGTCCTTCAGGAGCGGCGTCGGCTTGAAGTGCGGGCCGTAGGAGGCCGCCAGCTTTTCCGCCAGTTCGACGAAGGCCTTGGCGCCCATGCCGTCGATATAGCTCAGCGCACCGCCGGTATAGGGCGCGAAACCGAAGCCGAGGATCGAGCCGACATCGGCCTCGCGCGGATCGGTGACGATGCCTTCCTCGACGGTGCGGGCGGCTTCCAGCGCGATGGTGACGAGGAAGCGCTGCTTCAGCACCTCGATATCGAGATCATCGGCCTTCTTCTGCGGATAGAAGGTCTTGAGCTCTGGCCAGAGTGACTTCTTGGCGGGCTTCGGCGGGTAGTCGTAGAAGCCCTTCGAATTCTTGCGGCCGAAGCGGCCTTCCTTCTCGACCATGCGGGAGACGAGCTCCATGTGGCGCGGGTCGATGGCCTTATCGCCGAGATCGGCGGCGGTGGCCTTGAGGATCTTCAGCGACAGGTCGATCGCCACTTCGTCGTTCAGCGCCAGCGGTCCGACCGGCATGCCGGCCATCTTGGCGGCATTCTCGATCATCGCCGGCGGCACGCCCTCAATCAGCATGTCATAGCTTTCCGACATGTAGCGCAGGACGCAGCGGTTGACGAAGAAGCCGCGGGTATCGTTGACGACGATCGGCGTCTTCTTGATCGCGGCGACGTAGTCGAGCGCCACGGCGAGCGCCTTGTCGCCGGTTTCCTTGCCGAGGATCACTTCGGTCAGCATCATCTTCTCGACCGGGGAGAAGAAATGGATGCCGATGAAATCCGCGGGGCGCTTCGAGTTCTTGGCAAGACCGGAGATCGGCAGGGTCGAGGTGTTGGAGGCGAAGATGGCGCCTTCGGGCAGCACTTCCTCGACGGCCTCGATGACGGCCTTCTTGACGTCCCGGTCCTCGAAGACGGCTTCGATGACGAGGCTAGCATCCTTGAGATCGGCGTAGTCGGCCGAGGGAGTGATGCGGGCGAGGATCGCGACCGCTTCATCCTGCGTCAGCCGGCCCTTACCGACGGAGTCCTTCGCCAGGCCCTCGCCTGTCGCCTTGCCCTTGTTCGCCGCGTCCATATCGCGATCGATGAGCGTTACCTCGAGACCAGCAGCAGCCGAGACGTAAGCGATAGAGGCGCCCATGAAGCCGGCGCCGACGACGCCGATCCTCTTGAGTTCGGTCTTCGGCTGACCGGCCGGGCGGCGGGCGCCCTTGCCGAGTTCCTGCATCGAGATGAACAGCGAGCGGATCATCGAGAAGGCTTCGGTGGTCTGCAGCACTTGGGTGAAATAGCGCTGCTCGATCTTGAGCGCCGTATCGAAGGGTACCTGCAGGCCTTCATAGACGCATTTCAGGATGGCAAGCGCGCCCGGATAATTGCCCGCCGTCTCGCGGCGCAGGATCGCCGGAGCGGCCGGCCAGAGCTGCGCGGAGGCAGGCGTCCAGATGCCGCCGCCCGGAACCTTGAAGCCCTTTTCATCCCAGGGGGCGACCGGCTTCAGGCCATCCTTGATCATCTGCTTGGCAGCAGGAATCAGCTGATCCGGCTCGACCACCTGATGCACGAGGTTCATCGCCTTGGCGCGCGAGGCGGAGAGCGACTGGCCCGTGGTCATCATCTGCAGGGCGGACTGGGCATCGGCAAGGCGCGCGACACGCTGCGTGCCGCCGGCGCCCGGGAAGATGCCGACCTTGACTTCAGGGAGCGCGATCTTGACGGACTTGGCATTGGAGGCCACGCGGCCGTGGCAGGCGAGCGACATTTCGAGTGCGCCACCCATGCAGGTGCCGTTGATCGCCGAGACCCACGGCTTGCCGCAGGTTTCGAGCTTGCGGAACAGACCGGTCATGCGGCCGACGAGATCGAACAGTTTTTGCGCGGCGGTATCGGGATTGGCGGCCTTCTCGTCGTTGTAGAAGGTGAACATCGCCTTGATCATCGACAGATCGGCGCCGCCGGAGAAGGTGGACTTGCCGGAGGTGATCACCACGCCCTTGACGGCGCTGTCGGCGACGGTGGCGTCAACGATGGCGTTCAGCTCTTCCATCACCTCGGTGGTGAAGACATTCATCGACTTGCCGGGCATATCCCAGGTGACAAGGGCGATGCCATCGGCATCGGTGGCGACGGTGAAATTGGTGTAGCTCATCGTCTCTCTCCCTTAGACGCGTTCGATGACGGTTGCCGTGCCCATGCCGGCGCCGATGCAGAGGGTGACCAGCGCGGTATTCAGGTCGCGGCGTTCCAACTCGTCGAGCACGGTACCGAGGATCATCGCGCCCGTGGCGCCGAGCGGATGGCCCATGGCGATGGCGCCGCCGTTGACGTTGATCTTGTCGTGGGCGATGTCGAAGGCCTGCATGTAGCGTAGCACGACGGCGGCGAAGGCTTCGTTGAGTTCGAAGAGGTCGATATCGGCAAGCGACATGCCGGTGCGCTTCAAAAGCTTTTCGGTGACGTCGACCGGGCCGGTCAGCATCAGCGCCGGATCGGAGCCGATATTGGCGAAGGCCTTGATGCGGCCGCGTGGCTTCTTGCCGAGGCTTTCACCACCGGCCTTGGAGCCGAGCAATACGGCGGCTGCGCCATCGACGATGCCGGAGGAATTGCCGGCGTGGTGGACGTAGTTGATCCGCTCGACCTCGGGGTGGGCCTGGATGCCGACGGCTTCGAAGCCGCCCATCTCGCCCGGCATCTGGAAGGACGGGTTCAGCGAAGCCAGCGCCTGCATGTCGGTGCCGGGGCGCATGTGCTCGTCATGGGCGAGGATCGTCAGCCCATTCTGGTCCTTCACCGGGATGACGGAATTCTTGAAGTAGCCCTTCTCCCAGGCATTGGCGGCGCGCTTCTGGCTCTCGACGGCATAGGCATCGACGTCGTCGCGGCTGAAACCATATTTGGTGGCGATCAGATCGGCGGAGACGCCCTGCGGCATGAAATAGGCCGGGAAGTTGACCGAAGGATCCATGAACCAGGCGCCGCCGGACATGCCGAGGCCGACGCGCGACATGCTCTCGACGCCACCGGCGATGACGATGTCATCGGCGCCCTGGGCGATCTTGCCGGCCGCGAAGTTCACGGCATCAAGGCCGGAGGCGCAGAAGCGCGAGATCTGCATGCCGGGCGCCCGGGTGGAATAACCGGCCTCGAAGGCGGCGGCCTTCGGTATGACGGCGCCGGCATCCATGACCGGGTCGACGCAGCCCATGATGATGTCGTCGACGGTGTTGGTGTCGAGGCCGTTGCGGTCGCGGATCGCTTCCAGCGTCTTGGCGGCAAGGCGCACGGACGGCACTTCATGCAGCGAGCCGTCCTTCTTGCCGCGGCCGCGCGGCGTGCGCACGTGGTCGTAAATGAATACGTCGGTCATCGTCTCTTCTCCCTCGCGGCCCTCAGCCGGAAAATCTGTCCTTTTCCTTTCTCCCCAGCGGGGAGAAGGTGGCCCCGAAGGGGTCGGATGAGGGGGGGCCAGGGCTCGGCCTGTCGGCCGTTCGCGCTCACCCCCTCATCTGTCCTTCGGACATCTTCTCCCCGCTGGGGAGAAGGAACGCCTATCAAAACGCCTCGGCGGCGAGTTCCATCATCGTTTCGGCGCCGGTTTCGATGCGGGCCTTGCGCAGCGCCGTCTCGGGCATGATACGCTCCATGTAGAACCTGCCGGTGACGAGCTTGTTCTTCAGGTAATCGGCACGGGCGCTATCGCCATTCGCAAGCGCGTCTTCGGCGGCCTTGGCCATCTTCGCCCACATGTAGCCCAGGACCACGAGGCCGAAGAGGTGCATGTAGTCGGTCGAGCCGGCACCGGCATTGTCGGGCTTGGCCATGGCATTCTGCATGAACCACATGGTTGCCGCCTGGACGTCGTCCAAGCCCTTCTTCAGATGCTTGGTGAAGAAGGCGAGCTTCTCGTCGTTGCGGTTTTCCTCGCAGAAATCACCGATCTCCTTGAACAGCGCCATGACCGCGCGGCCGCCGTTGAGGCCGAGCTTGCGGCCGACGAGATCGAGTGCCTGGATGCCGTTGGCACCTTCATAGATCATGGCGATGCGGGCATCGCGGACATACTGGCTCATGCCGTGTTCTTCGATATAGCCGTGCCCACCGAAGACCTGCTGGGCCATGACGGCGTGGTCGAAGCCCTTGTCGGTCAAGACACCCTTGAGGATCGGGGTGACCAGACCGAGGATATCGTCGGCCGTCTGGCGTTCCTTGTCGTCTGCTGAACGGTGAGCGATATCGGATTTCAGCGCCGTCCAGAGCAGGAAGGCGCGGCCGGCCTCATTGAAGGCGCGGACGGTCATCAGCGAGCGGCGGATATCCGGGTGAACGATGATGGGATCGGCCTTCTTTTCCGGCGCCTTGGGGCCGGAGAGCGAACGGCCCTGGATGCGCTCGCGGGCATAATTAACGGCATTCTGATAGGCGATCTCGGAGATCGACAGGCCCTGCAGGCCGACGCCAAGGCGAGCTTCGTTCATCATCACGAACATGGCGTTGAGGCCGCGGTTCTCGGCACCGATAAGATAGCCGGTCGCCTCGTCATAGTTCATGACGCAGGTGGCGTTGCCGTGGATGCCCATCTTGTGCTCGATGGCGCCGCAGGAAACGGCGTTGCGATCCCCCGGTGCGCCGTCTTCCTTGACGATGAATTTCGGGACGATGAAGAGCGAGATGCCCTTGGTGCCTTCAGGCGCGCCCTCGATGCGGGCGAGCACCAGATGGACGATATTGCCGGTCATGCCGTGTTCGCCGGCGGAGATGAAGATTTTCTGGCCCGAAATCTTGTAGCTGCCGTCGCCCTGCGGCACGGCCTTGGTGCGCAGCAGGCCGAGATCGGTGCCGCAATGCGGTTCGGTGAGGTTCATGGTGCCGGACCATTCGCCGGAAACCATCTTCGGCAGGTAGGTCTGCTTCTGCTCGTCGGAGCCATGGACGAGGATCGCGGCAATCGCGCCCTGGGTCAGGCCTGGATACATCATCAGCGACATGTTGGCGGCGGAGGTATATTCGCCGACGGCGGCGTGCAGCGTGTAGGGCAGGCCCTGGCCGCCGAACTCTTCCGGCACGGCAAGGCCGGTCCAGCCGCCCTGGCAATAGGCGTCGTAAGCTTCCTTGAAGCCCTTGGGGACGGTCACGGAGCCATCGTCGGCGCGCTTGCAGCCTTCCTGATCGCCCGAATAGTTCAGCGGGAAAAGCACCTCCTCGGCGACCTTTGCGGCCTCACCAAGAATGGCCTCGATCATGTCAGGCGTGGCGTCCGCGAAGCCCGGGAGATTGTTGTAACGCTCCAGACCCAGCACGTCGTTCAGCACGAAGAGCGTGTCGTTAACCGGGGCCTTGTAGACTGGCATCGTTCGAATTCCTCCAATTCGCAGACCGGACCGAGACCGGCACATGGCAGTGTCTTACAAAATATTGACGTTTGCGTAAACGTCAAATTTTGCATTCGCGCGAATTTGTGAAGAGTCCGAGGCGGTCCGTCTCCAACCTGTAAGCACCGATGCGTCAGTGAAGCTCCGCCGAGAGGGCGGACTGCCTGCGGATCACGTCGCTCATGGCTTTCAGAAGAGTGGAAAACTCCTCGAGCACCAGACCGAAATAGGCGTCATCAGTCTCCGCCAGAGCGCTGACGGAGGTGCAGGCGTTGAAGATCAACTTGTCGAGATTGTCGTTGCGGTCGAAGACGCCGTCGCAGAGATCGTCGTCGCGGAGCGTATGAAGCTCATCAACGATCTTGCGGATCAGCGAGCGGCGCTGCCAGCGATGCATGTTTACGATGTTTTTCTGCGCATGCCGGATTTCGGACATCAGGTCTGTAAACAAGAAATGGTCCCCGTGAGCTGGCTCACCATATCCGGCTTTTGTAACGCTATCGTGTGAGCCGCGGGCGCAGGCAATTTGCCATCAGTTCCTGCTTCGTGGCGAAGTGCCCGAAGAGCTGAACGAGCTCGCGCTCCTGCTTCTTGTCCAACCCCTGTTTGCGGGCGAAATCGCTGACGCTCCACACTTTTCTGGCATCGAGCAGCGAGGTGATCTTGGGGTCGATATGCGAGCTCATGGAAATGCCCTCCTTCAAGGCGTCATATCAACGCGGAAGGCAGGGCCGGAGTTCCTGCTGGACAACAGTTTTTGAGCGTTATTCTGACGCAGGCAAAGCGGCGGCGAAATGTGTGATCACGCCCCGCTCGAGGCGAGCCTTCAGACGCTGAGTGCCGGATGCGCCAGCGGCGGTGCGGCCTTGGCAAATTTCTTCGCGCCGGCAACGCAGGCAACGACGGCGAGCGTGGCCGCCAGCATGCCCCAGCTGACACTTTCCCCGAGCAGCGTTGCGGCGAGCACCAGACTGAAGAACGGCTGCAGCAGCTGCAGCTGGCCGACCCCGGCAATGCCGCCGAGCGCCAGGCCGTGATACCAGAAGATGAAGCCGATCAGCATGCTGAACAGCGAGACATAGGCGAGACCAAGCCAGGATGGGTTGCTTATAGAGGGTAGCGTTTCAGGCATGGCCACGACCGAGAGCACTAACATCAGCGGCAGAGAGAGGACTAGCGCCCAGGAAATTACCTGCCAGCCGCCGAGCTTGCGGGAAAGCCGCGCGCCCTCGGCATAACCGAGACCGCAGACGATGATCGCGGCAAGCATCAAGAGATCGCTTGGCGATATTGCGCCGCCGCTCTGGATCAGGGCGAAACCGGCAACGATGGCGCTGCCCAGGCAGGAGAACAGCCAGAAGACCGGTTGCGGCCGCTCGCCGCCCCTCAGAACACCGAAGATCGCCGTCGAGAGCGGCAACAGGCCGATGAAGACGGTCGAATGCGCCGAGGTGATGTGTTTCAGTGCCAGCGCCGTCAACAGCGGGAAGCCAACGACGACGCCGAGGGCAACGACGACGAGCGGCAGCAGATCACCACGCTGCGGGCGCTTTTCGCGAAACAGAAGCAGAAGCCCGCCGGCCAGGATGCCGGCGATCGCGCCGCGCGCCACAGTGAGGAACACTGGGTCGAAACTCGCCACGGCAACTCGGGTCGCGGGTAGCGAGCCGCTGAAAATGAGAATCCCCACAAAGCCACTGAGCCAACCGGCTGCCGTTCTGTCCATCTGCATGCTCCTGTTCTCACCTGCTATGAACCCGAGGGCATGGCATTGCCAGCAACAGTGCGGTACAGTTTGCACAAACTGTTATGGACACGGATACAGCACAGATGGATCAGACGATCAAGAATCCGGAGAGCGGCAAGCGCATCGGCGCCGTGATGACGGAGATACGCAGGCGGATATCCGGGCGGGAACTGGTGGCAGGTTCACGGTTGCCTTCGGTGCGGGCCTTCGCCAAGACCATGCATGTCTCGGCCTCGACCGTGGTCGAGGCCTACGAGCGGTTGGCGGCCGAAGGCCTTATTCGCTCACGCCCGGGATCGGGCTTTTACGCATCCAGCCCACCAGCACCGCTGACGCTGTCCGATATCGGACCGAAACTCGACCGGGCGATCGATCCGCTCTGGGTCTACCGGCAATCGCTGGAAGACAGCCCTGCCCTGCTGAAGCCCGGATGCGGGTGGCTGCCGGAAAGCTGGATGCCGGTCGATGCGATGCGAAAGGCGCTGCGGACCATTGCCCGCGGAGAGGATGCCGTTCTTGCCAATTACGGAACGCCGCTCGGCCAGCTTCCACTGCGGCAACTGCTATCCCGGCGGATGAACGAACGCGGTATCCCGGCCTCCCCTGATCACATCATCCTGACGGAATCCGGCACCCAGGCGATCGATCTGGTCTGCCGGTTCCTGATTGAGCCGGGCGATACGGTGATCGTCGATGATCCCTGTTACTTCAACTTTCATGCGCTGCTGCGCGCCAATCGCGCTAGGGCCGTCGCGGTGCCGATGACACCGCATGGCCCCGATATCGAAGCCTTCGAGCAAGCGATCGAACAGCACCGGCCGCGGCTCTACATCACCAACTCGGCCATCCACAACCCAACCGGAGCCACCTGCTCCGCCGTTGTCGCGCACAAGCTGCTAAAGCTGGCAGAGCGGGCCAACATGACAATCATCGAGGACGATATCTTCGCCGATCTGGAGCATGAACCCTCGCCGCGGCTGGCCGCTTTCGATGGTTTGGAGCGGGTCGTGCATGTCGGCAGCTTCTCGAAGACGATTTCGACTTCGGTGCGTTGCGGGTTCATCGCAGCGAAGCCGGAATGGGTCGAACCGCTGATTGATCTCAAGCTGGTGACGAGCATTGGCGGCGGCAGGCTCAATGCCGAACTCATACTGCTGCTTCTGACCGACGGCAGCTACCGCAAGCATCTCGATACGCTGAAGGTCCGGCTTTCCAAGGCCATGGACGACACGATCGGCCGATTAGCCGGGCTCGGCATCGAGCCATGGATCCGGCCACGATCCGGGATTTTCCTGTGGTGCCGGCTGCCTGATGGGATCAATGCCGGAGACATCGCGCAGGCCTGCCTTGCCGATAATGTTGTGCTGGCGCCCGGCAACGCCTTCAGCCTCTCGCAGACATCCAACAGCTACCTGCGCTTCAACGCCGCGCAATGCGATGATCCGCGCATCTACCACTCGCTGGAAAGAGCGCTGAAAGCGGCCCGTCAGATGCCCGCGATCAGGTAGCGGTCACGGCCCGCAGCCTTCGCTTGGTAGAGCGCGGTATCGACGACCTTGAGAAGATCGATACGGTTCGTCCCGGCCTGCGGTGCCAAGGCCCCACCGATGCTGAGGCGGGCAAAAACTGTCTGGCCCTCGACCTCGAAAGGCTGGCGGAACGCCGCCACCAGCCGGTCGGCGACCGAGGATAGAGCGGCTGCATTCGGCGGATTGGGAACGAAGAGCGCAAATTCGTCGCCGCCCATGCGCACCGCGATATCACCTGCCCGGACGACGGCGCGGATGCGGTTTGCGGCTTCGCGCAGCACTTCGTCGCCAGCATGGTGGCCGAGACGGTCGTTGATGCCCTTGAAGCCATCCATATCGAGATAGAGAGCGCCGAAGGTCTGGCCTGCCGCAAGCGATCTGTCGAGTTCGCCATCGACCAGCGCCGCGAGAGCCGAGCGATTGTAGAAGCCGGTGAGCGGATCGGTCATCGCCGCAGCCCTTAGACTGGTTTCGGCGAGGCCCATGATCATGTTGGCCTTCTGCAGGCGGAGCAAGGCGCTTGCGACCAGCGCGAAGCGGCGGAGGCTGTCGATTTCGACTTCCGAGAGATCCCGCGGCCTCGTATCGAGAATGCAGAAGGCGCCGACAGCGAGGCTGTCATCGGTTTCGATCGGCGCGCCGGCGTAGAAGCGAAAATGCGGATGACCCTCGACATAGGGCATGCGCGACAATTCCGGATGGCGCTGCAGGTCGGGGACGATGACGAGATCGTTGGCGTAGACGACGCGGGTGCAGATGGAGAGATCGCGCGAGCACTCGGCGAGCTGCATTCCGGCCTGGCCGGCGATCCGCTGCCAATCCTCGTCGATGATGTTGATGGCGGCAAAGGGCGTGCCGAAGACGCCGCGGGCGAGTTCGGCCAGGGCGGCAAGTTCCGGCGTCGGACTGCGGCTCGCAGCATTCAAGGCGCGAACAGCGAGCAATCTTTCAGCTTCATTGGCGGGGAGCCGGACAACCTGTCCCATTCCAAACCTCCGTCGTCAGTCACGAACTGCTTAAACATGATGCCATGATTCGCGAACGCAAGTGCTGAAGTTCCACGAATATTAACAATGCCTTGCTGGCAGCAATCTCCGGCAGCGGACATTGGCCCGGAAAGCTGGTAAACTTGAACTGCACTTGCAACCGGAGGAGCGCATGGACGACCATCGCGCCATTGCAGATCTCATCGCACGCCAGTTTGCCCATCTGAGCTGGACTTACGGTGCTGGGCCTGAAGCCGATGGCTTCATGGAGGACTTCCATCCGGATGCCCAGCTATTCGCATCGGCGCGCCCGGCAAGAGCGCAGACGGCAGCCAAGTTTCTCGAGCGCATGGAAGGCCTGTCGCAGACCTCCCTTCGGGCCTTTGCCGAGCGCTGTCCTGCAAGCAAGATCCTGGTTTTCGGCAATATCGCCGTCGCCGTTGCCAGTTGCGAGGCGATCGAGAATGGACGCGATCGCAGCAACAATGTCGAGATGATGCTGCTGGTGAAGGGCAGTGATGGCTGGAAGATTGCCGCCCAGGCATGGGACCGGGTCCCCGCCGGCGACGACTTTCCGGACTGGCTTTCATAACCGGCTGTTGCTTCCGCCGACAGACGCGTTACATTTCGCTGGCTAACCGAAGAATGAGCTTGGGAGGAGCGATTTCATGAGACGCATGTGGCCTGAGGAATTCAATTTCGTTCTCAAGGATGCGGAGGAAGTGGTGCTGGACCTTCCAGCGGTGACCCACGAGGATGGGACGCATGGCGCCGCCACCCGTCGCAACGCGCTGAAGGTTCGTATTCCACAGGAAGACTACGAGCGGATCTGGCCTCTGGCCGAGGCCCGTTATCGCCTCGACGGCCGATTTGCCGGCAAGGCGATTACCCTGATCACCACCAACCCCCATTATCACGCCTGGCATCCGGCCGACGGCGGCAGCGCCGACCTGACGTCGGATAGCGGCAGGCACTACACGACGAAATATGTCGTCGTGCATTTTCTCCTCGATGACGTCAGGGAGGTAGCGGCGGCCTGAGGCCGCCCGCCCTTACGCTTCGTCGAGCGCCAATGCCAGATCGGCGATCAGGTCGTCGGGATGCTCTATGCCGATCGACAGCCGGATCGTCGATTCCAGTACGCCGATGCGCTGGCGCACATCTGCCGGAACGCCCGAATGCGTCATCGTTGCCGGGTGAGAGGCCAGGGATTCCGTTCCGCCGAGGCTGACGGCGAGCTTGAAGATCTTCAAGGCGTTCAGGAATTTGAACGAGGCCGGCTGGCCGCCCTTGATGTCGAAGGAGAAGGTCGAGCCCGCGCCGCTGCATTGCGTGGCGAATGTCTGCCCAACCGGCGACTGCGCGTCGTTGTAGGGCAGATAATGGATCCGCTCGACCTTCGGGTGATCGCGCAGGAAACCGGCAACCGCCTCGGCATTGCTGTTTGCCCGCTCCATGCGGATCTGCAGCGTTTCCAGCGACCGCCCGAGCATCCAGCAGGAATGCGGATCGAGTTGCGTGCCGATGGCACCGCGCAGCGCCTTCACCTGCTTCATCACAGCCTTGCGGCCAAGGGCGGCACCGGCGATCAGGTCCGAGTGCCCGCCGACATATTTGGTCAACGAATAGAGCGAGATATCGGCGCCATGCTCGATCGGCCGCTGGAAGACCGGGCCGAGCAGCGTGTTGTCGCAGGCGACGATCGGGGTGTGACCCTGCTTCCTGCCGATCGCATCGGCGACGCGGCGGATCATTGCGACATCGACCAGACTGTTGGTCGGATTGGCCGGCGTTTCGATCAGAATGACCGAAACGCGGCCTTTGGCCATGGCCTCTTCGGCTGCTGCCTCTACTGACGTTTCGCTGACACCATCGGCAAAACCAACGGCCGAGACGCCGAGATTGAGGAAGGTCCGCGCGAGCAACGTTTCCGTGCCGCCGTAGAGCGGCTGGGAGTGGAGCACTGTATCGCCGGGGCGAACGAAGGCGAGCAGCGTCGTGGCGATCGCCGACATGCCCGATGAAAACAGCACGCAGCTTTCCGTCCGCTCATAGACGGCAAGACGATCCTCGACGATCTCGCTGTTCGGGTGGTTGAAGCGCGAATAGACGAGACCAGCTCCCTTGCCTTCCGGCGGCTCCTTCCGGCCGGAGACATAGTCGAAGAAGTCGCGGCCATCTTCGGCGGACTTGAAGACGAAGGTGGAGGTCAGGAAGACCGGCGGCTTGACGGCGCCTTCGGAGAGTTCGGGATCATAGCCATAGTTCAGCATCTGGGTTTCCGGATGCAGGGCATGATTGCCGATATGGGTTCTCGAAGGGTGCGGCGCAGTCATCGGATGTCTCCTCGATCGATGTCACGGTTTTCGCACCGCAAATTATATCAAATGCGGCGGCACTTTCTTGCTATTTCGCGCGGCATGATGTTCCACAGAGCAACTTATTGCGGAGTTTCATCAGCATGACGCAGAAAATTGCCGACGAGATCGATCGCCGTATCCTCCGGGAGTTGGCAGCCGATGCACGTATCACCAACAACGAGCTGGCCGAGCGCGTCGGGCTATCGGCTTCCGCCTGCCTGAGGCGATTGCGGCGGCTCGAGGAGACCGGTGTGATCAAGGGTTACACGGCGCTGATCGATCCCGCCGTCGAGGGCTGGACGATGACGGCGATCGCCTCGATCCGGCTCAGCCGCCAGCACGAGGACGAGATCCAGATGTTCGAGAATGCAGTACGCGGCTGGGACGAAGTACTGGAGTGCCATCTGGTCACCGGCTCGAAAGACTATGTGCTGAAAGTGATGAGTGCCGGGCTTGAACAGTACGAACGTTTCATCAAGGACAAGATCGCCAAGCTGAAATGCGTCGATACGATCGAGACCAGCTTCGTGATGAACACGATCAAAGCGCGGCGCTCCTAAGCCCCGGAAAAGCGCAGCAAAGATCCAAACGTTAAAAAATTCTCACGCAAGTTAACGGGTTGTTTACCACGTTTCGTGAAAGGTGCGCGGTGAGCAGTGGTAATCCGCATTCCTTTTTCAAGTCTCGCGTTTCTTCGGAATGCCGCTACGCCGTCCAGCTTGAGGAAAGTCTAAAAAACTAAACTCGGATGTACGGTCTCTCAAGCCAATAGCCGAACCCTGACGAGGGTTGAGGCAGACGAAGCGAGCAAGAAGATGAACGGATCGCGATCAAATTCTCCCCGGAGCCCCGAAAGGTCGTCTCTCGACGCGCTTAATCGCACGATCGAAGGCCTGGAGGCGCGCATCGAAGGACTGATGGGCGGCAATGGCCCGCGCGACGTTGCGCCGCGCAACGCGCCGCCGGAACGTGACGCCTATGTGCGATCCTACGAGCAGCCGCGACCGGCCTACGCCGCTCCCGCAGCAGCACGTCCCGATCCGCTCGCCGAAATCCGCCAGCGCCAGCGCATGCTGGAACAGGGACGCGAACGCGCCGCCGCCGAACGCGCGGCAGCTGCTGCCGCCTACCGTGAACCGGCACCCGCGATCCGCGCTCCGGCACCGGCCGCAGCGCCGGCTCCCGCCTATGGTGCCTCCAGCGACACGATGACCGAGATCGCCCAGGCGCTGGTCAACCTGCGCCAGGATCTCAAGCGCGACATCTCCGAAGGTGTAACCCGCGAAATGAGTGCGCTGCGGAGCGAGCTTCGCGACCTCAAGTCATCGGCGCAAGATCGCCGCTTTGCCGACGACATCCGCGAAGACATGGGCCGCCTGGCCGAGAGCATCGACCAGCTGTCGCACCGCTCTGCCGGTCCGGAAGCTGCGGGATTGCGCAGCGAATTCGACGAACTGCGCTCGCTGATGGACGGCCTCGCCCGCGAGGATTCCGTTCGTCACATGGAAAGCCGCTGGGATGGTTTCGAAAACCAGCTGCATGCGCTGGACACGGCGGGCCTGCAGGAAGAGCTGGTGACGCTCGCCTACCGCCTTGACGACATCAAGCGCCATATCGGCGGCATGGGCGAAAGCCCGGCCGTGCGGGCACTCGAAGACAAGCTGATCTCCATTGCCAGCGCGATGGAACAGTTCGGCAGCATGATCCAGCCGCATGACCGGGCAATGTCCGAGCAGTTCGCGGCAATGGATACGCGCCTCGACGAAATCAGCCGGGCGATCGCCGCCAGCAGCCGCAATGCCACCAGCGGCGATCCGGCGCTGATGCACCGCCTCGAAGGCCGCCTGAACGCGCTGGCCGAACAAATCGACCTGATGGGCCGTAGTGTCGGCTCGAACCCTGCGGACGGCATGGCAGACCGGCTGGAAATGCTGACGCGCCGCGTCGAGGAACTGGCAAACACCAAGGCAAGCTCGCGCCTGGACGAACGGCTGGAACAGCTGTCCTATATGCTGGAGCGGACGCACAAGGCCGCTGCACAGCCTGAGCTGAACGGCGCGCTGGCCGATATCTCCCGCAAGATCGATGCGCTCGAAAGCGGTGCGGTCAACGATGTTCTGGCCGAGCGTCTCGATTATCTCGCCCGCCGTATCGACCAGATGGAAATGCAGCCTGCGCCGGTGGCCCAGGCGCCTGTTGACGACAGCGCCTTCCGCCGCATCGAGGGCCGCCTCAGCGACATCGCCGCCCGGCTGGAAGAAAGCACAGCGGCACCGGCAACCGACTCGCGAGCACTGAAGAGCCTCGAAGACCAGATCGCCAATCTTTCGGCACTGCTGCACGAACCGCGCGGCAACGAGGGACTGTCGATCGATCTCGACCGTCGCATGGGCGCGATCGAAGATTACATGGCAACGAGCGACGAATATATCATCGAAGCCGCACGCCAGGCCGCCGAAGCGGTGGTCGATGCCTATTCCCGCAATGGCAACCTGCAGGCAGGTTCCGTCCCGGCCGCCGACATGTCGGCGCTGAACGCCCTTGCCGCCGATCTTCGCCAACTCGAGGACCTGAGCCGCAGCGGCGAGGAACGCACCCACAAGACGTTCCAGGCCCTGCATGAAACGCTCGTCCACATTGCCGACCGGCTTGACGACATGGAAACGCGCAACAGTAGGCCGGCTGCACGGATGCCGGCCGCCAACGCCGATTTCGAAGTCGATCCCTATTCGCTGATCCCGGCCGGCGCTGAGGCCGAAAGGCCTGCAGTCTTTGGAACGAAGACTGCAGCTGCCGCACCCGCTGCCCGCGCCGTCAGCGAACCGGCTGCGCCGCAGCCGATGCAGCCTCCCGTCAGCCACACCAGCGCAATCGCCATCGAGGCCGCTACCAAGCCCGCCGCTGACGCCAAGCAGAGCAAGAGCCTGTTCCTGGCGCTCGGCAAGAAGCTGATGCCGGGCAAGAAGGCGCCGAAGGCCCAGGCTGGCGAGCGCACCGTCATCGATCCGGTCCCGTCGATCGATCCTGTCGATGTCGTGCCGTCCGAAGAGGCCAACGAGCTGCTGGAGCCGGGCTCCGGCGCCCCTGACGTCAAGAAGATCCTGGAGCGGGTTCGCGCCAGCCAGAGCGCAGCGCGTGCCAATCCAAAGCCTGCGACCGAAAACGATCGCGCCGACTATATCGCGGCCGCCCGCCGCGCGGCACAGGCTGCCGCAATCGAATCCGACCCGAAGGCACAGCCGGTCAAGGGTGAGAAGAAGGCCAAGGCTCCGAAGCCTGCCGGTGGCGCGAGCTCGTTCTCGCGCTTCCGCCGTCCGTTGCTTCTCGCCGTCGGCGCCGTTCTTCTGGCGATCATGGCGTTCCCGCTTGCCCGGACGCTGACATCCGGCCAAAGCGCACCGCCAGCCGAAGTGGCCGTGCTGAGCGATGCCACGCAGGCCCCGGCAACGGCCGACACCTCGGCCGCTCCGCAGGCCGATGCACCTGTAGCCGCCCAGAATGAAGCACCGGCTGCTCCCGAAGCTGCGCCTCAGGCCGCCGTTCCGCCAGCTGCACCAACCGAGCACCTGACCGATGCGGCACCGCTCGACGGCGAAGGCGCTGCGACCCTGACGCCGGGCGCCCCGACGCAGGACGCCACGGCCTTCGCGCCGAAGGATGCCCCGGCCTCGACCAACGCGGCACCGGCCCAGCCGGGCCTGACCATTCCTGACGTGATCCAGCCGGCGGCACTTGCCGACGCGGCACGCGCTGGCGATGCACTCGCCCTGTTCGAAATCGCTGCCCGTTACAGCGAAGGCCGCAACGGCGTGACGGTCAGCGAAGCCGATGCCGTCAAGTGGTACCAGCTATCTGCGGACAAGGGCTTTGCCCCGGCGCAGTACCGTCTCGGCAGCATCTATGAAAAGGGTACCGGTGTCGCCCGCGACATCAACAAGGCCAAGGACTATTACGAGCAGGCGGCCAACCAGGGCAATGCCAGCGCCATGCACAATCTCGCCGTGCTCTACGCCTCCGGCGCGCTCGGCCAGCAGGATTATGCGACGGCGGCGAACTGGTTCACCAAGGCTGCTAATCTCGGCATCACCGACAGCCAGTTCAACCTCGCCATCCTCTGCGCCCGCGGCAATGGCGTGACGCAGGATCTCGGCGAGAGCTACAAGTGGTTCGCGATCGCCGCCAAGGGTGGCGACAAGGACGCTGGTGCCAAGCGCGACGAAGTGGCCAAGGCGATGAAGCCTGCCGATCTCGACAAGGCGCGCGTCACCACCGACGCCTGGAAGCCGCAGCAACTCGACAACAAGGCCAACGGCATCGACGTGCCCGACGCCTGGACCGGCAAGGGCACCAGCACCTCCAGCGTCGACATGAAGAAGGCGATCCGCAACATTCAGGCGATCCTGAACAATAACGGCTTCGACGCCGGTACGCCTGACGGCGAGATGGGCGCCAAGACCGTCTCGGCGATCAAGAGCTTCCAGAAGTCGATCGGCCAGGATCCCTCGGGCAAGATCAATGACGACACGGTGAAAGCTCTGCTGGAGCGCAACGCCAAGAACGCCACCAAGGCATAACGCCGGCGTAAAAGCGTGAAATCGGAACGGCCCTTTTGCCTTCGCCGCAAAAGGGTCGTTTTGCTTTTGGAGTTTCGCCACCGTGATTGATTGCCAGCCGGGGGATTCGTGAGCATTCAGCGGGACAGCGTGCCCTATTTCAGCCAGTGGGAAACGGCTGACATGACGTTGCCCGTACTTGCCGAGGGCTCGGCGGCGCTATTGCGCGATCCGCTCTGGCAACGGTCGGGCGCGGAGACTGTAGAGGAATACGCGCGCTGGGCCGTCAACGTCTGCGGCATGGCCTGCCTGAAGATGGTGTTGGCCGCCCGCGGAGAGATCCGCCCGACGCTGGCATTGGCGCGGGTCTGCACCGCCTATGGCGGCTATGTCGTCAACGAGCTGGATGCCTCGATCAAGGGGCTGATCTATGCGCCCTTCGTAACCTACGTGCGCGAGCATTTCGGACTCACCGCCGAGACGATGACCGGCGTCCAGACATCAGCTATTTCGGCGCTTCTGACGGAACGGCCGTTCTTCATCGCGTCTGTCCATAGCGGCATTCGCTGGCCGGACCGCATACCGCCGTCGAAGGGCGGACATCTGGTTCTGGTCACGGCTGCCTCGCCGGACACGATCCGCTTCCACAATCCATCCGGCCACGATGCTGCGAGTCAGGCCGACGTGATGCTGCCGCTTGCCGTCTTCGACCGCTTCTTCGCCAATCGCGGCATCGCCGTCGGCTTCTGACGATTTCAACACCAGATCATTCCGGAGGTTCTCATGACATCTTCCCGCAGCAAGCTGCGCATCGCCGTGCTCTTCGGCGGCCGCTCGGCGGAACATGACGTTTCGGTGCTATCGGCAACGAACGTGATGCGGGCGCTGGAGCCTTCGAAATACGAGGCGGTTCCGGTTTTCGTCACCCGCGAGGGCCAGTGGCTGCTCAGCCGTTTCGAGAATGGAAACCTGACCAAGCCTCTCAGCGGCACCGAGCTGGCGCTTGTGCCGGGCGGATTTGGACGGATGATCGCGATCGACGCGGGCAAGATCAGCGATGCCGGCAAGATCGACATCCTGTTTCCCGTGCTGCACGGGATCCATGGCGAGGACGGATCGGTGCAGGGGCTGGCCGAGGTCGCCCGCGTGCCGCTAGTGGGCTGTGGCATCCTTGGCTCGGCAACGGCCCTCGACAAGGATATCGCCAAGCAGCTGCTGCGCGCGTCTGGCTTGCCGGTTGCCCGGGCGGTGACGATCCATGAGGGAAAGGCACCCGCATTCGACGCCCTCGAAAATGAACTCGGCCTGCCGCTGTTCATCAAGCCGGCACGGCAGGGCTCGTCGGTCGGTGTCCGCAAAGTTTCCGGCAGCCAGGAATTCGGCCCGGCGCTCGCCGAAGGCTTCAAGCATGACCGGAAACTGCTCGCCGAAGAATTCATTCGCGGACGCGAGATCGAATGCAGTGTGCTTGAAGACAGCAAGGGCGGGCTATTCGTTTCGCGCCCCGGCGAGATCATCCCGGCCGAAAGCCATGGCTTCTACAGCTACGATGCCAAATATATCGACGAGGACGGCGCGGCACTGAAAGTTCCTGCGGAGCTGCCGCCGGAGATCGAGGCAAAGATCCGCGAGACCGCGGCACTCGCCTTCCGCGCGCTTGGCTGCGACGGCATGGCTCGCGTCGATTTCTTCCTGACCGAAGACATGCGTTTCCTGATCAACGAGGTGAACACGATCCCCGGTTTCACCGATATCAGCATGTATTCGAAGGCGATGGCGGCAAGCGGCGTCAGCTATCCCGAGGTCATCGACCGGCTTGTCGAACATGGGCTGGCACGGGCCGGTCTCTAGGCAAGAGATGGTCTTTGCCCGGCGCCACAGACAGGTGCCGGGCAAGAAAACATCAGGACTTCGCGAAGGCCTGTCATAAATCCTGAAAAAAGCCGGATTATTCGGGAGTTGTCGCCGCGGAATGTGCGGAACGGATGTCGTTTCTCGAAAGCCTCTGGCAACGATTTCCAAGTATGATGCGCCATTCGAATAGGACAAGCGCGCCTGCCCGGCGGGGGCAGTGAGTAATCGGGGTCGGTTGTGGCAATTTATCTGCCCATCGCAGAGTTGTCGGTGAACATCTTCATCATTCTTGGCATGGGCGCCGCGGTCGGCTTCCTGTCGGGCATGTTTGGCGTTGGCGGCGGCTTCCTGATCACGCCGCTGTTGATCTTCTACAACATCCCACCCGTCGTTGCCGTTGCCACCGGCGCCAACCAGGTCGTGGCATCGTCGATCTCCGGCGCGATCACGCATTTCCGGCGTGGCACGCTCGATGTCAAACTGGGATCGGTGCTGCTGATCGGCGGCCTTTCCGGCGCGACCGTCGGTATCTGGATTTTCTCGCTCTTGCGCCGTCTCGGCCAGCTCGACCTGTTCATCTCGCTGCTCTACGTGGTGTTTCTTGGCACCGTCGGCGGGCTGATGCTGCTCGAAAGCGTCAACGCGATGCGCCGCGCGGCAAAGAACGAGGCGCCGGCGCCGCGTAAACCCGGGCATCATCACTGGGTTCATCGCCTGCCCTTCAAGGTGCGCTTCAAGAAATCGAAGATCTATCTCAGCGTCATCCCGGTGATCGCGCTCGGCTTCGGGATCGGCATCCTGACATCCGTCATGGGTGTCGGCGGCGGCTTCATCATGGTTCCGGCGATGATCTACCTGCTGCGCATTCCGACGAATGTCGTCGTCGGCACCTCGCTGTTCCAGATCATCTTCGTCACCGCCTACACGACGATCGTGCAGGCCGCGACGAACTTTTCCGTCGATATCGTACTGGCCTTCATCCTGATGGTCGCAGGCGTGATCGGCGCGCAATATGGCGTGCGGGTCGGCCAGAAGCTGCGCGGCGAGCAGCTGCGCGCCCTTCTCGGCCTACTGGTTCTTGCGGTCGGCATTCGTCTGGCGATTTCGCTGGTCGTCACGCCTGCCGATATCTACTCGATCGTGATGGGAGGCAATTGATGCGCTGCCTTCCGGCCTTCGCCCTGTCGCTCGCCCTCTTCCTGCCCGGCCTCGCATCGGCACAGATGCTACTGCCCGGGCAGAATTCCGAGAGCTCCCGCGAAGGCCTGGAGATCGGCACCTCGACCAGCGAAATCGCCATCACCTCCGATTTCCGCGGCGCGGACCTGACGATCTTCGGCGCCGTCACCGAGACCGACCAGCTGCTGTTGGCCGTAGGGCAATATGACGTGGTCGTCGTTCTGGAGGGCCCGCGCGAGAACGCCACGGTGCGCAAGAAGCAACGCGTCTTCGGCATCTGGATCAACACCAGCTCGATGACCTTCGAGGCCGTGCCGCATTCCTACTCGATGTCGAGCTCACGGGCGATCGACGACGTCACGACGCCGCTCGACCTCACCGACGAAGGGATCGGCATCGACCACATTCCGCTGACGCCGGTCGGCTATGTCGGCGATGGCAGCAGTCTGGGCGAATTCCGCGAATCCTTCCGTCGGCTGCAGCAGAGCGGCGGCCTCTACGAGCGTGATCCCTCGGGGGTCCGCTTCGTCAGCTCCAACCTCTTCAAGGCGAGCCTGCGGCTTCCAGCCAATATTCCGAACGGCGTGCATACGGTGCGCGCCTATCTGTTCAAGAGCGGAAAGCTAGTGACGCAGAAATCCGTGCCGCTGCGCGTCATCAAAACCGGCATCGAGCAGATGATCACCGATGCAGCGCACGAGAAGCCGATCCTTTACGGCGCCTTCTCCGTATTTCTGGCGCTGATCACCGGCTGGCTGGCCAGCATTGTCTTCCGCAAGGACTGATCAGGCGCTTTTCTTCCGCGCGACGACCTCGAGATAGGCTTCCGTCAGCCGCCCGAGGACCGAAGGCGTTCCCGGTGGAAGCTCCATGCCGAGATGCTTGGCGCGCAGCTCATCCATGAAATCGTTCCACAGCTGCGCTCCACCATTTTCCAGCAGTTCGGCGCGGATCGCCAGCTCCTCTGAAACAGGCATGTGCTTTCGCCCCCAGGCGCCCATCTGCGCCAACAAGGGCACGAGATCGATCGACATTTCGGTGAGGCTATAGACCGACTTTTGCTTATGGCTAGGATCGTCTTCTTTGGTAAGCAAACCGTTTTCGACGAGACGGCGAAGGCGGTCTGCCAAGATGTTCGAGGCGATCCCCTCCACCGAATTCTGCAGCAGCTCGCGAAAATGGCGGCGATTGCCGAACATGATGTCTCGGATGACGATCAGGCTCCATCTGTCGCCGAGGACCTCGAGCGTCAGATTGATCGGGCAACCCGAGCGGTGCAACTCATTCATTCCCAGCCCCCAAAACCGATTGCATTTTGCCGGTGGTTTACCCCGTGCTCAACCGGTTGCTTTTCGCAATCGGTTTTGACTATGATAGATTTAGACGTTCAAAGGGAGGAAATGCAAATGCGCAAGCTCGTTGTCTGGAATCTGATGACGCTTGATGGCTATTTCGAGGGCACGAAGCCTTGGGATATCGGCTTCCATACGCTGGTCTGGGGGCCGGAACTGGAAGCCTATTCCGAGCAGTTCGGCAAGGAGGGCGATCTGCTGGTCTTCGGCCGCAAGACCTATGAGGGGATGGCGGCCTATTGGACGACCACCGAGGACGAAGACAATATCAAGCCCTATATGAACAGCATCGCCAAAATCGCCGTTTCCCGAACCCTGACAGAGGCGACCTGGAACAACACGCGCGTCGTCAGCGATCCCGTCTCCGAGTTCACCAAGCTGAAACAGCAGGATGGCAAGACGATCTTCATCTTCGGCAGCGCCGAACTCGCCGACGGGATGCTGAAGGCCGGGCTGGTCGATGAGATCCGCATCTGCCTCGTGCCAGTCATTCTCGGCAGCGGCAATCCCCATTTCAAGCCCGCCAGCGAACAGCGCGCCCTGACGCTTATCGAGAGCACCGCGACCAAGAACGGCGGCGTTATTCTGCGCTACGAGGTGCCGAAAGCGGCTTAAGTTTCGTTGATGTTGTGGCCGAGAAGTCGGGTATCACTAAGCAGCCGAACAGCTGATTCTTACGCCTGCCGATCTGGGTTTCGATAGAATAGGCCATTTCAGGCTGTTTCACTCCCGCCACGCAGCCGGCTTCTGGCTGGAGGCGGTTCTGTGGCTGCGGGATGGGGTCAATCCCTGGCCGGATCAGCTCTGCCGCGCTCCCGCCTTTTGAGGGACACAACTTCGCCTTTGAATAAAAACGGCTCTTTAAGATTTACGAGTTAGTAATCTCTCGAAACGAGAGGTTCAGTTTTGCGTATCCGTACACTTCTCGCCCTGGTGCTGCTGGCACTTGTTGCCGGCTGTGCGACGGCGCCCCGTCAGACACGAAATATCTGCGCGGTCTTCGACCAGCGCGATGGGCTGTTTACCAACTGGCAGCGCGAGGCCGAGCGCGCCGAAAAGAAATACGGCATTCCCGTGCCGATCCTGATGGCGACGATGTATGTGGAATCGGGCTTCCAGCCGAACGCCCGTCCGCCTCGCACGAAACTTTTCGGCTTCATTCCCTGGACGCGGCAATCGACCGCCTATGGATATTCCCAGGCGCTTGACGGCACCTGGAGCCACTACCAGTCCGAGACAGGAAACTGGACCGGCCGCCGCACCAACTTCGCCGACGCGATCGATTTCATTGCCTGGTACCACTACAGCAACAGTCAGGCGACCGGCATCCAGCGCAACGATGCCTACAATCTCTACCTCGCCTATTATTCCGGCCCGACCGGCTACAAGCGCGGCGACTGGCGCTCGAACGGCCAGTTGCAGAAGACAGCGCAGAAGTTTGCGAATATGGCCGCGACCTATCAGCAGCAGCTGAATGGGTGCGATTGAGGCGCTAGCTTAGCCGCGCAGGTTCCCGAACCTGACGGAATAGATGCGGTCGCGGCCCAGGAGATGGGCGACCAGCGATGCGTGATCGAACAGGCCCTTCATCGCCTTGTGGCCGAGATCGAGGCCGCCGCTCATCACGCCGAAGGCAGGCATCAGCAGGCGGGAACCATCGGTCGCGAAGCAGGGACGGCGGATCGATTTTTCGCGGCGGCGGACGGTGGCGGCCGGATGCAGGTGACCGGCGATTTCGCCCTGCTGCAATCCGCCCTTCGGCTCGTGGCGGAAGGTGAGGCCGCCATAGTGGATCTCGTCGGTTGAAATACCGGGCAGATCGACGGTGCCGTCAGGGTCATGGTTGCCGTTGATCCAGATCCATTCGCGGCCGCGGGCCATATCCGCGATCAGCATGCGGAAGGATTCCGGCAGGTGCTGCGAGCCGACGCGGTCATGAAAATTGTCGCCGAGCGAGACGACGATCTTCGGGTCGTAGCGGGTGATGACGGCAGAGAGAACCGTTAGCGTCGCCACCGTGTCGTAGGGCGGCAGCATCATGCCGCGGCGGGCGAAAGCGGCGCCCTTCTCCAGATGCAGGTCGGAGACGACGAGCAGGCTTGATTCTGGCAGGTAGAGAGCGCCCAGCGGATCGCAGACGGCGGCAACGCCTGCAACCGACGTTTCCACGCCGGGCATCGGGACCAGTCCATTGAGTTCGCGCGCCAGCGCCAGGCGGTTCATTGCGGTCTTCTATCCTAATTCATCAGCTCATCGCCTCGGCGATGAGGTCGTCTGCCGCTTCGGCGAGCAGTGCATCATGGGCTTCGCCCGGCACCGCTTCCTTGCCAATCTCAAGCATGACGGGCACGGCGAGCGGCGAGATATGGTCCAGCGCACGATGCGTGATGTGACCCTTGATTCGCCTCAGCATATCGCCAAGCCGGGAAATATCCAAAAGCCCGGTGCCCGCATCCTGCCGCGTTGCCTGCAAGAGGATGTGATCAGGCTCATGGCTTCGCAGGACATCGTAGATCAGATCGGCCGAGACCGTGACCTGTCTGCCGCTCTTTTCCTTGCCCGGATGACGGCGCTCGATCAAGCCTGCAATCACGGCGCAATTGCGGAAGGTGCGCTTCAAAAGAAAGGATTCGTCGAGCCATTCTTCCAGATCATCGCCGAGCATGTCCTCGTCGAAGAGATCGGCGAGGCTGAGGCGGCCGTCCTGGACCATCAGGCCGAGGTCCTCCAGGCCCCAGATGCCGAGCGAATAGTCTGTGCAGACGAAGCCGAGCGGTTTTGCGCCGGCCCGCTCCAGTCGCCGTGTTAGCAGCATGCCAAGCGTCTGGTGGGCCAGGCGCCCCTCGAAGGGATAGGCGACCATGTAGCAGCGGCTGCCGCGCGGGAAGGTCTCGATCAAAAGCTCGTCGCGCTTCGGCAGCATCGACTTGTCCTTCTGCAGCGACAGCCAGTCGCGTACCTGATCCGGGAGATGGTGCCAACGGTCAGGGTCGGCGATCATCGAGCGGACCTGATCGGCGAGATAGGTCGAGAGCGGAAACTTGCCGCCGGCATATGAGGGGATCTTCGGATCAAGCGAGAAGGCTTGCGAGGCCAATGCCTCGTTCTCCCGGATGCCTTCGAAGCGCAGCACTTTACCGGAGAAAATGAAGGTATCACCGGGGGAGAGCTGCTCGAAGAAATACTCCTCCATCTTGCCGAGCACCGCCCCGCCGCGGCCGATGCGCCCGCCCTCCCCGCGCTTGACCATCTTCAGGTTCAGCATCGGGCTCTCGACGATGGTGCCGAGATTGAGCCGGTATTGCTGGGCGACCTGCGGATTGGAGACGCGCCAAAGACCGTCGCTGGTTTTGCGGATGCGGGCGTAGCGCTCGTAGGTGCGCAGCGCATAGCCGCCGGTGGCAACGAAATCGACGATCTGCTCGAAAGTTTCCCAGGCGAGATCGGCATAGGGGGACGCGGTCCGGATCTCGTCATAGAGCTGCAGCATATCGAACGGTTCGGCGCAGGCCATGCCGAGCACGTGCTGGGCCAGCACATCCAGCGCGCCACGGCCAACCGGCGGGGTGTCCTGCGCACCGATGTAATTCGCATCGAGCGCCGCCTGGCATTCCATGACCTCGAAGCGGTTGGCGGGCACGAGGATCGCCTTCGAAGGTTCGTCCATGCGGTGATTGGCGCGGCCGATGCGCTGGGCGAGACGCGAGGCGCCCTTGGGCGCGCCGACATGGATGACGAGATCGACATCGCCCCAGTCGATGCCGAGATCGAGCGTCGAGGTGGCAACGACGGCGCGTAGCTTGTTGGCGGCCATCGCCGCTTCCACCTTGCGCCGCTGGCTGACATCGAGCGAACCGTGATGCAGGGCGATCGGCAGATTGTCCTCGTTGATCGTCCAGAGTTCCTGGAAGAGCATTTCCGCCTGCGAGCGGGTGTTGACGAAGAGCAGCGTCGTCTGGTGATCGAGAAGCTGTTTGTAGACATCAGGAATGGCGTATTTGGCGGAGTGACCCGACCAGGGAATGCGTTCCTCGGTCTTCAGGATCGAGATATCGGGCTTCGCGCCGCCTTCGACGGTGACGAGACCGGCATGTCTCTCCTCGCCCTCTTCCTGGGCCACCAGCCATTTCTGCAGGTCCATCGGCTCGGCGACGGTGGCGGAAAGGCCAATGGTCTGCAGATCGGGGGCGAGCCTGCGGAGCCTGGCGATGCCGAGGGAGAGCATGTGGCCGCGCTTGGAGGTGACGAGCGAGTGCAACTCGTCCAGCACGATATATTTCAGGTCCTTGAAGAAGCGCCCGGCTTCCTTGTTGGCGAGCAACAGCGCCACCTGTTCCGGCGTCGTCAACAGGATATCGGGCGGGTTGAGCTTCTGGCGCTGGCGCTTGGCATTCGGCGTGTCGCCGGTGCGGTTTTCGATGCTGACGGCCAGGCCCATCTCTTCGACCGGCTTGGTCAGATTGCGCTCGATATCGACGGCGAGCGCCTTCAGCGGCGAGACGTAGAGCGTGTGGATGCCGGTGAAGGCCGAACCGGGCGGGATCTTGCCGCGGCGGGTCAGATCGGTCAGCGCCGGCAGAAATCCGGCCAGCGTCTTACCGGCGCCCGTCGGCGCGATCAGCAGCGTGCTCTCGCCGGCTTCGGCGCGCGCCAGCAATTCCAGCTGATGCGTGCGCGGCCGCCAGCCCTTTTCCGCAAACCAGCGGAGAAAAGGGGCAGGCAGGGCAAGGCTGGTATCGGCATCGACTTGGTCCACGCCATAAAGGTAGTGAAATCAGGGCGAAAGAGAAGAGCGCGATCTCACATCGCGATATAGCGGTCCTTGCGGTGATTGATGGCGAGCGTGAGGTTCAGGACCACCGCGCCAAGCACCGAGCAGGCAATGATGAACGGGCTGGCGACGAAAAAGGACAGGGCCAGAATGATGCCGTCGAAGCCGAGCTGGACGAGGCCTGCCCGCCAGCCGAAACGATCCTGGATATAGAGCGCCAGAATACCGACGCCGCCCAGGCTGGCGCGATGGCGGAAAAGCGCCAACATGCCCGCGCCGATGACCAGCCCGCCGAAGAGGGCACCGGCGATCGGATCGACATGCGAAAGGCTGATGAAGCGTGGGGCAACCTCGGACAGTGCCGAGGTCATGGCGATCGCAATAAAGGTCTTGACCGTGAAGGCAGGTCCGAGGCGGCGAAAGGCGAGATAATAGAAGGGCAGGTTTACGGCGAAGAAGCAGAGGCCAAAACTCCAGCCGGTGGCGTAATGCATCAGGAAGGCCATGCCGGCCGTGCCGCCCGTCAGAAGACCGGCGCCTGAGAGCAGCGACACGCCGAGCACTGCAAGCATGCTTCCGGCAACCAGGCCCTGGGCATCGTCAAGGAGCGAGTGGCGGTCTGCCGAAGAGTTCAAAACGCCTGTGAATGCCATTATTTTCCCCTCCCGGTTTGGCTCTTTCTATCCTGACGGAGCCACTTGGCAAGATGTCCCAGTCAGCGATCTGCATTTTCGCCGTATTGCTGGAGCGGCCTGACGGCTGACACAGAAGAGAGACAGAAGATGCCGACACGCCGCTCGATCCTTGCCGCCATCGGCGCGCTCACCCTTCTTCCCCGGATATCGAGAGCGGAAGCCGCGGCACCCGCCAGCCTGACGCTGTGGCCGGGCTCTCCTCCGGGCGGCGGCGGTCCGTCGGGCGATGTGCGGCAGAATTCCAAGGGGGCGGTCAGCAACATCGCGGTGCCGAAGATCGATGTCTTTGCGCCGAAAGCTCCCAATGGGACGGCCTTCCTGATCGCGGCGGGCGGTGGCTACAAGCGCATTGAGATGCAGAACGAAGCGCTACCGGCCGCGCAGTGGCTGAACGATCGCGGCATCACCGCCTTCGTGCTTTCCTACCGGCTTCCGGCCGAAGGTTGGGAGGCCGGGCCACTGTCGCCGCTGCAGGACGCGCAGCGTGCGCTGCGGCTGATCCGGGCAAATGCCGGAACCTTCCAGATCAACCCTGACCGCCTCGGCGTCCTCGGCTTTTCAGCGGGCGCCCACCTTCTCGGTCTGGCGGCAACGCGATCGGCTTTCGCTTCCTACGAGCCGATCGATGCGGCCGACAGGCTTTCGGCGCGGCCGGATCTTGCGGCATTGATCTATCCCGTCATCACCCTGAAACCGCCGTTCGACCATACCTCGACGCGAAAGGTGCTGATCGGCAGCCATCCGAGCCCGGCCCTCAGTTCGGAGTGGTCGGTGGAAGATCATGTGAAGGCGCATTGCCCGGCGGTTTTCCTCGTGCAGGCGCAAGACGATCCGATTTCCGATCCGCAGAATACCCTGATCATGCAAGCTGCCTGCGAGAAGGCAGGCGTGCCGGTAGAGCTGCACCGGCTGGCGAGTGGCGGCCATGGCTTCGGCATGGGCGTGCCGGGCACCGATACGGCGGCATGGCCGGACTATTTCGCCACCTGGCTCGACAAGCAGATCCCGCCTCGCGGCTGAAATTTGCTCCTGTTTAACAACACGCTTGACTCCCACGATAATCATGGATATTTTTTATCCATGAATTAAGGAGGTGACTTCGATGAAACTCAGCGACGGTGTCGAGCAGGCCATTCATTGCGTAGCGGTGCTTGCCGGCCTTTCTGCCGAAGGCGTGCTGTCGGCCGCCGCACTCGCCGAATTTCACGGCGTTTCGACGAGTTATCTCCTGAAGCATCTGCAGGCGCTTTCGGGTGCCGGGCTGCTGAGCACCGTGCCGGGGCCGAAAGGCGGCTACCGGCTGGCGAAAAAGCCCGATGCTATTTCGCTGCTTGATATCGTGCTTGCCGTCGAGGGTCCGGCGCCCGCCTTCCGCTGCAGCGAAATACGCCAGCGCGGGCCGAACCCACTGCCGCAGCGCTATTTCACCAAGCCGTGCCAGGTCACGGCGGCGATGCTGAAAGCCGAGCGCGCCTATCGTGCCGAACTCGCCAAGACAAAGATCGCAGACATTCTGGCGGACCTTGCCGCCGATGATGACGGAGGCATCGCCGCCCGCGGCTGCGCCTTCATGGACTTGAACGAACGCAAAGCGGCTCGATGAGCCTTACCCCCAAAGGAGAATGACGATGCAACCCCGTTTCAATTTCGCCAAGGCTGCCCCTGATGCTTACAAGGCCGTCGCTGCATTGGAGCAGTATGTCCAGACCTCAGGTCTCGAGCGCCGCTTCATCCACCTGATCAAGCTGCGTGCCTCGCAGATCAACGGCTGCGCTTACTGCGTCGACATGCATGTGAAGGAATCGCGCCACGACGGTCTCTCGGAACAGTGGATCAACCTGATGTGCGTCTGGCGTGAATCGCCGGTCTATGATGCCAGGGAACGTGCGCTGCTCGGCTGGGTCGATGCTGTCACGAACATCGCTTCGACCGGCGCTCCGGATGCCGATTACGAAGCGCTGAAGGCGCATTTCGGCGAAGAAGAAATCACCAAGATTACCGTGGCGATCGGCGCGATCAATGTCTGGAACCGCCTCGCCGTAGGCTTCCGGGCACAGCACCCGATCGACCAGCCGGCAAAGGCTGCCTGAGTCTGCGAGCCCCTCTCTCCAAACGGGGAGAGGGGTTCATTCATCAATTCGTCTTGGGTGCGGTCTGGACCGGCCGTTCGGCGGAGGGATCGACGCTGTTGAAGACCTGGCGGAGGGTCTGGGAGATTTCCTCGGCTGAGGCACCCTTCGCATATTCTTCCTTCATGCGGCGTCTGACAAGCTTTTCCAGTTCTGACATATCGTCACCTCATCATTTCCGGCGCGAGGTCATTTTCGCGCTGCAGCATGGATGAGGCAAGTTACGATTTGTTCACGCGCGCTCACAGCGCGATGTAGCGATCGGCGCGATGGTTGATCGTCAGAAACAGATTGAGCACCACCGCGCCCAGCACTGAATAGAAGACAACCGGCGGCGTGGTGACGAAGAAGGCGGCGGCAAGCACGCACATATCGATGGCGAGCTGCACAAGACCGGCGCGGATGCCGAAACGCTCCTGCATATAGATGCCGAGAATGCCGACGCCGCCGAGGCTGGCGCGATGGCGGTACAGCGCCAGAAGGCCGAAGCCGAGCAGCAGGCCGCCGAGAAGGGCCGCCCATGCCGGCTGGATCGTGGCGATCGCCATCACTTTCGGCTGCAGGCTTGTCAGCGCCGAGGTGAGGCCAATGGCGATGAAGGTCTTCAGCGTGAAGGCGATGCCGAGACGCTTCCAGGACAGATAGAAGAACGGCACGTTCAGGAAGAAGAAGGCCAGGCCGAAATTGATGCCGAACGCATAGTGGAGCAGAAAGGCGATACCCGCCGTGCTGCCGGTCAAGAGGCCGGCGCTGGCGAGAACATAAAGGCCGAGCGCCGAGACGAGGCTGCCGGTGAATATGCCCTGCACATCTTCGACGGCGGTGTGACGAGTGGCGCTGGTGTTCCAGAAACCGAGGGCACTGATGAGCTGGGTCATGTCGCTAATCTCCAAACGGCAGACGAGTTCAAGAGCGCCGGAGACACTCCTGCGCGATGGATTTTCGATGATGAGAGAGCCGGGGCGTTCCTGCTTTTGGATGGCGGTGCCGGTCGGCTGATGGCGGAATTATTGGGCTTTTCGCACTTGCGAGCAAGCGAAATATGTAAGCAATACTGACCTATTTCAAATTCGCAAGATTTATGCGCTCACTTGCCCCGGCGCGTAAGGAACAGAATACCGGAAACCGGTTTTCCGCCATCTTTGCGAATGATGGTTTTCTCGATTTTCAGCACGTCGAAGCCATGGCGGGCGCAGAGGGCTCGGACATAGGTTTTCGTGTGGGCATAGCGCAGCGAAGGCGCCAGATGAAAGCTATCGCCCTCGCCTGCATCCTCGACGGAGAAAGCGAAGTCGCCGCCCGGCACAGCAAGCCGTTCCGCGATCAGGAAGACGCTTTCGAGATTGCCGAGATACATCAGCACGTCGGCAGCCGTGATCAGGTCAGCGCGAGTTTCGCTTCTGCCTGAAAAGATGCCGGAGCTTTCGGGCGAGAGTGAGAGATCGGCCTGAGCCAGATGATCGTAGATCCCCTTCTCTTCCGCTTTGGCCAGCATATTCTGCGACAGATCATAGCCCTCGAGTGCATCGGCGGTGCCGCGGATTTCCGGCCCGAGGAGACCCGTGCCGCAGCCGAGGTCGACGGCCAGCATATAGCGGCGGCCGGTGGATGCCACGAGGGCCGCCAGCTTCTGCGGGACGGAGTAATCGAGCTTTTCGACAAGCGATGTCTCGAAGCGACCCGCATAGTCGTCGAAGAGACGCTCGACATAGCGGCTCGGCGGCTGGTCCGGTGTGTCCGCTTCGCCGAGAAGCGCGAGCTTGAGGCCTGCGCCGAAGATATCCTCGGGGTCGAGCGCGAGGGTCTGCCTGTAGCCATCGGCAGCGCCAGCCGTGTTGCCGGCCTTTTCCCTGTAGGTCGCCAGCCGGTACCAGCCGGCCGCCCAGCCGGGTGTCAGCTCCAGCGCCTGCTCCATGAGTTCCGCCGCCGCTTCCGGCTCGCCGCCTTCATCGAGCATCTTGGCATAATCGGCGCGACGGTCGGCAATGACGTCGCCTGAAGAGAGCTGGCTCTGTTGCATGATGGGACCTTTTGAGTGCTCGCGCATTTGGCGGTGGCCACAAAAAAACTCAAGTCCTATTTCAGAGGCGGGGCGGACAGCTCTGGAAAAGGCTTGCGAGCAATGATTCGCGACCGTATCTCAGGGCAAACAGGAGATGTGAATGTCCGATCAGGTGAACAAGTTTCTCGGCGACTCGCTCGGCCGAACTTTGGTGAAGCTCTTGGTGGTTTCGCTGATCGTCGGCTTCGTCATGACGATCTTCGGCTGGACGCCGTATGAGATCGTCTACGGCATTCGCGATTTCATCCGGGAAATCTGGTATCGCGGCTTCTCGGCCCTCGGCCGCGTCGGCGATTATCTCTTGCTCGGCGCCACGATCGTCATTCCGATCTTCATCATCATCCGTCTCTTCAACTATCGCCGCTGATCATGAGCTTCACAATCGTTTCCCGGCGCGGGTTGCTGCGCCTCTCAGGCCTTGCACTTGTCGCGGGCGTTGCAAGCTGCACCACCACACCGAAGATGTCGTCGACGCCCTCGGACGGTCAGGATGAGACGGCGGCCGCTCTGCCGCTCGTCAACCAGCTGCGTGCCAAGAACGGCCTGCCGCCGCTCAGCATCGACCCGGCGGCAAGTGCTGCAGCGATCTTCCAGGCGAAGCGCATGGCGAGCGCCGGCAAGATGGCGCATCTCATGGGCATGTCCGACAGTTTTGGCGCCCGTGTGAAGGCGAGCGGCGTGCAGCTTCCGGCGGCCGAGAATATCGGCGTCGGCCAGAAGTCTGTCGATGGCATCGTTCAGGCGTGGATCAACTCGCCGCATCATCTGGAAAACATGCTCGGCCGCTATAGCGGCGTCGGCGTTGCCGTCGCGCATAATGCATCTTCCAACAACTGGCCCTATTGGGCCATGGTGCTCTCGAACTGAGGCGATTCTGCCTCCCGTTTCGAGGCAGGCATGAGCAGGACTGAAGACCACCCCCCATTGGCATTCGACGTGACGCACCGGCTGGTGCTGTCGATTGCCATCCCGATGACCCTTGGCTTCATGACGACGCCGTTGCTCGGCCTTGTCGATACCGGCGTCGTCGGCCATATGGGCCAACCCGACGCGCTTGCCGGTCTTGCCATCGGCGCCATGCTGTTCGACCTCCTCCTCGGCAGCTTCAACTTTCTCCGCGCCTCGACGACCGGCCTGACCGCGCAGGCGCTCGGCCGGCGTGATCTGCGGGAGCAGCAGGGCGTGTTCTGGCGGGCGATGATTTCGGCGATCGGCTGCGGCGTATTGTTGCTCTGTCTGTCCCCGCTGCTTCTGGCAGCGGGACTGAAGCTGATGGGGCCGGAAGCGGCCGTGGCGCAAGCGACCAGCACCTATTTCTCGATCCGCATCCTGGCGGCGCCTGCCGCGCTGGCAAACTATGCCATTCTCGGCTTCGTCCTCGGACGCGGCCAGGGCACGATCGGGCTTTCGCTGCAAATCCTCATCAACGGCATCAACATCGTACTCGCCATCTATCTCGGTCTGGAGCTTGAATGGGGTGTCGCAGGCGTTGCCTGGGGCACGATGGTGGGCGAGACGATTGGCGCGCTCGCCGGTCTGGCAATCGTGTTGCGCAGCTTCAGAGGAAGTCAGCGCCCGCAACGTGCCGAAATCCTGTCGCGGCACCGGCTGGCAGAGCTCTTCGCGCTCAACCGCGATATCCTGATCCGCACCTTCGTGCTGATCGGCTCCTTCGCCATCATGACCCGCATCGGCACCAGCTTCGGCGCTGTGACGCTGGCGGCCAATGCGGTGCTGATGAACTTCTTTCTACTGTCCGGCTATTATCTCGATGGCCTTGCCAATGCTGCCGAGCAGATCACCGGCCGGGCAATCGGCGCAGCCCACCGTCCGGCCTTCGATCGCGGCCTGAAGCTGACGGCGATCTGGTCGTTCGGACTTGCGGCCGCCGTTTCGGCGTTCTTCTTTGCCGCCGGGCCGTGGCTGATCTCGGTGCTGACCACCTCCCCCGATGTTCGCGAGGCGGCCAACACCTATATGCCCTGGGCGGCGATCACAGGTCTCACCGGCGCGCTGGCGTTTCTGATGGACGGGGTCTTCATCGGCGCGACTTGGTCCTCAGACATGCGCAATCGCATGCTGATGTCCTTCGCCGGATACCTGGCGGCGCTGGCGGTCTTCGTACCACTGTTCGGCAATCACGGACTCTGGCTGGCGATGAACGCCTTCCTGCTGTTTCGCGGCATCTTCCTGGTGATGCTGGTCAAGCCGCGCGCCGATCAGACCTTCGCGGCAGCCCAGTGATCGAGCCTGCTGTCGCGCAGCTCGCGGATCGATGAGACCTTCTCGCGGTCAACGAGCTTCGAGAGACCGCGGATGATATCGCCGGCCAGACCCGGGCCTTCATAGACCATGCAGGAATAGAGCTGCACGAGGTCCGCACCGGCCTTGATCTTCTCAAGCGCGGTTTCAGCCGAGGACACGCCGCCAACGCCGATGATCGGCATAGACGGGCCGACGCGCTTGCGCATCCGCGCGAGCACGGCCGTCGACTTGGTAAAGAGCGGCGCGCCGGAAAGGCCACCAGCCTCCTTCGCCTGCCGCTGATCCTTCAGGCCATCGCGGGCGAGCGTCGTATTGGAAACGATCAGGCCATCCAGCGCATGCGCCAGGGCTTCTGCGGCGATATCGTCCATGCCCTCTTCCGTCAGATCAGGCGCGATCTTCAGGAAAACCGGCACACGGCGGCCAGCCTTCTTCGCTTCCTCGTCGCGGGCGGCGAGCACGGCGGACAGAAGGGCCGCAAGGCTTTCGCGCGCCTGCAGATCGCGCAGGCCCGGCGTGTTGGGCGAGGAGATATTGGCCGTGAAATAGCGGGCGACGGAATAGAAGCGGCGGATGCCGGTGACGTAATCGCCGATCCGGTCCTCGCTATCCTTGTTGGCGCCGATGTTGACGCCGATGATGCCATCGCCTCGGATCGCCGCGAGGCGCTGGAAGGCCGCCTCGTGGCCTTCATTGTTGAAACCGAGGCGGTTGATGACGCCATTGTCTTCGACCAGGCGGAAGATGCGCGGGCGTGGATTGCCGGATTGCGGCTTGGGCGTCACCGTGCCGATTTCGGTGAAGCCGAAGCCGAGCCGCAGCAGGGCTTGCGGCACTTCGGCATTCTTGTCGTAACCGGCAGCCATGCCGAGTGGATTGGCGAATGTCAGGCCGGCGACCGTTTGTGCGAGCCGCGGATCGGCGGGAATGCGGCAAGCCCGCACGAGACCGGATTTCAGCCCGGCGATCGACATGCCATGCGCCGTTTCCGGATCGAAGAGGAAGAGGCCCTTGCGGGTGGCCTGCTTGAAAAGGTCCATCATCAGATAAGCTCCGGAAAGATGTGATTGCCTGCCTCGTCGAGCGGCAGCGGCTTCTCCCAGATCACCGCGGAAAGCGGCAGCTCGCCATAGAGATGCGGAAAGAGATCACCGCCGCGCGAGGCTTCGAAGATCAGCTTGTCGCCGAACTCTGTGCTGTCGATCGCGATGAGCATCAGATCCGCCTGGCCTGCGAAATAGAGCGCTGCGGTCTGGCGTGCCTGGGCGGCGGTCGAAAGGTGAATGAAACCGTCGTTGAGATCGATGCCGGCGCCGCGGAAGACGCCTGCTTCCCGCGCCTGCTGCCAGAGCATTTCCGTCACGATCTTGTAAACGGCCGGTGTCACGGTCATGATGGCCTCACGAATGGCTGATCCTGGTTGCCAGCGCTTTGCCGCAAAGAGACGGCGATGTCCACGGCCCGCAGGCGAAAAACGACAGCCGCACCCAAAATCCGGAGGATGATCTGATGAAGACGATCGCAATCGGACTTGCAGCCTTGCTTCTGCCCGCAACGCTTTTCGCCGCCGAGCCTGACGCGGCGCGTTTCCAGCTGGAGCGCAGCGGCGACCATTTCATCCGTCTCGACAAGCAGACCGGCGCGATGTCGCTTTGCGAGGAGAAAGAGGGATCGCTGGTCTGCCGTATGGCCGCCGATGAGCGGGCCGCCTACGAGGATGAGCTCGACCGGCTCTCGGAGCGCGTCGGCGCGCTTGAGAACAAGAGCATCGTCAACAAGGCCCTGCCCTCAGATGCCGAGATCGACCGCTCGATCAGCATCATGGAAAAGATGATGAAGAGCTTCATGGGCGTCGTGAAGCAATTCCAGGAGGATGAGAAGACGGCGCCCCTTCCGCAAAAGACCTGATTTGATATAGTCATATAAGAATGGAGACATGTGTGGCGCGCGCCGCCGCATGTGGGAGGACGGGATCGGCTCTTGGGAGGGAGTGATCGATGCAGGAACAGACGATCATCATTGCAGACGATCACCCGCTTTTCCGGGATGCGCTGCGTCAGGCCGTATCCGGCATGGACGGACAGCAATCCATTATCGAGGCCGGTGATTTCAGCGCGGCGCGTGCTGCCGCCGGCGATCATCCTGATGCCGACCTGATGCTGCTCGATCTGGCCATGCCAGGGGTTAGCGGGTTTTCCGGGTTGATGTCGCTGCGTTCGGAATTCGCCAGCCTGCCGATCGTCATCATCTCCGCCACCGACGATGCGACAACGATCCGCCGGGCGCTGGAACTCGGCGCTTCGGGCTTCATCTCCAAATCATCCGGGATCGAGGATATCCGCCGCGGCATCCAGACGGTACTGGCCGGCGATATCGCCACACCTGAAAATTACCGCGACGGGCAGGAACAGGACCCTGATGTCGCTGATCTCATCCACCGACTGCATACGCTGACGCCGCAGCAGAGCCGTGTTCTGACCATGCTGGGCGAAGGCCTGCTCAACAAGCAGATCGCCTATGAACTCGGCGTCTCCGAAGCGACGATCAAGGCGCATGTCTCGGCCATCCTGCTCAAGCTCAATGTTGATAGCCGCACCCAGGCTGTCATCCAGCTCGGCAAGATCAACATGGCGATGGTCGCCTGATCCAAAACAGGATTTTATTCCTCTATCCTCTTTACTATGCGTGAGCTTGGCGTTAATCTTTGCGCCGACTGGAGAGTAGCGCTCAGCGCGCAGGATCATGCACGATGCTGTCACACGAGCAGATTTGGGGAGCGATCGACAGGCTTGCCGAACGGCACGACCTGACGCCCTCGGGTCTTGCCCGCCGTGCGGGTCTCGACCCCACCTCCTTCAACAAGTCCAAACGTCTCTCCACTGACGGCCGGATGCGCTGGCCCTCGACCGAATCCATCGCCAAGGTGCTGGATGCGACCGGCGCGACCATGGAGCAGTTCCTGACCTTCATGCGCCCGGCCACCGGCTTTTCCGGCATTCCGGAGGGCGCCTTTCCGGCTCAGGGCAGTTCGATACCGCTTCTCGGCTTCGCGCAGGCGGGCGCGGGCGGCTTTTTCGACGATGGCGGCTTTCCCGCCGGTCAAGGCTGGGACGTCGTGGAATTCCCGGCCGCTCCCTCGCAAAAGGCCGGCGTCTACGCGCTCGAAGTCCAGGGCGACAGCATGATGCCGCTGTACCGGGATGGCGATGTGCTGATCGTCGAGCCCGGCGCGCAGGTACGCCGCAACGACCGCGTCGTGGTCAAGACGCGCGAGGGAGAGGTGATGGCGAAGGTGCTGTTGCGCCAGAGCCCGCGTTCCATCGAGCTGATGTCGCTCAATCCAGAACACCCGAACCGGATATTCGAGCTCTCCGATGTGGATTGGATTGCCCGCATCATCTGGGCCAGCCAATAGGAAAATCTTCCATGCGGCCTGCGGCACTTCTGACAGCTGTTGCGGGGATCGCCATTGTTGCGGGCATGCTGGCAGCCGGGCGGGAGCGGTTTTCCGGGGCTGATGCCGCGGCAATAGAAAGCGAAGCGCCCGCTCCTGCTGTCTCAGAGGCCGCAAGCGCTGCGCCGCCGCCTGCTCTGAAGCCGCCTGCCCCCGAAATCAGCATGAATGCCAGACCGGTCGATAGCGGCAGCCAGTTCTATCCGGCAGAGGTCGATGGAAGGCCTTTGGAGCGCGTTGCGGCGCCCGAGCCGGAAAAGCCGAAACCCGAACCAAAGAAGGGTGCCGTGCTGCCGCGGCCGGTTGCCGAAAGCGCCGGGGTGCTTGCCTTCGGCGACCGGAAGCTGGCGCTTGCCGGTATCCTGCCGACGCCTGATGACAAGAGCTGCAGGGATGGCGATGGCAGCGATTGGCCTTGCGGCATGCTGGCGAAGACGAATTTCCGGCTGTTCCTGCGCCTGCGCTCGGTGACCTGCGATCTAGACGACGCCAACTGGAAGGGCACGGCGACGGCTAGCTGCAAGATCGGCACGCAGGATCTTTCGGAATGGCTTGCCGAAAACGGCTGGGCGGAAGCCGCACCCGGCTCCGCCTTTGCTGCAGCCTCCGAGACGGCTAGGGCGGACAAGAAAGGCATCTTCGGCGACGACCCGCGCAAGGGTGCGCCGATCGCACCGCCAGCCGATCCGCCGCCTGACGACAATCCCCTCGATCCGACCTGACGATCCCTTGTAATGACACAGACCAATTCCTAAACTTCGGGAGAACAGAGGGAATGACCGAATGAACAAGCCGCTTTCCGCCCATGACGCCCTGATCTATGTGATGGTCATGGCATCGGCCGTCGATAGCACGATGAACGACCGGGAGATGGAGCGTATCGGCCAGCTGATCGGCTTTCTGCCGGTCTTCCGGGATTTCGACGATGACAAGCTGATCCCGATCGCCCGCGATTGTGCTTCGCTGCTTTCCGGCCCCGAGGGACTCGATGTGGTGCTGGAGACGGTCAAGGATACGCTGCCGGCAAAGCTCTACGACACCGCCTATGCGCTGGCCGTCGAAGTGGCCTCGGCCGATCTTTCCGTCAAAGCAGAAGAACTCCGCCTTCTCAGCATGCTGCGCGACCGGCTGGGTCTCGACAAGCTCACCTGCGCCGCGATCGAGCGCAGCGCGATCGCCCGCTTCCGCAAGGGCTAGTAGAGACCATTCGGGAAATAACGCAGGTAGATTTCCTGCAGGCGGCCGTTGCGCGACAGGGCCGCCAGAGCGTGATCCAGCGCCGCCGTCAGGATCGCATCGTTCCGGCGCAGCATGATCGTCATGCCCTCTCCCAGGAACTGCTCCGACGGATAGGGGCCATCGAATAGCGAGCAGCATTTTGCCGATGCCTGTGACGACACCCAGAAGGAGAGCTGCAGCGCGTCGGCGAAGGCAGCATCGACCTTGCCGTCCTTCAGAGCCGTCAGCAGCGCTTCCTTGTTGTCGAACGGCACCGCCTTGATGGCCGGGAAATAGGCGGCGAGCATCGCTTCATGGACAGTCGACTTGACAACGCCGACCGGCTTGCCTGCCAGTGCCGCTGCCGTATCGCCCTTGATCTCTGCCTTGCCATTTCGGGCAAAGCGGGCCGGAAGCATCAGATAGGGCCGTGAAAATGTGAACTTGCCGCGCAGATCCGGCGTCACCGCCAGGCCTGCGATCACCGCGTCGCCCTGCGACGCTGCAAGCGCCTCCGCAAGATCGGCGAAGGGCAAGGCCTGGATTTCGCATTTATCTGCAATCTCGAGTTCATTGCAGATATCGCGTGCCAGATCGACATTAAAACCCGACAGCTTTCCGTTTTGATCGGTAAAGTTGAACGGTGGAAAATCCACGGATGTCAGGAACCGCAGCCGCACCAGCGATGAGAGGTCCGGCTTGGCAAGGCGTTCGCGGGAATCGAAAAGTAGCGGCAGAGAGGGCGAGGCCTGCTGCGCCCCGGCCGTCACAGGAAAAAACACAACCAGCGACAACCAAAAAGTTAACAATCCCTTAAAAGCTAGGGATGCAATTGAGGATTGTGTCATTACTATCCAGCCTCGGATCAGGGGCAGGGTGTCGCCGCTTCGGTGACGGTGTATCAGAGTCATGCGTATCGGGGAATATGCGCCGGGCGGCGCCATCGACCGCCTGCGAACAAATCACAGCCAGAATGACCGGGTCGTCCTTGAGGCTGAGGACGATGAGCTTTTCCGTACAGAGGCTCGCGTTCTGCAGGAACTTGGCATCGGGAAACCGATGATCGCCGAGGCCGCCGGGTTGGCGCGGCAAAACGGGACGACGATCGAGCAGGAACTGTTGTCCAGCGGCTGGATTCTTGCTGAGAACTATTATGCCGGATTGGCGCGGTTGCTCCGGCTGGAGTTTATCGACCGGCTAAATCCGGAACTCATTCACGACAGTGACGTCCTCGATACGCAGCTTATCGAGACCAAGGTTCTCAAGCTCCAATACCTGCCGCAGCATGCCCATGCGATCGTACCGCAAGCCCGGCAGATTCCAGCCCTGCAGGCACGGCTGGCCGCCCGCCCGGATTTGCGCGAGCAGCTGCTGATCACCACCCCGGCGGAGATGCGCAGGGCAATCTGGGAACGTGGCGCCCAGCGACAGGTAAAGCAGAGCGTCAATACGCTTTTCGAGCGTGACCCCGATGCAAGCGCGCGTATCGTGCTGCTTGGAAAGCAGGGTTTCATTGCCGGTGTAGCCGTGACGGCTCTTGCTGCTGGAATTCTGGCGAATGCCAATGTCTTGCTCATAGCGCATATCTTCGTTTCGCTATTCTATCTGGCATCGATGCTGATCCGCTTCATGGCACTCAAGAAACCGGTGCCGCGTTTCAATCTCCGCACAGCGGATGGCGATCCGCTGCCTGTGTATACGGTCATGGTCGGTCTCTACCGTGAGGCGGCGGTCGCCGAGCAGCTGATCACCTGCCTGAAGCGGTTGAATTGGCCGGTCTCGAAACTCGATATCAAGCTCGTCTGCGAGGCAGACGATCGCGAGACGATCGCAGCGTTGAAGGCGCAGGCACTCGGCACGCAATTCGAAATCATCGAGGTCCCGCCCGCCCGGCCGCGAACGAAGCCGAAGGCGCTGAACTATGCACTGGCCTCGGCACGCGGCGAGTTGCTCGCCGTTTACGATGCCGAAGACCGGCCGCATCCGGACCAGCTGCGCGAGGCATATGCGACCTTCCGGGCGTCCCCTGATGACGTCGTCTGCTTGCAGGCGCCGCTGATCATCGCCAATGCCCGCGACTCCTGGATATCGGCTGCGTTTGCGCTCGAATATTCCGCGCTGTTCCGTATGCTGCTGCCGATGCTGGCACTGATGCGCCTGCCGATGCCGCTCGGCGGCACCTCAAACCACTTCAAGACCAGCATCCTGAAAGAAGCAGGCGGCTGGGATCCGCACAATGTCACCGAAGATGCCGACCTCGGCATGCGGCTTTACCGCAGGGGATATCGCTGCGGCGTGCTGAGCTCTCAGACGCTGGAAGACGCGCCCGTCACTGCCGCGACCTGGCTTCACCAGCGTACCCGCTGGTTCAAGGGCTGGCTGCAGACGTGGCTGGTGTTGATGCGCGATCCCGCGCTGCTTATGCGGGAGATGGGCCTCGCGGGCTTTGCGGTGTTTCAGTTGCTGATCGCCGGAATGCTTTTGTCTGCGCTCGCGCATCCGTGGATGCTGTTCTTCATAAGCGCGGCTTTGCTCGACCTCGCCGAACGAAACAGTGCGAAAGATCTGGTCCACTGGATCCTGCTTGCGGTCGATAGCTGCAATGTCATCGCCAGCTACGTGCTTTTCGTCCTACTTGGGCGCAAGGCAATGACGCGCTGGGAGCGCCGGGCGCTCAGGCTGCGCTGGCTGGCATTGCCGCTTTATTGGCTGATGCTCTCGGCGGCTGCGTGGCGTGCCGTCTGGCAGCTTCGCAGCAATCCGTTTTTCTGGGACAAAACCCCGCACGTGCCCTGCCGGAAACCTGCATAGACCGCCCGGGTCATTTGCCAGGCACGCATTGCTTGCCATCTTTTCTGTGGTTTGCCCCGCGGCGTTAGGGCAGCATTAAGCAATCTGGATTCTTATCGCCGGCGACGACACCGGCCCCTCCCGCCGCTTGCATGATGCGCGCTGTCGAGCCTCTCCGAGGTATTTCGGAATGCCGCAAGAACCGCAGCAGATTTCGCTGAGTTTCACACATTGATTTCAAACGCGCTGCGGCAAGCAACAGGCCGCGCCGAACGCAACGGGCTTTTTCCATGCTCAAACATCTGAAAATCCGGACCAAGATCCTTTCCGTCATCGCGCTTCTCGGCGTGATCACCGTCGCCGGTGTGGGATATATCATCTCCGAATTCCTCCGCGCTGACGCAAACTACAGTGCCTTCATCGATCATGAGGCACTGGCGGCCATGCAGGGCTCGCGCGCAAGCGCCTCGCTGATTTCCTCTGTGCTTCAGACAACTACGCTCTCGAACATGAAGCCGGATACGCCTGCCTTCAAGACGGCTCTGTCGGTGCCCAGCAAGATCCCGCAGGCCCGCGACCGTCTGCAGCAGGCCTCCGATCTGGTTCCAGCGCGCAAGAGCGCGATCGATGAGCTCCTGAAGGGTATCGACGAAATCGAAGCCCTGTCGGCGAAAGTCGTCGAAGCTGGAAAATCCGGCGACATGACCAGCGCCCAATTGGCAGCTGTCATGATGACGACAAAGCTGAACGCCCTGACACCGAAAATGACCGCAAACAACGACGCGATGATGTCGATGCTCAACGACGGCGGCGATGCGCTCTCCGTTGCCGTTCGCACGCGGATCAACATCTGCCTCGCCGTCATTGCTGCATCGATCGCCGGTGCGATGGCGTTGGGCTTCTACATCGCCCAGGCAGGTATTGCCGGGCCGATGGTGCAGCTGCGCGAGCGCATGACGTTGCTTGCCGAAGGAGAGACGGAACGCGACGTGCCCGGCCTCGATCGTGGCGACGAAGTCGGCCAGATGGCAGCGGCACTTGCCGTCTTCCGCGACAACGCCCTCGAGCGCAAGCAGATCGAGGCGCGCGCCGAGAGCGAGCGCAATCTCAGCGACAACGAGCGCAGCCAGCGCGAAGCCGAAAAGATCCGCGAAGCCAACGAACTCGCCCGCACCGTGGACGAATTGGCAAATGGCCTGAAGCGCCTGTCATCAGGCGATCTCGTCGCCCATATCGAGACTCCTTTCCCGGAGCATCTCGAAGGCCTGCGCGCCGATTTCAACAGCTCCGTCAGCAAGCTCAACGGCACGATGAATGCCGTCGGCGCCAATGCCCGCGCCATCGGCGCCGGTGCCAACGAAATCCGCTCCTCGGCCGACGAGCTGTCGCGCCGCACCGAACAGCAGGCGGCCTCCGTCGAACAGACGGCAGCAGCGCTCGAGCAGATCACCACAACGGTACGAGATGCCGCCCGCCGTGCTCAAGAAGCCAGTGAGCTGGTGACACGCATGCGCAGCGGCGCCGAAAAATCCGGCGCCATCGTCCAGAAGGCGGTCGGCGCGATGCAGCAGATCGAGCAGTCGTCGGTGGAAATCGGCAACATCATCGGCGTCATCGACGACATCGCCTTCCAGACCAACCTGCTGGCCCTCAATGCAGGTGTCGAGGCGGCGCGTGCCGGTGAAGCCGGCAAGGGCTTTGCGGTCGTTGCCCAGGAAGTCCGTGAACTCGCCCAGCGTTCCGCCAATGCTGCCAAGGAAATCAAGGCGCTGATCACCAATTCCGGCACGCACGTGCAGACCGGCGTGGCGCTTGTTGGCGAGACCGGCAAGGCGCTGGATGCGATCGTCCAGGAGGTGCAGGAAATCAACCAGCACGTCCACGCGATCGCCGAGGCCGCGCGCGAACAATCGACCGGCTTGCAGGAGATCAACACGGCCGTGAACACCATGGACCAGGGCACGCAGCAGAATGCTGCGATGGTCGAGGAAAGCACCGCCGCCAGCCACAGCCTGGCAACCGAAGCGGCATCGCTGAACAACCTTCTTTCAGAGTTCAGGCTGACCGGAACCGGTGGCTTCGCCGCCGCTGCGCCCGCCTCACATTCCGCTCCCCGCCCGGCCGCAGCACCCCGCCCAGCACCGGCCCGCGCAGCCAACCCGCGCCCAGCCTCGATCCGCGTCGCCAACGAAGGAACCGCAAGGCCCGCCGCATCACCGGCGCGCGCACTCGGCCAGAAACTCGCCAGCGCCTTTGGCAAGAGCAGCCCGGCGGCGGAAAGCAAGGAAGCCGACTGGACAGAGTTCTGAGCAACGGGAAATCAAAACGTCAAATGAGCGGCTCCGGCCGCTCATTTCATTTTCAGTGTAGAGAAGATTGGAGCGGGTGAAGGGAACCTAATTAAGATTATAAATACTTGATTTTATTTTTATTTTTTATACAATAATCAAGCTATACCGTGTTYGTTACCGTCAATCCGCTGGATGTTGTCGGTACACCAATCGAAGAATTGGCATAGATCGCGATGGCTTTAGGTCGCACATGTTCCTCGGGTTTTATAACTCAGTTCTAGAGGTTCGTAAAATGTTGCATAGGATTGAAGAAGCTGACGATTTTGGCCGCAAGGGCGCGGACCTGGCCATGGCCTTTATTCAGGCCAGACCATCTCGGCATGAAACACTCTCCGGTACTGAGCTAGATCGAGGGTTAGTTGAGGAGCGATTGTCCGGTATTTGGTGGAGTTATTGGACTAAGCGGTCACTAATGCCCCTATCGACTGAGAAGCGAGTCGTCGCCGCACGCGAAGTGCAAAGGGCCGCTGAAAACGCGATTGAACAGCTTGAGAGTGCCCCTCGGGTTTTCATTGCAGAATTCTATCGCGGTAGGAACCAACCTATTGGTCGCTTTGACGCGCTGCTTGAAGAGCTAAAATCGCTCAGTCGAGACGCGAAGCTATTCGATAGAGAGCTGCGGCGCGGGGCAAAGGAGGACCAGGTTGTGAAATCCGCCGCCCACGCACTTGCTAAGCTTTGCTCAGAGCTGACAGGACGACCATTTGTCAATCGGCTCGCAATGTTGACCCCTTATCGGCGTCCAATATTCACCCCCCTGTAGACGATCAGCGCTTGGCCTGCCCGGCGCTGGCCGGGGTTGCAAAGGGAAGGCCAAGTGCGGGTGATGGGTATCTTCGGCTTTAGCTTTGAGA